>NZ_JBQAGB010000001.1:0-908778 GCF_051916145.1 Bacillus cereus group sp. MYBK245-2 | reverse complement strand
TAAACGTGTATTGGAAGGAAGTTTAAAAAGTCCGGTTCAGATAACTGTCGCATCTCGTCGTTGCTTCGCCAGTCCGGTGCTCGAGTAGTAACGCTACACTGCGCTCCTCCTAGCATACGTGTCTCGATCTGCTCGGCCCTCTGAATCCTCCTTTTTAAACGTGTATTGGAAGGAAGTTTAAAAAGTCCGGTTCAGATAACTGTCGCATCTCGTCGTTGCTTCGCCAGTCCGGTGCTCGAGTAGTAACGCTACACTGCGCTCCTCCTGGCTTCAGTGCCTCGATCTGCTCGGCCCTCTGAATCCTCCTTTTTAAACGTGTATTGGAAGGAAGTTTAAAAAGTCCGGTTCAGATAACTGTCGCATCTCGTCGTTACGTATGCTAGTCCGGTGCTCGAGTAGTAACGCTACACTGCGCTCCTCCTGGCTTCAGCGCCTCGATCTGTTCGGCTCTCTGAATCCTCCTTTTTAAACGTGTATTTAGGAAGAAACAAAATCCCGGTTTACACTATGTTTTTATTTTCGAAATATGTATTTTTAGGAATTCTATAACTTTTTCTATACAAATAGTCGGAAAAACGCTAGAATACATGGTAGACCATTTTTGTAATAGGAGTGTAGAGCTGAATGTTACATCAATTTTCACGTAATGAATTAGCCTTCGGTAAAGAAGGACTTGAAATATTAAAAAATAGTACAGTCGGTATTTTAGGAATTGGCGGCGTAGGTTCTTTTGCAGCTGAAGCGTTAGCACGTTCTGGAGTTGGGCGTCTCGTATTAGTAGATAAAGATGTTGTAGATATTACAAACGTGAACCGTCAAATTCACGCTTTAGTATCTACTGTAGGACGTTCAAAAGTAGAATTAATGAAAGAGCGTATTGCAGACATTAACCCAGAGTGTGAAGTAATTGGACTAGAAATGTTTTATACAGATGAAACATATGAAGAGTTCTTTAAACACGGTTTAGACTTTGTAGTGGATGCATCTGATACGATTACGTTCAAAATCCATTTAATTAAACAATGTTTACGTCGTAAAATTAAAATTATCTCAAGTATGGGTGCAGCAAATAAAATGGACCCAACTCGTTTCCGTATTGCGGACATCTCTAAAACACATACAGATCCAATTGCGAAAGTCATTCGTACGAAGCTTCGTAAAGAGGGTATTAAAAAAGGTGTAAAAGTTGTCTTCTCTGACGAAAACCCAATCGTAATTCGTGAAGAGGTACGTAAAGAAATTGTACCAGACGAAAATGCAAAAATTCGTAAAGCGAAATTACCACCTTCATCAAATGCATTCGTACCATCTGTGGCAGGCTTAATTATGGCAAGTCACGTTGTACGTGAACGCATTAAAAATGTAGAAATGAAACGTGTAGGGCAAGAATAAAATGAAAGCATATATCCATTTCGGATATATGCTTTTTTAGATGTGCTAAAGAAATAGGGGTATTTGCATTGCTACTAGTTCAAATGTAAGCAAGGCCAGTAAGTAATAATCATATTTGTCTGATTTATAACCTGAGGTCTTTTTTAAACTGTGAATGGTAAAAAGACCTAACGTTAGAACGAGAATACCGAGTGTTATTTTGAAGGCTACTAATGAAATGGCAATCAGCTCCTTTCAATCGTATATGTTTATAGTAACATTTAAGTAAAAAATATCCAGTTGATTCGGGGGGGGCTTTGTATAGCAGGTTTACTTATTTTGTAAATATTTGTCGGTAAATCGATATTCCTTGTCGAATAGTCGATATAATTAAAAAATCGTTGATATATTGTAAGTTACGATAGATATATTCGAAAAATCGTCGATATAATTTCATTTACCAATATGCTATCCACCGAAGAGACAAAAAAAGGATGTCACTTAGCCGGAAAATTGGGCTAGGTAACATCCTTTTTTAATTCTCTGCAGAATAAATAATATCTAAATTTCCATTTTGATCTGTCTTGAAAATGGGAGCGATCTGCTCTTCTTGTTCTTCAACTGAAACGAGTTTTCGAGCACGATCCATAATTCTAACGAGCATTGCATAATCTTCTTCGATTGCTTGTTGTTTTTTTGTGAGTACAGCTAATTTAGTTTCGAGCTCATCATTCGTTTTTTGCAAGGAAGTGAGCTGAGTTTGTAATACTTCATTTTCAGTTTGTAACTTTGCGAGTGAAGGATTATTGTGCTCCAAGTTTTGCAAAAACGAGATGACATTTTGCATTGTAAGTTCTTGTTTACTTGGTACAATATCTTCTGAAAACTCAGCGTCGATTACGAGTTGTTTCGTTTTTGTGAACTGATCTTTTTCTATTTTAGCTTCAGAACGCTTTAATTCTTTACGTTGTTTTTTCGCAAGCTGCACCGCATCTTCATAATTCGGCCTTACTTCAGCATTCCATCTAAAACCGCAAGCTGCGGAAGTGCGGTTTAAAGCATCGCCGACTTCATCGAATGCTTTTATTTGTGTACTGCCGCTGCGAATATGTCGTAAAACAGTTTCTGCTAAAAGGAGATCGTCTTCTTTTGTCCATGCATCTTGACGTGTTTTCATAAGCGAAGCCTCCATAATGGTGACGTTTTCGCTTATGTTACCCTTTATTTTTCGTTTTATTCGAACTTTGTAATTTTTCATATACAGTAGAAAGTGCTTGTTCAAATTTCCCTGTCATTTTCGGTTTATAATATTGTTTGTTTTTTATTTTATCAGGTAAGTATTGTTGCTGTACCCAACCATTTGGATGGTCGTGTGGATATAAGTAGCCAATGCCTCTTCCAAGTGCCTCTGCGCCTTTGTAATGACTATCTTTTAAATGAATTGGGATGTCGCCTGTTTGACCGTTCCTTAAATCGTGTAAGGCAGCATCAAGTGCTTTATAAGCTGAGTTTGATTTTGGTGATAGGCAAAGCTCAATAACGGCATTTGCAAGTGGTATGCGTGCCTCTGGGAATCCAACTCGTTCAGCTGATTCTATAGCGGCTAGTGTACGCGGTCCAGCTTGCGGGCTAGCAAGTCCAATATCTTCATATGCCATAATAAGAAGACGTCTACCAATGCTTTGCAGGTCACCGGCTTCAATAAGACGTGCTAAATAGTGAAGTGCTGCGTTTACATCACTTCCGCGCACTGATTTTTGAAATGCTGATAATACGTCATAATGAGCATCTCCGCCTTTATCGTGAACGAAGCTCTTTTTTTGTAAGCATTCTTCCGCGATTTCCAGCGTAATTTCCGCAGCTTTGTCATCAGTTGTAAAGCTAGATAAAACAGCGAGTTCCAGTGCATTATAAGCGGAACGCATATCTCCGCCTGATGCATTTGCGAAGTGATGTAATGCTTCAGGCGTAACAGTTACATCATATTCCCCAAGACCTTTTTCTTTATCTTCAAGTGCTCGTTTTAAGCCAATTAAAAGATCATTTTCTGTTAATGCGTGTAATTCGAAGATTTGACACCGACTTCGAATAGCAGAATTAATAGCATGGAACGGATTACTCGTCGTCGCACCAATTAAGGTAAGGAGTCCACTTTCTAAATGAGGTAATAGAAAATCCTGTTTTGCTTTATCTAGACGGTGGATTTTTGTATAACTTATTATGATTGGATGAAATTATTAAACGTTGATTTTAAAGGATTGTATGGTTTTTATCCAAAATTTGACGGATAAAATTATAGCTCGATAAAATTAGACTACATTTTTTGTGTACTAAAGTAGAAAAATGGACATTAGGGATATCTGAATGATTATGTTGTCAATACACAAATGAGGAGCTTTTTTTGTAATACAGACTAAGGAGTAAGGTATCAAAAGAAACGGAATTTAGAGTGTATTTGGATGGAGGTTAGTACTCGTTTGCTAAAATTCTCTTCATTGGAAAATTTCTAGTTCGGGTGATGCAGAAGATATTTTGTAAAACAATGTATAAAAATGTATGATTCTTGTACATTGTGTGAGGAATATTTGGTAATATCAAATATAAAGGACATTTAACTGGAGTGAAGAGAGAATGAATTTTGATATTGCCGAATTAAATAAGTTATATCAGCAACAAAAAATTGTACCCTTAATAGGAGCGGGATTATCTTTACCGTTTGAGCTACCTTCATGGGGAAAGTTAATTGAGCTTTTAATGAAAAAAACCGTTAATGAAAAATATTATGAATTTATTCAAGAGTATATAGATGAATATGAATATGATTTTGCTTTAAAATTGATCAGTAAACGTGGGAACTTATCAGAGAGGGATATTCAAGAATGTGTAAAACAAATAATTGAAGAAGAATTTGTTGAGGTAGATAACGATTCTTTACATAATTATAGCGATTTGGCATCGTTAGATTTTCCTGTTTTCTTAACAACTAACTATGACAACTTATTATTTGAACATCTACAACCAAAAAGATTTAAAGTTCACTCTTTAAAAGATACTACATTAAGCTCTCATGAAATAACAAATTTAGAGAAGGATAAGCGAATTTGGCATATTCATGGAAATGTTGATGAGACAGGTTCTATTGTATTAACAGAAAAACAATATGATGAATTATATAGCAATGAGAAATTTAAAACTTTATTTTCCCTGTTTTGTGGTCAGTATACAATGCTCTTCTTAGGGTTCTCATTAAATGATGAATATTTTAAAGGGTTACTTGACCACTACCAAAAATTTTATCAAGGAAAACATTATGTATTATTAGATAATCCTTCTGAAGCAGAGGTTCAAGAATTGAATGACAATTATAGGATTAGAGTAATCTCGTATGATTCTTCTGAAAATGGACATGTTGAAAGTATTAGAGAATTTCTTCGGGAAATTTCAAAAGGAACTCAACCCTCGTCACCCAAAAAAAAAATCATAATACCAACAGAACTTCCTTCTAAAGAGGAAAAAGAAACCCTTAATGATGATTTATTTCACCAAAAATTATTAGTTGAAAATATTGATGAGGATACAAGAGATTTAAGTCAAGAATATTTTTTGTTTGCAGAGAAGTATATTCGTGAACTAACAGAATACGATGGTTTTGATCAGAAAATCATTGGCTCTATGCTAAATTTATGTCGAATGAGGCATAAGGAGACTTATAAAAAGTCCTTCAAAGATCATGAAGATAGCCAAAGTTTTGTGGATGAAATGCATACAATCTTAAATGAGATGAATTATGGACGGATAGAAGGTGTATTAGGAGAAAATAGACCTATGGAGTTTGAGAATAAAGGCTTTATTCATGTTCTTGCTAATAACCCTGAGATGGATATTTGGTGGGGATATAAGAGAGAGATAGGGTGATCACTATGACGAATACAAATGTTTTACCACTATCAATAAGATTGCTTTTTAATAATGTTCATTTAGAGACAGCTAATATGTTATGTGTGTTAAATGAATTTAAATCTAAGAGAAAAGGAATACGAGTGTCTGAATTACTTTTTTATTATGTAATTGTTTCATCAAAAGATTATGAAATAATTTTTAAACACTTAAGTAATCCAGGATCTGAGAAAAAAATCAAAACACAATTTCAAAGATACGAATCTAAAGTGAAAAGTATATTAATAAATTTAGAAAGTACGGACTATGTGGAATTGCCGCTTCGGAGAAGTCAGATGTTTATGTGAAAATTACTAAAAAAGGTATTGATTTTGTAAATGGTTTAGAGAAGGAATATTTCGAATTGTTGCAGCAAAAAACAAGAGAAGCGAAGACGATTCCGTATACAAAAAAGAATGAAAAAACTTTAATGGGTGATTTTTAATGGCTGGAAAAAAATTATTTGTCAGTAAATTAATGTTAGATGGACCTGAATATTGTAGAACTTTAACTTTTGATAAAGGATTAAATGTTATTTCTGGAGAAGCAACATCGGGGAAATCATTAGTATTAAAATTAATAGATTATTGTTTAGGTAAATCAAGTAAGTTCGATTTTAGTGTGCAAAAAGAATTGGGACAATACTGTGAGAGTGTATTTTTAGAAATATATATAGACGAACAAGTATTAACTTTGAAAAGAAACTTAAAATCTAATCATACGAAAATGGAAATATATTATTCTAATATTAGTGATTTAGATAACTATATTCCAAAAGTAGTATTAGTAAAAGATTTAACAGAATTTTTATTTGAATTATTGAATATTCCGATGATCAATCGAGTTAAAAATAAGCCTCGTTCCAATGATAAAACAGTAGAAAAATTCTCTATAAGAGATGTTATGCGATTTGTTTTTATGAGACAAGAGCATATAGGAACACCAAACTTTTTGGAAAACAATGATAAAGATGTGCGATATAAAAACTCTCCAACGTTCGAATTGTTATTTAATTTTTTAGATGCTGACATAGTAAAGATAAATGAACAGATTGCAAAAAAAATAAATGAAATTGAACGAAAAAAACGAGAACGTGGTGGATTATTACAATATCTTCAAGAAAGAGATGCCACATTGAGAGTAGAAGTAACAGAGAAGATTGAAGAAATTGAAAATATCGTAAATAAGGTAGTTGAGCAGAAAAAAGAATTATTAACTTCCAAAGAAAAACAAAAAGAAGTTAGTGATACATATGGAGAAATAAATGAACAGTTGATGACGTTAGAGGATGAAAAATCTCAATTAATTCAAAGAAAGAAAGAACTTTTATTTTCGAAAAGTAGTCATACGATTTTGTTAGAACGATATAAAAAAGAAAAAGAATCATATTGTGCAACACAAGAAGTATTATATAAATTAGAAATTTCAAATCATGAAAAAGTCTGTCCTCTGTGTAATTCTCACGTTCAATGCGATGGGGTAGAAGAAATTCATTCTCAAGATATTAGTGCTTTAATTAAAGAAGTTGAATCCAAAGAAAATACTGCAAATGAAATAATAAAACGTATTGATGAACAACTATCTACTGTTGAAAAGCAAGTAGTAGAATTTAATAAAAAAGTGAATTACTTTAAGGGTGTAAAAAGTAGCTATTCGCAAAATATCAATGTACCTCTTTTGGAAGAAATCGAAGCTCTAAATAAGGTGATATTGGAACATAGAAATCAGTTAAGCTTTTATAAAGAATTGGAAAGAGTATATAAGAAAATTGATGAAAAAGACAGAGATATTACTGAACTAGATAAAGACTTGGAAATTCTCGAAGGGAAAAAATCTAATATTGAAGTGGAAATTGAATATAAAGATAGAATCTTAAAGGATTTAAATCAAAAATATATTAATTTGCTTAAAAAATTCCATTATCATGTGGATGAGAGCACGGATTATATTGATTTTCTAACTTTTATGCCACATTATCAAGATGTAGAGGTCTTTAAACATGAGAGCGGGGGCCTATTATTATGTATACAATTAGCGTATATAGGAAGTATATTGGAAAATAAGCTTGTAAATAATGACAATAAACATCCCGGATTTCTTATGTTGGATAGTATCAGTAATAATTTAGGTACAAATAAAGATGCGAAGAAAGTTGACAATTTAGACCCCGAAAGTTATGAGGCGATATACAAACTGTTACTGTCATTAGCGAAAGATTTTCAGATTTTTGTTGTGGATAATACACCTCCTGAATTTATTAAACCAAAATTCACTTTTTATAGACATAATAAAGAAGGATTGATTAATCCGAAACTTAATGAAAAAAGTGAAAACTAGTTTATAAATAATAGTAATAGTTTAAGATATGTAACGTTAGTATTTTATTAAAAATCAATATATTTCTTCAATATCCTAACAACACTAAGTTTTTATTTAATGTCAGACATTATATGGATAGTAAATTAAAAAGGATAGGAGAGCAGAATAAAATATGCTCTATCTATCTTAAGTTTATGATGTTTTAAACGACTTTATTGTAAATTAAGCAACTTAATTATCTCTGTACAATCACATGTTTTCGAGAAGATTTAGTTGATTATTCGAGGGAAAATGAAGCATAAATTGGCCTTAAACTAAAAGAAGCATAAGTTGACCAAAACGGCCATCTTATGCTTCTTGTTATACTACATATATTAGGATCATGGATAGAATATAAATTTACAAGTATAGTTTCATCCTTTTATAGTGAGTTTTATTAGAAAGGGAAGCCTTCTTCCGTAAGTTCAATCTCCCATAATACTTTCTCAATTTCCACAATATACTTTAAAAGTAGCAAACCTTTTTCTACTGTATTTGTGGGAAGAGAATTAAAGGTTGCCAAATAAGACTGAACTTTATCATGATTCTTTAAACCGAGTTTACCTAATAGTTCTTTAAAACTATCTTCTAACTGGTTAATACTTTTGTGTATAGCCCATGAAATAGCCTCATTATATTTGTCAGGGCTTAAGTTACCAGTAAATGCTTGACCAACTGATGCTCTAAACTGCTCCTTTTCTTCTGCTGTTAAAAACCCCATCAATTTGTTAACATCCAAACTCTTTTTCAAGCTTGTGATATTATCAACATTCTCCTCATCAAAGGCTTTATTAAATCTAAACTTACTAGAATACTCTTTTTCCTCTGATTTCCTAATGTTTTCAACTTGAGTAGTGAGCTTTTCTATTTGTTCCTCAGACACAGCTGCATTTAAATAGAGTTTTGCATTTTCTACAAACTTTTCAATTCTAAACATGTTGAATTTCTGACTTGTTTTCTCAAGAAATTCTTGTACTAATTGAGGTTGTGGTTTCTTAAAAGCTTTTTTATCTTTCTCCCACCAATCGTCTTTCTTTTCCTCAGTTATAAAAATAATTGGTTTAGAAGAATTTTTTGCTTTATCTATCATCTGATGCCACATAATCAAATCACCATATTTTTTTTGATACCTCATAGCACCATAATTCCTAAATCCTTGTTTATCTGGGTCATTTTTATCTGCCCAACCTGGAGGAACCTCATGTGTGTATCTTATTTCCCCGTCTATTTCAATCTCATGAATCTTTCTTTGGGCATAAGGTTGACCAACAATACCATCTAACAAGTCTAAAATATTCTCCTGAATTTCTTTAACATCTGGTAAAGCCTTAAGCTCTATATCTAGCTGTTCCTGTACTTTTTTATTAGCTTCCTCTAATTCCTTAACAAGAAATCTAAAATCATCAACTTTTATGAAAGGATACTCACTTTCAATAGACCTTATGCTAGTATTTGCAGTATCCTTTAAGCTTACTAACTTACTTGCTAATTTTTTATAGCCCTCATGCTGTAAGAACATATTTTTTTCATAGTTATGGAAATATTCTAAGGCAACTTGGTGAGGGATATATAATTTTTGTTTATTCTTTAAATCTTTAAGAATATCAAAAAACATTTTATATGTATCTTTTGTTGTATATTTGTAAAAGTTTATTAATACATTTGTATCTACAACAAATAAAGCGTCATCCCATAATTCTTTATATTCTTTCTCAGTATATCTTATGAAACCTTGAAACATTTCTCTCAACTGCTATTCCCCCTAAAACATTTATAAGATACTAAAAAACATATCATTATTTTACCAAAAATTTCTTTTCATATATATATCATAAAATAATTAAATAAAGCAGATAAAGCGATAATGCTCAATTCCATAGCTGCTTTTTAAATATAATGTAAAAGATGAAAACTTACATTGAAACAAGGGATTTCTCGCGTTAGTTTGAAATAAAGTACAATTAAAAGCAATTCCGTATCCTCTAAGAATTTGATTTGCGTTCGGCTGTTAGTATAAATAAAGATGTTTTGAACTATTTTTATTAGGTAATATATGGTAAGGTTATGTTATTTAAAGGAGAGGATTAATATGGGAGATACTAAGGTACAGATTGAAGAAATTGAAGAATTACCTACACATAGGTTTTATTTTTCATATCAATTTTTAAGGTCGGATGTATCCTATGAAAGGCTTATAGGTGAAAATACAATCAATGAATTATACATTGATATGTACTCCTATTATGAAGAATCATTAGGACTATTACGATCAACCCGAAAATTGTTTGAAACAATAAATAAGGATATTCAAGCTTTTGAAGAAAGATATAGAGAAATCGGTGAGAAGATACAGAAAAGAAAAGAAGAATGTGAAACTGAAGAAGATTTTGCTGATTATGAAATTGTATTATCCAGGTATTTAGAAAGACAAAATCTGTATTATAGAGATAGGGATATAGAAATTAATGCATTTTCTTCAGGAATGATTGTACAACTTTTAAGTTTGTTTGAATCTACATTACACTCAATTTGTAAAAAATTAATGGAAAGTGATCAGAATTTACAAGATATAAA
This sequence comes from Bacillus cereus group sp. MYBK245-2, assembly GCF_051916145.1. NCBI lineage: Bacteria > Bacillati > Bacillota > Bacilli > Caryophanales > Bacillaceae > Bacillus > Bacillus cereus group sp. MYBK245-2. The sequence goes on along the minus strand of NZ_JBQAGB010000001.1, from coordinate 898,539 downwards.
ACAAGTTTGTAGTCGTGATAAAGGTTCTGTGAAGTACTTGAAATATATGGATAAATGTTTAAATCCGTCAGTACAGAATGTGTTGATAGGAACACCTAACTATGAAAAACTATGCTCATGGATAGCAATTAGAAATAATATTGTTCATAATAATAATGAGTTTAGGGAAGAACTAAATAACAACATTAAGAAACATGGATTTTCTGTAAATAAATTAAGAAATAAATTTTTATTCAATAAAGATAGTATTCAAGAATTAGCGGATATTTGTGGTATAACAATGGATATTATAGTTGAACAAAAGTTAAGACTCCATTTTATGGAATTAAGAAAAAGATAAACACCGTTTGAAATAAAGTTTGATTCAAATCCAATTCACACGCACATTTTTATTTTGATTTTCAGTTTCATGTGATGATTTATTCAAGCAGTAATATAGTTGATGAACCGGTAGGTTCTGTTTTTGACACCATGCAACTTTGGATAATCCATTGTTTTTATAGTCTTGAATATAAGTTTCCCATTCTTTCTTTAATGGGTGTCTTTTCATAAAAAACTTCACATGTAGTATGTAAGGAGATTATCGCGTGGGTTATTTACAAATAGTATGTGGGAAATATTTGACGTTTACAAATCAAGTCGCCCCAAAAACAAAAAATTCACTTCTTATCTGAAAAGAGATAAGAAGTGAATTTTTTCAAATGCTACTAATAATGTGATCTTATGTATTTAATAAAAGGGCACCCTAGTAGTACCTTTTTATATAGCTTATATGTTTAATCAAATCATATTAAATGTACATAGAGTAGTCTTCAAAATTCCAGAAAAAGTCAATATTCATTTTCATTTTTAGGCTAGGGTTATCTTTAAAATGCCAGATTAGATCTTCTGTTATTTTTTCTACCTTCTCCCTTTCTACCTGTGATATATCATAATATTCTACTTCTCCATATCTCGCCTTATAGAAAGCTACTTTCTTTATGTTTAAATCCTTATAAGGAAAAGGCATACCTATTTCTGCAAACCGTGACGATATGTTATTTAAACAATAATATCCAATTAATTGCGCAACTTCATCCCATGCATAACCTGACTTTTTGGTGGTTTTAAAATCATATAACACCCCATCAATGATTATGTCTGCATCAGCTCCGTTAACCATAAGAGAAGCTACACCGCAATTAGGATTATATATCACTTCACTTTCTGAGGATATAACTTTAGGTATAAGGAATTTATCTTGGAATACCGAGCACATATCTGCTAATTCTCTTATTACATCTTCAGGCTGTTTAGAAAAGAAACGTTTCTTTTCCTCATTAGCAAGTTTGCGCCCACTTCGATAAACATTTTCTAATTTAGCAAAGAAGCATGCTACTGGAATCATCTTGTTAATATCTTCTTCTCCAGCAATATACAATTCAAACAAGCTCATACCTTTTTCATAAACAATCTGCAACTTATCTAAGGGGATTAATGCATCTTCCTTATAAAATCGTTCCATTACCTCATAACCATCTGTTGCTTTTAAATTATTTAGAAATTCTTTTTGGTTGCTTTTAACGATTCTAGCGATCATCAATCTAGCCAAGTAATCAAATGCAGTACCAACTAGCGCTGCATTTTTAAAATTAACTAAATTAAATGGTACGACCATCTTATAATCATTAGCGAAAGCGGGATGGCCAGACAAAGTATAGAACTCATTTGCTTTGGGGATGAGTTCATTCAAGATGGATTGAAACTTTCTATCTGTTTCATTATTGCTTTTAAGCACCTTAGTTAACACACAATCACCTCGTTTGTTTAATTATAATATCACTATTATATAATGATAATAAATAAAATGGATTATATAATTTGTTTATTACACTTTAAGAACGGTAACGTCAACCGTATCAGAAATGGACACGACCTTTGGTAGTAAGAATTTCACTACTTCATATTCAGGAATCCCAATTTTCAGCTCATTATTAAACTACTGAATTTACTTCCCAATATAATTTTTCTATTTTACCATCCATAAAATGAAATTTCATAATTCCAGTTTCTTTTTTATTTCGATTTTCTGGGGTGAATGTTATAAATTCGTCTGTATAAGTTAAGTATCCAGTATATTCAACAAATATACAATCTTCCTTTTCAATTAGATTATTGATAACCCATCTATTAGGGTGAATCATATGCAAGTAAAACGCCATGGATTCTTCAAATTCTTCCCTATTCACAATATTAGATTTTTTTATACCATTATTTATAGAATGAAAGGTAAAATGTGTAGTTATAAGTTCTTCTAATATATTGAAATTGTGTTGAGTAAGGAATTCATTAAACCAAGTTTTAATAATTCCTTGTTTTTCTATGATGTTCATAAGTGCCTCCATAAAATAAAAAAATAGAAAGAAGTGGGGTATGCGATTAAATAGGGCTTATACCCCCTATGAAGAAAGAGCAATAGACTCTTAAGAGTTTTCTCTTTCTCAATTATTTGCAGGAGTTCTTCTATTCTTTTCTTTCTTAGTTGTTTTTGTTCAATTTCATTAGGATTTTCTATTTCAGTAAGAAATCAGTATACCATCCTATATAAAAAATAGTGAACTACAATTATAATTATTATATTCCATAAAGAAACATAAATTAGAGCTAAAAAAGCTTCAAAACGATAAGTGATATAAAGGTTAATAATGTATACCGGAGGACTAATTGAATGAGTAATATTAATAAAATTGCAGGTGAAAATATAAGAGTATTCATTGAATCTAGAGAGTTAAAGAATTCATGGGTAATGGAAAGAGCTGGAATTGGCGAAAATGCTTTTTATGATATGTTGAACGGCAAGGGTAACATAGAAGAGCATATAAAGAAGCTAAGTGATTTCTTTAAAATAGACGATCCTATGTACTTTTATAAAACTGATTATGACTATAACAAACCCAAGAGTATATTGAGTCGTAAAGAAATGGCTCTGAATCTAGTTGGTGGCGAAGACAATCAAGAACTGAACGAGGGGATTGAAGTATTCCTTGAGCTCGTAGAATTAATTGATGTTTTGAAGGTCGCACAGGAGTAAAGACAGAGAGGTAATTAATCCTCTCTGTTTTATTGTATTTGTTACATTAGTAATAATAGTGCTAAACATCTATAAAGTTCAGACACTTCTTTTACTGTGTATTCCTTCAAAGATTTCCCTCTAAACCGAACTGATTATATCTTCTTGTTTTACTGAAACTTTTTATTGTTGTAAAGTGTTCCCTTTTTAAGGTTGTTTTAATAAATGAGGTCTTTTAGACGGTCTAATAAACAAAAAGTACACCACTTTTATATAAGTGATGTACTAAATTTTCATTTAATGTCAGACATTAAAGACAAACTTCTACTTTTTCAGTAATAAGGTACATACACTTGTCTTTAATTTTACAAAGTAGCATCTTAATTATGTGAAATGAATTTATTGGAGGTCTTTTGTTATTTTAATATGTCCCTAAAATTCTAAATTGTGTATTTTTATATTGTTTTTATATTAAAGTCTCTAATAATGATGTGGAAAATACAAAGGGGAAATTCCTTTCAATTGACAGAGTAATTTAAACAAGAATTTAATAAATTTTTCACTCATCCTACTTTATGGTAAGTTTATTAAAGACATAATCTATTTAATAGTGTGCTTTAAACTGAAGGGGAGATATATATAATGTTTTACAATGAACCTTTATCACATAGAATGAGACCGCGAACAATCGATGAAGTAGTTGGACAAGATGATGTAATAGGCCCCAAAACAGCCTTATATCGTATGCTTCAAAATGGACATATCCCATCCCTTCTTTTCTATGGACCGCCAGGTACAGGGAAAACGTCTCTTGCTTTTGCAATTGCAAATACAGCAAAGAAAGAATTTTATGCCCTGAATGCCATTAGTGCTGGAAAAAAAGAAATAGAAGCCGTTATAGAAGAAGCAAGATTAACTCGTAATGCAATTTGTTTTATAGATGAGATTCATTTGTTAAATCGTACACAGCAAGATTCACTGCTTAAGGCATTAGAGGAGGGAGTATTTACTCTAATTGGGGCAACAACAGAAAATCCTTACCATAGTGTGAGAGGTGCGATTTTATCAAGAATTGGACAAGTAAAGCAATTAAAATCTTTGTCTTCTTCTTCTATTCTAAAACTGTTAAGAAGGGCGTTAGAGGATCAAGGAAACGGTTTAGGGAAAATGAATATTACTATATCCGATGAGCTATTAACATTAATTGCTCAAACAACAGGGGATGCGCGTTCTGCACTCAACTTATTAGAAGATATTGCATTCGGTTCTGAAAAAGGTGAAAATAACAAAATTATTGTGACAGAAGATACCGTGAAACAATGTATCCAAAATAAAGGGTTCTCTCATGATAAAAAAGGGGATATTTTTTATAATTTACTATCCAGCTTTCAAAAAAGTGTCAGAGGTAGTGATGTAAATGCAGCCCTTCATTATTTGGCAAGATTATTAGAAGGTGGAGACTTAGTTTCTATTTGCAGGAGATTACTTGTTATGGCGTATGAAGATATTGGGTTAGCCAATCCCGAACTCTGTGCAAGGGTTTTACCTGCAATAGAATCAGTGGAGCGAATAGGGTTACCTGAGGGAAGAATACCTTTATCCGTTGTAACAATTGAATTGTGTTTATCTCCTAAATCCAATTCAGCATATAAAGCTTTGGACAAAGCAATTGACGATGTGAAAAAAGGACGTACAGGTGACATACCTGCACATCTAAAAGATTCCCATTATCAAGGTGCAGAAAAGCTAGGGCATGGTCAAGGATACTTATATCCTCACAATTATCCAAATGGATGGGTGAAACAAGAGTATTTGCCTAATGAATTGAAAAATACTATATATTATGAACCAAAAGTGGCTGGAGAAGAGAAGCAGTTCGGTCGTATTTATCAGAGACTGACTGATTTAAAAAAACAAAATTAATAATAAAAACAGATCTCCCCACCAATTTATGAATAGGTGGGGAGATCTATTTAGAAATCAAAATCGTCTAAAACGCTTCCTTCTTGTTGTGTTGGAGGATTTAGAGGCAATATTTCACTTTGTTTTACTTCGCGTAATGAAGTATTTTTATTGAGCTCATTCATTTTACTAAAAATCTCAACAGGGTTATCTGATAGTATACTTTTTAACAATTCTTCAGCGATGGGTGTTCTTGTTTTACCTACTGTTAATAAATTTGCTAATGGAATATCTTTGTTCATACTGAATTCCATCCATTGGAATAAAGTGTCTTGATAGGATTCTACACTATCTTTAAGGTCTTTATTTTGTTCTGTTGCTTGTACTAAAGCAAATTTCGTTTTAAGTAATTCTTTCTCTAGCTTCTTGCATTTTTTAATATATTGTTGGAGCTTTAATTCATTCATTCCTAAAGCTCCAATTATTTTATTTTTATCGGAGCTTTTTCCTGTGAAAAATTTATTTACGATATCGTTTGTGTTAATAATTGATTCATCTTCTTGAATCTCATTAGGAATGTGGTGTTGCATGACTTGATTTGTTTTGTCAATTGTGTCACGCCCTTCACCTTTGCGCCAAAAAAATTCGCCGATGTTGTGTTCAATCTCACCATTTTCAAACAACTCTTTGGAATAGCGGTATACATCCATATACGCTATTTTTCCAGTAACTTTTCTTTCTTTAGTATAACGGTAGATGATATCTTGTATGAGCTCTGAAGGAAATGTTTTTTTAGGTCTGCCTCGCCTTTGTGTCATTTTTTACTTCGTTCCCTTCATCGTATTTGCTAATTTGGATGAAAAATTCAACATTTTATGCACACTTGTATCTAATTGATTTTTAGTAACGAGTAAATTTCTATTAAATTCTTGGTTGAATTCTGAAAAATCATCTTCAAAAGATTCATTTAAAGCTATGCTATATAAATTGTTCAATGTCTTTATAAGTGCACTTACTTCATTTTTACACTGTTGCAGCTCATGTTCTATTTGTTCTTTTTTTGACAAAAATTCTTCATGACCAATTTTCCAATAATCACAAAAATAGCATTTATCTACTTGGCAAAATACATTTGGGTCTGTACAATAACCTGTTTCAAGCTCCATTTCAAAGCCTGTATCATTAATTTTCAGTACTTTTTCTCGCACAAAATCATCATCTAAGCAGTTATAATATGAATTAGGAGTGGAAGAATTGTCTTTATTTATTTGTTGTTGGAATTTAAATTTTTGCATTAATTGAAGGATTTCAATGTCTACCCAGTATTCCATATGCTGTTGATAATGATATTGTGATTGAACAGAAGTATGACCGCCTAAACGAGCAATTTCCACTGGATGATAGCCCTGTCGCATTAAATTTAAAAAAGCGAAATGCCGTGTATCTCCAAGACGAATTCTATGAGTATATTCTACTTGGTACGCATTTTCTATAATTTGGTCATAAAAGTCATTTAAAAGAAATTTAAGATGATCATATCTGAACCTATTTTTGAAATATTCAGGCTGGTTAAGTTTTCTTTTTAGCCCAGTGGATGCATCTGAAATTAACGTTTTTGATGGGCCGAAAGCATTTGTCATTATGATGTAATTTTCTATTTCCTGATACAACTTTTTGGGTATAGAGATTTTATCGATGATTTGAATTTTATGATGGTTTGCCTTTTGTTTTAAGCGAGGCAATCGTATATAGTGTCTATCATTTTCTGTACTTAGTGCACTTCTATCTATATCACAAAATTCTGCCGGACGCATAGGAATCAAGTTGCTTAGTGTCCACCACAAGTAAATTGGATAGTATCTTAAAAACTGTTGTTCTTCTTTGGATATTTCTTTAAAGAAACTTTCAATTACCCATGAAAATGTTAATACATCGTTTGATGGAGGGAGTTTTCGAACCATTCCGCCAACCTTTTGAATATCAATATCTTTTTTTATGTCTACAAGCATTTTTTTATAAGTTTGCTTAACGTCAATTTCTTCATAAAAATCAATGAAATTGAGAGTAGGAATACATAGGTTCCATCGTGCTCTATCATCGCATTCATAAAGAAGGTGATTGTTAGTTTGTTCTAATAAATCTTCACTACATGCATGAGATAGCGTAAGAAAGTTCTCAACATATTTATGGTATTTATTAAGGGATTCTAAGGAACGATAGGGAATTAAAGTAACAATCCAACATTTTAAAGCTTGAACGATAAGAGTAGAATCTACATTCCAAAATGTCATTCTTTCTCTCATAGTTGAAAAATTAAAGTAAACGCTCGAATGACGAGTGTCGCATATAAAGCGCCACTCATCATTTTCAAAAGTACCTTCAATCAGTAATCCTTTTGACTTTTGCTCTTCTAAAATTTCAATTGCTTGTTGAATCATATTATCTACATAGAACTGGAAATCATTGAATTCTTCAAAGGTTTCTTCAATTGCTTTGTCTTCCATTACAGACATGCTTATCGCCTACCTTAACGTTGAATAGTTACATACTCTTTAATATTAGGAATTGATCGTAAATCTTTTTTTAACTCTTCTAATCCATTCTCAAAGAAAGAAGATACTACGTCCTTTCCAAATTTTTTTACAGCAGCTTCTATTAAATATAGGTAATTATATAGGGTATTAGAAAGACGGATTTTTTCACCTTGTTTAGTTGTTGTATTAAATAGTTCTTTAAAATTGCTGAAATTTAATTGGAATTCTTCTTCTAATTGTGACAATGCATAAAAATTTGGAACCGCAAACTGGCATTTTTCGCAATCTCGATTTGGAAATTTACAGATTGGATAAATACATTGGAAATATTCCTTTTTCGAGGGTTGTTGTCCTAGCCTTATGGACTCGTATATATCTTTTCTTTCTTCAATTGAAAGTCCTTTGATAACTTTGTAAACAATTTGTTGTTCTTCACTTAATCTATTTAAATAGCGAGCTACTTGTTCAATATGATGTACATCACCAAATACTTCTTTTAGTGCTAGAGAAGTTTGAGTTCGCTCTTCTCTGTTATCAATAGATTCTTGTAATATCAATTCACTTAAAGCATCATATGCATAGCCAAAGTGACCGAGATCAAATAATTGTTTTGTTATGAAATCCATTTGTTCTTGAGGTATATCAATATAAATGTTCGTTGTTTCTTCGTTACTGTGACCCCGTATGAATTTGGTGATTTCTAAAGGATTGCGTTTGGTCGTCTTTTTAATCACACTATAAACGTAGCTAATCAATGTGCGATTCATTTGTTTAGATTTAAAGATAAAATTATCGTTATGACTTTCGAAGAAACCATTTTTTTGTCTTGCAGTAAAAACTCTTTTGCTATTATTAAAATTAATTAGAACTTCTGATAAAGGTTGAAAGATTTGACAGCGAAGTTCACATAATACAGTAGAATGCGCAAAGGCAGCCATAAGTTCATATGAACAAAAGAAATGACGTTTTTTCTTTGTTTTTGAATGTACGAACGACATAGCTTTTACTTGATTAACAATATTTATAACATCGTCGTCACTTAAACTATTCCTTTCTAGCCACTCTAATGCCTCCATTACTTCCATATTTCCAAGTTGTGTATGTTGTAAGTTTATTCTGGGAAAAGAGGTTACATCATAATGTCGCCATGCATTGTTCAAATGCAGTAATACATATAACCAGGAAGAATCCCTGTGTAAATGTAGTTCTTTTTGGATTTGCAATCGAATATCTTCTATTGCTCTTTTTTTATGTTTTATAATATCTTTTGTATAATCTAGTAAGCTAATATATTCTTCGAGTGAATAAATGTTTTTTTCTCTTTGTGTATTTTTGGGTTCCTTATAAATATTATGGAGTTTACTGAATTCATAATTAGTAGGTAAACCCGCAATCTCTCTTGTTTCAAATAGTTGTCTTAAAAATTTATACATTTCGGTCTGTACAGTTTTGTTTATGTTTGAATTGAATACTGCCAAATTTAATTCATTATCTGTATAAATGAAAATTTCCTTTAAATCTGTTAATTTACTTAATAATATTGAGGTGTTAAAGAGCATGCGTATTTCTTTTTTCATTGTGACGCTAGATGCTTTACTTTTTGATGATTTTCGTTTTACATATGAAAACCAATATGTTGCAGTTGCTTTTCCTTTATCGCTGAAATTAATACTAGCCTCTCGTAATGCTGATTGTAGTACATCATAGGTGGTTGATTCGGAATTATATATGATGTTTTCAATGCCTTTCTCTCGTTGTCTGCGTTCATTGAGGGATAATACATCTGTTTTTAAAAATATTAAAGCTCGACGAGTGCGAAAATTAATACCATCTCGATTTGTGCATATAAGGGGAGGGATAAAGATTGAATGTATTTTATTTTTAAAAACTATTTGTGTTAATGTGCTCCTAGAAATATTAAGTGCTCTGATTGTTTCGTTGGTAGTAAGGTACTCGTTTCGCACTTTTCCCCACAATTCATTTTGTTTATCGATGAGAAATTGGACATCTTCTTTTTTTATATAGGTAATCGGAGACCCTTCCCTTTTTACAGTTACAATATTGTACTCTTTTACTACTTTTTCAACACTGTCTGCGGTAATACCAAGTGTTTTGGCAACTTGTTCTTTTGCTATGTATCCAACCTTTCTTTTTTCTGTTAGAAATGACTGCCAATCTTTTTTATTAAGGTACATATAATGAAAATTCTTTTGATAGAATCGAACAATCTCTTTGGGGTATGTTTTCAGCCAGTATTGTTTAAAGCTTACCAACAGAACACCGGCTTCTTGAGCAGCATGTACTATTGAGATATATTCCTTTTTAAATCTTGTAATATCTTGTTTAGGAATAAAAAGTTTATTGGAATTTATTTTATGATCAAGCAATATGAGGTTTATATAACCATTTTTGTGTAAGTAGTGAAAGTGTTGCTCAAGCGTATATGGATAGATATGGATATCCTTTTCCTTGTCAGCTAATTTTAAGAAAGCTTCTGGAGTTGTATAAAAATATTTCTTTAACAGTTTTAATGATAACTTATATTTAGCTAATGAATATAGAGAATATAACGAATTTCCTTTGAACTTCTTCTGAGAGACTATACCTTCTTTCTCTAAACGTTTAATAACACTAATTCCAGTAAGTTCAATTAATTTTGGATTTTCTTTCTCAATAGTACCGAGCGTTTTAAATTGACCTTTATAACATTGTAATTCTTTGATTTCTTTTTGGTACTCTTCAAGATGTTGAACAGCTTCTTCAATAGAAATAGGGTTTGGCTTCATTTTTTCACTTCCCAAAAATTAAAATTATCTATATTCTTTTTATTAATATCTGCATTCTTCGTTTCGGCCGCTATTCGTATATTATCAATTGCTTCTTGTGTTATGTGCAGGGCATTCTTTTCTTCTACATAACTCATTATGGAACTTGCGTACTTATCTCCTCTAGCAATTACAACCTCAGGAATAGTAGCGCCAACTTGAAGAAGAAGGTTGGTGAAAATGCCTCGCCCAATATGAGTAGACCATTTTTTATCAGTGAGAAATAAATAATCATCCATTCGCCCTTCATCACTTATACTTTTTAAGAACCCTTTTTTTACTTTATTAAATAACTCTTTATAAGTTTTTCCTGACATTGGTTCTCCTGTCCTTTTTGCAATGAATAATGCATTTTGATTTTTTATATTCATTTGATTATTCAGTCTTTTTAAGAGTTGTTTATGTTCTTTGTAAACTTGAGAAAGAAGTGGATTAATTAACAAAGCTTGATTACGAGGACGTTTTACGCCTTCATGTTGGTGGTTTATTTTATTTTTAAATAACTCTAAATGCCTTTCTCTTACTTTTAAAATGAATTTACGTTCCCCTAAATTTGTATCATCCCAATAGTATGGTGATTCGATTGCCTCTTTAGTTAGATTTACAATTTCTCCTGTTCGTAAACCTCCATAAACCTGGAAACAAACCCCAAGCGCTATATCAGGTGCGATATCCTGAGCGATTCTAATAAATTTTTGAACCAGTTCGTATCTGTTTTCACCAAAGTCCACTAGTTTGTCTGATACTCTTTCGTCTCGGCCAGGATAAATTGTACCTAATTCTAAATTATTAAAAGGAGAGCCTCTCTCTATATTAATCTTTTCTTGAATAATTTGATTAGTCGATAACCATTGATAGAATTTAATTAAATAGCCTTCTATCCTATATACATAATCGGAAGATAATTCTTCGCTTCTTGCTTTGAGTGATAAATAGGATATATATTGTGATCCATGGACTAGTCTTAAGCCGAATAAACCTTTCTCTTTCAAAGTAACAAATTCTGTTCTTTCATTCTTGACCTGATTGCTAATATAGTTTAAAAACTTTATTAGTTCATATGCAGCATTTCTTTGTGAACTCAAAGATTTAGATGCTCCACGATAATATGTCCGTATATAGTGTGTTAAAGGAGAGGGGTATAATCTATTTGTTTCTTTTTCCTTTATTCCTATACCAACCACTCTCTCTTGTATTACCCTTCCATTAATATAATGAAACTTATCATATTCTTTCACTACAAATGTATAATCATGTTCAAACTGCACTTCACGTATCTCCCCCTATATGAACAAATATTATTCGTAATCAATGTTTATTTTTTATCCATTACATATATTCGTGGATAAAAAAATAAACCCTTCTATTATAAGGATTTAATGCATATTTTTATTGGATTTATTATTTACTACCAGATAACGTTATACAAGTACTTCATCTAAAATTAAAACGAGGTGTCGATGCATCTTTGCCTCTTGTACGACAACTTCCATATCTTTTTTATTGTGAGTAACAGCGTTTAATAGGCGAAAAGGGGTTCCGGTACTTCCTGCAATTGCGCTCGCGATGGATGTTTTTCCAGTGCCTGGAGGGCCATATAAAATCATAGATTGAAAATGATTTGCTTGGACCATTCGCCATAAAATTTTTCCTTCACCAACTAAATGTTGTTGTCCGATAATTTCTTGAATATTTGTAGGGCGCATTCGATGTGCGAGTGGTTGTTTCATTTTTACCGTCTCCCTTAATGTATAATCTCTTTCTATCGTATCATTTTTTTTAGTGGAATTTGAAATAGGATGCTGTTTTGTGGGAAAAATGAATATGAATATTTTCATTTTTCTTTCAATTGTAATAATTTCCGAGTTTTTCAATGTGATTTTATGTTATCATTTTGATACACAAGTTGAAATTTCTTATAATACTATATTATGCTATAATTTCATAGGATTTTAAATTGTGTTCTTTTATAAATAAGATATAACCAATAGAAGTGAAAATTTGAAAAGAGGTGCAAAATAGATGAAGATTTCAACGAAAGGCCGTTACGGCTTAACAATTATGATCGATCTTGCAAAAAAGTTTGGTGAAGGTCCAATTTCCTTAAAATCAATTGCGCAGGCACACGATTTATCGGAACATTACTTAGAGCAATTAATCTCACCACTTCGTAACGCGCGTCTAGTAAAGAGTACACGCGGAGCATATGGCGGGTATGTATTATCAGATCAGCCAGCTAACATTACAGCTGGGGATGTAATCCGTGTATTAGAGGGTCCGATTAGTGTTGTAGAAATGATAGAAGAAGAAGAACCAGCACAACGCCAATTATGGATGCGTGTTCGTGATGCGGTGCAAGAAGTGTTAGATAGTACAACGTTAGAAGATTTAGTACGTTATGAGGAAGAAAATCACGGGGGCTATATGTTTTACATTTAATTCCTTGTGAAACGATTTGGAAAGAAGGAGATTTAATGGAACGCATTTATTTAGATCATGCTGCGACATCTCCGACTCACCCGGAAGTGGTCGAAAAGATGATTCCATATATGACAGAAACATTCGGAAATCCGTCTAGTATTCACTTTTATGGACGTCAAACGCGCCATGCAGTAGATGAGGCGAGACGCGCATGTGCACGTAGCATTCATGCGAATCCGAATGAAATTATATTTACGAGTGGTGGTACGGAAGCGGATAATTTAGCGCTTATCGGTGTAGCACGTGCGAATCGTCATAAAGGTAACCATATTATAACGACGCAAATTGAACATCATGCAATTTTGCATACGTGTGAATTGTTAGAACGTGAAGGATTTGAAGTGACATATTTACCTGTTGATGAAACAGGACGCGTTCAAGTTTCTGACATACAAAAAGCATTAATAGAAGAGACAATTCTTGTATCTATTATGTTTGGGAATAATGAAGTTGGGACGATGCAACCAATTGCGGAAATAGGTAAGTTGCTAAAAGATCATCAAGCTTATTTCCATACAGATGCGGTACAAGCTTACGGTTTAGTAGAAATTGATGTGAAAGAGTTTGGTGTTGATTTATTATCAATTTCGGCTCATAAAATTAACGGACCAAAAGGTGTCGGGTTCCTATATGCTGGTGCAAACGTGAAATTTGAACCGTTATTAATAGGTGGGGAGCAAGAAAGAAAACGCCGTGCTGGTACTGAAAATGTGCCGAGCATCGTTGGGTTGCAACATGCAATTTTGCTAGCTGAAAAAACTCGTGAGCAAAAAAATGCCCAATATGAAGAGTTTAAAGATATAATGGTATCTGTCTTCAAAAATGAAGACATTACTTTCGAGGTAAACGGAAACTTAGAATATCGATTACCACATGTGCTTAATATTAGTTTTACAGGAATGAACATTGAACCGTTTCTTGTGAACTTAGACTTAGCTGGCATTGCAGTATCAAGTGGTTCGGCTTGTACAGCTGGTTCGATTGATCCATCACATGTATTAGTGGCGATGTTCGGAAAAGACTCCGATCAAATACGTTCATCCGTACGTTTTAGTTTCGGACTTGGAAATACGAAAGAGCAAGTTGAGAAAGCGGCGTACGAAACAGTGAAAATCGTGAAGCGATTAACACAAAATTAGCATGGGAGGTGACATGATGAACAAACTACCTCACGAAACACGCGTTGTCATTGGGATGTCCGGTGGCGTCGATTCATCTGTAGCGGCTCTTTTATTAAAAGAGCAAGGTTATGATGTAATCGGAATTTTTATGAAAAACTGGGATGATACAGATGAGAATGGTGTTTGCACAGCAACAGAAGATTACAATGATGTAATTGAAGTGTGTAACCAAATTGGTATTCCGTATTATGCAGTAAACTTTGAAAAACAATACTGGGATAAAGTATTTACGTACTTCTTAGATGAATACCGAGCTGGTCGTACACCAAACCCAGATGTAATGTGTAATAAAGAAATTAAATTTAAAGCATTTTTAGAGCATGCCATTGCGCTCGGTGCTGATTATGTAGCAACAGGTCATTATGCACGCGTTGCTTATATGGACGGCGAATATAAAATGCTTCGCGGCGTTGATGACAATAAAGATCAAACGTATTTCCTAAATCAATTAAGCCAAGAGCAATTATCAAAAACAATGTTCCCGCTTGGTGAACTGAAGAAACCACAAATTCGTGAAATGGCGAAAGAAGCTGGTTTAGCGACAGCGGCGAAGAAAGATAGTACTGGTATTTGCTTCATTGGTGAGCGTAACTTTAAAGATTTCTTAAGTAACTATTTACCAGCACAACCAGGTGTGATGCAAACGTTATCTGGCGAAGTGAAAGGGAAGCATGACGGTTTAATGTACTACACAATTGGACAACGTCATGGCCTTGGTATTGGTGGTAACGGTGATCCGTGGTTTGCTGTTGGGAAAAACTTGAAAGAAAACATTTTATATGTTGATCAAGGATTCCATAACGAACTTCTATATGGCGACGAAGTTATTGCTACAAATGTTGGCTGGGTAAGTAATAAAGCGAAAGAGAAAGAATTTAAGTGCACAGCGAAATTCCGTTATCGTCAAGAAGATAATAAAGTAACGGTTCAAATCGTTGATGAAAATACAGTTCGTATTCTTTGTGACGAGCCAATTCGTGCAATTACACCAGGACAAGCAGTTGTTTTCTATGATGGAGATGAGTGTTTAGGCGGTGCTACAATTGATGAAGTGTACCGTAGCGGTAAGAAATTGGATTATTTAGGATAAAACGAGAAGCCTCTACCGATTCGCGGTTAGAGGTTTCTTTTACATAAGGCGAATTTTCGTTCGCTTGGAAAATACATTCTTTGTTATAATTTGTTGTAGAGGTGAAGGACATGTCAAACAAACTTGAAACAGGTATTCAATATATGCAAGAAGGAAACTGGGAAGAAGCTGCTAAAAATTTCACAGAAGCAATCGAAGAAAATCCGAAAGATGCGCTTGGATATATTAATTTTGCAAACTTATTAGATGTACTAGGTGATAGTGAGAGAGCAATTTTATTTTATAAACGTGCATTAGAGTTAGATGATAAATCTGCGGCTGCTTATTATGGATTAGGAAACGTATATTACGGTCAAGAGCAATTTGCAGAGGCTAAAGCTGTATTTGAACAAGCGATGCAAGCTGGATTACAATCAGCTGATGTAACGTTTATGTTAGGTATTACACATGTGCAACTTGGAAATGATCGTCTTGCACTGCCGTTTTTACAAAGAGCAACAGAATTAGATGAAAACGATGTAGAAGCTTTGTTCCAGTGTGGACTTTGCTTTGCGCGACTAGAACATATTCAAGAGGCGAAACCTTATTTTGAAAAGGTATTAGAAATGGATGAAGAGCATGCAGATGCGTATTATAATTTAGGTGTTGCCTACGTATTTGAGGAAAAAAATGAGAAGGCTCTCGCTTTATTTAAGAAAGCAACTGAAATTCAGCCAGATCACTTTTTAGCGGGTAATGGTGTTCGTTTATTAGAGCAAGAAGCTGAATAAGAAAAATGTAGTTTAATGGGTAGTTATCCCTCATCTAAATAGGTGGGGGATGTACTGCTCATTAAAGTGAAGCGAAACCGGAAAGGAGAGGAAAGATGGGAAATCAACATGCAATGGATTTGTTTGAGGAAGAGAAAAAGTTTATAAAAGCGCAAGTTCTTCATACCATTTTCCACAACGAAGAAAACCTCTATTCCGTTGTCAGTATGAAAGTCATTGAAACGAATGAAACGTACGACGAAAAAAAAGTGATGATAAACGGTCATTTTCCCCGCATGCATGAAGATGAAGTGTTTACGTTGACAGGGCATTTTAAAGACCATCCGAAGTATGGGAAACAATATTTAGTTGAAACGTTTAAGAAAGAATTGCCGCAAACAAAAGCAGGTATGGTGCAATATTTAGCGAGTGATTTATTTAAAGGGATAGGAAAGCGTACAGCTGAAAAAATTGTGGACCATCTAGGGGAACATGCTATTTCTAAAATTATGGATGATCCTGAGGCTTTAAATGGTGTTGTAAACAAGCAAAAAGCGCAAGAAATATATGAGACAATTGTTGAACATCAAGGATTAGAGAAAGTAATGAGTTTTTTAAATGGTTACGGTTTTGGAACGAAGCTTTCTATTAAGATTTACCAACAATATAAAGAGATGACATTAGAAGTGATTCGTAATAATCCATATCAGCTTATTGAAGAAGTGGATGGAATTGGATTTGGAAGAGCGGATGATATAGGACGTGCGTTAGGGATATCGGGTAATCATGATGATCGTGTACGTGCGGGATGTTTTTATACGTTAGAGAATGTATCATTACAACTTGGTCACGTTTATATGAGAAAAGATCAACTTGTAAGAGAAACGATGTCACTTTTAAATAATCAAGAAGGAAGAGTGACGGAGGAAGACATTATAGGTTGTATTGAAATGATGCAAAGTGAAGGGAAAGTTATTATTGAAGAAGAACGAGTGTATTTGGCATCGTTATTCTACTCTGAAAAAGGTGTTGTAAAGTCTATTCGCAGGCTCATGAATCAGGAGGAAACACCTTCATTCCCTGAAGCAGAAGTGTTAAAGACGTTAGGTGAAATTGAAGAACAACTGAGCGTACAGTATGCACCACTTCAGCAAGAAGCAATTCAAACGGCACTTCATAAACCGATGATGTTATTGACAGGTGGACCAGGAACAGGAAAAACAACAGTTATTAAAGGAATTGTTGAAATGTATGCGTCACTTCACGGGCTATCGTTAAATCCGAATGAATACAGTGATGATAATCCATTTCCGATATTATTAACGGCCCCAACAGGAAGAGCAGCGAAGCGAATGAGTGAATCAACAGGTCTTCCAGCTTGTACAATTCACCGTTTACTTGGCTGGACGCCAGAAGGGTCTTTCCAGCGTAATGAAACGGATCCGGTACAAGGGAAATTACTCATTATTGATGAATTCTCAATGGTTGATATTTGGCTTGCAAATCAGCTATTTAAGTCATTGCCCACGAACATTCAAGTTATCGTTGTAGGAGATGAAGATCAATTGCCATCTGTAGGACCTGGACAAGTGCTGAAAGATTTATTGAATGCAGGTGCAGTTCCAACAGTAAAGCTTACTGAAATTTATCGTCAGGCGGAAGGCTCATCAGTTATTCAACTTGCCCATGCGATAAAAAATGGAACACTCCCTCCAGATTTAGCGCAAAATCAAAAAGATCGTTCATTTATCGGCTGTACAGGAGCTCAAATTGTTGAGGTTGTTAAAAAGGTTTGTGAAAATGCTAAGACAAAAGGATTTAGCGCAAGAGATGTACAAGTATTGGCCCCGATGTATCGTGGACCGGCCGGTATTAATGTATTAAACGAAGCGTTGCAAGAAGTGTTTAATCCGAAAAGGGAAAAGAGTAAAGAAATTGCTTACGGTGATGTTGTATACCGAAGAGGCGATAAAGTCTTGCAACTTGTTAATCAGCCGGAGAGCCAAGTGTTTAATGGTGATATCGGCGAAATTGTTTCGGTGTTTTATGCGAAAGAGAACGTTGAGCAACAAGATATGATTATCGTTTCATTTGATGGAATTGAGGTAACATATACAAAACCAGATTTAAATCAAATTACACATGCCTATTGCTGTTCGATTCATAAATCGCAAGGCAGTGAGTTTCCGATTGTGATTATGCCGATAGTAAAAAGTTATAATCGTATGTTACGTCGTAATTTAATTTATACTGGTATTACAAGAAGTAAGAAGTTCCTTATTATTTGCGGGGAGGAAGCCGCTTTCCAGTCTGGTGTAAATCGCCTTGATGATGCAATGCGTCAAACGACTTTAGCTAATCGCTTGCAGGAATCGCAAGGAGAAGTACAGATGGTAACAGTGAATGGCGAAGAAATGGACGTGGAAAACATTTCACCGTATGATTTCATGTAAAAAGGTGAAATTATATAGTGAAACTTTCAAACGTATAACGTTGAAAGGCTCCAGCAATGTATAAATGAATGCAGTTTGGAAATAATGGCGAATAGAATCCGGGAGACTGTAAGGAGATGAACGCCATATGTTTATTTGTCCAAATTGCAAAGGAAAAGACATTGGGAAAATAGGTGTCAACCAATTTTATTGCTGGAATTGTTATATCGAATTATCGGTTTCAAAGGGGAAAATCCATACGCATCAAGTAGAAGAAGATGGTTCGTTAAGTTCTCTTGATGATTTATTTGATGAGAATGAAAGAACGATCGGATAACGAAAAGGGGGATTTACTTTGAATCTACGCAATTCATTAATCGCATTAGGTGTTGGAGCGGCAGCATATCAATATGCTCGCAAACAAGATGTCTTTTCAAAACGCAATATGAAAAAAGCACGTAAGATGATTAAATCTTATTTATAAGCGTAAAAAACTCCCTTCATCAACAAGGGAGTTTTTTTATGCATTTGTATGCAAATATAAAAGTCCAATTTCAGAGAAGAGATAAGATAGGCCGTAACATCCAACGCCAAGCATTCCGTAATGAAATAAATGCTTCGCTCTTTCTTTTCGTGAGGAACGAATAAAGAAACCTTTCCAAATACCAAACCCGATACAAATCCATTCAAGAATCATAAAAAGTGCTGATAATACGAGCATAAATAAAACCATTATGAGCCCTCCTGATTAAATTGTTTCACGCTGCGTTCTCAGGGGTGGTTGTCCTTGTTATGTATATATATGTGCGTCTTTACAAAACAGTATGGTCTGCACAAAAAGATTTTAAAACTTTTGCACATAACCTACCCTATTTATTTTCACAATAAAGGTGGAGGAGGTTTTTCGTGTGAAGAATCTTAAAATCATTTGGATATACCGTTTAGGATTATTGTTACTTGTCTTTCTTTGTTTGCTCGTCTTTTTAAAAATTAAGCCGCTATGGGCACCGATTATTTTTGTATGTAAAGTGGCCATTACACCGTTTCTTATCGCGTGTTTTATTGCGTATTTATTGCATCCTTTAATTGAAAAAATTCATAAAGAAGGGATGCCGCGCACACTCGCTATTTTGCTCATTTACATCCTTTTCTTTGGCGGAATTGGTTATGGAATTTATAAAGGAACGCCGGTTGTGATTAAGCAATTACAAGAAATCAATGAACAATTCCCGCAGTTTACAAAAATGTATGATTCTTGGATGGATGGTGTTACAGAACAAACAGCGAACTTCCCGTCATTTATTCATGAAAAGGTGAAACAAATTTTTGTTGGAGTAGAGACGAAGATACAAGCACTTTTAAATAAAGTGATGAGCACAGCTCGCGGTGTACTGGATTCGTTACTCATTATTTTCTTAATTCCGTTCATTGTATTTTACATATTAAAAGATTACGGCGAGTTTTATCATATTTTTTGGAAACTAGTTCCGAGTAAGTGGCGTAGTACGGGGCAAATGCTGGCGAAAGAAATTGATAAATCACTTGGAAGTTATATTCGAGGACAGTTATTTGTTTGTTTAGTATTAGGGGGCGTATCTGCTCTTTCCTTTTGGTTTATCGGTATGAAATATCCATTGTTACTCGGTATTATTATTGGGGTGACGGATATAATACCGTACTTTGGCCCTATTTTAGGGGCGATTCCGACATTAATGATTGCGGCAACGGTATCAACAAGTTTACTCATTAAAGCGGGGATTGCGATTGCTATTTTGCAATTCGTAGAAAGTAACATTTTATCCCCTTATATCGTTGGTAAGTCCCTTCGCATGCATCCTGTCATTATTATGCTTGCACTACTAGTTGGGGGAGAAGTGGGAGGAATTGTAGGGTTATTAATATCAGTTCCTATTTTAGCGGTTATTCGTACAGTAATCGTTCATGTAAGGCCTCTTTGGAAAAAAGAAGATATGCAATAGGAAGGCCCTCTACTTATAAGAGTAGAGGGCTATCATTATTTAGAGAGTTGTTCGTTTATTTTTTGAACGAGAGAGCTTACATCATTTGTTTGAATATGTTTTATTTTTTTCCATTCATTATCATACATAAATACAATTTGATTGCTGAAAAGTCGCTGTTTTTCTTTTAAATTAGAAATTTTCGCGAAAGCGTACTCTTCAAATAATGGGTTCTTACTTACATCTGGTCCATAAAAGAAGAGGCGTTTGTTCGTTAAAATTAACAATCCCGGCCTTGCGACGGAACGATAAATAAATATGTCTAGTGAACAGGCTACGTAAAACAATATTGTTTCATCAGTCTTTAACATATTTTTAGCTTTGCTCAATAAGGTTGTCACTATAATCGCTCCTTTATTATTAATAATTTAATTATAACAAAAATGAAATATTCGGAAAAGTACGCGGGAGTAGTACAATTTAGTAATACATGCATAATATATGAAAAGGCTGTTAAGAATGAATAGTAGAATAGCTATGATTAATAAGTAATTGATATAATATAAATGATTATCTACATTGACAAACTTAAGAGAATTCTATTATATTTAGTCATATAATACATTAAATCAATGACGGAACAAGTACGTTACAGTCCATTTATAGAGAGAAGCTTCCATATGGCTGAAAGAAGCTTTAAATGAAGGGTAACAGAAAGCTAATCCTGAGAGCAGCTAATCACTGCCGTTTTGCCACGTTACGGCACCATGAGGTGATGAATTGATTCATATAGTAATCAATTCATAATTAGGGTGGTATCGCGAGTTAACTCTCGTCCCTTTTATAGGGGCGGGAGTTTTTTATATTTAAGGAGGAAAATACAATGAAACAACTAACAGGCGCACAAATTCGTCAAATGTTTTTAGACTTTTTCCAAGAAAAAGGACATGCAGTAGAACCTAGTGCATCACTAGTTCCACATGAGGATCCATCTCTTTTATGGATTAACAGTGGTGTAGCAACATTAAAAAAATATTTTGATGGACGTGTAATCCCGCAAAATCCACGTATTACAAATGCTCAAAAATCAATTCGTACAAACGATATTGAAAACGTAGGGAAAACAGCTCGTCACCATACATTCTTTGAAATGTTAGGGAACTTCTCAATCGGCGATTACTTCAAAGAAGAGGCAATTACTTGGGCTTGGGAATTCTTAACGAGCGACAAATGGATCGGATTCGATAAAGAATTATTATCCGTTACAATCCATCCAGAAGATGAAGAAGCATTCACAATTTGGAATGAGAAAATGGGTGTTCCAAAAGAGCGTATCATCCGCTTAGAAGAAAACTTCTGGGACATCGGTGAAGGACCAAGTGGACCGAATACAGAGATTTTCTATGACCGCGGAGAAGCTTACGGTAATGACTTTAGTGACCCAGAATTATATCCAGGAGGAGAAAACGAGCGTTACTTAGAAGTATGGAACCTTGTATTCTCTCAATTTAACCATAATCCAGATGGTTCATATACACCACTTCCTAAGAAAAACATCGATACAGGGATGGGTCTAGAGCGTATGACATCTATCGTTCAAGATGTACCTACAAACTTTGACACGGACTTATTCATGCCGATGATTGGTGCAACAGAAACAATCTCTGGCGAGAAATATCGTAATGGTGACTTAGAAAAAGATATGGCGTTTAAAGTAATCGCTGACCATATCCGTACAGTAACATTCGCTGTTGGTGACGGCGCTCTTCCATCTAACGAAGGCCGTGGTTATGTATTACGTCGTTTATTACGCCGTGCTGTTCGTTACTCTAAGAAATTAAACATTAACCGTCCGTTCATGTTTGAATTAGTACCGGTTGTTGGAGAAGTAATGAAAGACTTCTATCCAGAAGTACTTGAAAAGAAAGATTTCATTGCAAAAGTTGTGAAAAATGAAGAAGAGCGTTTCCACGAAACACTTCATGATGGTGAAGCAATTTTAGCTGAAGTTATTGCAAAAGCGAAAGAAGAAAAAACAACTGTTATTTCTGGAGTAGATGCGTTCCGTCTATATGACACATACGGTTTCCCAATTGAATTAACAGAAGAATATGCAGAAGAAGCTGGTATGACAGTTGATCATGAAGGCTTTGAAAATGAAATGGAAAAACAACGTGAGCGCGCACGTGCTGCTCGTCAAGACGTTGATTCTATGCAAGTTCAAGGCGGTGTCCTTGGAGAAGTGAAAGTAGCGAGCGAGTTCGTTGGTTACGGTACGGTTGCAACAGAAAGTAACGTTGTTGCACTTGTGAAAAACGGTGAATACGCAGACAGCTTGCAAGTAGGTGAAGAAGGACAATTAATGCTTGATGTAACACCATTCTATGCTGAGAGCGGCGGACAAATTGCAGACCGTGGTTACCTTCTTGCTGATGGTGTGAAAGTTCTTGTAAAAGACGTACAAAAAGCACCAAACGGCCAAAACTTGCACAAAGTTGTAGTTGAAGAAGGTACATTAACGAAAGATGCGGCTGTAAAAGCTATTATCGATACGAAAAACCGTAGTAGTGTTGTGAAGAACCATACAGCAACTCACTTACTACACCAAGCGTTAAAAGACGTACTTGGAACGCACGTTAACCAAGCGGGTTCTCTTGTAACTTCTGAGCGTTTACGCTTTGACTTCTCTCACTTTGGTCAAGTACAAGCTGACGAATTAGAAAAAATTGAGCGTATCGTAAACGAGAAAATTTGGGAAAGTATTGATGTTGAGATTTCTCAAAAAGCAATCGAAGAAGCGAAAGAAATGGGCGCAATGGCATTATTCGGTGAAAAATACGGTGATGTTGTACGCGTTGTACAAGTTGGCGACTATAGCTTAGAGCTTTGCGGTGGTTGTCACGTTGATAACACAGCTTCTATCGGTATTTTCAAAATCGTTGCTGAGTCTGGTATTGGTGCAGGAACTCGTCGTATTGAAGCAGTAACTGGTAAGTCTGCTTATGAATTAATGAACGATCAAGTAGGTTTATTAAAAGAAGCAGCTGGAAAAATGAAAACAAATCCAAAAGACATTTTAACAAGAGTAGATGGTTTATTTGCTGAAGTAAAACAACTTCAAAAAGAAAACGAATCTCTTGCAGCAAAATTAAGCAATATTGAAGCTGGAAACTTAACTGATTCAGTAATGACAGTTGATGGCGTGAACGTATTAGCGGCAAAAGTAAATGTTGCAGACATGAACAACTTACGTACGATGATGGATGACCTAAAAAATAAATTACAATCTGCAGTTGTCGTATTAGCGTCTGTAAATGATGATAAAGTAAACATCTTAGCTGGCGTAACGAAAGATTTAATTAGCCAAGGATACCATGCTGGTAAACTTGTGAAAGAAGTAGCTTCTCGTTGTGGCGGTGGCGGTGGTGGCCGTCCTGATATGGCACAAGCGGGCGGTAAAAACCCAGCGCAAGTTGAGGAAGCTTTAGCGTTTGTACAAGAGTACGTTAAATCTGTTTCAAAATAAAGAGATAGTAGTGTACAATGGTAGGGAGAGGAGAAGTTCTTCTCCCTATACTTACTATATAAGTGAGGTGCTTGAAATGGACGGTTTTGATAAAACAATGAAGTTTAGCATTCAAGATGAAAAACAGAGTGTCCATGTAAATGATGTACTTTTAACTGTGTATGATGCACTTCAAGAAAAAGGCTATAATCCGATTAACCAAATCGTCGGTTATTTATTAAGTGGAGACCCAGCATACATACCTCGCCATAAAGATGCGCGAAGCATCATTCGCAAGCTTGAACGTGATGAATTAATTGAAGAGCTTGTGAAGTCTTACTTGAAACATCATCGTGAGGAGTAATTTATGCGGATATTAGGTTTAGATGTAGGTACAAAAACAGTCGGAGTTGCAATTAGTGACGAAATGGGCTGGACAGCGCAAGGGCTTGAAACAATCAAGATTAACGAAGAACGAGGTCAATTTGGTTTTGACCGCATTTCTGAGTTAGTAAAACAGTATGATGTGGACAAGATAGTAGTAGGTTTACCTAAAAATATGAATGGTACAATTGGCCCACGTGGTGAAGCATGCCAACAATTTGCAGAAAACCTACGAGAGCTGTTACAATTAGACGTTGTAATGTGGGACGAGCGTTTGTCAACGATGGCAGCGGAACGTCTACTCATTTCGGCCGATGTAAGCCGTAAGAAGCGAAAGCAAGTAATTGATAAGATGGCTGCAGTCGTAATCTTACAAGGATTTTTAGATAGTAAATAAGAGGTGACCAAAATGGAAGAAAATCAAATTACAATTGTAGACGAAAAAGGTAACGAACATTTATGTGAAATTATTTTCACTTTTGATGCTGAAAAATTTGGCAAAAAATCATACGTAGTCTTCTCTCCAATCGGTGAAGTAGACGAAGATGGAGACCAAATTTATGATGCAATGGCTTATGAGCAAAATGAAGAAGAGGGCGGAACTTTACTTCCAATCGAATCTGAAGAAGAGTGGGAAATGGTACAAGAAATGTTCAACACTCTAGCTGATGAGCAAGAAGCTGAATAATAAGTACTGAAAAGGTGGACGGTATATCGTCCGCCTTTTTTATATGTAAAATGAAAGATTTTTTGTCGAAACTGCGTAATCCTTTGTAGTATAATGAGACGGATTGTAGAAAATAAAGTATCTGTCAAAAATGATAGGTAAATGTATTGTGATTTTTTATCGTGTTGTATAGAAAGATGTACATATGGCCTACAATTGAATAAGGAGGAAGAGTTTTGGTAGAGAATCAAGTGAAAAAGAAGCGTAGACGCATTTTTTTATTCTCGATAATTGCACTGCTTTTAGTTTGTGGTTCAGTCTATGCGTATATTTCATCCGCATTAGGACCGGTTGATAGCGGGAATAAAAAAGAGATTGAAGTAGAAATTCCAAAGGGATCATCTACTAGTAAAATTGGTGAGATTTTAGAAGGAAAAGGTGCTGTGAAAAACGGTACAGTTTTTAGTTTTTATACAAAGGCTAAATCTAAAAATTTACAAGCGGGTACATATTTATTAAATCCTTCAATGAGTGCAAAAGATGTTATTGAGCAAATGTCATCTGGTAATGTACATCGTCCAGCTCTTTATAAAGTGACGGTAAAAGAAGGGGCACAAGTAACTGAAATTGCAGAAACGGTTGCAAACGAATTAAAGTGGAATAAAGATGATGTTGTACGTCAATTAAACGATAAAGCATTTATTCAAAAAATGCAGCAAAAGTATCCCAAGCTGTTAACGGATAAAATCTTTGATAGCAATATTAAATATCCATTAGAAGGTTATTTATATCCTGCGACGTACTCTTTCTATAAAAAAGATACGACGTTAGAAGAAATTGTCATTCCAATGCTTGAGAAAACGAATGCAATCATTGTTCAAAACGAAGCAAAAATGAAAGCGAAAAACTGGGATGTTCATCAGCTTTTAACATTGTCTTCACTTATTGAAGAAGAGGCAACAGGCTTTACAGATCGTCAAAAGATCTCTAGTGTCTTTTATAATCGTTTAGCAAAAGGTATGCCGCTTCAAACGGATCCAACGGTATTATATGCACTTGGAAAGCATAAACAACGTGTATTATACGAAGATTTAAAGATAAACTCACCGTACAATACGTACGTTGTGAAAGGATTGCCGGTGGGCCCGATTGCAAACTCTGGTAAACATTCAGTGGAAGCAGCGCTAGAGCCTGCGCAAACAGATTATTATTATTTCTTAGCTGCACCAACTGGTGAAGTGTACTATGCGAAAACATTGGAAGAGCATAATGCACTAAAGCAAAAATATATTACGAAAAAACAGTGAAATGGGGAGGGATAGCGAAAAAGGTCGCACATCCCTCTTTTTTGTGGTAAAATATATCGGGTTAAAAACTGGCAGAAGAATCGTTTTTAATATCAAAACGGGACGTACAAGCTAAGGGTAAAGCTGGCTTGTATTTTTATTGCATTCTATGTGTGAAAAGACGTCATAGAGGCACTTCTCCATGTAAATAAGGAGGACCATTATGGAGGATGCAGTTAACGAGTACCTATTATCATTTATTGATCCGAAAGATAAATTAATTCTTGAAATGGAAGACTATGCGAAAGAAAATCATGTGCCAATTATGGATCGACTTGGAATGGAATTTATGTTGCAATTTTTACGTTTAATTGGACCGAAGAGCATTTTAGAGCTAGGTACAGCAATTGGCTATTCTAGTATTCGTATGATGCAAGCTATTCCAAATTCTCGCATTGTGACAGTTGAGCGCAATCGCGATCGATATGAAAAAGCACTTGAATATATAGAACGTTCACCAGTTAAAGAGCGTATTTCCGTTATTTACGGTGATGCGTTAGAAACAGGCGAGCAAGTAGAAGAACATGGAACATTTGACGTTATTTTTATTGACGCAGCAAAAGGACAATATCGTCGCTTTTTTGACTTATATGAACCGTTATTAAATCCTGGTGGCGTAATTATTTCAGATAATGTTATGTACCATGGCCTTGTAACGACGAAAGAGAAAATTGAAAACAGACGTACACGTGGTTTAATCCGTCGTATTAAGACGTACAATGAATGGCTTATGAACCATGAAGGATATGATACAACGATTTTCCCAATTGGTGATGGAGTAGCTGTTAGTAAAAAGAAAGGGTGACCAAGGTATGAAGAAACCAGAATTGTTAGTAACGCCAAAAGCAGTGGCGGATATCGAACCTCTTGCGAAAGCAGGAGCAGATGCGGTAATGATCGGTGAGCAAAAGTTTGGTTTACGTTTAGCAGGGGAATTTTCACGTGAAGATGTGAAACAAGCTGTGAAGATTGCACATGAAAATGGTGTAAAAGTATACGTAGCAATGAACGCTATGTTCCACAACGATAAAGTAGAAGAATTAACAGACTATGTTGCATTTTTAAACGAAGTACATGTAGATGCAATTGTTTTCGGAGATCCAGCAGTATTAATGGCGGTTCGCGAAGTAGCGCCAAATATGCAATTGCACTGGAATACAGAAACAACAGCAACAAACTGGTTTACTTGTAACTACTGGGGACAAAGAGGAGCAAAACGTGCTGTATTAGCTCGCGAGCTTAGCTTAGATGAAATTGTTGAATTAAAAGAAAATGCTGAAGTAGAACTTGAAGTGCAAATTCACGGTATGACTTGTATGTTCCAATCGAAGCGTTCGTTAGTAGGAAACTACTTTGAGTATCAAGGACGTCATCTTGATATCGAAAAGAAAAAATATGAAGAGAATATGTTCTTATATGACCCAGAGCGTAACAATAAATATCCAATTTATGAAGATGAAAATGGTACTCACATTATGAGTCCAAATGATATTTGTTTCATCGATGAGTTAGAAGAGCTAATTGATGCTGAAATTGATAGCTTAAAAGTTGATGGTGTACTAAAAAGCTCTGCATACATTATTGAGGTAACGAAGAAATATCGTAAAGCAATTGATTTATGTGTAGAAGATCGTGATGCGTATTACGACGTGAAAGACGACTTATATAAAGAGATAGAAGAAATGCAACCGGTGAATCGTCCGTTAGATACAGGATTCTTCTTTAAAGAGACGGTTTACTAAACGAGGAGGGTGTAGGAAATGACTGTACAAGAAATTTCACGAGTGATCGATGGCAAACGCGTTATTGTGAAGAAACCTGAACTGTTAATCCCTGCGGGTAACTTAGAAAAATTAAAAGTAGCTATCCATTACGGGGCAGATGCTGTATATTTAGGTGGACAAGAATTTGGTCTTCGTTCGAATGCAGGTAACTTTACACTGGAAGAAATGGCAGAAGGTGTGGAATTTGCAAAGAAATATGGAGCAAAAATATATGTAACAACAAATATCTTTGCACATAATGAAAATATGGACGGGCTAGAGGAATATTTAAAAGGGATTGAAAAAGCTGGCGTAACGGGAATTATCGTTGCTGATCCGCTTATCATTGAGACTTGTAAACGTGTAGCGCCTTCTGTTGAGGTGCATTTAAGCACACAGCAATCACTATCCAACTGGAAAGCAGCACAGTATTGGAAAGAAGAAGGTTTACATCGTCTTGTATTAGCTCGTGAAGCAAGCTATGAAGAAATGAAAGAGATTAAAGAAAAAGTGGATATTGAAATTGAAGCATTCGTCCATGGTGCAATGTGTATCGCATATTCAGGAAGATGTACGCTAAGTAACCATATGACAGCGCGTGACTCTAACCGTGGTGGTTGTTGTCAATCTTGTCGCTGGGACTATGATTTAGTTCAAACAGTATCACAACATAAAGATGCAAAAGAGCTTCCTCTATTCCAAGAAGAAGATGCTCACTTTGCAATGAGTCCAAAAGACTTAAATTTAATTTTATCAATTCCGAAAATGATTGAAATTGGAATTGATAGCTTAAAAGTTGAAGGACGTATGAAATCAATCCATTACGTAGCGACTGTAGCGACAGTATACCGCAAAGTAATTGATGCATATTGTGCGGATCCTGATAACTTTGAGTTTAAACAAGAATGGTTAGATGAGCTTGATAAATGTGCAAATCGTGATACAGCTCCTGCATTCTTTGAAGGGGTTCCAGGACATCAAGAGCAAATGTTTGGAAATCATAGTAAGAAAACAACGTATGATTTCGCTGGTTTAGTGTTAGATTATAATGAAGAAACGGGCATCGTAACGATTGAGCAACGTAATCATTTCAAACCAGGACATGAAGTGGAGTTCTTTGGGCCAGAAATAGAAAACTTTACGCAAACGGTGGAGAAAATTTGGGATGAGGATGGAAACGAATTAGATGCAGCGAGACATCCGTTGCAAATCGTGAAATTCAAAGTGGATCAACCAGTGTATGTGAATAATATGATGCGCAAAAGCATACTTCAATAAGAAAGAGTGATAGTCGAATGGGGACGAATAAGCCTGTTGTAATTGGAATTGCTGGTGGTTCAGGGTCAGGTAAGACAAGTGTAACGAAAGCGATTTTTGACCATTTTAAAGGTCATTCCATTTTAATCTTAGAGCAAGATTATTATTACAAAGATCAAAGCCATTTACCAATGGAAGAGCGTTTAAAAACAAATTATGATCATCCATTAGCGTTTGATAATGATTTGTTAATTGAACATTTGCAGCAGTTGCTTGCATATAAACAAGTAGAGAAACCTGTATATGACTATACATTGCATACGCGTTCAGATGAAATTATTCCAGTTGAGCCGAAAGATGTAATCATTTTAGAAGGAATTCTTATTTTAGAAGACCCACGTCTTTGTGAGTTAATGGACATTAAGTTATTCGTTGATACAGATGCTGACCTTCGTATTTTACGCCGCATGCAGCGTGATATTAAAGAACGTGGTCGTACGATGGATTCAGTTATTGATCAATATGTAAATGTTGTACGTCCAATGCACAATCAATTTATTGAGCCTTCTAAGAAATTTGCGGATATTATTATCCCTGAAGGTGGACAAAACCACGTTGCAATTGATATTATGGTTACAAAAATTGCAACAATTCTTGAACAAAAAGTAAATTTGTAATAGCATAGTAAAAGATATACGATAGGAAGGGATTTTTTCCCTTCCTATCGAATACAATGAAACATGCAACCTCATCTATATATAGGTGAGGGCATATTTATATCAACTTTCCATACATATCTTCTTTATATAAAGAAGAATTGGGAATACGGGGTTGTATGTGACAACTCCGCTAGTACAGGCGTGCTAGAAACCTCCGCTTTACATATAAGCGGGGGAGTTTTCATATGGAACTCCTCTTTTTTTCGGGGGATTGGTATATAAAAGGAGTGGAAAATATGGCAACAGAAAAAACATACCCTATGACGCAAGAGGGTAAGCAAAAGCTAGAGAACGAACTTGAGGATTTAAAAACGGTAAAACGTAAAGAAGTTGTAGAGCGCATTAAGATTGCACGTAGCTTCGGAGATCTTTCTGAGAACTCTGAGTATGATGCAGCGAAAGATGAGCAAGCGTTCGTAGAAGGACGTATTACACAATTAGAAAACATGATTCGTAACGCAGTTATCATCACAGATAACGGTGAAGAATCTACAGTTGTTACATTAGGTAAAACAGTAACATTTAAAGAACTACCAGATGGAGATGAAGAAGCTTACACAATCGTAGGTAGCGCAGAAGCAGATCCATTTGAAGGAAGAATTTCTAACGATTCTCCAATCGCAAAAAGCTTATTAGGTAAGCAAATTGGCGAAAAGGTAGCAATCCAAACTCCAGGTGGAGAAATGCAAGTAGAGATTATCTCTGTAAAATAATTAAAAATCACTCGTGTAAAAGCGAGTGATTTTTTTATCCCGCATTAACGGGCAGTAAGACCCCCCACCTCAAAAATCAGCGAAAGCAAAGAAGTTAGGTGGGGATCGGGCTGCTTAAAGTTTCACTTTATTTGTATAAAAAATGAAACACTCCGTCCAAACTATAGTAGACGAGGTGTTTTTTTTATGAAAATAAAACAGAGAATTACAATTGTTTTAATTTGTTTTATATGTGTCATGTTTATGTTACTTTGTCGTTTAATTCAAATACAAATTATAGATACGGAATCATTTACGGATCGTAAGATTAACTTAATTGAAAAAAGTGTTACACAACGGACGCAATCCATTACAGTAGATGATGGACGCGGCCATTTTATAGATCGTAATGGTAAGGAGATAGGTGAGAAAAAGTATCCTGTTTTAATTGTTTTTCCATTTCTACAATTAAAAAATGACATGTTGGAGAAAATTGCGCATATCATTGGTATGTCGAGACAAGAGATTGAAAGTCAAATGAAACATAAGAAAAGTGCATTTATCCTGCAAAGAGGAAATGAACCACTTCGCTTGGGACGAGAGCAGATGGAGAAGGTGAATCAATTAAATGTATTAGGCATTGTAGCAGCTGAAGTTCGTTTGCGGCAAACTAGCGTGATGAATCATTTAATTGGTGATGTGGGTGAGAATGAACGAGAATTTCAAAAACGATACGGAGAAGTTAGAAAAATTTCAAAACAAACACCGATTGGCATTTCAGGATTGCAGCAATCATTTGATGAATTTCTTTTGACCGATGGAGAGGCAAAAGTATTGTATCAAGTGGATCGGCAAGGAGAACCGATTTTTGGAAAACAAGCGAAATATACATCGCCTGGAAATCCGTTTTATCCAGTGACGATTCAAACTACTTTACATAACGAGTTACAGAAAAAAGCAGAAGAAGTAGTTGAAGCAAGTGAAATTAAGAAGGGAGGAGTAGTGCTACTTGATGTAAAGAAAAATGAAATTTTAGCAATGGTTAGCAAACCATCTGTACAGGTGAAAGATGAGAGTTTATATAAAACTACACTTGAAAATCAAATGTTAACACCACATTTTCCCGGTTCTGTTTTTAAAACAATAATTGCGGCGGCAGCGATTGATCAAAATGAAAATGTTTTTAATCGCGTATTTAATTGTAATAAAGATTTATATGGTGAAGATCACCCACAAGTTAAGATGGGGACACTTAGTTTTAAAGAGAGCTTTGCTAGAAGCTGTAACAGGACATTTTCAGAGTTAGGCAATGAGTTAATAGAAAAGGATAAGATGGTGTTAGAAACTTATGTAGCGGCTTTAGGAGGCGCTGAGAAGGTTGGATGGAGAGGTTCTGTATTTCATACAACGCATTTTGAGCAAATGCCAGAGGAGAAGAGTGTTACGATTTGGGGGAGTGAAGGAAATAAGAATAGTAAAAAAGCGGTAGCGCAAACAGCAATTGGACAGAAAGATGTACGTATGTCACCTCTAGCGATTGCAAATATGATGGCGACGATTGCTAGAGGGGGAGAAAAGATGGAAGTGAAAGCTGTTGAAAAAATAATGTATAAAAATGGAACGGATTTTTATACATTTGAAGACCATACATTAGGTGGAAAACAGCTTTCATATGGAACAGTGAAAACATTACAACAGTTATTAAGGAGCGTTGTAATAGCGGAGAAAGGCACAGGATCAGCATTCAAGTCGTTACCACTAAGTGTTGCTGGAAAATCTGGGACAGCACAAACAGGAAAAGGAACGAAAGAGAATCGATGGTTTGCAGGTTATTTTCCATATGAAAATCCAAGGTATGCTTTAGTTGTCGTGGATATAGAAACGAATAGCGATGTAAATAAAGTTACACCTATTTTCAAATCTATCGTAGAATCAATCTATCGATTAGAGAATGAAAAGTAATCTTGCAATTTATAGTAAAATGTTTTCATTTCATGAAAATATTATTGTAAATGTTCAACCTTTCTAGATTTAATGTTACAATAGCAAGTATGAAAAACTGCATGGAGGTTTGAAGAATGGCAGGAGGATCTAGATTCCAACAGAAACAACAAAAACGTCGTCAAAACGGTGTTTTAAATATTGCAATCGCTATTGTACTAGTAGCAGTAGCTATTGTAGCATATCAATTGTTTGTTCCTGACACGAAAGAGCAAGCGTCTTCTAGCGATAAAAAGGTAGCTCAGCAAACAACGAAAGAGAATAAGTCTGAGAAAGCTAAAGGCAAAGAAGAGACGAAGAAGAATGAACAAGAGAAAACAGAGGCTAAGAAGAAAGAAGAAGAAGAGAAGCTAAAGGCTGAAGAAGAACAGAAAAAAGCTGAAGAAGAAGCGAAAGCTAACGAGAAAGTACCAGCTGAAAAAACACAGCCAAAGGCAACTGACGCTTATACGAAACCTTCTTGGAAGCCAGTAGGCACAGAGCAAGGTGCAACACCTGCGATGACGTTTAAAAAAGGTACAGCAGATTGGAATGAGATGAATCAAGCGATTTCAGCTGCAATTGACGTTCCAGTAGAGCAATTAATTATTCA
This sequence comes from Bacillus cereus group sp. MYBK245-2, assembly GCF_051916145.1. NCBI lineage: Bacteria > Bacillati > Bacillota > Bacilli > Caryophanales > Bacillaceae > Bacillus > Bacillus cereus group sp. MYBK245-2. Next base: position 865,412 of record NZ_JBQAGB010000001.1, on the reverse strand, counting down.
TCGAATCGGAAATAACGGTAAGAATAAAGCTTACGGTAACGTACAAGATAAACAAACAGGTAAAAGATATTATGTAAATATTGATTGGGTAGACAATGAAGGCTGGAAACCAGTACTTGTTCAAACTCTAAACTAAAAAAGAGAAGCTCCTAAGGAGCTTCTCTTTTTTAGTTAGCGTAATTTCTTTAATTTAAAATGAACAACCGCGCTATAATATGGTCTTTTACTTTCAGGATCCATAACCATTTGATGCGAGATGTGATGAACTTCAAGCATAAGTGCTTTATTATTATCGATTTGTTCACTGATTTTTCGTTCTAAAGAAGCTAAGTCTCCCGCTTCAAAAAATTCTACTTTATCTTCTAACATTTCAAAGGTAAATGACATGAAGACGGCCCCTCTCCTATGTAATCAACTATAGTGTAACAAAGAAAAGAAGGAAATACCATGTACATTTCAATTGACATTTTTAGAAAGAGGGAATATCATACTGATAAAACCGATAAGAAAAAGGGGAATTTTTATGGGTACAGAATTTAATGGTTTATTTGATGAGTGGGCTCATACGTACGACTCATTTGTACAAGGCGAAGATATACAATATAAAGAAGTTTTCGCCCATTATGAGGACATTCTAGAGGATGTAGTTAACAAGTCATTTGGTAACATATTAGAATTTGGTGTCGGTACAGGTAATTTAACAAATAAATTATTACTTGCTGGCCGCACAGTTTACGGTATAGAACCGTCACGTGAAATGCGCATGATTGCAAAAGAGAAATTGCCAAAAGAGTTTTCCATTACAGAAGGTGATTTTCTTTCGTTTGAAGTCCCGAATTCCATTGATACCATAGTAAGCACCTATGCATTTCATCATTTAACAGATGATGAAAAAAATGTAGCGATTGCGAAGTATAGTCAATTGCTAAACAAAGGTGGTAAAATAGTGTTTGCTGATACGATATTTGCAGATCAAGATGCATATGATAAAACTGTTGAAGCAGCAAAACAAAGAGGTTTTCATGAGTTAGCAAATGATTTGCAAACAGAATACTATACACGTATTCCAATTATGCAGACTATTTTTGAAAACAATGGCTTCCATGTAACGTTTACGAGATTAAATCATTTCGTTTGGGTAATGGAGGCAACTAAGCAATAGAAAGAGGGATTAGATTGAGAATTGCTGTAATTGGAGCAATGGAAGAAGAAGTACGTATTTTACGTGATAAATTAGAACAAGCAGAAACAGAAACGGTTGCGGGTTGTGAATTTACGAAAGGACAATTAGCAGGACATGAAGTAATCTTGTTAAAGTCTGGTATTGGTAAAGTAAATGCAGCGATGTCAACGACAATTTTATTAGAAAGATATAAGCCTGAAAAAGTCATTAATACTGGTTCAGCTGGTGGATTCCATCATTCTCTAAATGTTGGGGATGTCGTTATTTCAACAGAAGTTCGTCACCATGATGTAGATGTAACAGCATTTAACTATGAGTATGGGCAAGTACCAGGAATGCCGCCTGGATTTAAAGCTGATGAAGCATTAGTTGCATTAGCTGAAAAATGTATGCAGGCAGAAGAAAATATTCAAGTTGTAAAAGGTATGATTGCAACAGGTGATTCATTTATGAGTGATCCGAACCGAGTTGCAGCAATTCGTGATAAATTTGAAAACCTTTATGCAGTAGAAATGGAAGCAGCAGCTGTTGCACAAGTATGCCACCAATATGAAGTTCCGTTTGTTATCATTCGTGCACTTTCTGATATTGCTGGTAAAGAATCAAATGTTTCATTTGATCAATTTTTAGATCAAGCAGCTCTTCATTCTACAAACTTTATCGTAAAAGTACTAGAAGAGTTAAAGTAATGTAACAAAAAGGCAACTGTCTCATATAAAGAAAATACATACAGTTGCCTTTTCTTTATTGGCAAATAAGGGGGAGAACACGATGAATGTATATCGTGGAGTTCATGAGTTAATTGGTCATACACCAATTGTGGAAATTACTCGTTTTTCACTTCCAGAAGGGGTCCGTTTATTTGCAAAGCTGGAATTTTATAACCCAGGCGGAAGCGTTAAGGACCGATTAGGAAGAGAATTAATCGAAGATGCGCTAGAAAAAGGGCTTGTTACAGAGGGCGGAACAATTATTGAACCGACAGCTGGAAATACTGGTATTGGACTGGCACTCGCAGCGTTACAACATGATTTACACGTTATCGTTTGTGTACCAGAGAAATTTAGCATTGAAAAACAAGAATTAATGAAAGCACTAGGCGCAACGGTTGTGCATACGCCGACTGAGCAAGGAATGACCGGTGCAATTGCAAAAGCAAAAGAGTTAGTAAATGAAATACCGAATTCATACTCTCCAAGTCAGTTCGCAAATGAGGCGAATCCTCGTGCATATTTTAAAACATTAGGACCTGAACTGTGGGACGCATTGAATGGAGAGATTAACATATTTGTTGCTGGAGCAGGAACTGGCGGTACGTTTATGGGGACTGCATCTTACTTGAAAGAAAAAAATATAGATATTAAAACAGTTATCGTAGAGCCAGAAGGATCTATTTTAAATGGTGGTAAGGCTGGTTCACATGAGACCGAAGGAATTGGACTGGAATTTATCCCGCCATTTTTGAAGACATCTTATTTTGATGAAATTCATACGATTTCTGATCGAAATGCATTTTTACGAGTGAAAGAATTAGCGCAAAAAGAAGGACTTCTTGTTGGGAGCTCTTCAGGAGCAGCATTTCATGCAAGTTTACTTGAAGCAGAGAAAGCGGCGCCAGGTACAAATATTGTAACGATTTTTCCTGATAGTAGTGAGCGCTATTTAAGTAAAGACATATACAAAGGATGGGAATAAAAAATGAGAGCAAAGACAAAGTTAATTCATGGTATTCGCATAGGAGAACCTTCAACTGGATCTGTAAATGTACCGATTTATCAAACGAGTACGTACAAACAAGAAGCAGTTGGTAAGCATCAAGGATATGAATATTCACGTACAGGCAACCCAACACGTGCAGCTTTAGAAGAAATGATTGCGGTATTAGAAAACGGCCATGCTGGTTTCGCATTTGGTTCAGGAATGGCGGCTATTACAGCTACGATTATGTTGTTCTCAAAAGGTGACCACGTTATTTTAACAGATGATGTGTATGGCGGAACGTACCGCGTGATTACGAAAGTATTAAACCGTTTCGGTATTGAGCATACATTTGTAGATACAACAAACTTAGAGGAAGTTGAAGAAGCGATTCGTCCAAATACGAAAGCGATTTATGTAGAAACACCAACGAATCCGTTACTAAAAATTACTGATATTAAAAAAATATCTACTCTTGCTAAAGAGAAAGATTTATTAACAATTATTGATAACACATTCATGACGCCATATTGGCAGTCGCCGATTTCTTTAGGAGCAGACATTGTACTTCATAGTGCAACGAAATATTTAGGAGGTCATAGTGACGTAGTTGCAGGTCTAGTAGTTGTAAATAGCCCGCAATTAGCAGAAGACCTTCACTTTGTACAAAACTCAACAGGCGGCATTCTTGGCCCGCAAGATAGTTTCTTACTACTTCGTGGTTTAAAAACATTAGGAATTCGAATGGAAGAGCATGAAACGAATTCACGTGCAATTGCTGAGTTTTTAAATAACCACCCAAAAGTAAATAAAGTATATTACCCAGGCCTTGAGTCACATCAAAACCATGAACTGGCAACAGAACAAGCAAATGGATTTGGTGCTATTATCTCATTTGATGTAGATAGCGAAGAAACATTAAATAAAGTGCTTGAGAAATTACAATACTTTACGCTGGCTGAAAGTTTAGGAGCAGTAGAAAGTTTAATTTCTATCCCCTCTCAAATGACGCATGCATCAATCCCAGCAGATCGTCGCAAAGAATTAGGAATTACAGATACATTAATTCGAATTTCTGTCGGTATTGAAGACGGAGAAGATTTAATTGAAGATTTAGCACAAGCGTTAGCGTAGTAAAGATGCACTGCTAGTATAGGCAGTGCATTTTTACTACATTATTTTGTGAAATATTTCACAAAATAGACATACACAAATAAAATGATTTCATGTATATTGAATTCATGAAGTGTTACTCACGAACAAACTTGTGAAATATTTCACAAACAATGAAGTTCATGTAGGAAAGCAATTCTATTTTTTTACGCTAATCGGGACTAATTATGACCTATAGGGCCTTATTTAGTCCAAGATAGCAGAATAGGAGGAATTTACATGGTAGTCAAAGAGAAAATTGTAAATGAAATGCAGGAAGTAAAAGAGATGATTGATACGTTAGTGAATAACGGTCGAAAGGCTTTACAAGCATTAGAAAGTTTTACACAAGAGCAAATTGACAACATTGTTCATGAAATGGCATTAGCAGGTGTTGATCAACATATGCCACTTGCGAAGTTGGCTGTTGAAGAAACAGGTCGTGGTGTATACGAAGATAAATGTATTAAAAATATTTTTGCTACTGAATATATTTGGCATAGCATAAAGAAAGATAAAACAGTAGGGATTATTCACGAAGATCCTCATGAAGAAATAATAGAAATTGCGGAGCCCGTCGGTGTAGTAGCTGGGGTAACACCAGTAACGAATCCAACATCGACAACAATGTTTAAAGCATTAATCGCGATAAAAACGAGAAATCCAATTATTTTCGCATTTCATCCTTCCGCACAAAACTGTTCTATTGCAGCTGCGAAAACAGTATACGATGCAGCGGTGAAGGCGGGGGCACCAAAATATTGTATTCAGTGGATTGAAAAGCCTTCTGTCGAAGCAACGAAACAATTAATGAACCATGAAGGTGTTGCGCTTGTTTTGGCAACTGGAGGGGCTGGTATGGTGAAATCAGCTTATTCTACTGGAAAACCAGCGCTAGGTGTAGGTCCTGGTAATGTACCATGTTATATAGAGAAATCAGCGCATATAAAACGAGCGGTTAATGATTTGATTTTATCTAAAACATTTGATAATGGTATGATTTGTGCATCAGAACAAGCAATTATTGTAGACAAGGAAATTTATGATGATGTGAAAACAGAAATGATTGCAAATGATTGTTATTTTGTAACCGAGGAAGAGAGAAGTAAATTAGAAAAGCTTGTTATTAATGAAAATACATGTGCAGTAAATAGTGATATTGTAGGGAAATCCGCACAGTATATTGCCAAATTAGTTGGAATTACTGTACCTAAAAATACAAAAATGCTTGTAGCTGAAATACAAGGCATCGGAGCCGCATATCCACTATCTCGTGAGAAGTTAAGTCCAGTATTAGCTTGTGTAAAAGCAAATTCATTAGAAGAAGGATTTACATATTGTGAAGAAATGTTAAACCTCGGTGGTTTAGGACATTCAGCAGTTATCCATTCTGTAAATAAAGAAGTGCAAAAGCAATTTGGATTACGTATGAAAGCTTGCCGCCTTATTGTAAATGCCCCTTCATCACAAGGTGGAATCGGTGACATATATAATGGATTTATTCCATCACTTACGCTTGGCTGCGGTTCCTACGGGAAAAACTCGATTTCTCAAAACGTAACAGCGACGCATTTATTAAATATAAAAAGGTTGGCAAATAGAAAAAAGAATATGCAATGGTTCAAATTACCACCAAAAATTTATTTTGAAAAACATGCGACAGCATATTTAGCAAATATGCCTAACATTTCACGTGCATTTATTGTAACGGATCCAGGAATGGTTGAGCACGGATATGTAGATACGGTCACGCATTATTTACGTAAACATGTAAATGATGTGAAAGTTGAAGTTTTCTTTGAGGTTGAGCCGGATCCATCAGATGAAACTGTGTTTAAAGGTGCAGAAATGATGAGAAGTTTTCAGCCAGATGTAATTATCGCACTTGGTGGTGGTTCAGCGATGGATGCCGCGAAAGGGATGTGGCTTTTCTATGAGCATCCAGAAACAACATTCTATGGAATTAAACAGAAGTTTTTAGATATAAGAAAACGAACATGTAAATATCCGGAATTAGGAAGTAAGGCGCAGTTTGTTGCCATTCCAACAACATCTGGAACAGGATCAGAAGTGACACCATTTGCGGTTATTACAGATAAGAAAAATAATATAAAGTATCCACTCGCGGATTATGAATTAACGCCAGATGTAGCAATTGTTGATCCACAATTTGTAATGACAGTACCACCACATGTAACAGCAGACACCGGCATGGACGTATTAACGCATGCAATCGAGGCGTATGTGTCTGTTTTAGCGAATGACTATACAGATGGATTAGCATTAAAGGCCATTGATCTCGTATTTAAATATTTACCAAGAGCATTTAAAGATGGAAATGATGAAGAAGCACGAGAAAAAATGCACAATGCTTCTGCAATCGCAGGAATGGCATTTGCAAATGCTTTTCTAGGTATTAATCACAGCTTAGCACATAAAATTGGACCAGAATTTCATATTCCACATGGGCGTGCGAATGCAATTCTTATGCCGCACGTAGTTCGCTATAATGCTATTAAGCCAAGAAAACACGCATTGTTCCCAAAATATGAGCACTTTGTAGCCGATGAACGCTATGCACATATTGCGAGAATGCTCGGGCTTCCAGCAAGTTCGACTGCAGAAGGTGTGGAATCACTTGTCAAAGCAATTATTGAGCTCGGAAAAAGTTTAAATATAAATATGAGTATTGCAGGACAAGGAGTTGCTAAAGACCAATTTGAAGAGGTTGTTGGATTATTAGCAGAAAGAGCTTTTGAAGATCAATGTACAACAGCTAATCCAAAATTACCTCTCATTTCAGAGCTGAAAGAAATTTATATGAAAGCATATAAAGGTGAGTAATGGTTATGAAAGAGTCGCAATAAAGCGGCTCTTTTTCTTTTGGAAAACATCTCCCAGAATGGCTGTATTTACTTGTCTTTCAGTTTAATAGAATATGATACAGTGAAATGGAGGAGTGAGAATATAATGAAGGAATTACAAGAAAAGATAGAAGATTATACTCGGTTCGGACAAATTCTTCTCGCTGTCAGTACATTGTTAATGGTTGGCTTATTGATTCCGACTGGAGCAAAAGAAACGATACAATTTTTTGTTATGATGGGGAGCATCGTTATATTTTTAAGTTTATCTTTCTTTTTCTTTCAGCGTGTGAAAGTGATGCGAGACAAGTTAGAGGGAAACGAATGCGAATAATATTGATAAATAGTGCGTTACAAAAAGAAGGAATCTTTTTTGTAACGCTTTTTGTTTTTTTTCTAGAAAATGTATGCGTTTTATATTGACAATGATAATCCTTATCAATTAAAGTAGAATAGTAGTTAATGATTATCATTATCAATTAGAGGTGGAGAATGAAAAAATCTATTACGCTATTTACAGCGATTTTATCTGTTTTTTTCTTATTAATAGGTTGCAGTGCAAAAGGAGACGAAAAAGCAGCGGCAACAAAAACAGAAAAAGGAAAAGAGAAAATAGAAGTTACCGACCTGTCAGGAAGAAAGGTAACATTCGATAAAGTGCCAGAGAGTTTTGCAACATTAAGTATGGGAGACATGAATATTATTCATGCTTTAGGCGGAAAAATAGTGGGTCGTCCGGATGCAAAAATAACTCTTCCAGAGGATATAAAGAAAGTACAAGTAATCGGGAATGCACATCAGCCGAATTTTGAGCAAATTGCTAGCTTAAAGCCCGATGTACTTATTGCTAATAATGGGTTCCAAAAGAATGTTCCAACGGTTGAAGGGCAAGGAACGAAAGTAATGATTTCTTCTGCGAATTCTGTACAAGATATTCAAAAGAATATTGAACTATACGGAACGATAATGAAGAAAGAAGATAAAGCGAAAGAACTTAACCAAAAAATTACGAATCAAATGAAGACATATGAGAAAAAGAGTGATGTGAAAGCATTGCTAGTGTATGGAGCACCTGGTACTTATTTAGCAGCATTACCAACCTCTTTATCAGGTGATATTTTAGAAAAAACAGGTGGGAAAAATATTGCAGCTGATTTTCCAGAAATGAAGGAATATCCGCAATATGCACAGCTAAGTGTAGAACGCATTATTGAAGCGAATCCGGATGTAATTTATTTAATTACACATGGAGATCCAAATAGCGTTAAAAAAGCATTTGAAGGCGAAATGATGAAAAATGAAGCGTGGAAAAATTTAGATGCAGTAAAACAAAATCGCGTAGTTATTTTGCCACCAGACTTATTTGGATCAAATCCTGGAACAAAAGTTACAGAAGCGATGGACTTTATGTATAAAAGTATACAAGATGTAAGGAAATGATAAGTATGGAAAGTAGTGAAGTAGTAAGGGAAAAGGAACATCCTTTTGCGAAAAAAAGATGGATCATAGCAGTTACTTTAGTTGTATTAACGGTTTTATGTCTTTTTTACGGTCTTTTCGCAGGAAGCCTATCCTTTTCTTTACGAGATATTGTAACAGGGATACAAGATGAAGGTTCGACAGTTCATCGAATTGTATGGGACCTTCGTATACCGAGAGTGCTCGTTGGATTTATAGTAGGAACATGTTTAGCTGCATCTGGTGCACTGCTGCAAGGGGTGATGAGAAATCCTCTTGCAGACCCTGGTATTATCGGGGTGTCATCTGGAGCAGGCCTTGTCGCAATTGTAATTATGATTTTATTCCCTCAGCATATGGCGTTTTTACCACTCGGTGCGTTTTTAGGAGCTTTCATAACGGCGATGATCATTTATGCTTTATCATGGCAAAAAGGGGCACCACCTTCAAGAATTGTCTTAGTAGGTGTGTCAATTAATGCATTAATAGGTGCAGCGACGTCAGCATTAATGTTATTACATAGTGACAAAGTACAATCCGTGTTACCGTGGTTAGCGGGTGGTATTGGCGGTGTAAGTTGGGCACATTTAAACATGATTATTTATTATGCAATATTCGCTATTATATTGGCCTTCTTCGGTATCAAACATATTCGAGTATTAATGCTTGGAGATGAAATGGCGAAATTATTAGGTCATAACGTGGAGAGAAGCCGTTTTTATTTAATAGTAGTAAGCACATTATTAGCTGGAATAGCAGTTAGTGTTTCTGGTCTTATTGGATTTGTTGGCCTTGTTGTACCACATATGTTACGTTTATTAGTTGGAAATGACTATAAATATTTACTGCCATTATCATGCCTTGGTGGAGGGATATTACTTGTTTTCGCGGATGCGATAGCTCGAAGTTGGTTTGATCCAATTGAATTGCCTGTCGGTATTTTATTATCCTTCTTAGGCGGTCCGTTCTTCTTATATTTAATTCATAGAGGGGGGAAACAGCGTGATTTCCGTTAATAAAGTGTTTTACGCACATTCTGAAAGATTTCAAATGCAAAATATGAATGTACATATTAAAGCTGGAGAGGTCGTTAGTTTAATTGGACCGAATGGATCTGGGAAATCTACTTTGCTTCGTTTAATAGCAAGACTACTTAAACAAAGCGAAGGGGATATCGTTTTAGATGGAAAAAGTATTCATACGATGAAAAGTGCCGATGTAGCGAAGCAATTAGCGATGTTACCACAAATGCATGATCATCAATTAGATTTAACAGTGAAAGAATTAATTGAATTTGGAAGAGGCCCTCATAAATCATGGAGAGATCGCTTAAATAAAGAAGATGAAGAAATTGTTGATTGGGCATTGTCTGTTACAAATCTTGAAGGGTATGAATATCGTCTTTTACAATCTTTATCAGGAGGGGAAAGACAACGTGCTTGGATTGCAATGACGCTAGCACAACGTACGAACGTCTTATTATTAGATGAGCCAACAACTTTTTTAGATATCGTTCATCAGTTGGAAGTAATGGAACTTGTGAAACGATTAAACGAGGAATTTGGCATGACAATTATAATGGTTTTACATGATATTAACCAAGCGGCTCAATATAGTGATCGTTTACTCGTATTAAAGCGAGGGAAGCTTCAGTATGACGGTATACCAGAAGAAGTGTTATGTCATGAAATGTTTCAACATGTATTTGGCATAGATGTAGATATTTTTCAAGGAAGCGACAAGCCATTTTTTACACCGAAGCGAATTTCTAAAAAAGGAGGAGCAAGATGCGAACAGAAGAACGTATTACCACTGAGTTAGTAAGGGAATTTGTTATGGCAGCTCACGGAGATTTAGAAAAAGTACAAGAACTGTTGGCTGAATCGCCAAGTTTACTTCATGCCTCTTACAATTGGGGCGGATCAGATTGGGAAAGTGCGTTAGGAGCAGCGGCACATGTAGGGCGTAAAGATATTGCTCTTTATTTATTAGAAAAGGGTGCTCGAATGGATATTTTCGCGGCCGCTATGCTTGGAGAATTAGAAGTTGTACAAGCTATTTTAGTAGCACAACCAGAAGCATTACGTGCATCTGGTCCTCATGGTATTTCTCTTCTTCAACATGCACGAATGGGTGGAGAAAAAGCACAGCGTGTATTTGACTACTTAATGGTGCTTTCTTAATGATCGCTAAAGTTCTTATGTGCGGTAAACTTTTCACTTTCATATAATTGGAAAGTTTACCGCCCGTTAGAACGGGATAAGTATCTAGTATATTTGAAAAGCCTACACCCCCCTCAATTGTAGTTTTCTTTATGCTAGTTATGATATGGATGCAGTAGACAATATTTGTCTACTGCCTTTTTTTAATTGTTTAGAGATTGAATATTCTGTATTTTACCTTTAGTTCCTTTATAATAGATAGTAACATTAAGTATATATCCAAAACATGATCGTGTAGGTAAGTACAAATTCGTGGGAAGGAGTGCAGAAATGTTTCATACAGATCGTTTACAAATTCGTAAATATACAATGGATGATTTACAGTTCTACGCTTCATTATGGGGAAATGAGAAGGTAATGCGCTATATTGGAAATGGGACGTTAAAAACATATATGCAGTGTAAAAAAAGTTTGGAAGAGTGGGTGATTCCTAGCTATAAAAACGGTCTCGGTTTATTTGTATTGATTGAAAAGGAAACGGGAATACGAATTGGTCATGCAGGATTAGTAAAGCAGCAAATAGATGGAAAAGAGGAAATTGAAATTGGTTATTGGTTATTACCTCGGTATTGGGGAAAAGGGTATGCGAAAGAAGCAGCGGCAGCATTTCGAGATTATGGCTTCCAAGCGTTACGAATGAATAAATTAATTTCTCTTATTAATCCGGATCACCCCGCCTCAATCTTTGTTGCTAGAAAAACGGGTCTTAGTTATGAGAAAACAACTTCATTTCATGGGATGGATGTTCTCGTTTATTCCATTAGGCGCATTGGATGAAAAAAGGTTAATTGCATCTTTTGAAGAATGGTATATAAAAATAAAGGGGGGATTACATGTACATTTATCATAATGGACTTATTATTCGTGAGGGAACGAATGGTGTACCTGCATATGCAATTAAAACTTTATTCGAAGATGCCGGTTGGAGCAATGATAATATCCCTTCTTGGCAAATTGAAAAATTCACGATAGCATTTGAAAATTCAACATGGGCATTCACAATTTGGGATGAAGAAGAGATGATTGCGATGGTTAGAGTCATTTCTGATGGAATCATGGTCGCCAACATAGTAAATTTAGTTGTGAAATGTGAATATAGAGGGAAGGGATTAGGTAAGAAACTTGTTGCTCTTTGTTTGCAAAAATTGCCACATGGTGACTGGTTTGCGCATACTTCTGCGAGTAATTTTGATTTTTATAGAAGTTGTGGTTTTGAGGTGAGAGAATTATCGAGAAATGGAACATGTGCGTACTATGGATACCAAGCTGCAAAAAGAGATGGGCATCGGTAAAGGAGCGAAAAGTAAGGAAATAGTACAGCTATAAGTATTTTTCGTTCTTTTTATAATAGAAAATGAATTGAGACTCATTTTATGATAAAATGAAAGAAAATTCTGTTTATTATTAGGGGGATAAAAATGAGTATAAAAGTTGGGGATGTATTTAAATATGAAAGAAGATTTACTGAGGAAGAGGTTTTTGAATTTGCAAATATTACAGGGGATAAAGGCAGGCATCATATGGAATATGATGAAAATGGACGTTTAATGGTTCATGGTTTATTGACTGCTAGTATTGGAACGAAAGTAGGCGAAGAATTACATTACATAGCAAGAGAATTAGTAAGTGAGTTTATTAGACCAGTTTTTACAGGAGATACGATCACTTGTGAATTAACTTTAACAAATATTGAACAAATGGAAGGATACAAAAAGGTTTCAATCGAGTCAGTTTATCGCAATCAACACGAAAAGACTGTACTAGTTGGGACAAGCTATGGAGTTATAAGAGGATAAAAAGAAGCCTGATTTACAGGCTTCTTTTTTGTTTAATAAACACGTTTTCGATTTTCTGCATGACTAGAGATGAGTAATAATGCAGTTTCTTCTCCTATATTACGAACGATATGAGGAACACATGCATTCCAGGAGAAAGAATCTCCTTCTTCTACAATTGCAACATCTTCTCCATGTTGAACTTCTAGTGTGCCGCGTAATACAAGGTGACATTCTTCTCCTTCATGGGCATTTGGTGTGTTTTCTTTCGGAAACCCAGCAGGAATTTCTACGAGATTTAGGCGAAGGCCACCTTGCTCTGCAACATGCTCAATTCTTTGTTCATCTTTTCCGTATACACTATATTTACGTTCTACCTTTTTGACAACTTTCAATCGATCTTTTTGTTCTAACAATAAATAGGGAAGAGGAACGTTTAAAAAATTGGAGATCGTTTCTAAAGTTGAGATAGATGGTGATGTTTTATTATTTTCAACCTGACTCATAAACCCTTTAGAAAGACCTGTTCCTTCACAAATTTGCGCGATTGTTATGCCTCTACGCTGACGAATTTCACGTATTGCAGAACCAATATTCATAAAATCAAGCTCCTTTTTATAAACAACTATTTGTATCATAGCAAAAAAAATATATATTTTCCCAGTGAAAATGAATTGACGAATAAAAAAAATTAGTGTATGTTTTGTAATGTAAATAAAAGTTTTGTATAAGAAAACTATAAAGGAGAGAAAGAAATGAATCAACATATTGGTAACTTAATTATTCGTATCGTGTTAGGGGTAACGTTCTTTATGCACGGTTTAACAAAATTCCAATCAGGGATTGACAATATTGCAGGGTGGTTCACAAGCATTGGTTTACCAGGAGGACTTGCATACGGTGTAGCAACAGTTGAATTAGTTGGCGGTCTATTATTAATTCTAGGTTTAGGTGTAAGATATATTGGATTATTATTTGCACTAGTTATGGTTGGAGCAATTGTAAAAGTAAAATGGTCAGCTGGTTTATTAGGAGATGGAAAAAATCCTGGCTTCGAATTAGAGCTTGCATTGTTAGCAATGGGTGCTTACTTATTTGTTGCGAAAGCGGATGGTTTTGTAGATAATTTCTTAAAAGAGAAAATGTCAAAGAAGAACTAATTTAAATGGGAGGCTAACAAGATGAGTTTTCAACTTCATCCCGATACAACACTTGATGTTGTTCATTTATATGTATCAAATATAAAGAAATCACTAGAGTTTTATACAGAAGTACTAAGTATGAAAGTACTAAAAGAAGATGAAATGGTCGTTACATTTGGGAATGAAAATAACGAACCACTCCTGATCATTGAAGAAAAGAAAGAAGCCTTACCGAAGCAAAGAGGGAGAACGGGTTTATATCATTACGCAATTTTATTACCGAGCAGACAGGATTTAGCGAATATCCTTCGTCATCTTGTAGAAATGGTATATCCACTGCACGGCGGAGCTGACCATTACTTTAGTGAGGCCCTTTATTTAGCTGATCCAGATGGAAACGGGATTGAAATTTATCATGATCGTCAAAAAGAAGTTTGGCGTGATGAGAATGGAGAGCTACCATTTGTTAGTAACCCGTTAGCTGGTGAAGAATTATTGCAGCAAGGAAGTACATGGAACGGATTTCCAGCTGGTACTGTGATGGGACATATTCATTTCCATGTAGCTGATTTGGAAGAAGCGAAACGTTTCTATGTGGATGGTCTTGGTTTTGAAGTAACGATCCCAGCTCGTAATGGGGCGCTCTTTGTATCGGCAGGTGGCTACCATCACCATATCGGTTTAAATACGTGGCAAGGTGAAGGAATACTACCGCAAATGCCAAATTCCGTTGGCTTGAAATATTTCACAATTGTATTAGCAAATGAAAAACAAAAAGAGCAAGTATGTGAAAGCTTAAAAAATATTGGCAAGATTGCTACGTACAAAGATGGAATATTACAAGTAGAGGATCCATTTGGACTTTGTATCCATTTCAAAATAAAAGGAGAAGCCTAATAAAGGCTTCTTCTTTTTACTTTCTTATAATGGCTTTTTCATTTTGGACAAATAGTTCATCAAATTGCTTCGCAAGCTCAAAATCGAGTTTCGTTAAACCTTTTGCATTCCAAGATGACAAAGTAATAATGACTGCTTTATACTGGATAAGGATAAATGGGTGGTGATTATGTTCTTCTGATAGTTTGGCGGCTTCAGAGACAAATTCGACTCCTTTTAAGTAGTCGGAAAACATATATTTTCTTTCAATCCATTTTTCATCTTTTACTACCCATTTATCTAACTTCAATAATTCCTCTTGAACTTCTTCTTCAGTTAATCGTAGCATCATTTTTCACATCCTTTACTGGAAGTAGCGTAAGACCATTGTTAATAAGACGTGTCACAGCTTCATCAGTTGTGAAAGTAGAAAGTTGTTGTAATAATGCTGCTGATGTTTCATGCCCTTTGTTATGCTCTAAAAGCAATTCTAATATTTCAAGGCGAAGTAACCATTCTTTCGGATACAATTTATTTAATACCTCTTGAATTGCTACTAATTGCTCGATATGCGCGTCGTGTAAAATACCTTCATTTCGAATGTCACGAACGGTTTGATACATACGTTCAAGTTCATTCAGTACAAGTGGAGCAGGTATTTT
Source organism: Bacillus cereus group sp. MYBK245-2 (assembly GCF_051916145.1). Classification (NCBI taxonomy): domain Bacteria; kingdom Bacillati; phylum Bacillota; class Bacilli; order Caryophanales; family Bacillaceae; genus Bacillus; species Bacillus cereus group sp. MYBK245-2. Next base: position 850,380 of record NZ_JBQAGB010000001.1, on the reverse strand, counting down.
TTGAACTTCTTCATCCGTTGGGAAAAATGCTGCAGCATCTGCGGCACCTGGGAATACCGAAGTAATTGTTGAACCAACAGCCATATCAAATGCGCCCCATGAAGCATCAAATAAAACGCGGTCGTTATAAGTAACTGTGCAACTGATAAAGGAAATAAGCGCAATTTTTTTATCGTTTTTTACAATATCAGTCACTGTTCCTTTTACATGAATACCACTTGCAAAAGTAAACTCAGCAACATTTCCAATTGTAATTCCTAATGATTGTAATTGTTCATCTGTACAATTTTCTAGTGCAATATTTTCAGTGAGTAATCCAATTGGTGTTCCAAACCCGTCACTGTGTACAGACGTAGAATGATTCGCTAGCTGTTTATTGTGAATTGCTAATGCTGTTGGCGAACTCGTTCGCATGTAGATCAATTCACCTGCATCGTTTTCAATTGTCTCGGTAAATGTACCCGTAATTTGTAAGCCGCTATTTAATTCAGCAGTTGCATGATTTTCAGAGCGAATTGCTTTTTCTAATCCTTCTTTACCACCTGTTTTAAAGGCCATCGTTTCAGAGAATTTCTCAAGTGCTTCTGTTAATTCTTCAAATGATTCACAAACAAATAGTTGTGGTTGCATTTTTGTTACGTCATAAGTTGTACTTGTACATGCCTCTATAGAGAATGGAACCTTTTCTACAGCGTCTGTTAAGCAATGTTTGCTTTCGCCAACAGAAGAAAGGAGACCAGCACCATATATTTTTGGGGCATCTATATTTCCGATTAATCCATATTCTACTGTCCACCAGAAAAGACGTGAAATTTGTTCCGCTTCTGATAAGCCAGAAACTAACTTTTGTTTTTCAAGTACATTATTCTCAGCAGCTGTAACTTCATCAGGAGTAGAAGTAGGGCTTTCTTTTACAATTGTTAATGTACGAACAGCTTCGAATGCATCATGTTCTTCTTTTGTTGAGAAAGCTTTTGCACCAATTTGTCCAAATCGTTTCACATATTTTGCATATGTAGGATCAAGTAAAATAGGTGCGTGTCCTGCTGCTTCGTGTACAATATCTGGAGCTGGTGTATACTCGATATTCTCTACCTTGCGAATATCTGTTGCGATTGGTAATAATCCGTGTCCTTGAAAATCAAAGAAGGCTACGCCAGGAATAAGCCCGTCAATCGTTACAGCACCCCAGCCGCTTGGTGCTAAACACTCATTCATTTCTTCTACCTTTGGAATTGCATCTATATTAATACCAGATGATTGTAATCCGTTCACATAGGCTGGATGAGCAACGTCTTTTAAGAAACTATGATTTTGTCTCATAATGTAACGCCACACAGCGTGATTCACCGGTGTATATTGATCATAATGCTGTGTGGATACGAATGGTTTTAAATGCGATGGAATTTCTGTTTTCTTTGTCATTTAGACATCCTCCTTTTTTTAAATAAAATTAAGTATCTGTTTCGTATAGCTTGTATCACCCCCTTTCAAAATTGTAAGCGCTTATAAAATTTTATCATAAGATTCGGAATTATTTAACATTTGTTTCTGTGAGAAATAGAAAAAGCCCCTATCGGAAAATCCGATAGGGGCGAAAGAATCGCGGTACCACCCTATTTGTAAGTGAAAATATACTTACATCTCAATTAATGATAACGGAAAAACTCCGTCTTTTCCTTCATGCCTATAAGCACTACGAAAAAGAAGCTCCAGAATTGTAATTCATACTTATATATGTGCTAATTTCCACCGACCATTAGCTCTCTGTAACAGGGATATAAGATACTACTGCGATTCTTTCAACGCGTATATTATGAAATTATGTAAAAGGATGGACGCAAAAAAGTCCCTATCGGAAAATCCGATAGGGACGATAAAAATCGCGGTACCACCCTATTTGTAAACAAGTAATTGTTTACCACTCACTTTAAGATAACGGAAAGATCCGTCTTTCTCTTCATGCATAAAAAGCATTACGGGAAAGAAGCTCCAGAATTGTAATTCACGCTTGTATATGTACTGATTTGCACCAACCATCAGTTCTCTGAGACAGGGATATAAGTCGCTACTAGTATTCCTTCAAAGCCGATATATAATTCGTTCAACTAAACTATGTTTTGTATTATAAAACTATATTAAAAAAATTGTCAACAATAATTTTTTATTTCACATCTAAATCAACATTTAAATTAGATGTATTTCCAGCTGCATCAGTTGCTACAATATGAATTGTATTCTTTCCTTCTTGTAATTGACTACGATCGAAATAAATGCTGTAATTTTTCTCCCAAGGATTTAGGAACACACTTTCCCATACACCATTTCCGTTGATTTCATATTGCATTCTCACTGGAATACCAGGTGCTACCCAACCAGATTCTGTCATCCAATCTAGCAGGATATCATCCACTTTTCCTGTAATTACAAGGTTTTCTTGGTCAACTTCGTATGTTAACTTAGGTGCAGTTCGATCAAGAAATACAGCAGCTGTTTGTTTCGTTTCCCCACCAGAATTAGAGGCAACTGCTTCGATTTGGTATAGACCGTCAGCTAACGGAGTACCATCTGTTTTTGTACCATTCCATTTGAAAGGTTTGTATCCAGCTGTTTCATTTTTAGCTTGATGGATAATCCCTTGGTACGTTACATGTTCTTTTGTAACTAAATTTGCATGCAATGTTACATCATCCACAGGTGCAACTAAATAGTAGTTGATGAGATTATCGTCTAATATTTGGTCACCATTTGGACTAAAAGTAGAATTAATAATTTCGAGTCCATCTATACGTTTGTAATCTTTAGGATCGATACTAAATGTAAATGGAATGCGAGTTTCTTCATTCTTACCTTGTTCTTTTACATACACATTTCCAGTATATACACCTTGGGGTAGCGAACTATCGACAGTGATAGTAAATGGTTTTTCGGTACTACTATTCGGCTGTATGCTAATCGATGAAGGTACAGAAGTTTTTACTTTTGTTTTTGTGTTTGCATCTAGCAATTCCACACGAGTTGAAAAACTTTTCTTTTTACTAGATAGATTTTGTAACGTAATATTTTGCGTCAGTTTTACTTTACCACTGTTTGGCTTAATAAGACCGAAGCTCACATTGTTAGGTTTGACTAATACATCTGTTTGAGCTGCTTTCGGGATGTTAATTAAACCAGATCCTTGCGCCATGACAGGATATGTATTTTCATTTACATCTTTTAAAGTTTTTGCTGTATTGGCAAGAGATGCTTTCAATTGTTCTGGCGTCCAATCAGGGTGCATTTGACGTAATAAAGCAACAGCTCCAGCTACTTGAGGGGCAGCCATACTGGTTCCGTTGTGAGACTCATAGCCACCTCTAGGTACAGTACTCGTAATTTGTACTCCTGGTGCAACGATATCTGGTTTTATAAGCCAACTACCTTGTGATGGTCCTCTAGAACTAAAGTTACCAATTAATTCAGTTGGAACTGGTTGTCCAATTTTTATATTTTTCTTGCGTTTTGTAATTAAGTTTTTTAGCTCTTCACCATTTGCATTTGATAATTGCATAACTGGAAGAGCTAGATTTTCTCGTGCAAAGTATTCAGGCATAATATTGATTTCTTTTTCGTTAGAAATTAATAGTACACCAATTGCACCAGCTTGTTTCGCTTGTTCAGCTTTTACTAACGTACTTGAAGTACCTTGTAAAACAAGTGCAAACTTTCCTTTCATATCTTGTTTTGCATAATCGCTTGGATTACCATAGCCAACATATACAAGTGGAGAATCATTTCCTATTGGGAAATCCGATTTTGATAACGGTAACCCTTGATATGTTTTGGTAGAACCAGCTACTTGGAATGTTGGAAACGGGATAGAAACTGTAGATGCTCCAACTGATATAACACTACTTGCATTGGCAGGGGCATCAACAGACCACGGTTTTGGGCCATCATTTCCATTTGAAACGACTGCAGTAACCCCAAGCTTTGCTGCACGTTCTAACGTTAAAGTTACAGGTTGATCAGGTACATTTAAATCTTGTCCAAGAGACAGATTTAACACATCAGCACCATCTTGAATTGCTCGTTCAATACCTTGAATAATATCGTCTGTTGTACCAGTTCCACCGTCATTCATGACACGATAGGCTAAAATAGAAGCGTTTGGAGCAACGCCTTTAATTTTTCCATTACCAGCAATAATTCCTGCTACATGAGTACCATGTACGTTACCATCCATAGGATCATTATCTTCATCGACTGTGTCATATCCACCAATATAATTTGCTTTTAAGTCAGGATGTGTATAGTCTACGCCAGAATCGATAATTGCTACTTTCATCCCTTTTCCATCAAGAGGTTTGCCAGATGGGTCTTTTAAATTCCACGCTTCAGTTGCACCAATTGTCGGTCCGCCGATGTTTGGTGCTTCTTCATTAGTAGTACTTTTTGATGTTTCATGTAGTTTATATGTTAAGTTCGGATAGACTGCTTTTACTTCAGGTAAAGAAGCAAGAGCAGTAATTTGATCTCCAGGAACTGAAATAGAGAATCCGGAAAATAACGTATTATACACTTCTTTAATTTTTGCACCAGGTGCTTTTTCTTTTATTTTCTTAGTCGTATCTTCTTGTGCTTTTTTTAGCTCGGCATGATAAGACTGTGCATGATTACTTTGTAAATCTGGAGCATGCTGAATATTACCTTGTGCTGCGAGAGGTGCATGTTGCAATTCTACAATGACTGAAATTTCTTTTGCAGTTTTTGTTTCAACATTTTGCGCAATTTTATTTTCTCCCCACTGTTCAATCGTTGTTTTTAGTTGTGGACTAAATTGCTTCTCCTTTTGCAGTGATTCAGCATGTGCGCTTAAAGCTCCAAAACTGGAAAAGACGAGCGCCATACTTAATAGTGTAGATGTAGTTTTTTTCATTGAAACTCCCTCTAATAAAAGTGCTAATATTTAGAAAAATAATCTTGCAAATTTATCCGACTTTAATGGGCAGTAAGACCCCCACCTCAAAATGCAGCGAAAGCAAAGAAGTTAGGTGGGGGATCAACTGCCCATAAAAGTCCGATTGGTTCAACTAATAATCAGTGGGGGATGAAGAAAACCCCCACTGATTAAAGTTTCACTTTATCTCGAATTACATAATCGGATGTTAGCTAAACTATATTTTCGACATAATTCATACCAATCCTCTATGAATTTGAAATTTCTTGGGAAATTTTTTCTGATTATGTCGAATAGGTATTTTTTACATATTGTAGGTGGACATTGAGGAATGCTAGGAAGGAAATGGAGGGGTGTTATGAAAAAGGTTATAGTAAGTGCCATCGTAGTATTATTTATATTTTTAAGTTCAATTACTATTATTAAAGCAGAAAATAGTGGTGTGAAAATTGCTTTAGTTCGTCATCATGACCTTTGGATTAAAATTGATGGAAAGGAAAAACAAATAACAAAAGGTGAATACATAATAGGGCCGAAATGGTCTCATGATGGAGAATGGATTGCCTATGTTAAAGGGAAGAAACAAAACACCTTGGAATTGTACCGACTGGAAGATGGAAAAAAAGTTAGGCCATTGCAATCTGAAGTATCAAATTATCAATGGTCACCGAAAGAGAATACAATTGCATTTGTATTTGCGAATACGTTAAATACGTTTGATGTTCAAAAAAAGAATGTGGATTTTGAAAATGTATCGGCAGGTGTAGGAGATTATGCATGGTATCCTGATGGAAAGAAGTTTTTTGTATCCTCTGAAGCACACTTACTTCCAACAGGATGGACAGGAGCACAGCTATATGAAGTGCAAAAAGATGCCCATATGAACCCTCATAAAATGAAACATTTGTATGCATTGCCAAATGAACATGATGATTTCCTAGCGCTAGTTGCAAGTGGCTTTAAGTGGTCACCAGATCAAAAGTGGATTTCATTTTTAGCGGTACCGACAGCTTCATGGTCAGCTGATAGTAATACGCTTTGCTTAGTTCGTGCAGATGGCAGTCGGTTTGAAAAAGTAGATCAAATGTTATTAAACGCACAATGGTTTCAATGGTCACCATCAAAAAATATATTAGCTTATATTGAAGGGAGCGGAAGAGTTGCGTTAGAGAATAAACATTTAAAAGTAAAAGAACTGCCGGCACTTCAGCAAAATATTTTTACGCCGAAAGGATATGTCGATTGGGATTTTGCATGGAAGAACGATAACATAATTATCGTCTCTCGAGCAAAAGAGGGAGGATTTGAAACATTGCCAGAAAAAAGGCCACTACCATCTTTATATGAGGTTGATAGTACAAGCAATGTACAGCATCGAATCACAAAGCCACCTCATAAGCAGGGTGATTATCATCCAATCTTTATGAAGAAGAGCAATCAATTAATATGGATACGTTCAGACCGTAAGAAAGCAGATGTATGGCTTGCTCATAGAGATGGAAAGCATGAAATGAAGTGGATTGAAAATATAGATGTACCAGAGTGGTATTATGAGAAATGGAATTGGGGAAATGTCATCTCGGTAAAAGAAGAATAAAAAATGTGCCTAAAAGATCATTTTAGGCACGTTTTTTTATTATTATTTATGTGTTTTATTTGGCTTTTTTTTCGCTGGGTTGCCGTTTCCCTGACGCTTTCTGTTCTGTTCATCTTTTGCTTGTTTTTCATGCAGTGTATCTAAAAAATCATTCGAGTTACTCATTTTTATATCGCTCCTTTCATTTCGTCCTAATTACTATAACCATTTAGGAGGATAATCATGAGATGAAAGTTAAGCACTTAGTTTTCTTCGATAGTATACGTAAAATATGCCATACGTAATAAATAGCATAAATAAAATTTGTAACTCTACATTTTCTTTTAAAATAGTTGCGATAGAAGATGGTAAGTAAGGTGATGTATCGCTCGTTCCTACACCTAACCATTTGTTTAAGAGGTTAATGGTACAAAACATAAAAACACCGGACCAGCTTGCAATAATTGCTTTCTGTTTAATTTTTGTTTCCCGTTCATCATCTGTAATCCAAGGATTAGCAGTTTTATCACTGCTGAAAAATCCGTTTATATATCCCCATATAATCATGCCAATTAAGATGGTTATCCATTTCATATGTATGCTTCTCCTCTCCCCTGTAAAAAGTATTTTACATATACAATTGTAATGTTTTCCAATTCGATATGTCAAATGTTTTTTACATATCAGTTTTGTATATAGCAGGAATAAAGGATCAGATAGGGAAGAAATATGTGAGAGAATTTCATAGTGAGAGGAGGATGGGCATGAAACTCGTCTTTGTTCGGCACGGTGAAGGAGAACATACAAAAGATTTGCCGGCAAGTTTACAAATATTGAATCCATCATTAACAGATGAGGGAAGGAATCAAGCTAAATTACTTCAATGCAATGTACCCTTGCAAGAAACGGATATATTAATCGCTAGCCCTGCACTTAGAACTTTGCAAACGGCGGCGATATGGAGTGAGAAGGTAGCTTGTCAAAAAATTGTCCATCCATATGTATCCCCGCGTATTTTTCCTTATCGAGAAGGAGCGAAAACATTACCATGCGATCACATAGTAGATCAGGGAATAATAACAAATTTATTTCCACATTTTTCGATAGAGAAAAACACAAATCAGCAGTTATGGACGGAAGGTATAAATACTATTTCAGAACATAGCTTTCAGCAAATAGTAGATGAATTTCTTCTTTTATGTTATGAGCTCGGTGCGGAAAGAGTTTGCATTGTATCTCACGACGGGACAATTACAGCATATAGGCAATATTTACAGAAGGTCGTGTTAACTAGATCTGATTTTTTGCAAGAAACGGGTATATATGAAATGGATGTATCCCTTAAAAGTTGGATTGAGGAGATCTAATGATAGGATGGAGGGTGTATGTTGAATGTTGCACTAGTAGTTGGCTTTAATTCGGATTTAGAGGCGCAATCAATCAGAGCATCACTTGAATATTTTGGGGCGAAAGTTATAACGTACTGGATCGGTAGACCGAAAGAGTTCGTCGATATTCTTTCTGGAAACGGTTTATATAATGATATCGATTATGTTGTCTTTTGCTTCCATGGTGAGGAAGGAAAATTTGTCATGGAAGAGTTAGGTGAAGATATATATGAACAAGATGAACCGCAGGGATACTTTGGTGCAGCAGAAATTTATAAATATGCAAAATTGCATAATGTAAATATTGTAAATAGTGGGTGTACGTTAGGGGAGCGAAAATTAGCAGAATGTTTCTTACGTAGTGGCGCAAAATCGTATATTGGATCAATAGATTATGTAGATGGGAATGCAGCACTTATGTTTACAATACGCTTATTTTACGGGCTTATTAACCATGAAAAAACGTTAGGAGAGGCTTTTGAAGAAGCACGGTTAATTGATAAAGAGACACATACATTTCAATTATATAAGTAGTGTGAAACACGTTTATTCTATATTCGAATAAACGTGTTTCACATTTAACTCACATTTTTTTACATTTTCTTCAATGAAAACCATTATCACTTATGGTATGATATGTTCAAGTTTTTACAGGTAATAAAAGTTACTATATAAACGTTAGTTTTTGATGTTTCATACACATGTCACGAATTATTCATAATTAACATTTTAAAAATAAGTAACTAATGTTATTATATTATCTGTAACTAACTTAATTACAACTTTAGGAGGAAGATATGGTTATTCAATTTTTAAGAGAAAACAAAGCAGTTTCTTTTGTGTTAGCGGTAATTCGAGTGTATCTTGGTTACACATGGTTAATGGCTGGAATCGGTAAACTACAAGGAAAAGGATTCGATGCAACTGGTTATTTACAAGGTGCAATTGAAAAATCTAAAGGAGCACAACCGGCTGTTCAATCTTGGTGGGCATCATTTTTACAAGATTTCGCAATTCCAAACGTTGATCTATTTAATACACTTGTAACGTGGGGAGAAATTTTAGTCGGAATTGGTTTAATTGTAGGCTGTTTAACAAAAACAGCGGTCTTTTTCGGTCTTGTAATGAACTTTTCCTATATGTTTAGTGGGTCAATTGGTGTGAATCCTGAAATGGTTATTTTATCAATGTTCGTTCTAGTTTCTGGTATGAATGCTGGTAAATTTGGAATAGATGGTTTCGTTATTCCGAAAGTATTAGGTTCAAAAACTCAAAAACGCCAAAAGCAAGCTGCTTAATATATGAAAGCGGGTATCTCAAAATGAGATACCCGCTTATTTTTCAGCTATTATAGGGTTTTTGTCAAAGAAGTCTTTCACATACCCTACAAACTCCTGTGGTTCCTGACGAAATGGTGCGTGATAACCTTTTTCGATAATATGGAAAGTACTATTTTTTAAAAATTGATGATACGTTTCTCCCTCTTCCCAAGAAACGCTACTATCATTTCTTCCCCATATAATTAAGGTTGGCTGTTTTATTTCATCTGCATTAATTTGAAGACGTCTCGGCCATAATTTCATTTTATTGTAATGCTCTTCATCATTACGTTTAAATTTCACTTTGCTCTCATCATAATCTGTAATAGCAGAAACGGTATTTAAATCAGTCGACAACTGTGGTCTTGGTGATCCTTGTTTATTAACGAGTGTATGAGGACCGCCTGTAGCATCAGTTAAAATAAGGTGGGTAACGGCTTCTGGATATAAATATGTTAAATTAAGAGAAATTTCTCCGCCCATTGAGTGGCCCAGTATTGCAAACGAATCGTAACCTAGTTTTTTCATTAATTTATAATACAAATTTGCATGGGTTGGGAAAGAATAATAAAAATCCATCGGCTTAGATGAGCGTCCGAAGCCTAAAGCATCTACAGAAATAATTGTATGATTTTTTGCTAAGTCTGAGTAAATCTTTTGAAAACCATCTGATGATCCTCCAAATCCATGGATCATAAGTAAAGGTGGTTTTTCATTACCAATCTTTTTGAAGTAAATGGTTTGACCATCTATTTCTATCATTTTTTCCTCGGTAGCTAGTTTTGCTGTAAGTGTATTTTTAACTTGTTTTACTTGTTCTACTGGTTTTTCTGCTGCACTACATCCTACTAATAGTGTAAGAGTAAGACAACCTACCATAAAGTAGCTAAATCGCCTCAATTAGGTGTCCCCTTTCTAACATAACGCTGTATCTATCATAGCAAATAGCATATTACGATTTCCAGGAAGTTGGCTACCATTTTTGATCATAAGAGGTGAAAGGAGCGTTTCTTGGAAATTTTCTGTTTGAAGCAATTTGCGAAATGAAAATTGTGAATGTGGGACATCAAGCCTTACTGTGCCATTCCAACATTCACATATCTTTTGTAGTAATTGAATAGCATCTTCTTCTCGTTTGGCGATAAGTGGATTGATACATAATATATTACCTTTTTGTATGCATAAGGAAAAAGCTTCTATACAGTTATGTCTCTCAATTTTAAAAGAGTGACTTGTTCTTGGTAATAGTAATGAATACAGTAAAGAACGATCGGCACCAGTTGTACTTTGATCGAGAGAAATAAGCGATATAATGTCTTTTTCTTTTACTTGTTGCGTATGAGTAATATGTGTTTTAGTAGTTTGTTTCTCAAAACGATGAATCGTCGTTACTGTTTGAAATCCGCATGATGTATAAAGAGGCTCGCCAGCTTTTGTTGCAATAAGTGCAATTGGTTGTTTTGGGTGAGTGTGTGCTAAGCAATGATTTAGCAATGTTCGCCCGATGCCCTGGCCTTGAAAATCAGGATGGACGATTAACATGCCAATAGTAGAAAAACTATCTTTAAAAGGAAATACTCCTCCAGTTGCAATCAGCTTATTGTCATGCATATAACCGATAAGTGTGCCAAGAGAAAAGTACATTTCAAATTGTTTTTTCATAAATGTTTTCTCTTGTAACCATCCAACAGCTTTACAAAGGTCGAGTAGATCGAAAATAAAAGATTCATCTAGCTGTATTGTTTTCATAAATGCTCACCACATTTCTATTAATTTTTATAAAAGTAGATTGAAAATGTTAAAGTAAGAGATTTACGTTAAATGAAATCCAACTTGTTTATATTTTGATTGTAAAGAGGAAGATGATTGATATGAACAGACAAACTTATACAAATTATAACTGATATTTACATAAGTTAACAAAAAATTTACATATAACTAATTTTGTCTTAATAGTCTTCTATTAAATTTGATAGTGGGAAATGAATAACCTAATTAGGGGGACAATACAGTGAAAAAGTTTGTGAAAAAAGCATGGCCATTTGCAGTTGTGGCGTCGTTAGCAGTTACTTCGGTGGCAACATGGAATTTTACACGTTCTAGTGAAGTGAATGCAGATGAGAGCGGAAGCAATGCAAAGATTAAAAATGTTATTGTGTTAATTGGAGATGGTATGGGCCCTTCATATATGACGGCTCATCGTTATATGAAAGATAATCCAAAAACATTCGAGATGGAATCTACAGAGTTTGATAAGCATCTTGTAGGAACACAAAAGACATATCCGGAAGATGAACATGAAAATATCACAGACTCTGCCTCAGCAGCAACAGCTATGTCAGCAGGAATTAAGACATATAATGCGGCAATTGCAGTTGATAATGATAAAGCAGAAGTGAAAACTGTCCTTGAACAAGCGAAAGAGCAAGGGAAATCAACGGGACTCGTTGCTACTTCTGAAATTACACATGCAACACCAGCTGCTTTCGGTGCGCATGACATTAGTCGTAAAAATATGGACGCAATTGCAAATGATTATTTTGATGAGAAAATTAAAGGGAAGCATAAAGTAGACGTTATGCTTGGTGGTGGTGTAAATAACTTTGTTAGAAAAGATCGTAATCTTACAGAAGAGTTTAAGAAATCTGGTTATAGCTATGTAACAGATCGTAATCAATTGTTAAATGATAAAAATGATCAAATTCTAGGTTTATTTGCGCCAGGCGGTTTAGATAAAATGATTGACCGTACTGATAAAACACCTTCATTAGAAGAAATGACAAATGCAGCAATTGAGCGTTTAAACAAAAATAAAAAAGGTTTCTTCTTAATGGTTGAAGGAAGTCAAATTGACTGGGCAGGACACGATAATGATATCGTTGGCGCAATGAGTGAAATGGAAGACTTTGAAAAGGCATTTAAAGCAGCGATCGAGTTTGCGAAAAAAGATAAAAATACGTTAGTCGTTGCAACGGCAGACCACTCTACAGGTGGATTATCTTTAGGTGTGAATGGTGAGTATAACTTTAAAGTAGAGCCAATTAAAGCTGCAAAACGTACACCAGACTTCATGGCAAACGAGATTGCAAAAGGTGCAAACGTAGAAGAAACATTGAAAAAGTATATTGATTTACAATTAACACCGGAAGAAATTAAAGCGGTAAATGATATAGCTCCTTCAAAAGATGTAACGAAGATTGATAATGCGATTGAAGATATTTTCAATAAGCGTTCGTTTACTGGATGGACAACAGGTGGACATACAGGTGAAGATGTAAACGTATATGCATTTGGCCCTGGTAAATACTTGTTCTCTGGCGTTCAAGAGAATACAAATATCGCTAAGCGTGTCTTTGATATTGTTGGCGGTGGCGACCCGAATAAAGGAAGACGCTAATTATAAACGAAAGTGAGGCGAAATGCCTCACTTTTCTTTTTAGGAGATGGGAAGATGAGAGCTTTTTTCAGAGGGATAGTATCCTTTCTAATAGGTGTATTATTGCTAGTTGGATGTCAATCCAAAGAGAATCAGATAGAACAAAAAGCTACTACTACAAAAGATGAAGAAAAGGTACAAATAACGAAAGGAGAAGAGAAAACGATTCAAGGTGTGATAGAGAAATTTGTACGGACGACAAATGAAAAAAATCTTACTGAACATATGGAGTTATTTTCAAAGAACATGCCTAGTGCTGAAGACTTAAAAACGCAAAAAGAAGCAGCTTTTCAAAAGGGAAATAAAAAAATTGAATTGGAACATATAGACATAAAAGCTAGTAAAGCAGGATATGTTGTTGTTGAAACAAAAGAAAAGGAAACAGATGGAGAGGTCACACTTCAGAAGAAAGTACAGTATGCACTTGGAAAAGAAGAGGATGGCTGGAAAATTGAAGAGGTTCGCACGATAGAGAAGAAATAAAGTGAAACTTTCCGTAAATAGCGCAAAAAAGGTTCTCATTGACGAGAACCTTTTTTTATAGTGGTAACATAATTTGATCTGAGCATGCCTCGATATCATCAATATCTTGGCGAATGGTTGCCATTTTATTATCAAGATCTTCAGCTTTCATTGCGGCATCATGTAGTTCATCTTTTAAATACTCAGGTATTTTCCCTTCATATTTATAATAAAGTTTATGTTCTAAACTTGCCCAAAAGTCCATTGCGAGCGTACGTAATTGAATTTCTGCAAAGACTTCTTTTGTACCAGAATTCAGTGATAAAGGATATTTAATAATCATGTGTAAACTTTTATATCCATTTTGTTTTGGATTAGCGATATAATCTTTTATCTCTATGATTTCCATATCTTCACGCTTTTGAATGACTTCTTTTAAATGATAGATATCTTCTACGAAGCAACATGTAATACGAATGCCGATGATGTCTTGTAAATGCGTTTGCGCATTTTCAACTGTCGGTAATAAATTTTTACGTTCAAGCTTTTTAATAATACTTTCAGGTTGTTTTAATCTTGTTTTTATATGTTCAAACGGGTTGTAATCCTCTAAAAATTGGGCTTCCCGGTTCATAATTTCAAATTTAGTTTTTAACTCTTCTAAAGCAAATGTATATGGTAGTACAAAAGCTTTCCAGTAGTTAACTGTTGATTGATTATATTCCATTTCTATACACACCTTTTTCCTATTTACAAGTGAGGTTGTTATTATACTAAACACCAAATCATGTAGGCGCAAGCAGCAAATGATGAGATCATAAAACGATATTTAGTTTTCATACTTTCAACTCCTTTCAAGTGAAATTCTATATAAATAAACGTGATTGTTAATAAGTTCACTATGTACAATTTCTATAGTAATAGATTCGTGTGAATTTCGTATGAACTAATTGTTTCAGATTTTTGTCTTTTTTTGCAATTGACAAATAGAATGAAGTTATATAATATTTAAATCGTAATCATTACGTTTTAGTTTGCGATCTTTAAAAGAAAGGAGAATTACATATGCGTGTAAATATTACATTAGCTTGTACAGAGTGCGGTGATCGTAATTATATTTCTAAAAAAAATAAACGAAACAATCCAGAGCGCATCGAACTAAAAAAATATTGTCCACGATTAAAGCGAGTAACGTTACATCGTGAAACGAAGTAGAAGACTAGAGATATCTCTAGTCTTTTTTCGTTTATCCCGCTATTTGCCGGACAGTAAGACTCTTACCTCAAAATTCAGCGAAAGCAAAGAAGGTAGGTGGGGGTCTTACTGCCCGTAAAAGCCCGATTGGTGAGGGCTGATTAAAGTTTCACTTTATATTTCTTTTGTTTGTTATAATTACCTTAAATTGTAATAAAGGGAGCGGTATGATGAATCAAAAAGATAAAGAAAGAAAAGAGCAAGTGGCTCATATTATTGACATTCCAGATGATTATAGGCTTGTTGTAGATGATCAAGAAGGTGTGGATGACCCATATCATCTATTATGGTGGGAACATAAAGAGGATGGGGAGAGAACAATACAGATTACGTTGAATAGACATACTGGTAATTTAATTGACTTTAGGATAGAGGATGAAAAAGATTTTTCGAACGGTAAGGAAGCGATAGAAGAGAATAAAGCAAGAGAGGTTGCAAATACATTCTTAAAAAAATATACAAAAGAAGGATATGAATTTTATACATATGTAACTGTTAAGGATGATTGGCGCGGTTGGAAAGAAGTAAATTATATGCAAGAAGTGAATGGCTATCCATTGCCGAATACGGGGTGTGTTGTGCTAGTACATCCATTAGGTGATGTGATGCATTTTCATTATAATGGACAAAAAGCTATCGAGAAAAAACCGTTATGGCCAAGTGATATTGTTGAGGAGAACGTCGTCTTAGAAAATTTGAAGGCTAGACAAGATATGAGACTTGTATTTGTAGATTTAACACACTCCTCATGTGAGTATGAAAATGGAGAAGAAGTAAAAGGGTACCACCTTGTATATGAACCAGATCCTAGCCATGCGAGTTCATTTAGAATGGTTTTTAGAAAGAACGATTATTCTTCGTATGTATCAATTTTATATAACCACTTCTGTACACTAGCAGGTGGTCCTTCTGTTCTCCACTTTATTGTACACATTCCACAAGAACAGTGAACTTTTCCTTTTGCAAAAATACCGGCAATTTCAGGAGTATATCCCCATGCGTGTTTTGCAATATTCATTTTTCGACGCATTGTACGTTGACGTTGGTGTCTTGTATAAGCACGTGTTCTTTCAAATTTCATATTTGTAATCCCTCCTTGTAGTACAAGTAGCTTGCAAGAGCGTACAAGGAGTTCATCTCTTACAAGCTACTCAGGTACAAGAGGGAAATGAAATATTTCATATTTCACTCTCCAATCTTTTGTTTAAGTATACGTAGTGAAGCTTTATGAAACAACTATTATGCTTAAAAACATATGGGAATGATATCGTACAGACACAAACAACCTCACGCCCACATACACTTAGTAAAGACCACTATTTTGGCGGAGGTGAAAGGTTTGAGTCTATTCGCCGCAATTGGATATATGGTTCGAGAAGTGTTTGTTTTTGTTTCTTATGTGAAGAACAATGCGTTTCCGCAGCCGTTATCATCAGACGATGAGAGAAAGTACTTAGAGTTAATGGAGCAAGGTGATGCTCAAGCGAGGAATCTGTTAATTGAACATAATTTACGGCTTGTAGCTCATATCGTTAAAAAATTTGAAAACACAGGGGAAGATGCAGAAGATTTAATTTCAATTGGTACAATCGGGCTCATTAAAGCGATCGAGAGTTATTCGGCAGGAAAAGGAACAAAACTTGCGACGTATGCAGCACGCTGTATTGAAAATGAAATTTTGATGCATTTACGTGTACTAAAGAAAACGAAAAAGGACGTTTCACTTCATGACCCGATCGGGCAAGATAAAGAGGGGAATGAGATATCGCTTATTGATATATTAAAATCAGAGTCTGAAGATGTAATTGATATGATCCAGCTGAGTATGGAGTTAGAAAAGATTAAAGAGTATATCGATATTTTAGACGAACGAGAGAAAGAAGTTATCGTGAAGCGTTTTGGACTGGGGCTTGATAAGGAGAAAACACAACGAGAGATTGCAAAGGCGCTTGGTATTTCCAGAAGCTACGTATCAAGAATTGAAAAGCGCGCTTTAATGAAAATGTTCCATGAATTTGTAAGAGCAGAGAAAGAGAAAAAAGCAAAAGAATAATGTACATTGCAAGCAGCCGTATTTTAAAATGGGCTGCTTTTCTTTTTGTAAATAAGGAAAGAAAAAGAGTTGTGTTCAGAAGAAATCCATGTTCACTGTTGAAAATGACGGATTCTATCTGTAATATTAGAAGGTGCTAAACAATTTAAGAATAATACCATACTTAGCTTTCTGCATCTATACTGAAACAGTTCTATATGATATGTGGGAATAAGAACCAATTTTACATATGATATAGGAGGAAAAGAAGGGAAAGCTAAAGTTATAGACTAATTAGGAGGTTCCGCAATTTGCGACGTACATTATATCGACTTATGATCGAACTTACAAATGGTCGTTTTACTTCTTATATATTACGTAAATTTGCACAATCTCGTTTAAGCTCTATCATTATTCCATCGTATGCGAAAGTGTTTCAAATTAATCAAGATGAGATGGAAAAGGGTTTGAAGGAATATAGAACATTGCATGAATTATTTACGCGTAAGCTAAAAGAAGGAAAGCGTAGTATTGATACAGATGCATCGAGTATTGTTAGTCCTGTTGATGGTGTTTTTGCTGATCACGGTCCTATTGAGGACACAAAAACATTTGATATTAAAGGCAAGCGTTATTCGATTGTGGATATGCTAGGTAATGAAGAACGTGCACAGCGATATGCAGGTGGTACATACATGGTTATTTATTTAAGCCCAAGTCATTATCATCGTATTCATAGTCCGCTTTCTGGTTCTGTGACTGAAAGATTTGTACTCGGTAGAAAATCATATCCGGTAAATGCAGCTGGTATGGAATACGGGAAAGAACCATTGTCAAAAAATTATCGTTCTGTTACAGAAGTGAATAGTGACGGTGAACATATGGCGCTTGTAAAAGTAGGAGCTATGTTTGTAAATAGTATTGAGCTGCTGCATGAAAGAGACACTGTTCAAAAAGGTGAAGAAATGGCATACTTTACATTCGGCTCAACGGTTGTGTTATTGTTTGAAAAAGATATGATAGAAGTAGTGCAAGAATTGAAGAGTGGACAAGAACTTCGCCTTGGTGAAAAAATTGCTACTCGATTGGCTCATAAGTAAAAAAGATTTTATAACTGTAAGCAAGATTTATGGACAAAGATGCGTAATGATGAAATTCCCTAGATGGGAGTACTTGTTTATTCGAGAGCCATCGCAGGATGGCTCTTTTTACAAGTTAGTTACTTAAAATTTCACTTTATATGTAATCAAGACGATTTGACGAGCTTGTCCTCTAATGAGCGTCTAATAATTTCTTGTTTTATAAGTAAAATGAAGTCGGGATTTAATTTTAGTTCTTTTGCTTTATAATAAGACTCAGTGAGTAACTCAGTAGATAACTGTTCCATATGTTTTGTTTTCAAGGTGAGTCACCTCCTAATAATATAAGGATTGATTCGTTGTTGCATTTAATGTACCAAAAAAATATGACAGTCACAAACGAGTGGTTATCCACATACCTAGGTGGATAAAATGTGTATAGATTGTTAGTAAATTCCAAATTAACTGAAAAATTAATGTGGAAAATGTGTACAATTTTATCCACAGGCCATATATCGAAATATGTTGTCGAAAAATTTTTATGAAAACTCCTCAAAGAGGTGAAAGAAATTGAAACTATTTTTACCAAATGAATATGTGAAAAATGTATATCATGTTCAACCAGAAGATTTGAAAAAACGTGGAATTAAAGGTGTTATTACTGATTTAGATAACACTTTAATTGAATGGGATCGTCCAAATGCAACGCCACAACTTGAAGAATGGTTTTTGAAAATGAAAGAGCAAGGCATTCAAGTAACGGTCGTTTCAAATAATAATGAGCAACGAGTGAAAGACTTTGCTGATCCATTAGGCATTCCATTTATTCATAGTGCACGTAAGCCATTTGTCCGTGCGTTTAAGCGTGCGATACAAGACATGCAGTTGCAGCCAGATGAAGTTGTAGTAATTGGAGATCAATTACTAACGGATGTGCTAGGTGGAAACCGAGTTGGACTTCATACAATTTTAGTTGTACCAGTAGCACAAACGGACGGATTAGTAACGCGCTTTAATCGAAAAATTGAACGAAGAATTATGAGAAACATGAAGAAAAAAGGTTTAATTAACTGGGAGGAATAAAGTTTGACTGAAACAATTAAATGTATTGGTTGCGGTGTAGAAATTCAAACAGAAGATAAAAATGAAGTGGGATATGCTCCTGCCTCATCTTTAGAAAAAGAACAAGTCATTTGTCAACGTTGTTTTCGATTGAAACATTATAACGAAATTCAAGATGTATCATTAACAGATGATGATTTCCTACGTATTCTAAACGGTATTGGAAAATCAGATGCGTTAGTAGTTAAGATTGTAGATATTTTTGATTTTAATGGTAGCTGGTTACCTGGCTTACATCGTTTCGTGGGAAATAATAAAGTATTACTTGTTGGGAATAAAGCTGATTTAATTCCTAAGTCAGTAAAACATGATAAAGTAAAGCATTGGATGCGCTATAGTGCAAAGCAGCTAGGATTAAAGCCAGAAGATGTCTTTTTAATTAGTGCAGCAAAGGGACAAGGGATTGCTGAGCTGGCAGATGCGATTGAGTATTACCGCGGCGGAAAAGATGTTTACGTTGTTGGATGTACAAATGTAGGGAAATCAACATTTATTAATCGTATGATTAAAGAATTTAGTGATGAGACTGAAAATGTAATTACAACATCTCATTTCCCAGGAACAACGCTTGATTTAATTGATATCCCGTTAGACGAAGAATCTTCTTTATATGATACGCCAGGTATTATTAACCACCATCAAATGGCTCATTATGTTGGAAAACAAAGCTTAAAGCTTATTACACCAACAAAAGAAATTAAGCCAATGGTATTCCAATTAAATGAAGAACAAACATTGTTCTTTAGCGGACTGGCACGTTTTGATTACGTAAGTGGCGGTCGTCGCGCATTTACTTGTCACTTCTCAAATCGTTTAACAATCCATCGTACGAAGCTTGAGAAAGCAGATGAATTGTATAAAAATCATGCAGGGGATTTACTAAGCCCGCCAACACCAGAAGAATTAGAAAATATGCCAGAGCTAGTGAAATACGAGTTTAATATTCGTGAACCAAAAACGGATGTTGTATTCTCTGGATTAGGATGGGTTACTGTGAACGAACCGGGAGCAAAAATTGTTGCACACGTACCAAAAGGAGTAAGTGTTTCATTGCGTAAATCTTTAATTTAATATGGAGAGGGATTTATGAAACAATTATATGGTGTAATCGGAAATCCAATTGGACATTCATTATCACCCGTTATGCATAACGATGCATTTGAACACTTGAATATGGATGCCCATTATCATGCCTTTCTTGTTAAAGAGGAAGTGCTAGGGGAAGCAGTAAGAGGTTTAAAAGCGTTAGGTATTTCAGGATTTAATGTAACAACTCCGCACAAAGTTGCGATTATGGATTATTTGGATGAGATTGACCCGCTAGCAAAACAAATTGGTGCAGTAAATACGGTGGTTCATAAGGATGGGAAATTGATTGGCTACAATACAGATGGAATTGGTTTTGTCCGAGCACTGCAATCCATTAGTAGTGAACCACTTCAAGAGAAACGTATTTTATTACTTGGCGCAGGCGGTGCTAGTCGAGCTATTTATTTTTCACTTGCTGATGTAGGTGTGAAAGAGATTGATGTAGCGAATCGTACGGTAGATAAGGCGAAGGAACTTATTACTGCATGTAAGGCTACTGTCCATTCTGTTGCTTTATCGCTAGAGAAAGCAACAGAAGAACAAGGGAATTATGATATTATCATTCAGACGACAACAATAGGTATGCATCCACGCGTCGAACATACGCCGTTACAAATTTCTTCGTTGAATAAGGGAACGATTGTATCAGATATAATTTATAATCCATTTGAAACGAAAATTTTATGTGAGGCGAAAGAGCAAGGTGCAATGATTCAAAATGGTATTGATATGTTTGTTTATCAAGGAGCGCTTGCATTTGAAATGTGGACAGGGCGTACGCCAAATATCGAACGAATGAAACAATTAGTTATAAGAAAGCTTGGAGGCTAACATATATGTTAACAGGAAAACAAAAAAGATTTTTACGTGCACAGGCACATCATTTAACACCAATTTTTCAAGTAGGAAAAGGCGGAGTAAATGAAAATATGATTAAACAAATCGCAGATACTTTAGAAGCTCGTGAGCTATTTAAAGTAAGTGTGCTACAAAACTGTGAATTCGATCGCCGTGAAGTTGCAGAAGAACTTGCAAAAGGTGCACGTGCTGAAATCGTTCAAGTAATTGGAAGCACAATCGTTTTATACAAAGAGTCAAGAGAAAATAAACAAATTAAGCTTCCTCGATAAAAAGATTAGCATGCGCTATTTTTATCGCTGATGCGTAATGATGTAGAGAGCGAAACCAATTGAACTTTTATTAATAGTAACTCTCTTCTGTTAGGAATGAAGAGAGTTGCTGTACGTAAAAGGAAGGGGCGTTTCTTTTGAGGAAAATTGGCATCATTGGCGGTACATTTGATCCGCCACATTATGGACATTTGCTCATTGCAAATGAAGTATATCATGCTTTGAATTTAGAAGAAGTATGGTTCTTACCGAACCAAATTCCGCCGCATAAACAAGGGCGGAATATTACAAGTGTAGAAAGTCGTTTGCAAATGTTAGAGCTTGCGACTGAGGAAGAGGAACATTTTTCTATTTGTTTAGAAGAGCTAAGCAGGAAGGGCCCATCTTATACGTATGACACTATGCTACAATTGACGAAGAAGCATCCGGATGTGCAGTTTCATTTTATTATTGGTGGAGATATGGTTGAGTATTTGCCGAAGTGGTATAACATTGAAATGTTACTTAATCTTGTAACGTTTGTTGGGGTTGCAAGACCTGGGTATACATTGCATACACCTTATCCTATCACCACTGTGGAAATTCCGGAGTTTGCTGTTTCTTCATCTTTATTACGTGAGAGATATAAAGAGAAGAAAACATGTAAATATTTACTTCCTGAAAAAGTACAGGTATATATCGAGAGGAATGGGTTGTATGAATCGTGAGAAAGCACTTCATATTGTGAAACAACAAATGCATGAAAAACGTTATATACACACAATTGGTGTAATGGAAACAGCAATTGAACTTGCTAAGTTATACGGTGTGGATGAAAAAAAAGCTGAAGTTGCAGCTATATTTCATGATTATGCGAAGTGTAGAGCGATTTCAGAGATGGAAGAGATCATTAAAAGTGAAGATTTGCCGAAAGATTTACTTTGTTATAACAAAGAGTTATGGCATGCACCTGTTGGGGCATACTTAGTAGAAAAAGAAGTAGGTATTACAGATCCTGAAATCCTGCAAGCTATTACATATCATACAAGTGGTCATGAGAAAATGACGATGTTAGATAAAGTAATTTATGTAGCTGATTACATTGAGCCTGGGCGAAAGTTTCCAGGGGTGGAGGAAGCTCGTAAACTCGCATATACGGATATAGATCAAGCTTTATTATTTGCGCTAAAGAGAACAATTCAATTTTTAATGGAAAAAGATCAAACGATTTATCCATTAACATTCCAAACATACAATGCAGTTATCAAGGAGGAAATGAGTAAATGAAAGATAAAGATTTATTAGTATTAGCAGCAAAAGCAGCTGATGATAAGAGAGCGGAAGATATGGTTGTCCTAAATATGCAAGGTATTTCACCAATTGCAGATTATTTCATTATTTGTCACGGTAACTCAGATAAGCAAGTGCAAGCAATTGCGCGTGAAATTAAAGCGAAAGCACACGAGTTCCAAATCGACGTACAACGTATGGAAGGTTTTGACGAAGCTCGCTGGGTATTAGTTGACCTTGGAGATGTAGTTGCTCATGTATTCCATAAAGATGAGCGTAATCACTATAATTTAGAGCGTCTATGGGGCGATGTGCCACGTGAAGATATTACAGAAGAGTTAGGCCAATGAACTACGAGCAATTTGCGTTGCTGTACGATGAACTAATGAATGATGTCCCCTATGATAAATGGGTGGAATTCACAGAGGAAAGCTTACAGCAAGCGGATGTGAAAGAGGCGAAGATTCTTGATGTAGCATGCGGTACTGGTAATGTAACGCTTCCGCTTGTACAAAAGGGTTACGATGTAATCGGTGTCGATCTTTCGGAAGAAATGTTAGCAGTCGCACAGCAAAAACTAGGCGAGGCAGGATATTTTATTCCTTTTTACCAACAAGACATGCGAGAGCTTGATGTTCCAGGTGAGTTTGACTGTGTAACGATCTTTTGTGATTCATTAAACTATGTATTGCAAGAAGATGGAGTGCAAGAAACATTCCGAAGAGTGTTTCATCATTTACGTCAAGATGGTTTGTTTTTATTTGATGTACATTCTTTATATAAAATACATCATGTATTTCAAAATGAAACATACACAGTGAATGGAGAAGAAATATCTCTTATTTGGAATTGCTTCCCTGGTGAAGATTCAAACAGTGTAGAACATGATTTAACATTCTTTGTTCAAGACCCAGAAGAAGATGTGTACCATCGTTTTGACGAATGTCACGTACAACGTGCATATCCGGTTGAAGAGTTAACGAAATGGCTTGAAGAAGCTGGTTTTACAGTGCTTCGTGTAACTGGTGACTTTGAGCGACTTGAAGTTACAGAACAAACAGAGCGTATTTTCTTCATGGCGAAGAAAAACGGATAAAACAAAAGCAACCGAGAAGGTTGCTTTTGTTTTGTAAAGAAGCTGTAATTTTAGTTGTAGGATAATAAGAAGATGATATACGTGAATTTTGAAAGTGCTAGTTTAAGTAAAAATGTAATGTGAAAAATTAAGTATTTATAAAAAGGATTTGGAATGACGATGACGTATTTATTATGTGTGCTTATTGAATTGCTGATCAACGCATTTTAAATCTTCATCAAATTTCTCGTGTGTCCGCTCGATTAATTTATGAAACATATCCCCAACATGTTCTTCTAAAACCCGAATGCCTTCTCCTGTAACGCCGCCTTTCACACATACTTTTTCTTGTAAAGTAGGCAATGTGAAAATCCCTTTTTCGAGTAGTTTCCCCATTCCAACGACCATTTCACTTACTAAAGTAGTGGCTTCTTCATGTGTAATATTTGTTTTATCTACAGCAGCATTAATGAAACATTGTAATAAATAACTAAAGAATGCGGGGCCGCAGCTTGCTATATCAGATGAAACGCGCGTTATATCTTCTTCTATTACAAGGGGAGTAGAAATGTTTTTGAATAAGCGAAATAGTTTTTGTTGCCATTCTTCAGAGCAGTTACTTCCAAATGTAAATAGTGATGCGCCGGATAGGGCGCGGTTTGTAATGCTCGGAATAATACGAGCAACATGGCAAGGTACAAGTGTCTCTAATTGTGATGGAGATATTGGACTTGTGATAGAAACTAAGCACTTTTCATCAGAAAAATGTTCAGCGTATTTTTGCAAGATCGGGTATATATCTATCGGCTTTACGCAAATAAAAATAAGATGTGATCGTTCGATTACCTCATCAATAGTTTTGGCTATATGAACAGAAGGGTGTTTTTCCTTTATATGATATGCTTTGGCGGGCGTTCGATTAATAATCGTAAGGCACGAAGGTTTGACAGCACGGGTTTCTAAAAATGCATCGATTAGTATATTCCCCATGTTTCCTGTCCCTATAATTCCTATGTTCAATGTTTCATCCCTCCTTCGTAACAGCTTTCTCCTAAACAATATGAATGATGTTATAAATTTATGATTAGAGGTGAAAAATGATGTGGGATTTTCCAAAGAAATGGTTAGGATTAGCAGCTATTATTGGAACTGTGCTTTTTCTTCTTTTTTGGAAAACGAACGAGCATACAGAGCGATCAGTTATTGCAACGGATGTTCAAGAGAAAGATATAGAGAAGAAAAGTAAACCGAAAATATCGGATACAAAGCAGCAGAAAAAAATAATTGTAATTGATATGAAAGGGGCTGTTGTTAAAGAGGGGGTGTATGAAATGAAAGAAGGGGACCGGGTCAAGGATGCTATTGAAAAAGCAGGTGGTTTTTTGCCTGAGGCAGATAGGATGAAGGTAAATTTAGCACAAATGGTACAAGACCAAATGATTCTTTACGTACCGAATAAAAACGAACAAGTGCAAGAAGTAGCTGCTGTTTCAAAGGGAGAGGGAAAAATTCAAATAAATGCAGCTTCTAAAGAACAACTTGAAAAAATTACAGGTATTGGTTCTCGGAAAGCAGAAAGTATTTTGAAATATCGAGAGGAACATGGTCCGTTTCAAAAAATAGAAGATTTGTTAGAGATTGATGGGATTGGTGTGAAGTCTTTGGAGAAAATAAAAGATCAAATTATTATTCCGTAAAAGATTGACGAAGTTTTTCTTCATTCGCTACACTACAAGTAGACAAAAAAGTAGGTGAAGAATATGGAACGAATTTCATGGGATCAATATTTTATGACGCAAAGCCATTTGTTATCTTTACGTAGTACATGTACAAGGCTTGCAGTAGGAGCGACAATCGTTCGTGATAAACGAATTATTGCTGGTGGATATAATGGTTCAATTAAAGGTGGCGTACATTGTATAGATGATGGATGCTATGTTATTGATAATCATTGTGTTCGTACAATTCATGCAGAAATGAATGCTTTATTACAGTGTGCAAAATTTGGCGTGAAAACGGAGGAAGCGGAAATTTATGTTACGCATTTTCCTTGTTTACAATGTTGTAAGGCGATTATTCAAAGTGGTATTACAGCAGTTTATTATGCACAGGATTATAAAAATCATCCGTATGCCGTAGAGTTATTTGAAAAAGCGAATGTAACGGTGAAACACGTTCCACTAGAATATGATATTGCAGCATTAGAGGATCAAAAGCGTCATATGGAGTTAAAAGAACTATTTGCATCTTTAGAAAAAGAGAACTTATCAATGGAAGAATTACAGCATGTATTCACGAAAGCAAAAATGATGCTATAAGGAGTGAGTATGAGTTGCAAGGACAATGGGGCTATGTTGCAATCTCATTTATAATAGGGATTGCAATTGCCTTCTCTTCTTCAGTTGTATGGCTGACTTGTTGTCTCGTTCTAAATGTTTTCTTTTGTTTGTATCGTACTCCGCGTAAAACTTTCTTTTATTGTATGGTAGCGTGTTTAAGTGGCGCTATGTACACCACGTATGTTCAAGGGCAAAACAAGCCTCTGGGAGAGTCCTACGAAACTACAAGAGGAGTGATACATAATACACCTCTTATTAACGGAGATCGCCTCTCATTTCAAGTTGAAGATCAGAATAAAAATATAGTGCAGTTAAGTTACAAAATGAAATCAGCCTTGGAAAAGAAACAAATGCGACAATTACATGCAGGAGTATCATGTGTATTCGAAGGTGAGAGGAAAGAACCGCAAATAGCTCGGAATTTCCATGGGTTTAATTATCGTGATTATTTATATAAGCAAAATATTCATTTCATATTGGACGCTACATATATTTCTGAATGCCATAAAACATCGTTGTCACTCGTGCAATGGATTCTTCTTTTGAGGCAACAAGCAATCTCAGAAGTTACAGAAATGTTTCCAGAGCAATCAGGCGCTTTTATGAATGCATTAGTATTTGGTGATAGACAACAAATGACATTTGAAGTTGAAGAGCAATATCAACAATTCGGTCTCGTGCATTTGTTGGCGATTTCAGGATCGCATATCGTATTGTTAATGGTAATCGTGTATTTTATTTTGCTAAGAAGCGGTGTGACAAGGGAGGTAGCAACAGTATGTCTTATCTTCTGCATTCCTCTATATATGATTTTAGCAGGAGCGTCACCATCTGTTATAAGAGCTTCTATAACAGGAGTTTTCATGTTAATTGCTTTTATGTGTTCTATTCGTTTATCTAGCTTAGATGCTTTAAGTATAACAGCTATATGTATGCTTATATTTGATCCATATCTCGTGTTTAATATTGGCTTTCAGTTTTCTTTCGTCGGTAGTTTTGCTTTACTTTTATCTGCCCCGCTTTTACTAGAGAGTGGTAATGGAGTAATTCGAAATTCTATTTATATTTCTTTCATTTCACAGCTCGTTAGTACTCCGATTTTGTTATATCACTTCGGTTATTTTTCTCCATATAGTATTTTCTTAAATATCTTATACGTTCCGTTTTTATCTCTCGTTGTATTGCCGTGCAGTATTGTTATTTTGATATGTATACCGATCATCCCGTTTCTTGCAAAAAGGCTTGCGAATGTACTATCAATAGGTTTGAATCTTTCTAATGATTTTTTAAGTTATTGTGAAAACTTACCATTTACCCGTCTTAATTTCGGACAAACACCTATACTTCTTATAGCCTTATATTGCGTGAGTATTATTAGTATATTGATGGTTTGGGAAAGGCGAATGGCAAAGGGGATTCTGTTTATATCTGCGGGTGTATTTCTTTTTATTAGTACATGCCATTATGTATATCCGTATTTTCGAGAAAGTGGGAGTGTTACCTTTCTCGATGTTGGACAGGGAGATGCAATATTAATTCGCCTCCCGTATGATCAAGAGATTTACCTTATTGATACTGGTGGAACAATTCGTCCGAACAAGGAAGAATGGCAACGGAAAAAGCATGAATTTTCTGTCGGAAATGATATTTTGATCCCTTATTTACAAAAGGAAGGTATTAAAAAGATCGATAAATTAATTATAACGCATGGAGATGCGGACCATATAGGTGCTGCGCAAGAGTTATTATCAAATATAACCGTAAAAGAAGTTGTATTTGGCCGAAAGGAACAAGATGCGGAATTAGAAAAAATAGTAAAGAAACAGGCTTTAGAAAAGGAAGTGAAAATAAGAGAAGTGAGAGAAGGAGAAAGTTGGAGCATAAATGGAGCGGAATTTTTCGTATTAGCGCCAATAGGAAAGGAGAACAGTGAAAATAACGCTTCAATTGTAATGTTGGCAAAATTAGGAGGACTAACGTGGTTGTTTACAGGTGATTTAGAAGAAGAAGGCGAGAAGTTTTTAGTAGCTACGTATCCAGAGTTGCGAGCGGATGTTTTAAAGGTTGCTCATCATGGGAGTAATACGTCATCTACAACACCTTTTCTGAGCGTCATACAGCCTAATATAGCGATTATTTCTGTCGGTGAGCGTAATAGGTATGGGCACCCTCATAAGGACGTTATAGAGCGTTTTGAGAAGAGGGGGATTGAAATATGGCGTACGGATAAGCAAGGGGCTATCTCCTATGTTTTTAAAGGGGAAAACGGAACCTTTCTCAGCAAAATCACATATGATGAAACACATAATAGATAAAAAAGACTGCCAGTAAGCAGCAGTCTTTAAGAACCGATAAATTTAATAACAGTTGCAATGATGAAAAGTGTTGCGAAAAAACCAAATGAGACGATAAATCCTACCCCTGAATCAATAGCGTCATTGCGTTTACTTTGAACGTTTTGTTCAAAATCATTCATTTAGAATCCCTCCCCAACATTCCACTTTAGTATAAAATATTGTCAGAAAAAAATCTACAATTTCCATATGAAGAGAAATAGAGCGTTTTTACTACTTTTAGATCATGAAGTAACGTGAGTTTTTGTTTCCAAGCATGTTAACAGTTGGCACTTATACTCGAATTTTTATTGCGAATAATAAAGGGAAGGTGATTACCGCACACCAATAAGAAACCCGGGGCTTATTGCGTGGCGTTTAATATAAATAAAGGGACGGGTTATATTGCCTGTTCCTTTGTACTTGTAAAACAAAAGCTAGGGCATTAGTATAAATATATATTGCCAAGTTAGGGAGTAGGAAAAAGTATGAGTGATATACATAAAAAGATTAAAAAGAAGCAGTTTGCTCCGTTATATTTACTATATGGAACAGAAGCGTTTTTTATAAATGAAACGATAAAGCTTATTACAACAGAAGCGCTTGAAGAGGAAGATCGCGAGTTTAATGTTGTGACATATGATTTAGAAGAAGCATATTTAGAGGATGTGGTTGAGGATGCACGTACACTTCCTTTTTTCGGAGAACGTAAAGTGTTATTAATAAAATCACCACTCTTTTTAACTTCACAAAAAGAAAAGTTAGAACAAAATATAAAAATTTTAGAAGAATATATTGGGGAACCTTCTCCCTTTTCTATTCTTGTTTTTGTTGCGCCTTACGAAAAGCTGGATGAACGAAAAAAAATTACAAAACTATTAAAGAAAACAGCGGATGTAGTAGAAGCGAATGCAATGCAAGTGCAGGATGTTCAGAAGTGGATTGTTGCTCGGGCAGATGAAGTGCATGTGCATATTGATCATGCGGCTGTTAGTTTGTTGTTAGAGCTTGTGGGAAGTAATGTAACGATGTTGGCGAAGGAAATGGACAAGTTAACGTTATATGTCGGTATGGGCGGAGATATTACACCGAAACTCGTTGCAGAGCTTGTGCCAAAATCAGTTGAACAAAATGTGTTTGCTTTGACAGAAAAAGTGGTAAAAAAAGATATCGCGGGTGCGATGCAAATTTTGGATGGATTATTTACGCAGCAGGAGGAACCTATTAAATTGCTTGCGTTATTAGTAAGTCAATTCCGTTTACTGCATCAAGTGAAAGAGTTACAGCAGCGTGGTTACGGTCAAAATCAAATCGCGTCTCATATTGGTGTGCATCCATATCGTGTAAAATTAGCGATGAATCAAACGAAGTTTTTCTCTTTTGAAGAATTAAAAAAAGTGATAATGGAATTAGCGGAAGCTGATTATAGTATGAAAACGGGAAAAATGGATAAGAAACTTGTGCTCGAGTTTTTCTTAATGCGGTTAAATCATATGTGATGAAACAAAAAAAGTTCACGTGCTAAGAGCGTGAACTTTTTTGTATATAAAAAAACGATCCGAATGGATCGTTTTTTAAACGCCTTACGCGTTTACTTGTTTCGCTAAGCGAGATTTTTGACGAGCTGCAGCGTTTTGGTGGATAAGACCTTTACGAGCTGCTTTGTCAAGTTTTTTAGAAGCAGTTTTGAAAGCTTCTTTAGCATTTTCAAGATCGTTATTAGTAACTAAAGCTTCTACAGTTTTAACAGCAGAACGCATGTCAGACTTGATAGAAGCGTTATGTGCACGACGCTCTTCGCTAAGTTTAGCGCGTTTGATAGCAGATTTGATGTTTGCCATACTTTTCACCTCCCTGGTGCAATCGAATGACTCGATTCTTAACATAGAACAAGTGATATTCTATCAAACGGTGAAGAGAATTGCAATAGTATATCTATGAAATTTCACGTAAAGGAAAGAATGACCTTATATAACTTTGGGAAATCTAACGATATTTACTATGAATGACGGAGGAGATACGATGAAAGAACCATTAGATTTAAGTAAATATAGTGTTAGAACGGACCTTGCTGTAGAGGCGCATCAAATGCTGCAAGAGCGTCAAGAAGAGCAAAAAGAGATAGAAGGCGTTATTGTAAAAGAGAGGGAAGAAGAAGGTATTACCGTTACAAAAGTTACAATTGATGAAGCTGCCTCTGACTCGATGGGTAAAAAACCTGGAAATTATTTAACGCTTGAAGTACAAGGTATACGTCAACAAGATACGGAGCTGCAACAAAAAGTAGAGCGTATTTTTGCAAAAGAATTTTCTTATTTCTTAGAAGAGGTTGGCGTTACGAAAGAAGCGAGTTGTTTAATTGTTGGTCTTGGAAATTGGAATGTAACGCCGGATGCGCTTGGACCGATAGTTGTAGAAAATGTATTGGTAACGAGACATTTGTTTCAATTGCAGCCTGAAAGTGTAGAAGAAGGGTTTAGGCCTGTTAGTGCAATTCGGCCGGGGGTAATGGGGATTACAGGGATTGAAACGAGCGATGTTATTTATGGAATCATTGAGAAGACAAAACCAGACTTTGTCATTGCAATTGATGCGTTAGCTGCTCGTTCTATTGAAAGGGTAAATAGTACGATACAAATTTCTGATACAGGAATTCATCCTGGGTCGGGTGTTGGGAATAAACGTAAGGAACTCAGTAAAGAAACATTAGGTATTCCTGTTATCGCAATTGGTGTTCCGACTGTGGTGGATGCCGTTTCGATTACAAGCGATACAATTGATTTTATTTTGAAACATTTTGGCCGGGAGATGAAAGAAGGAAATAAACCTTCCCGATCTTTGTTGCCGGCTGGTTTTACATTTGGAGAAAAGAAAAAATTAACAGAAGAGGATATGCCGGATGAAAAGAGCCGGAATATGTTTTTAGGTGCTGTAGGTACACTGGGAGATGAAGAGAAGAGAAAATTAATTTATGAAGTGTTATCTCCTCTTGGTCATAATTTAATGGTGACTCCGAAAGAAGTGGATGCCTTCATAGAGGATATGGCAAATGTAATAGCAAGTGGTTTAAATGCAGCGCTGCATCATCAAATTGACCAAGATAATACAGGAGCATATACACATTGATGGGAAGTGACGATAATCATGTAAGTCGCTTTTCGCTTTTATGTATATGTAGTGTGGCTATATGCTTACTTATGGTAATAGCAGGGGTGGCACTTGCAAATCATGGGTTGAAAAGTATGAAAGGTTATCAGCAAATGTCGTATGAACAAATCGCTCATATGACAGGAACAAAAGGTGAGGCCACTGAATCAGAAACTTTGGAGAGTTCGTTTTCCGCTACTGAAAAACAAAAACAATTAGAAAGCTTAAAAAGTTTTAATATTGTAGAAGGAATGGGTATGGCGATAGCAAGCGTTGCCTATGAAATAACAAAGTTTGGAACAGATATAGTTGTTGGGAAAGTAAAAGGGATTTTTAGTTAAGAGTCAAACGGAGGACGGTTGTTTTACAGGTTTGTAAGGCAGCCGTTCTTTAATTTGAAAAAGGTTTGTCTCTTATGGTTTGTTCGCATAAGATATAAATAGAATGATTTGTATCGTAAGCAGCACGAGTTTTCATTGAATCTTTGCTGCTCTATTGATATAATCAGTGCTAGTGTATATTGGCGAGACTATTAGGAGTTGAGAACATAGATGAACAAAGAAGAAAGAGCAAAAAGACAGTCCAAAATTCGTAATTTCTCTATCATTGCTCATATTGACCACGGAAAGTCAACGTTAGCAGACCGTATTTTAGAGAAAACAAACGCGTTAACACAACGTGAAATGAAAGCTCAGTTGCTTGACTCTATGGATTTAGAGCGTGAGCGTGGTATTACAATTAAATTAAACGCAGTACAATTAAACTATAAAGCAAAAGACGGCGAAGAATATATTCTTCACTTAATTGATACACCAGGACACGTCGACTTTACGTACGAAGTATCTCGTAGTTTAGCGGCTTGTGAAGGTGCAATTCTTGTAGTAGATGCAGCGCAAGGTATTGAAGCGCAAACGTTAGCGAACGTATACTTAGCGCTTGATAACAATTTAGAAATTTTACCGGTTATTAATAAAATCGATTTACCAAGTGCAGACCCAGAGCGTGTACGCCAAGAGGTGGAAGATGTAATTGGGTTAGATGCATCAGAAGCTGTACTTGCTTCGGCAAAAGCTGGGATTGGTATCGAAGAGATTCTAGAACAAATCGTTGAAAAAGTGCCAGCACCAACAGGTGATTCAGAAGAACCGTTACAATGTATGATCTTTGACTCTTTATATGATCCATACCGCGGTGTAATTGCGTATATCCGTGTTGTAAATGGAACGGTAAAAGTTGGCGATAAAGTACGTATGATGGCAACTGGAAAAGAATTTGAAGTAACAGAAGTAGGTGTGTTTACACCGAAAACTACGCAACGTGATGAGTTAACAGTAGGTGATGTAGGTTTCTTAGCGGCATCGATTAAAAATGTTGGTGACACACGCGTTGGTGATACGATTACACATGCGAAACGTCCAGCAGCTGAGCCATTACCTGGTTACCGTAAATTAAATCCAATGGTATTCTGTGGTCTGTACCCGATTGACTCTGCACGTTACAACGACTTACGTGATGCGCTAGAGAAATTAGAATTAAACGATTCTGCTCTTGAGTTTGAGCCAGAAACATCTCAAGCGCTAGGATTTGGTTTCCGTTGTGGATTCTTAGGACTTCTTCATATGGAAATCATTCAAGAGCGTATTGAACGTGAATTTAAAATTGATTTAATTACAACAGCGCCAAGTGTTATTTATAAAGTATTCTTAACGAATGGTGAAGACATGATTGTCGATAACCCGTCTAATATGCCGGATCCACAGACAATCGATCGTGTTGAAGAGCCATTTGTTAAAGCGGCAATTATGGTTCCGAATGACTATGTTGGAGCTGTAATGGAAATTTGCCAAGGTAAACGCGGAACGTTTATTGATATGCAATATTTAGATGAAACGCGTGTTACATTGACATATGAAATCCCATTATCAGAAATCGTATATGACTTCTTCGATCAGTTGAAATCAAATACGAAAGGATATGCATCATTTGATTATGAGTTAATTGGTTACAAACCATCTAAACTTGTGAAAATGGATATTCTTTTAAATTCTGAGCAAGTCGATGCTCTATCATTTATCGTACACCGTGATTCAGCGTATGACCGTGGTAAAGTAATCGTAGAAAAATTAAAAGAATTAATTCCAAGACAGCAGTTCGAAGTGCCAATTCAAGCGACGATCGGAAACAAAGTTGTAGCGCGTTCTACAATTAAGGCGATGCGTAAAAACGTACTTGCGAAATGTTACGGTGGTGACATTTCTCGTAAGCGTAAACTTCTTGATAAGCAAAAAGAAGGTAAAAAACGTATGAAGTCTGTTGGTTCTGTAGAAGTACCGCAAGAAGCATTCATGGCTGTACTGAAAATGGATGACAACTAATAGTTGGAATGAAAAAAGAAGTCGTTTATGCGACTTCTTTTTTACGTATAATTACTTTTTAGACATCTGAGTAGCTCTCATTTACAATAGTGAGAGAGCTTTTTAGTTCATATAGAGTTAGGAGTTTGTTAATGTCCGAAAATATTCGAAAAGATATTCAAGAAAAAATACAAAATGGCAATTTTAATTGTGAAAAGGAATTGACGCTTTCTATTATTAGTGGAAAGTGGAAAGTTGTAATATTATGGCATCTTGGTGTGGAAGGGCCTCATCGTTTTAGTGAATTACAACGATTATTTCCGAGCATTTCTCATAAAGTTTTGTCAAACCAATTAAAAGAGTTAATGGAAGATGGGATTGTTGATCGAACAGTATACCCAGAAATTCCTCCGCGAGTGGAATATTATATGACGGAATTAGGCATGTCGCTTTTACCAATCGTTGAAATGATGTATGATTGGGGAAAAATGCGAATGGAACAAATTCGTAATACGTTAGAGAAGTAAAAGAAGCCTCCCGAGCGCGGAGGTTTTCTTTTTAGAAAGGTAGGAGTTATTTTTGGTGCAAGCTGCATATATTCATATTCCGTTTTGTCAGCATATTTGTCACTATTGTGATTTTAATAAAGTGTTTATTGAATGCCAGCCGGTCGATCAATATTTAGAGTATTTAGAGAAAGAAATAATAAATACAGTTCAAAAGGTACCGTTTGATAGTATGAAAACGATTTTTGTTGGCGGGGGAACTCCGACAGCATTAAATATGGAACAGACAAAGAAATTATTAGATATTATAAATCGTCGTTTACGTCCGTTTGCCCCGAATTGTGAATTAACATTTGAAGCGAATCCAGGTGATTTGCCGAAAGAGAAATTAAATGTATTGCTAGAAGGTGGAGTGAACCGAATTAGTTTTGGGGTGCAAACATTTCGAGATGAATTGCTTGAGAAAATTGGACGTAAGCATACGAGAGAAGATGCGTTTGTAGCAATTAGAGAAGCGCAGGAAGTAGGCTTTAAAAATATAAATGTAGATATTATTTATGCTCTGCCAGGACAGACGATAGAAGATGTAAAAGAAACATTAGACATTGCTTTTACGCTTGGTGTACAACATTTCTCGGCATATTCATTAATTGTGGAACCTAAAACAGTATTTTATAACTTAATGAATAAAGGGAAATTAAGACTTCCAGGTGAAGACCATGAAGCGAAAATGTACGAAATGGTAATGGATGAAATGGAGAAACATGGCTATACCCAGTATGAAATTAGTAATTTTTCAAAAGGTAATAATGAAAGTAGACATAATCTCACATACTGGAATAATGAAGAGTATTATGGATTTGGAGCTGGAGCGCATAGTTATGTAAATGGAGAACGTATCCAAAATGTAGGGCCGCTCAAGCAATATTTCAATAAGATCGATGAAACCGGATTTCCGTATTTAGATGTTCATGTGGTGACGGAGGAAGAAAAAATGGAAGAAGAGTTGTTCTTAGGACTCCGAAAAACAAAAGGTGTATCTAAAATAGCGTTTCAAAAGAAATTTAATATGGAAATAGATCAAGTTTTCGCGAAGCAGTTACAAAACAACCAAGAACAAGGATTGCTTGAAGAGAGCGATGGATATGTTCGTTTAACGCGAAAAGGAAAATTATTAGGGAATGAAGTATTCCAATCATTTTTGATTGACTAATTAAATGTTCCATTAACGTGAAAAAGTTTCATTATTTCGTGACGTTTCCGTTGACAATTGAATGTCAATTTTGGTAAGTTATTAATAGATTTAGCACTCGAAGACAAAGAGTGCTAACAGAGGTGATGATGAGATGCTTACGGAACGTCAGCTCTTAATTTTACAAACAATTATTGATGACTTTATTGGATCAGCGCAACCTGTTGGGTCAAGGACGTTGGCTAAAAAAGATGAAATTACATTTAGTTCAGCTACTATACGAAATGAAATGGCTGATTTAGAGGAACTAGGATTTATTGAGAAAACGCATAGTTCTTCTGGACGTGTTCCTTCTGAAAAAGGATATCGATTTTATGTAGACCATCTTTTAGCGCCGCAAAATTTACCGAACGATGAAATTGTACAAATTAAAGATTTATTTGCTGAAAGAATTTTTGAAGCGGAAAAGATTGCACAACAATCAGCTCAAATTTTATCAGAGCTTACAAATTATACGGCCATTGTTCTTGGACCGAAGTTAAGCACAAATAAACTTAAAAACGTACAAATTGTTCCGCTTGATCGTCAAACTGCAGTCGCTATTATTGTAACGGATACAGGGCATGTACAAAGCAAAACGATTACCGTTCCGGAATCTGTTGATTTATCAGATTTAGAAAAAATGGTTAATATTTTAAATGAAAAGCTATCGGGCGTACCAATGTCGGAACTCCATAATAAAATCTTTAAGGAGATTGTTACGGTATTGCGTGGGTATGTTCATAATTACGATAGTGCAATAAAAATATTGGATGGTACATTTCAAGTTCCGTTATCGGAAAAGATATACTTTGGAGGGAAGGCAAATATGCTTTCGCAACCAGAGTTTCATGACATTCAAAAAGTTAGATCTTTACTTACCATGATTGATAACGAAGCTGAGTTTTATGATATTTTGCGTCATAAACAAGTTGGTATTCAAGTGAAAATTGGTAGGGAAAACTCTTCAACGGCTATGGAGGATTGCAGTTTAATTTCTGCAACATATTCAATCGGAGAAGAACAGGTTGGAACAATTGCAATTTTAGGTCCAACGAGAATGCAATACTCTCGTGTAATTAGTTTGTTGCAGTTATTTACAAGGCAAATTACAGATGGACTAAAAAAATAAAGAATAAAGAAGAATACATTCGCTCAAGTGATAAGCAATACATCACTGTGTGTAATATATAACTATACTTAGGTAATCATGCTATGCATGATACCTAATACCTTTTAAGGAGGTGAAAATTGTGGAAGAGCGTAACGAACAAGTTGTAGAAGAAGTGAAAGAAGAAGTAAAAGAAGCACAAGTTGAAGAAGCCGTAACATCTGAAGACAGCGAAGAATCTGTTGAAGAAAAAAGTGAGGCTGCTCTTTTACAAGAAAAAGTAGATGAATTGCAAGCGAAACTGACGGAAACGGAAGGCCGTATGCTACGTCTACAAGCTGATTTTGAAAATTATAAGCGTCGTGTTCAAATGGATAAACAGGCTGCTGAAAAATATAGAGCACAAAGTCTTGTTTCAGATATTTTGCCAGCTCTTGATAATTTTGAAAGAGCGATGCAAGTGGAAGCAAATGATGAGCAAATGAAGTCCTTATTACAAGGGATGGAAATGGTATATCGTCAATTGTTAGAAGCGATGACAAAAGAAGGTGTAGAAGCGATTGAAGCTGTTGGTAAACAGTTTGATCCTCATGAACACCAAGCTGTTATGCAAGTAGAAGACAGCGAATTTGAATCAAATGCGGTTGTGGAAGAATTCCAAAAAGGTTATAAATTAAAAGACCGTGTAATTCGCCCATCGATGGTAAAAGTAAATCAATAATTTACATAAAAGTAGGAGGATTCGCCAT
The DNA here is from genome assembly GCF_051916145.1 of Bacillus cereus group sp. MYBK245-2. Lineage (NCBI taxonomy): Bacteria > Bacillati > Bacillota > Bacilli > Caryophanales > Bacillaceae > Bacillus > Bacillus cereus group sp. MYBK245-2. The sequence continues at coordinate 813,440 of NZ_JBQAGB010000001.1, read as the reverse complement.
GAGTAAAATTATCGGTATTGACTTAGGTACAACAAACTCTTGTGTAGCTGTTATGGAAGGTGGAGAACCAAAGGTTATCCCAAATCCAGAAGGAAACCGTACAACACCTTCTGTTGTAGCTTTCAAAAATGAAGAACGTCAAGTTGGGGAAGTAGCAAAGCGTCAAGCAATTACAAACCCAAATACAATCATGTCTGTTAAACGTCATATGGGTACAGACTACAAAGTAGAAATCGAGGGTAAAGAATATACACCTCAAGAAATTTCTGCAATCATTTTACAAAACTTAAAAGCTTCTGCTGAAGCATATTTAGGTGAAACAGTAACGAAAGCTGTTATTACAGTACCTGCATACTTCAACGATGCAGAGCGTCAAGCAACGAAAGATGCTGGTCGTATCGCTGGTTTAGAAGTTGAACGTATCATTAACGAACCAACAGCAGCAGCGCTTGCTTACGGTTTAGAAAAACAAGATGAAGAGCAAAAAATCTTAGTATATGACTTAGGTGGCGGTACATTTGACGTATCTATCCTTGAGTTAGCAGATGGAACATTTGAAGTTATTTCAACTGCTGGTGACAACCGTCTTGGTGGAGATGACTTTGACCAAGTTATCATCGATCACTTAGTAGCTGAGTTCAAAAAAGAAAATAACATTGATTTAAGCCAAGATAAAATGGCACTTCAACGTTTGAAAGATGCAGCTGAAAAAGCGAAAAAAGATCTTTCAGGTGTAACACAAACACAAATTTCATTGCCATTCATTAGTGCTGGAGCTGCTGGTCCATTACACTTAGAATTAACATTAACAAGAGCGAAATTCGAAGAGCTTTCAGCAAACCTTGTTGAAAGAACATTAGAACCAACTCGTCGTGCTTTAAAAGATGCTGGTCTATCTGCAAGTGAATTAGATCGCGTTATCCTTGTAGGTGGTTCTACTCGTATCCCAGCTGTACAAGAAGCTATTAAACGTGAAACTGGTAAAGAACCATATAAAGGTGTAAACCCGGATGAAGTTGTAGCATTAGGTGCTGCAGTTCAAGGTGGCGTACTTACTGGTGATGTAGAAGGCGTACTATTATTAGATGTAACTCCACTTTCTTTAGGTATTGAAACTATGGGTGGTGTGTTCACGAAATTAATCGAGCGTAACACTACAATTCCAACAAGTAAATCACAAGTATTCTCAACAGCTGCTGATAACCAACCAGCAGTAGACATTCACGTATTACAAGGTGAGCGTCCAATGTCAGCTGACAACAAAACGTTAGGACGTTTCCAATTAACGGATATCCCACCAGCACCACGTGGTATTCCACAAATCGAAGTAACATTCGATATTGATGCGAACGGTATCGTTAACGTACGTGCAAAAGATTTAGGAACAAGCAAAGAACAAGCTATTACAATCCAATCTTCTTCAGGTCTTTCTGATGAAGAAGTAGATCGTATGGTAAAAGAAGCAGAAGCAAATGCTGACGCTGACCAAAAACGTAAGGAAGAAGTTGAACTTCGTAACGAAGCTGACCAACTTGTATTCCAAACAGATAAAGTTGTAAAAGATTTAGAAGGTAAAGTAGATGCAGCTGAAGTTGCAAAAGCAACAGAAGCGAAAGAAGCATTACAAGCTGCGATTGAGAAGAACGAGCTTGAGGAAATCCGTGCGAAAAAAGACGCTTTACAAGAAATCGTACAACAACTAACTGTTAAACTATATGAGCAAGCTCAAGCAGCTGCAGGGCAAGCAGAAGGTGCACAAGGAGCACAAGATGCTGGCGCGAAGAAAGACAATGTAGTAGACGCTGAGTTTGAAGAAGTAAAAGAAGACAAGTAATTCAACTGTAAACATAATAAGTAAGATGACAAAAAGTCAAAGTCAAGCGTGCCTTGGCTTTGGCTTTTTTCACGAATGAGAAGGAATGTGTGAGGGTCTTAAGTTTTTTACTTTGCATACTGTAAGTGAGGAAACTTTGTTGCAAAGCACTTTCTTTCGGTGTTAAAATTACGTTTATGTGAAAGATTCGGGGGTTGTAAATTTATGAGTAAACGAGATTATTATGAGGTCCTTGGACTTAGCAAGGGTGCTTCAAAAGATGAAATAAAAAAAGCGTATCGTCGTTTGGCTAAAAAATACCATCCAGACGTAAGTAAAGAAGAAAATGCAATTGAAAAGTTTAAAGAAGTGCAAGAAGCATACGAAGTATTAAGCGACGATCAAAAGCGTGCGCAATATGATCAATTTGGTCATGCTGGTGCTAATCAAGGCTTCGGTGGCTTTGGCGGCGGAGGAGACTTCGGCGGTGGCTTCGGTTTTGAAGATATCTTTAGTTCATTCTTTGGCGGCGGTGGCGGCAGACGTCGTGATCCAAACGCTCCGCGTCAAGGTGCTGACTTACAATATCAAGTTACTTTAGATTTTGAAGAAGCTATTTTTGGTAAAGAGTTAAATGTTGAGATTCCAGTAGAAGATCCATGTGATACTTGTAAAGGTAGCGGGGCAAAACCAGGAACTTCAAAAGAAACATGTAAACATTGCTCAGGATCAGGGCAAGTAAGTGTAGAACAAAATACACCATTTGGTCGTATCGTAAACCGTCAAGCTTGTGGTCATTGTTCAGGAACTGGGCAAATCATTAAAGAAAAATGTACGACATGCCACGGTTCTGGTAAAGTACGTAAACGTAAAAAAATCAACGTTAAAATTCCAGCAGGTATCGATAATGGTCAACAAATCCGTGTATCTGGAAAAGGTGAAGCGGGCGTAAATGGCGGCCCAGCAGGAGATTTATATGTTGTTGTTCATGTAAGAAATCATGAATTCTTTGAGCGCGAAGGAGATCACATTATTTGTGAAATGCCATTAACATTTGCGCAAATGGCACTTGGTGATGAAGTAGAAGTTCCTACTGTTCATGGTAAAGTGAAGCTGAAAATTCCAGCAGGAACACAAACAGGAACAGAATTCCGCCTAAAAGGAAAGGGTGCTCCGAACGTACGTGGATACGGTCAAGGAGATCAATATGTAGTCGTGCGTGTTGTTGTACCGACGAAATTAACTTCACAGCAAAAAGATTTATTGCGTGAATTTGCAGGACAAGAAGAGCAGGATGATAGTTTATTCGGAAAGCTTAAACGTGCTTTCAAAGGGGAATAATGGAAATAAAAAATGGAGTTGGTAAATTGTGAAATGGTCAGAAATTAGTATTCATACAACAGAAGAAGCAGTAGAAGCTGTCTCTCATATTTTACATGAAGCTGGTGCTAGTGGAGTTGCGATTGAGGATCCGGCAGAGTTGACGAAAGAGCGCGAGCAACAATATGGTGAAATTTATGCATTGAACCCAGATGAGTATCCGGCGGAAGGTGTATTAATAAAAGCATATTTCCCGCAAACGGATTCTTTACATGAAACAATTGCAGGTGTAAAATCATCTATTGATGTGCTTCCATCTTACGACATCGAAATTGGTACTGGAAATATTACCGTTAACGAAGTCAATGAAGAAGATTGGGCTACTGCTTGGAAAAAATATTACCATCCAGTACAAATTTCTGATACATTCACAATTGTGCCGACTTGGGAAGAATATACACCATCTTCTCCGGAAGAAAAAATTATTGAATTAGATCCAGGTATGGCATTTGGAACGGGAACTCATCCGACAACAACGATGTGTATCCGTGCTTTAGAAAAAACAGTACAGCAAGGTGATACGATCATTGATGTAGGAACAGGTTCTGGTGTACTGAGTATTGCAGCAGCGAAATTAGGTGCGTCTTCTGTTCAAGCATATGATTTAGATCCGGTTGCGGTTGAAAGTGCAGAAATGAATGTACGTTTAAATAAAACAGATGATATTGTATCTGTTGGACAAAATAGTCTTTTAGAAGGTATTGAAGGTCCTGTTGATTTAATCGTAGCTAACTTATTAGCAGAAATTATTCTATTATTCCCTGAAGATGCAGCGAGAGTTGTGAAGTCAGGCGGATTATTTATTACATCGGGCATTATTGCTGCGAAGGAAAAAGTAATTTCTGAAGCGTTAGAAAAAGCTGGATTTACAATTGAAGAAGTGTTACGAATGGAAGATTGGGTAGCAATTATTGCACGAAATGCGTAATATAGATTTTAGTCTATAATGAAAAGGGGAGTCTCTCACTATAAGGTGAGGGACTTGCCGTTTGTTATATGAAAAATGATAACGTTTCGTTCTTTTCGTAAGTATTGGCTTACGAAAGGAACGAAACTCTACTAAGGTGATTATATGCAACGTTATTTTGTAGAAGAGAAATATGTAAATGAGACAAGTATTCGCATTGTAGGTGATGACGTCCATCATATCGCAAGAGTAATGCGTATGTCAGCTGGAGATCACATTTATTGCTGTGTAAACGGAAAAACAGCCGTATGTTCAATTGATGAAATTACCAGTGAATTTATTAATACGGCTATTGTAGAATGGGTAGAGGCGTCAAGTGAACTTCCTGTTTTCGTGACGATTGCAAGTGGACTGCCGAAAGGAGACAAGCTAGAGTTAATTTTTCAAAAAGGAACTGAGCTTGGGGCAGCTGCATTCTTACCATTTCAAGCATCTCGCTCTATCGTAAAATGGGATGCAAAAAAAGCTGATAAAAAAGTTGAGCGTTTAAGAAAAATTGTGAAAGAAGCTGCGGAACAATCACATAGAAGTGAAATTCCAGAAGTACACGCCCCAGCATCGTTTAAACAATTGCTGTCAATGAGTGGTGAGTATGATGTTTGCCTTGTTGCTTACGAAGAGGAAGCGAAACAAGGCGAGAAATCTAATTTTGCGAAAGCTTTAACGATGATGAAACCAGGTCAAAAGTTATTGATTGTATTTGGCCCAGAAGGCGGTTTGGCTGAGGAAGAGATTACAGCGCTTCGTGAACATAAATTTGTACCATGTAGTTTAGGACCAAGAATTTTAAGAACAGAAACGGCGCCGTTATATGCGTTAAGTGCTGCTTCGTATCATTTTGAATTGATGGGGTGATGATCAATGTCAACTGTTGCGTTCCATACGTTAGGTTGTAAAGTAAACCACTATGAAACAGAAGCCATTTGGCAATTGTTTAAACAAGGTGGATATGAAAGAACTGAATATGAAAAAAAAGCTGATGTATATGTTATTAATACATGTACAGTAACGAATACAGGGGATAAGAAAAGTCGTCAAGTTATTAGACGTGCTGTTCGTCAAAACCCAGATGCGGTTATTTGTGTAACAGGATGTTATGCACAAACATCTCCAGCGGAAATTATGGCGATTCCAGGTGTAGATATTGTAGTTGGTACACAAGATCGTGAAAAGATGTTAGGATACATCGAAGAATTCCGTAAAGAGCGTCAGCCAATTAATGCTGTGCGTAACATTATGAAAACACGTGTATATGAAGAACTTGATGTACCTTACTTCACGGACCGTACACGTGCATCTTTAAAAATACAAGAAGGTTGTAATAACTTCTGTACATTCTGTATTATTCCTTGGGCGCGTGGTTTAATGCGCTCTCGCGATGGGAAAGAAGTTATTAAACAAGCGCAGCAATTAGTAGATGCAGGCTATAAGGAAATCGTATTAACAGGTATTCATACAGGTGGATACGGTGAAGATATTAAAGATTATAACTTAGCTGGATTACTTCGTGATATGGAAGCGGAAGTAGACGGATTAAAACGTCTTCGTATTTCTTCTATTGAAGCGAGTCAGATTTCAGATGAAGTAATTGAAGTGTTAGATAAGTCTGAAGTAGTTGTACGTCACTTACACATTCCGTTGCAATCTGGATCTAATACTGTATTAAAGCGTATGCGTCGTAAGTATACGATGGAATTTTTCCAAGAGCGCTTAGATCGTTTGAAAGAAGCGTTACCAGGTCTTGCGATTACATCAGACGTAATCGTTGGTTTCCCAGGTGAAACAGAAGAAGAATTCATGGAAACATACAATTTCATTAAAGAGAATCGCTTCTCTGAGTTGCACGTATTCCCGTACTCAAAACGTACAGGAACACCTGCAGCGCGTATGGAAGATCAAGTTCCTGAAGATGTGAAGAATGATCGTGTTCACCGTTTAATTGAACTATCTAATCAATTAGCGAAAGAGTATGCATCACAGTTTGAAGGAGAAGTACTTGAAATTATTCCAGAAGAACAATTTAAAGAGGGCGACCGTGAAGGCCTATATGTAGGTTATACAGATAACTACTTGAAAATTGTATTTGAAGGATCAGAAGAATTAATCGGTAAACTAGTGAAAGTAAAAATCACAAAAGCTGGTTATCCATATAACGAAGCGCAATTTGTTCGTGTCCTTGAAGATGATGTGAAAAAGGAATCAGCAAGCGCATAAAGTGAAACTTTAATGAGCGTGGGATTCATTCCCCGCTCATTATTAGCCCGGACCAATCGGGATAAAAAAGCATGCAAACGGAAACGATTTGCATGCTTTCTTTTTTAGTGGAGAAGTTAAGTACTGAAAATGTATGAAATGAGTAGTTGTTTCGTACGTTCCTGCATGAAAAAAGGTGTAATGATAAAAATATAGTTGCCTTCAGGGGAAAGGATAACAGCTATCTGCATAGTTTTTGAAAAAGGAAGAGCATCTATTCTTCTTTTATTCTGCCAAATAGTTGACCTGAAGTGATAAAATGTATTATAATCGTAAAAGACATGCTGAAGAAGTGTTTCTTTTTGCATGCTGGAGTTAGTATGTAAGTGTGATGTTTCGGAGGGAGGGAAAGAGAATGTCAAAAACAGTCGTTCGTAAAAACGAGTCTTTGGAGGATGCACTTCGCCGTTTTAAAAGATCGGTTTCTAAAACTGGTACACTTGCTGAAGCAAGAAAGCGCGAGTTTTATGAAAAACCAAGTGTAAAACGTAAGAAGAAATCTGAAGCGGCAAGAAAGCGTAAATTCTAAGAGAGGGTGTAAGTTATGAGTCTTCTCGGTCGTTTAAACGATGATATGAAACAAGCGATGAAGAATAAACAAAAAGAAAAATTAACCGTCATTCGTATGGTTAAGGCTGCTTTACAAAATGAAGGTATTAAACTACAGCATACTCTTACTGAAGAAGAGGAACTAACAGTTTTAGCTCGTGAAGTAAAACAGCATAAGGACTCCCTCCTTGAATTTAAAAAAGCTGGTCGTGAAGACCTTGTTAATAAACTGCAAAGTGAAATTCAGATTTTAAGCGCATATTTGCCGGAGCAATTAACGGAAGAAGAGCTAGTTGATATAATCAAGCAAGTAATTTCTGAAGTTGGTGCGACTTCTAAAGCAGATATGGGTAAGGTGATGACTGCTGTTATGCCGAAAGTAAAAGGTAAAACAGATGGATCGCTTGTGAATAAGCTGGTTATCCAGCTATTAGCATAAAAAAACGTCTCATTTCTTATGAGACGTTTTTTTATGCTTTTTTTCAGTTTGGACGTGATATTACAAGCTCTTTTTTCATACATATGGGATGAGAGGGGGTCTTTTGGGATGAAAAAATTAGAACAAATGAAGAATTGGTTAACGAAGCAAATAGACCTACCAGTGGATGTGCTAATGGATCTACCTCGGATCACGCTTGTTGGGCAAGTGCATATCTATATAGAAAATCATCGAGGTTTATTAGTATTTTCAGATAAAGAAGTAAGATTGTTGTTAAAGCATGGTCAGCTATTAATTAAGGGGCAGTCCTTTGTTATTAAAACAATCCTTCCGGAAGAACTTTTGCTTGAAGGGATAATTGAGCAAGTGACGTTTTTAGAAGACGAACAGAAAGAGAAGTAAGGGAAACTTCCGTATGTGAAGTTTTTCTTCTTTATTCTAATGATTTGCCCCTACTATTTAGTTTATCCCGCTTTAATGGGCAGTAAGCCTACGCCTCAAAATTCAGCGAAAGCAAAGAAGTTAGGTGGGGGTCGGGCTGTCCATTAAAGTCCGATTGGTGAGGGCTGATTAAAGTCTCACTTTATCCCGCTATTTATGGAAAATAAAACTCTTTATTTCATTTTCGTACGAGCTATTTTGCTAATTAAAGTGAAAAGTAGTGTGTCTACTTTTGGAAAGGTAGTGAAGGTAGTAGATGAAAAATAAATGGTTTATAAAGTGGCTTGGATATGTAAAGGTACGAATTGAAGGTAGAGGAGCGGAGCGGTTCGTTAACGAATGTGTGCGTAGAAAATTATTAGTTTGGGACGTTAAGAAAATTGCCGATGAAACGTTAGTTTTTTGTATGCTATTACGAGATGTGAAAAAAATAAAGCCGATTTATAGAAAAAATGAGTGTAAACTATATTTTATTGGGCGTTACGGTTTTCCATTTTGGAATAAGCGCTTAATTAAAAATAGTGGATTCTTAATTGGTTTTTTAATTTTCTTCTTTGGCATGATTGCATTATCGAATATGGTTTGGAAAATTGAAATTACAGGAGCGAAACCTGAAACAGAATATATATTGATGAAAGAATTGGACAAAATGGGTATTAAAAAAGGAAAATTACAATTCCAAATGCCTAGTGTAGAAGATGTACAACGTCATTTGACGGACAATATTAATGCGATTACTTGGGCAGGACTAGAAGTAAGGGGAACGACGTACCATTTTAAAATCGTTGAAAAAAATGAGCCGAAAAAAGAAAAAGAACAAAGGCCGCAAAATTTAGTGGCAAAAAAAGAAGCGATTGTTACAAAAACATTTGTTGAAGTTGGAAAACCAGTCGTTTTAAAAAATGATCATGTAGAAAAAGGGCAGCTTCTCGTATCAGGGATATACGGTAATGAGGAGAGTCCAACGATTGTTTCGGCGAAAGGTATTGTATATGGAGAAACGTGGTACACATCTGAGGTGAATGTACCACTCAAGACGCAATTTCAAGTATATACTGGTAATACGTATAATGAGCATTACCTTACATTTGGGAGTACAAAAATAAAAATATGGGGATTTCAGCATGATAAGTATAAACGTTCTCGTACGGAAAGTGTAAAACATGATGTGAAATTATTTGGTTTTACACTGCCGATTGCATATGAAAAAGATGTAGTGCGAGAAGAGGAAGAGGCGAACCGAGAATATACAGAAAAACAGGCAATGAAAGTAGCGAAAGAAATGGCTGAAAAAGAACTAAAGAAAAAATTGGATGAACATGCTATGATTGTAAGTGATAAGATTTTGAGTAAAGAGGTTGAGGCGGATCAACTAAAAGTCACTTTGCATTATACTGTGATTGAAAATATTGCAGAGCCACAACCAATATCCGAATCCGATATTCAAGGAGACTGAGTAATGGCAGAACAATTAGTAGAAATGAACCAACAATTGGAAAATACTAACGAAGCAATCGCTCTTTTTGGAGTCAATGATGCTCATTTGAAAGTAATTGAACGGGAACTGAATGTATCAATTGTAACTAGAGGTGAAACTGTTCATGCATCTGGAGCAGTTGAAACTGTGACACTCGTAGAAAAAATCTTACAGCAACTACTTGTTGTTATTCGAAAAGGTGTGTCAATTACAGAAAGAGATGTTGCGTATGCAATTCAGCTCGCACAACAAGGGAAAATTGCTCAATTTGAAGAGTTATATGAAGAAGAAATCTTTAAAACGGCAAAGGGTAAATCCATTCGTGTAAAAACGATGGGACAAAGAAGATATATTCATGCAATGAAGAAAAATGATATTGTATTTGGAATAGGACCTGCCGGGACTGGGAAAACATACTTAGCTGTAGTAATGGCTGTAAGAGCTTTAAAGCAAGGGTATGTAAAGAAAATCATTTTAACGAGACCGGCTGTAGAAGCTGGAGAAAGTTTAGGGTTTTTACCAGGTGATTTGAAAGAGAAGGTAGATCCGTACTTACGTCCATTGTATGATGCTCTGCACGATATTCTTGGACAAGAATATACGCAGCGTATGATGGAAAGAGGTGTAATTGAAATCGCGCCTCTTGCTTATATGAGAGGACGTACGCTCGATGATTCATTTGTTATTTTAGATGAAGCGCAAAATACAACGGGTGCACAAATAAAAATGTTTTTAACTAGATTAGGTTTTAGTTCTAAAATGGTTATTACGGGGGACCCTTCGCAAGTAGACTTACCAAAAGGGGTAAAATCAGGGCTTACGCTAGCCGCTAACATTTTATCTGGTGTATCAGGTCTTTCATTCATTACGTTAGAACAAACGGATGTTGTAAGGCATCCACTGGTACAACGTATTATTGAGGCATATGATAAAATGGAATGATCCTATTTGTCAGGATCATTTCTTTTTGTATTAAGGTTGGCGAACGGCATATTTTTTACTATCATAAAAGATAAGAGAAATAAACTATAGGTACTGGTGTATAAAAATGTTACCTAAAAGTATCGTTGGCTAGAAGAAATGAAAGCTATAAATAGTTTCACTTTATTTCTAGAGAGGAGAAGGTATTGAAATCATGTTAAGATCTCAAGAAATTTCTAAGTGGTTTCGTAATTTACAACATTCGAAAAAACTAAGTTGGATTTCTTACGTTTTATTAGGGGCAGTGCTGTTTTTTGCACTTATGAATAATGTGAAACCAGAGCAATTAGATGTTGATATGTATTCTATTGCGAAAAAAACAATTCATTCTCCTATTAAAATTGAAGATAAGGTTATAACGGAAAGAAAAAAACAAGAGGCCGCTCAAAAAGTCGGGGATCAATATACATATAGAAGTGAATATAAACAAAATAGAGTAGATATTGTAAATGATGTTTTTGCTAAGGTGAATGAAGTAATTCAGGAGATGAAAGCTGCTGGACCTGAAGAGCAAAAAAAGATGACCGATGCGAATAAATTAGAAAAGTTGAAGAAGAAGTTGCCATCTAATTTAACGAAGGAATTATCGGATGAGAATTTATTATACTTTATTAATGCAGAACCGGATCAATTAGAATTAGCAAAGAATGCGGCTTTAACGTCTGTTAGCGTTATCATGGGTGGAAATATTAAAATGTCCGAAGAAATGGCAGCGAAAGAGCGATTTGTTAATGAAATGAAAAGCCTGAATGTGAATAGCGGATTGAAAGAAGCTGTGAATGCACTAGGATCATATGCGATTACAGCAAATTATTTCTATGATCCTGCTGTAACGAAAGAGAAGAAGAAAGCAGAAGAAGATTTAGTTCCACCTGTTTATATTCTTCAAGGACAAGTTATTGTTAGAGAAGGTGAAACAATTTCAAGTGATATGTATAATCAGTTGAAATTAGTCGGTTTATTAGAGAAAGGTAATAGTTTTCAGCCTTATGTTGGATTAGCTGTGCTCATTGGTGTGTTACTATACTTTATGCATAAGCAGTTTGAATTATTTTTACAGCGGAAAAGAGAAGACAAACCGTACATTTTAGCGTATATTACAATTTTGTCTATCACGATTGTTTTAATGAAAATTATTAGTTTGTTTCAAAAGCTTGAATATGCAGGAATTGCGTATGTTGTCCCAGTTGCGATGGGAACGATACTTGTAAAACTAATGATTGGCGATCGATTTGTATTTTTAACAAGTATGATTTTTTCTGTGTGCGGAAGTATTATGTTTAATGAAGGAGTAACAAGTACACTAAATTATAGTGTGGGTATTTATGTGTTATTAAGTTCATTATCAGTGAGTATTTTCTTAAGAGAAAAAAATCGTCGTACGATGATTTTACAAGCTGGTATACTCGTATCTATCTTAAATGTAGTCGTCTTGGCGGCGTTATTATTATTACGTAATGGGAATTTTTCACCTCTTGAAATTGGTACGCAATTATTAATGGCTTCCCTTTCAGGAATTATCTCATCCGTTTTGGCTATGGGGATATTACCATATTTAGAAAGTGGACTTGGAATTGTATCGAGTATGAAGCTTATGGAATTATCAAGTCCGAATCATCCGCTTTTGCGTAGAATTTTATTAGAAGCGCCAGGAACATATCATCACAGTGTAATGGTAGCGAATCTCTCTGAGGCAGCTTGTGAAGCAGTTGGAGCAAATGGTGTATTAGCGCGTGTAGGGGCGTATTATCATGATGTAGGAAAAACAGTACAACCGCAATTCTTTATTGAAAACCAGATGGGAATTGAGAATCCACATGATAAATTAGATCCTGTGACGAGTAAAGAAATTATCATTGCTCATGTAACCGATGGAGTAAAGATGCTCGAAGAATACCATATTCCGCAAGAAATTATTGATATTGCTGGGCAACACCATGGTACAACGCTTCTTAAATATTTTTATTATAAGGCGATTAAAGAAGATAAAGAAAAATATACAGAAGAGATGTTCCGATATCCGGGATCAAAAGCAACTTCTAAAGAATCGGCAATCGTTGGTATTGCGGATAGTGTTGAGGCGGCGGTACGTTCTATGAATCACCCAACGCCAGAGCAAATTAATAATTTAGTGCAAAGTATTATTAAAGATCGCCTGCAAGATGGGCAATTTAGTGAATGTGATTTGACATTTAAGGAACTACAAATCGTTGGAAAAACGTTATGTGAAACGTTAAATGGTATTTTCCATTCGCGTATTACATATCCGGAACCACCGGAAGAAAAGGAGAAAGAATGAGTTTATTAATTGATTTCATTGATGAAACAGAAGAAGTGAAAGAAGAATATGTGAATTTAATTCGTGAGATATTAGGAAAAGCAGCTCAAATGGAAAAAATAGAGGATGGTGCGGAGTTATCAGTGACATTTGTAGATAACGAACGCATTCGCGAGATTAATCGTGATTACCGAGATAAAGATCAGCCTACTGATGTCATTTCCTTTGCTATGGAAGAAATGGGAGAAGGGGAAATGGAAATTGTGGGCGCAGAAATGCCGCGTATGTTAGGTGACCTTATTATTTCTATTCCGAGAGCGAAAGAACAAGCTGAAGAGTATGGACATTCTTTTGATCGTGAACTTGGCTTTTTAGCGTTACATGGCTTTTTACATTTGCTTGGTTATGACCACATGACAGAAGAGGATGAAAAAGAAATGTTTGGAAGACAAAAAGAAATTTTAGAAGCATTTGGATTAGGACGATGAAAAAAGGAAAACTTATAGATAGTTTTGGATATGCTATAGCAGGTGTATTCTTTTGTCTTCGTCATGAACGAAATATGAAAATTCATTATGTAGCCGCAGTCATTGTTATATGCTGCGGCTTTTATTTCCATATTACGAAAGTAGAGTGGATGATATTACTTATTGTAATAGGAATTGTAATGAGCTTAGAGATGGTAAATACGGCTGTGGAAAAAACAGTAGATTTAGCGACTGCTGATATACATCCGTTTGCGAAAGTCGCAAAGGATGTCGCAGCAGGAGCAGTTTTGTTGTTTGCGATAATAGCCGTTATAATTGGTGCTATTATCTTTTTACCGTATGTGGTATAGTTGCATTCCAAAGCTTTTATTAAGCTTTGAAGGTGCCGTAAAGGCCTTTAATAAGAGAGTGTATCTATTCACAGCTGGGAACAGGAAGGATGCGGGAATATGAATAGTAAACAATTAATTCAAGAAGCAATCGAAGCGCGTAAACAAGCGTACGTACCATATTCTAAATTTCAAGTAGGTGCAGCATTATTAACGCGCGATGGAAAAGTATATCGTGGATGTAATGTTGAGAATGCATCATATGGTTTATGTAACTGTGCAGAAAGAACAGCTTTATTTAAGGCGGTTTCTGAAGGAGATAAAGAGTTTGTAGCTATCGCAATTGTGGCGGATACGAAGCGTCCAGTACCTCCTTGTGGAGCATGTCGACAAGTTATGGTAGAATTATGTAAACAGGATACGAAAGTATACCTATCAAATTTACATGGTGACGTTCAAGAGACAACAGTCGGAGAATTGTTACCAGGAGCATTTTTAGCGGAGGATTTACATGAATAGAAAAGGTTATAAATCAGGTTTTGTCTCTATTATTGGCAGACCGAATGTTGGGAAATCTACATTTTTAAATCGTATTATTGGTCAAAAAATTGCTATTATGAGTGACAAGCCACAAACAACTCGTAATAAAATTCAAGGCGTATATACAGAAAATGATTCACAAGTAATTTTCATTGATACACCAGGAATACATAAACCGAAACATAAACTAGGCGACTTCATGGTGAAGATGGCGCAAACGACATTAAAAGAAGTTGATATCGTTCTGTTTATGGTGAATGCTGTTGAAGGCTTTGGTCGTGGTGAAGAATTCATCATCGAGAAGTTAAAAGAAACGAAACAACCAGTATTTTTAGTTATTAATAAAATTGACCAAGTTCACCCAGAACAATTATTAGAGTTAATTGATCAATATCGCAAATTACACGACTTTGCAGAAATCGTACCAATTTCTGCATTAGACGGTAATAATGTGGAAGCTCTAATTGGTACAATTAAAAAGTATTTACCAGAAGGACCACAATACTACCCAGATAATCAAGTAACGGATCATCCGGAGAGATTTATTATTGCAGAGCTTATTCGTGAAAAAGTACTACATTTAACACGTGAAGAAGTGCCGCATTCTGTGGCTGTTGTTATCGATGCAATTCAAAAACGCGAAGGCGGGGCAGTTTATATCAATGCAACGATTGTTGTTGAACGTCCGTCGCAAAAAGGGATTATTATCGGAAAACAAGGGAAGATGTTAAAAGAAGTCGGTAAGCGAGCGCGTTTTGATATTGAAGCATTACTTGGTTCTAAAGTATTTTTAGAAGTATGGGTAAAAGTGCAAAAAGATTGGCGTAATAAAATGTCTCAGCTTCGTGACCTTGGTTTCCGCGAAGACGAGTATTAAAATAGAGTAAAGCTGTAATCAGCGGATGTTTTGTTCATCCGCTGATTATTGGTTTTTATGAGTTTTGATAAATTAGGAAAAATTTTTCTCACATGAAAATGGACAAAATGGGTCAATTTAATAACAACAAAGGAAATTGGTTTATAGGCTACGCTTATTGAGAAAGGTGGATTCTTATGCTAGATTTTACCTGGAAGTTTTTCTCCAAAACAGGAAGCATTGAGACGTATTTGCTTTTGAAAGAAATGGAAAAAGACGTAAACGATGAGATGGATCAACATGAAGAGGAGCTAGCGCATCTAGACTCTCCAATTTCTTGACCCGTTTTGTTCAAACCTTGGATGGTGACGAACATGTTTCAAAAAGTTGAGGGCATCGTTATCCGTACGACAGATTACGGAGAAACGAACAAGATTGTTACAATATTCTCAAGAGAATTGGGTAAGGTAAGTGCAATGGCAAGAGGAGCGAAAAAACCGAAAAGCCGGTTAGCATCTGTTTCGCAACTTATGACACATGGTCATTTTCTTATTCAAATGGGATCTGGACTTGGAACTTTGCAACAAGGCGAGATTATTTCAACTATGAAAGAAATTCGCGAGGATATATTTTTAACTGCTTATGCATCATTTATTGTTGAGTTAACTGATAAAGCAACAGAAGATAAAAAACATAATCCATATTTATTTGAAATGTTATATCAAACGTTGCATTATATGTGTGAGGGTGTTGATCCAGAAGTATTATCATTAATTTATCAAACGAAAATGCTTCCGGTATTAGGGATGCGCCCGTACTTTGATACATGTGCGATTTGTCATCAAGAAACAGATTTTGTCGCCTTCTCTGTTAGGGAGGGCGGTTTTCTGTGCTCACGTCATGCTGAACAAGATCAGTATCGTATACCAGTGGGGGAAGCCGTTCATAAATTATTGCGTCTTTTCTACCACTTCGATTTACATAGACTTGGCAATGTATCAGTGAAGGATAGTACAAAAAAACAAATGCGTTTAGTATTGAATACATATTATGATGAATATTGCGGGATTTATTTGAAATCAAGACGTTTCTTAGAACAACTTGATAAGTTTCAAATATAATTTGGGGCCGTATACGGTCCTTTTTACATCCTTTCTTTTTCGAATAGCATATTTAGTATATAATATTTAAGAGATAGTATAACTTTTTTCGTTGTGCATTAAAGGTGGTGATTATCATAGAGCTGAATAAACGGCAAGAACATATCATTCAGATTGTAAAAGATCACGGTCCTATTACAGGGGAGTCAATTGCTGCGCAATTGGGATTAACACGTGCAACGCTAAGACCAGACTTAGCAATTTTAACGATGGCTGGTTATTTAGAAGCACGTCCACGCGTAGGTTATTTTTATACGGGTAAAACTGGGGGGCAGTTATTATCTGAAGCTGTTAAGAAAATTAAAGTACAAGATTATCAATCTAGACCGGTTGTAATTGATAAAAATGTATCGGTATACGATGCGATTTGTACTATGTTTTTAGAGGATGTAGGTACATTATTCGTTGTAGATCAATCGACTCTATTAGTAGGCGTTGTATCTCGTAAAGATTTATTACGAGCTAGCTTAGGGAAGCAGGATTTAACCTCACTTCCGGTTAATATTATCATGACAAGGATGCCAAACATTGCGATGTGTCGTAGAGAAGATTCTTTATATGATATTGCGATGGAATTAATAGAAAGACAGATTGATGCGATGCCAGTTGTAAAAGATACGAAACAAGGTTTAGAAGTGGTTGGACGAATTACAAAAACAAATATTACACGTGCGTTTGTAAACTTAGTAAATAACGAATAAGTGTAATTTGTTTAAAGTGAGGTAATGTAATGGATAATAAAATCGTATATGTCGTATCTGACTCTGTAGGAGAAACGGCTGATTTGGTTGTTCGAGCAGCAATGGGGCAATTCCCATTTGCTCCTGATATTAGACGTGTGCCGTATGTAGAAGATACAGGGACATTAAAAGAAGTGATTTCGATTGCTAAGAGCAATCAAGCACTTATTTGTTTTACGTTAGTAAAGCCTGACATGCGCCAATATTTAGTGACAGAGGCTGCAAAAGAAGGTGTAGAGGCATATGATATTATCGGCCCTCTAATTGATCAAATTGAAGAAATTACAGGGCAAGTGCCTAGATATGAGCCTGGCGTTGTTCGTAGATTAGATGAAGAATACTTTAAAAAGATTGAAGCGATTGAGTTTGCTGTGAAGTATGATGATGGTAGAGATGCACGTGGTATTTTAAAAGCAGATATCGTGTTAATTGGGATTTCGCGCACATCAAAAACACCACTTTCTCAATATTTAGCTCATAACAAACGTTTGAAAGTTGCCAACGTACCACTAGTACCAGAAGTAGATCCCCCTGAAGAATTATATCAAGTGGCTAAAGAAAAATGCTTCGGTTTGAAAATTACGCCAGAGAAGTTAAATCATATTCGAAAAGAGCGATTGAAATCACTTGGACTAAGTGATGGAGCAACATATGCCAATATTAATCGTATTAAAGAAGAGATTGATCACTTTGAGAATGTAGTTAGTAAAATAAATTGTCAAGTAATTGATGTATCGAACAAAGCGATTGAAGAAACAGCTAACATTATTGTGAATGCAGTGCAAAACCAAAAAATGTTTTAGCACATTTACCAAAGGTGAATGTGCTTTTTTCGCTCGTGAGAAACACAGTGCCTGCTGATTTCGTAATAGATGATAGTGAAGTGGTTATACTTATATTCTTCTGTCTTTTTATTATGTTAAAAGTAGGGTTTCGCTATCCTGAAATAGAAGATGAAAAAATAAAGGGATATGTAGCGTAGTTGAAGAAAATATATTATAATAAAAAATTGTGATAAAAACCTATATTTTACGTTTAGACTTTAATTTTTCAGAATAAACTAGGGATAGGATTTAAGAAATGACATGTAATTACGTTAAATCGACAAAATCTATACAAGAAAACGCACATTATGGAAGGATTCGCAGAAGGGATGTAGAATACAGAAATATGCAAAACATCAATATGGTATGAGTTGATGCAGATGCATATACTGTGAAGGCTGACAATTGTGCGAGTTGGAACGAAATTTCATGTCAAAATTTTGTTTGTCACATCGTATGCTCATCGTTTAAGGAAGCAGCGAGGGAATTTGGATCTATGTAGATGCTGAATAAGCAAAAGTTGATTTCTTTATATGTATCAACATGCAAAAAACAGATCTCGTGATCACATAGGATATGGTGCTTGCTAGTCTTCTTGTGAAAAAATGCATATGTATTGTCTCCATGAGGTACATTTGTAATAGATGAGCAAATGGATACAATTTTATATAGTAGGTACGTATCTGCGAAGTTACGCAGAAAAGGGTCTGCAAAATCGCTTGATAACGTGATCGACAACATTTTCTAATAAGTTTAGAAAAAATATTGTCGAATTATAAAGGAATTTTTTAATTTATATCGAATACAAAATACGACACGGAGATGGAGTTATGGGGAACAGAATTCCTGAAGAAGTTGTTGAACAAATTCGGACATCATCCGATATTGTCGAAGTGATTGGTGAATACGTTCAACTTAGAAAACAGGGACGTAACTATTTCGGCCTTTGTCCGTTTCATGGTGAGAATTCTCCTTCATTCTCTGTTTCATCTGACAAGCAAATTTTTCATTGCTTCGGATGTGGAGAAGGTGGAAATGTATTTTCCTTTCTAATGAAAATGGAAGGACTGGCTTTTACCGAAGCTGTTCAAAAGCTAGGTGAAAGAAATGGAATTGCGGTTGCAGAGTATACATCAGGGCAAGGACAACAAGAAGACATATCTGATGACACTGTCATCATGCAACAGGCTCATGAACTTTTGAAAAAGTATTATCATCATTTATTAGTAAATACAGAAGAAGGAAATGAAGCACTTTCGTATTTGTTAAAACGTGGTATTACAAAAGAGATGATTGAGAAGTTTGAAATTGGTTATGCGTCACCTGCTTGGGATGCAGCAACGAAAATCTTACAAAAAAGAGGTTTATCGTTGTCTAGTATGGAACAAGCTGGTCTTCTCATAAGAAGCGAGAAGGATGGTAGTCATTATGATCGCTTCCGTGGAAGAGTTATGTTTCCAATCTATACGTTACAAGGTAAAGTGATAGCGTTTAGTGGAAGGGCATTAGGAGATGACACTCCGAAATATTTAAATAGTCCAGAAACACCAATTTTTCACAAAAGTAAATTGTTGTATAACTTCCACCAAGCAAGGCCGTTTATTAGAAAACGTGGGCAAGTGGTCCTTTTTGAAGGGTATGCCGACGTACTAGCTGCGGTGAAAAGTGGTGTGGAAGAAGCCGTTGCGACAATGGGAACGGCTTTAACTGAAGAACAAGCAAAACTTCTGCGACGTAACGTTGAAACTGTTGTTCTTTGCTATGATGGTGATAAAGCAGGGCGAGAAGCGACGATGAAAGCAGGGCAATTATTGTTGCAAGTTGGTTGCCAAGTGAAAGTTACATCCTTGCCAGATAAGCTTGATCCTGATGAATATGTGCAACAATATGGGACAACTGCTTTTGAAAATCTTGTGAAATCAAGTATAAGTTTTGTTGGTTTTAAAATAAATCATTTGCGTTTAGGGAAAAATTTGCAAGATGAGTCGGGCAAAGAAGAGTATGTGAAAAGTGTTTTAAAAGAGTTATCGTTGTTACAGGATGCGATGCAGGCAGAATCATATTTGAAGTCATTATCGCAAGAATTTTCGTATTCAATGGAAACACTTTTGAATCAATTGCACCAATATCGCAAAGAACAAAAGGTACAACAAAAACAAGTAAAGCAGGTTTCTAAACCGTCTCAAATTGTTCAAGCAAAACCGAAGTTAACAGGTTTTGAAAGGGCTGAAAGAGAAATTATTTACCATATGTTGCAAAGTCCAGAAGTGGCCGTTCGTATGGAATCCCACATAGAAGATTTTCATACAGAAGAACATAAAGGGATTTTATATGAACTATACGCATATTATGAAAAGGGAAATGAACCTTCAGTCGGAACATTTTTAAGTTGGCTCTCTGATGAAAAGTTGAAAAATATTATTACTGATATTTCGACGGATGAATTTATTAATCCAGAATACACAGAAGAAGTGTTACAAGGCCATTTGGAGACGCTTAGACGTCATCAAGAAAAACTTGAAAAGATGGAAATCATCTTCAAGATAAAACAAATGGAAAAGACAGATCCTGTAGAGGCTGCTAAATATTATGTAGCATATTTACAAAATCAAAAAGCGAGAAAATAGCTTTTTTGATAAATTTTTAGTATAATGAATGTTTGTATCTCGCGTAAGGAGGGGAACAGATGGCTGACAAACCAGCTCGTTCTAAACAAATTGAAACTGAAATGACCCTTGAGCAAGTGAAAGAACAACTCACTGAGCTCGGAAAAAAACGTGGCGTTCTTACATATGAAGAGATTGCAGAACGCATGAATGGATTTGAAATTGAATCCGATCAAATGGATGAATACTATGAATATTTAGGTGAACAAGGGATCGACTTAGTTGGCGACAATGACAACGACGAAGGCCCTAATAATCGCCAAATAGCAAAATCGGAAGAAGAATTCGACCTCAATGATTTAAGCGTACCACCAGGGGTTAAAATCAACGATCCTGTTCGTATGTATTTAAAAGAAATTGGTCGTGTAGATTTACTATCTGCAGAAGAAGAAATTCGACTTGCAACGCGTATTGAAGAAGGCGATGAAGAAGCGAAACGTCGTCTTGCAGAAGCAAACTTACGTCTTGTAGTAAGTATTGCAAAGCGCTACGTGGGCCGTGGTATGCTTTTCTTAGACTTAATCCAAGAAGGGAATATGGGTCTAATTAAAGCGGTTGAAAAGTTCGATTATCGTAAAGGTTTCAAATTTAGTACGTATGCAACTTGGTGGATTCGCCAAGCAATTACACGTGCGATTGCAGACCAAGCAAGAACAATTCGTATCCCAGTTCATATGGTTGAAACGATTAATAAGTTAATTCGTGTACAACGTCAATTATTACAAGATTTAGGACGTGAACCATCTCCTGAAGAGATTGGTGAAGAAATGGATCTTGCTCCAGAAAAAGTACGTGAAATCTTGAAAATTGCACAGGAGCCAGTTTCTCTTGAAACACCGATTGGTGAAGAAGATGACTCCCATTTAGGTGATTTCATTGAAGACCAAGAAGCAACATCGCCTGCGGACCATGCAGCGTATGAATTGCTAAAAGAACAATTAGAAGATGTGTTAGATACACTAACAGATCGTGAAGAAAATGTTCTACGTCTTCGTTTTGGTTTAGATGATGGACGAACTCGTACGCTTGAAGAAGTTGGGAAAGTATTCGGCGTAACGAGAGAACGTATCCGTCAAATTGAAGCAAAAGCACTTCGTAAATTGAGACATCCAAGCCGTAGTAAGCGTCTTAAGGATTTCTTAGAATAGGCTACCTTTAAGTTTACTTCACTTTTGTGAAGTAAACTTTTTTATTTTGTTAATTTTTGTTAAACTTTAGCTGTCAGCAACGATTACAATTTCTTGTAATTTATTTTACAGAATTGTCTTTTGATTTGCAAATGCTCATTTTTCGATTTTTCGATTAATTTTGTTTATTCTATACAAAAATATATGTAGAAAAGTGAAAAATATGATGAGAAACGTTAATAATTATCGAAATAATAAGCGATATAACAATAAAAAACAATAAACTGAATTTATGGAATATTTTTAACGATTAGTAGTTTACTCTTTTCTGATAGAGCGTTTTCAAGTACAATGGAAATGACTGAATCATCTAACTATTTAGGGGTATAGAGGGGGGAGAAGAGATATGAAACGTAATCCGCTGATTCCGTTCGCTCTTATTGCAGCATTGGGTATTATCGTTATGTTTGTATTTTCATTTCAGGGGCTAAATAAATCTAAAGAGTTAGCTGATGCAAAAAATGGCGGGAAGCCAGCACAAACAGCATCCAAGCCAGAGGATATTGTGAAGCAAAGCTGTACGAGCTGCCACGGTGATCAGTTACAAGGGGCGGTAGGACCTAATTTACAAAAAATTGGTGGGAAACTTTCAAAGGATGAAATTAAAGAAATTCTTTCGAAAGGAAAAGGCAATATGCCTGCCAATATAGTTCCAGCTGATCAAGCCGCTAAAGTAGCTGATTGGTTATCAAAGAAAAAATAAAGTTCCGTATGACAAGCCTTTTGCTTATGCAAAGGGCTTGTTTTTCTATATTTTCTCAAATACGATGAATGATAGAGAAGTGAATTGTTGTTATAGGCTTGCAACAACTACTATAAATTCATTATCATGGAGACAGACTGACAAGAGAAGGAGTAATGGAAATACATGAATGAAGTAAAGCTTTCAAAACGATTAGAAGAAGTTGTGCGTGAAATACCAGTAGGATCTACAGTTGCTGATATTGGATCGGATCATGCTTATTTACCGTGTTATACAATTATAAATAATATTGCTACTAAAGCAGTTGCTGGAGAGGTTGTAGATGGACCATTTCGCTCTGCGCAGGCAACTGTAGCTGAAAGTGGCTTACAAGATAAAGTAGATGTGCGTAAAGGGAATGGATTAGCTGTTATCGCGCCAGGAGAAGTAGATGTAATTACGGTTGCCGGAATGGGCGGAGCGTTAATTCGTGATATTTTAGAAAGTGGTAAAGAAAAATTAGAAGGTGTAACACGTTTAATTTTACAGCCGAATATTGCAGCGCATCACATTCGTGAATGGTTTATTGAGAATGGATGGGAGCTTATCCATGAAAAAATCGTAAAAGAAGATGGAAAAATTTACGAGATTTTAGTAGGGGAGCGAGGAAATATCACGGTTCCTTACTCTGAAAATAAACAGGCTGAATTATTTATGGGACCATTTTTAATGAAAGAAAAAAGTGAAGCTTTCGTTGAAAAGTGGGAAGGAGAATTAAAAAACTTCCAAAATATTTTAAAGCAGTTAGAACGTGCGGCTGATTCTGAAGAAACAAAAGCGAAGCGTGCGGAAGTAGAAGCGAAAATGAAAATGATAGGGGAGGTTTTATCATGAGTAAAATTCCAAATGGCCATGAAATTATTTCGTTATTTGAAAGTATGTATCCGAAGCATTTAGCGATGGAAGGAGATAAGATTGGGCTGCAGATTGGAGCGCTTAATAAACCCGTGCAGCACGTATTAATTGCGTTAGATGTAACGGAAGAAGTTGTGGATGAAGCAATTCAATTAGGAGCGAATGTCATTATTGCGCATCACCCTTTAATTTTTAACCCGCTAAAAGCGATCCATACAGATAAGGCGTATGGGAAAATTATTAAAAAGTGTATGAAAAATGATATTGCAATCTATGCAGCACATACAAATGTGGATGTTGCTAAGGGCGGGGTAAATGATTTACTTGCTGAGGCGTTAGGATTGCAAAATACAGAAGTTTTGGCACCGACATATGCAGAAGAAATGAAAAAAATTGTTGTGTTTGTGCCTGAAACTCATGCAGAAGAAGTACGAAAAGCATTAGGAGACGCAGGTGCT
Source organism: Bacillus cereus group sp. MYBK245-2 (assembly GCF_051916145.1). Taxonomy (NCBI): domain Bacteria; kingdom Bacillati; phylum Bacillota; class Bacilli; order Caryophanales; family Bacillaceae; genus Bacillus; species Bacillus cereus group sp. MYBK245-2. Next base: position 790,017 of record NZ_JBQAGB010000001.1, on the reverse strand, counting down.
GGTCATATCGGCAATTATAGTCACTGTACGTTTAATAGCGAGGGTACAGGTACGTTTGTACCTCAAGAGGGGACAAATCCTTATATCGGGGAAACTGGACAGTTAGAGCGCGTAGAAGAAGTGCGAATCGAAACGATTATTCCAGCTTCACTACAACGAAAAGTGATTAAAGCAATGGTAACAGCACATCCATATGAAGAAGTAGCCTATGATGTGTATCCACTTGATAACAAAGGTGAAACGTTAGGGCTTGGAAAAATAGGGTATTTACAAGAAGAAATGACACTTGGACAGTTTGCAGAACATGTAAAGAAATCGTTAGATGTAAAGGGTGCGCGAGTTGTTGGGAAATTAGATGATAGAGTGCGCAAAGTAGCTGTACTTGGTGGCGATGGTAACAAATATATCAATCAAGCTAAATTTAAAGGAGCAGATGTATATGTAACGGGTGACATGTATTATCACGTGGCCCATGATGCGATGATGCTCGGTTTAAATATCGTCGACCCAGGACATAACGTTGAAAAGGTAATGAAGCAAGGTGTACAAAAGCAATTACAAGAAAAAGCAGATGCAAAGAAACTGAACGTACATATTCATGCTTCGCAATTACATACAGATCCATTTACATTTGTATAAGAAAAATAAAAACCGTTGCTCATATAGGCAACGGTTTTTATTATTGTTCTTTTTTCACTTTTACACGAGGTAATATTTTTTGTAACGGTACTTTTCGAACTCTTTCCCATGTAGCAGGATTCATTGGGTCATATTGCTCTAAGAAAGCGATAACCTCTTTTGTAATTGGTGTTGGAGTAGAGGCGCCTGCTGTAACAGCTACGTTCTCGACACCTTGTAGCCATTCTAATTTGATTTCACTTACGTCTGCAACGCGGTATGCTTTCGTACCAGCGATTTCTTGTGATACTTGTGCTAAACGGTTTGAGTTATTACTTTTCGGATCACCAACAACAATTGTTAAGTCTGCAACATCAGCTTGTTTGGCAACCGCTTCTTGGCGAACTTGAGTTGCTAAACAAATTTCCTTATGGAATTCTGCTGTTGGGAATTTCTTCTGAATGTCCTCCATTAAATGTTGAACATCCCATTGACTCATCGTTGTTTGATTTGTAACTAAAATTTTATCCGTTGGAATTTCTAATGTCTTTAAATCATCGGCTCTTTCGATAAGATGAACGATATCAGGTGCGATACCAACTGCGCCTTCTGGTTCTGGATGATTTTTTTTGCCGATATAAATGACATGGTAACCTTCAGCTTTCTTTGCTTCAATAAGGTCATGTGTTTTTGTAACATCTGGGCAAGTGGCATCAATTGTTGTTAAACCTTTTTCTTTTGCACGTTGTTTAACTTCTGGAGAAACACCGTGTGCAGTGAAAATAACAGTACCAGAATCGATTTTATCTAAAATGTCTAATCGACTTGGACCATCTAATGTGATGATGCCATCTTCTTCGAATGCATCTGTTACATGTTTGTTGTGAACAATCATACCTAAAATATAAATAGGTCTTGGTAATGATGTATCTAATGCGGCGTTACGTGCAATAACCATCGCGTCCACAACACCGTAGCAATAACCACGAGGGGAAATTTTAACAATTTTCATATGAGTAATCCTCTCCTTCTAAACAAGGGATACTTTTGTGCATAGTCTTTTACATTATAAAGGAGGAGTGGATAGAAAACAAAGGATTGTTACACATATAGTTTTGGTTTTGTTGCTATTTTTTGAACAGGCTCCTCTCGTACTTCTTTTTCTATGACTGGCTCAATCACCATTTTTTTTCTTTTTTTGGATGGAGGATGTGGAGTTGCTACCTCAACCTTTTCTGTTACGTCTTCAGTTTGATCTTCGGTTGGATTTTCTTCCGTACTTTTTCCAGAGGTGAGAATTTTAACAATGCTTGGTAGGTTACGCATAATGGGACCGTACTGTTCGACGACAGGGCTTACAGATTGAACGACTTGTGATACTTTTTCGATATTATTTATCATAGTAGTTGGATTCGAAATTAAATTCGAAAAAAAACTACCGATGCCGCTACTTGATGTGGCTGTAGTTGCTGCACCGCCGCGGGTGTCATTTGATTCATACATTTGAGGAGGGATCATTTGCTCGGGATGCTGCTGCATGTATGGTTGATATTGCTGCGGGTATTGGTGTTGGTATTGTTGCTGATATTGCTGCCGATATTGAGGTGGCGGTTGCTGGTGCATCATTGGCGGTCCTTCTATTTGTCGATAAGGCGGAACCATTTGCATGTAAGGTTCGGTTGGGTCGTGTTTTTTAAAGAGTTTAGCAAGAAAACCTTTCTTTTTTTGTGCCATCGGTGGTAGTTGTGGAATTGGATATGGTGTATAAGGTTGCTGCCCTGGATTCGGATACATTTGTCTCATGGGGGATTTTGGAAACATGTGAGAAATCCTCCTTTCTTCAGTTAGGTATATACACATACAATATGCAATAAGAGGGAAGAAGGTTAGTTTTTAAAGTAAAAACCTAAACTAAAGATGGATTTTACTTGTAGATTTCGATATAATGTAGACTTGACTGATTTGTGCGCGCAGTAGAAATTTAGAAAGAAGGTGTAACTTATGACACAACAAACTTTTACACAGTATGATTTTAAACCATTTTTAATAGATGCAGTTCGTGAACTACGCTTTACAGAGCCGACAGGAATTCAACAGAAAATTTTCCCGGTCGTGAAAAAAGGTGTAAGTGTAATTGGACAATCCCAAACAGGTTCTGGGAAAACACATGCATACTTACTTCCTACATTGAACAGAATTAACCCAGGTCGTGAAGAAGTACAACTTGTTATTACAGCGCCTACTCGTGAGTTAGCACAACAAATTTACGAAGAAATCGTGAAATTAACAAAGTTCTGTGCGGAAGATCAAATGATTACAGCACGTTGTTTAATTGGTGGAACTGATAAACAACGATCAATTGAGAAGTTGAAAAAACAACCTCATATTGTAGTTGGAACGCCAGGACGTATTAAAGACTTAGTAGAAGAACAAGCACTGTTTGTTCATAAAGCAAATACGATTATTGTCGATGAAGCAGACTTAATGCTTGATATGGGATTCATTCATGATGTAGACAAGATTGCAGCACGCATGCCTAAAAACTTGCAAATGTTAGTTTTCTCTGCAACAATTCCTCAAAAACTAAAACCGTTTCTGAAGAAATACATGGAGAATCCAGAGCATATTCATATCAATCCAAAACAAGTTGCGGCTGGAAATATTGAGCATTATTTAGTGCCTTCTAAACATCGCAACAAAATCGATTTAGTGAAAAGAATGTTACTACAATTTAAACCGTATTTAGCAGTTGTTTTCACGAATACGAAGAAAATGGCAGATCAAGTTGCTGACGGATTAACGGAACGCGGCTTAAAAGTTGGACGAATTCACGGAGATTTATCACCTCGTGATCGTAAAAAAATGATGAAACAAATTCGTGACCTTGAATTCCAATATATTGTTGCAACTGATTTAGCAGCACGTGGTATTGATATTGAAGGAATTAGTCATGTTATTAATTATGAACTTCCATCAGATTTAGATTTCTTCGTTCACCGTGTTGGAAGAACAGCACGCGCAGGCTATTCAGGTATTGCAGTGACGATTTATGATCCAGCAAACGAAGAAGCGTTAGATAGTTTAGAAAAACAACGTCATATCGAGTTTAAACATGTAGATTTACGCGGAGATGAGTGGGTGGATTTAGGTGAACGTCGTCGTCGTAAGAGCCGTAAAAAACCAAATGATGAACTTGATGTTATGGCAACGAAAGTTGTTAAAAAACCGAAAAAAGTAAAACCAAACTATAAACGTAAACTTGCAACAGAACGTGACAAAGTGAAAAGAAAATATAGCAATAAAAAAAGATAAGGGATTTCCCTTATCTTTTTTTATCCCGCTATTTACGGGGATAATAATCAGTGGAGAATGGAAAAAACAATTCACTACATATTTCTACAAATTATGCTATCATTATATCTATTGTATATTGAAGAGGTGATTGTATGTTAAAGATTGGATCTCATGTTTCTATGAGTGGTAAGAAAATGTTATTAGCAGCAAGTGAAGAGGCTGTTTCATACGGTGCAACGACGTTTATGATTTATACAGGTGCACCGCAAAATACAAGAAGAAAACCAATTGAAGAATTGAACATAGAAGCAGGAAGAAAACATATGGAACAAAACGGTATCGAAGAGATTATCGTACATGCGCCATATATTATTAATGTTGGAAATACGACGAAGCCAGAAACATTCCAATTAGGTGTAGATTTCCTTCGTATGGAAATTGAGAGGACATCAGCATTAGGTGTGGCGAAACAAATCGTTCTTCACCCAGGTGCGCACGTCGGTGCAGGAGCAGACGCTGGTATTCAACAAATTATTAAAGGGCTGAATGAAGTATTAACGCCAGATCAGACGGTGAACATTGCGTTAGAAACGATGGCAGGAAAAGGAACAGAATGCGGCCGTAGTTTTGAAGAAATTGCAAAAATTATTGATGGTGTAAAATATAATGAAAAACTATCCGTATGCTTTGATACGTGCCATACGCACGATGCAGGATATGACATTGTAAATGATTTTGATGGTGTACTAAACGAATTTGATAAGATTGTTGGTATCGATCGTTTACAAGTACTTCATATTAATGATAGTAAAAATGTACGCGGCGCAGGAAAAGACCGTCATGAAAATATCGGTTTCGGTCATATTGGCTATAAAGCGTTGCATCATATTGTGCATCATCCGCAGTTAACGCACGTACCAAAAATTCTGGAAACGCCATATGTAGGTGAAGATAAAAAGGACAAGAAGCCGCCATATAAATTAGAAATCGAAATGCTGAAAAATGGTACTTTTGATGAAGGACTTCTTGAGAAAATTAAAGCGCAATAAGCAATAAGGAGGGGAATATCCCCTCCTTATTTTAGTAGTTGCTGAAATAAAGTATTTACTTGTTGGGCAGTAGCGGGCGAGGTTACTTGAGCTATTTGTTTTAAGAGCGCTAGTCGTTCGTCATTATCGTAAATGTTAATATTCTTTCCTTTCATAAGTCCAACAATTTGATCAGCTTGTGCAGTCGTAATTGGAACGTCATATTCTTTACTATATTTCAATAATTCCTTTGTAGAAATATGATTTAATTTTTTATTTACAAGTTGTTTAATGAGGTTCATCGAGTTATCCTCCTTCACACGTTCTTCTATCGAAATATATGAGTACGTAGCTTGTACATATTCGTATAGAGTTTCTTTTTTCATGAGAAAAAGAAGCGTATGTTATAATATAAGGACAAAACTATAGAAAAAGAGTATAGGGAGGACTTATGGAGCAAAAGCAACATCGAAAAGAAAGTGTTATCCATCTTATTTATCGTTTAGTTATGATTATTTTTGGGGCAGCATGCGCAGCGGTAGCAATTGAATTATTTTTAATGCCAAATAAAATTATTGACGGTGGAATTATTGGTATTTCTCTTATATTAGATTATCTTACTCCTAATATTTGGTGGTTAAGTTTTTCTACTTTGGTCGTTATTCTCAATATCCCATTTATGTATTCGGGTTATAAGCAAATCGGAAAAACGTTCATGCTATCTTCGGCGTTCGGTATTGTAGCTTTAGCGTTTATTGAATCAACGTTACATGCTGTGCCGCCATTTACAACAGAGCCAATTTTAGCTACAGTGTTTGGTGGTCTTATTTTAGGTCTTGGTGTAGGGCTCGTTATTCGTCATGGTGGATCAATGGACGGAACAGAAATTATGGGTATTTTATTAACGAAGAAATTACCTTTCTCCGTTGGCGAATTTGTAATGTTTGTGAACTTATTCATTTTTGCATGGGCAGCATTTGTATTTGGTGTTGAACAAGCGATGTATTCTGTTATGACGTACTACATTGCATTCAAAACAATTGATACAGTCATTCAAGGTTTAGATGAAACGAAAGCTGTTTTAATTGTATCAGATCAATATGAGGAAGTATCAAATGCGATTTTACATCGTCTTGGTCGTGGAACTACAAAGCTTGTAGCGAAAGGCGGTTACACGGATAAAGAAAAAGAAGTGATTTATGCAGTTGTAACACGTTTAGAAGTGACAAAGTTAAAATCAATTGTGTATGAAATTGATGCGAATGCGTTTGTTACGATTATGAGTACACAAGAGACAAATGGTGGTAAGTTTAAATCAGCTATTCACTAAAAAATTAATTATAATATCTTTTGAAAGCAGAGAATTTTTCTCTGCTTTTTGTTATAATAGTAAGGTTTCTTGAAAAAGTAGATATATTTTAGGCAGATTGGTTTACAACTATAATAAGCTGTACTATAATTCAAATAGATATAAATCGGAATCATTCTGAATTAAAATAGGTGAGATGCTATGAACAACATATTAGAAATAGAAGGATTGTCATTTCGATATGAAGATCGAAATGTGTTAGAAGATATAAATTTGCAAGTTCCGAAGGGAGCTTTTTTAGGTTTAGTTGGGCCAAATGGTTCAGGGAAATCAACTTTGCTAAAATGTTTATTAGGCGTTTTAAAGCCAAAACAGGGAAGCATTCGTTTGTTTGGTGTTGATAGTAAGAAGTTTAAAGAATGGAACAAAGTTGGTTATGTGTCGCAAAAGGCAAATAGCTTTAATTCTGGTTTTCCGGCAACTGTGTTTGAAGTTGTGTCAATGGGACTCGTTTCGAAAAAAGGGTTGTTTCGCTTTTTTACGAAAAACGATAAGAAAAAGGTAGAAAAAGCGATTGCTGATGTAGGAATGAGTGAGTTTCAAGGACGTAATATTGGAGAACTTTCTGGTGGACAACAACAGCGCGTATTTATTGCTCGTGCGCTCGTTAGTGATCCTGAATTACTTATTTTGGACGAGCCCACTGTTGGAATCGATGTGAAGAATGTAGAAAGTTTTTATGAGATATTAGAGGATTTAAACAAAAGGCTAGGAATTACATTAATTCTCGTTACGCATGATATGGGAGCTGTTACCGAGAAGGTAACACATGTTGCATGCTTAAACCAACATTTACATTTCCATGGAAATGTAGAAAAGTTCCGAGAGTTAGAAGATGCAGAAATGTCCGTCTTATATGGACATCATGTTCATCGTTTAGAACACGAGCATGAGCATCACGGGAGGATATAATGATACAAGATTTTTTACAATATGACTTTTTACGTAACTCTTTATATGCAGGGATTTTAATAGGACTTGTTGCGCCACTTATCGGTGTATTTGTTGTCATTCGTCGTATGTCGCTTATTGCAGATGCGTTAAGTCACGTGACATTATCAGGTATTGCTGCAAGTTTATTACTAGAAAAAACAATTTTCACAGGAGGATTTTTAAATCCGTTATATATGGGTATGATTTTTTCTATGGGTGGGGCGTTACTTATTGAAAAACTACGTACTGTATATAAACATTATCAAGAATTAGCAATTCCAATTATTCTTTCAGCAGGAATGGGGATTGGCGTTATTTTTATTTCACTTGCAAATGGATTTAACACAGATTTATTTAGTTATTTATTTGGTAGTGTAAGTGCTGTAACAAGTACGGATTTAATAATCATTGGCATTGTAGCAATTGTTGTTATTGTAACGATTACTTTATTATACAAAGAGCTATTTTTACTATCGTTCGATGAGGAATACGCTGTATCAACCGGTTTGAGTGCAAAGTGGATTCACTTTATTTTCATTATATTGGTTGCGCTTGTCATTGCGGTATCAATGCGTGTAGTAGGGGTTCTTCTCGTATCATCATTAATGACGTTACCAGTTGCAGCAAGTATTCGTATTGCGAATGGATTTAAACAAACAATTTTCTTCTCCATTTTATTTGGTGAAATTGCAGTAATTGGTGGAATGTTTGCTTCGTATCAACTTGATTTAGCACCAGGTGGTACAATTGTTATGATAGCGGTTCTTATTTTAATTGGTGCGATTTTATGGAAAAAGAAAAAAACTGCATAAAGTAGGGATAGATATGAATCTAACAGAAGCTTTACGCCTAATGAAAGATAAAGGATACAAACATACTGGGAAAAGGGAAGAAATGCTCAGGTTATTTGCAGCTCACAATCGTTATTTAACGGCGAAAGACGTTTTAGAGCATATGAAGGATGATTATCCAGGTCTTAGTTTTGACACGATTTATCGTAACTTAACGGTGTTTGCTGAAATCGGTGTTTTAGAACAAACGGAATTAAACGGTGAAAAACATTTTCGTTTTACATGTTCTATTATGGAACATCATCATCATTTTATTTGTTTAGATTGTGGAGGGACGAAAGAGATTACTTCTTGCCCGATGGATTTTATGAATAAAGATTTTAACGGTTATGAAGTAACTGGTCATAAGTTTGAAATATATGGCCGTTGTCCAAAATGTGCAAAGTAAAAGCTCGTCAGTTCTATAACTGACGAGCTTTTTTACGTAGAAAAGAAGGTTGCTCACAAATGTTGTGGGCAACCTTCTTTTTATTTTATTGTTCTTGTGTTTCTTTTTCTTTTTCTCGTTCAGCAGCCATTTCAGCAGCAATTACGTCGATTTCTTTTTTCAGTTCTTCTACCATTATTTCTTCTGGTACTTTACGAACGACTTGCCCTTTACGGAATAATAGTCCTTCTCCGCGCGCGCCGGCAATACCGATATCAGCTTCACGAGCTTCACCAGGACCATTTACAGCGCAGCCAAGTACTGCAACTTTAATTGGTACTTGTAGTGTAGAAATATACTCTTCCACTTCGTTAGCGATACTAATTAAATCAATTTCAATACGACCGCAAGTTGGACAAGAAATAAGTGTTGCTGCATTAGATGCAAGGCCGAATGACTTTAATAGTTCACGCGCAACTTTTACTTCTTCAACTGGGTCAGCACTTAATGAAATACGTAGTGTATTTCCGATGCCTTTACTTAAGATTGCTCCAAGACCAGCGGCACTTTTTACAGTTCCGGCAAATAACGTTCCAGATTCTGTGATACCTAAATGTAGTGGATAATCAAAAGCACGTGCAGCTTTTTCGTATGCTTCAATTGCCAAGTTAACATCAGAGGCTTTCATAGATACGATAATATCATGGAAATCTAAGTCCTCTAAAATTTTAATGTGATGTAGGGCGCTCTCAACCATACCATCTGCAGTTGGGTATCCGTACTTTTCCAAAATGTGACGCTCTAATGAACCTGCGTTTACACCGATACGGATTGGAATACCACGTTCTTTTGCTGCATTTACAACAGCTTCTACTTTATGGCGACGACCAATGTTACCTGGATTGATACGTACTTTATCAATGCCGCCTTCAATTGCTTTTAAAGCAAGGCGATAATCAAAATGAATATCAGCAACAAGTGGAATGTTGATTTGTTTTTTAATATCAGCAATAGCATTTGCTGCGCGTTCGTCTGGAACAGCAACACGCACGACTTGACAGCCAGCTTCTTCTAAACGTTTAATTTCAGCAACTGTTGCTTCAACATCATGTGTTTTTGTTGTTGTCATACTTTGTATAATTAATTCATTATTACCGCCAATTGTTAAATTACCGACTTTAACTGGACGTGTTTTTGTACGATGAGTCATTTCATTCACGAATAGATCGCTCTCCTTATAAAAGAAGTTTCTTATTTAGTCCCTTATATCAATGATAGTATACGTGATACAGGGCTATAGAAACCGAAGTGCTCGGTTTCACTTTTACTATTGTATCAGCGCCTTTATGTAATTGACAAGGATTAAGTGATTGCTTATTGATATAACGGGAATTTATAAGACTTTCCAAGTTGTATTTTTGTAGCAGGTGTATTTTTATTTAATTGTTTAAAATCATCAATTACTTTTTCGATAGAAGGAATTTTTTTCTTATTGATCGCTTCTGTAATGGAAAGAACCGTATCACCTGTTTTGACTTCAATTGTTTTATAAGTGACATCTGTTTCTTTTTCCGCCTTGTTTTCTTTTTTTTGTTTTGTATTTGTACTTTCTTGTTTTATCGTTTCGGCCGCATTTGTCTTTTTATATGAACTTAACATCGGCAAAGTGCCAATTTTTATATCGTAATAAAATATATAACCAAGAACAAGCACAAATAAGAATATACCTAATCTCTTCATATTCTTCACTCCTTTGCTAGGAATATATGCTTGTCCAAAAAAAAAATGCCTATTTAGGCATTTTTTTCGTTCGGTTTTGGAACTTCTTTAATTGTTAAGTATAGAACAATTAAAACAACTGCGATATAAATGAATGTTGAACCAGGTACAACGATTTTGAATAAATCCATAATCATAAAGAAGATTGTTGGAATTGTGTAGCTGTAAGCAGTTAACGTCCATACTTGCTTATAAGATAATTTACGTTGACCACTCATAGCAGAACCGATAAACGCAAGTAAAGTAATTCCTAAGAAAGTAATGAACAATTGGAATAGATATACTAACACGCCGATAACAGCTAGTAAAATTGGATAAATACTATCGAATACTGAAATGAAATCTTGCAAATCTTTTTTCTCAAGAGATGTGCCTAATAAATCATTGTAGGAGTATGTTTGCGTCTGGCCATTTCCTATAGAAACTACTTTATCTTTTAAAATAAATAAACCAGTTTTATTTTGATACTTTTCGATATCTGTTGTATTTGGATCAAATACGAAAAGAGCATCTCCCTCTTCTTTTTGAATAGGTTGTTCAATATCAGCTTTTAGTTCACCATTTTCGATTTTAAAATCAGGTAAATCTTTTTCAATTGCTTGATTTACCATAGTAACACTATCTTGGATAAAGCTACCGTAAAAGAATGTTCTTGGAATAGTAGTGATTAGACAAAGTAGCATAATATACAAAATGGTTTTTCCGATTTTTTGAAAACGGAATAGCGCCATATCTTTAGGCGAATATACGCTTTTGACTAATTGGGTAAATATGGACATAGATTCACTTCCTTTATGTATGTATAAAATCATTGTAACGTAGGAATCTAGGGAATCTCAAGATATATTATATTTACATATAGTAGAGACAACTAAATTTCTTTTTATTAATTTTCTTCTTTTAAATGAGAAAAATACAATTGACACTTTTCTTTTCTATATGGTAAATTTATCTTACATTTCTTAAAGGATATATCCGATAGGAATTCCTTTATTTGATGTATTGTTACATACATAATTGTGGACCCTTAGCTCAGCTGGTTAGAGCAGACGGCTCATAACCGTCCGGTCGTAGGTTCGAGTCCTACAGGGTCCATATCCATTTCACGTGTTTATTATGTCAGTAGGAAGCTTCCTTGTAGAAGGGGGCTTTTTTTATGAAATATATGAGCATTTTAATTGAAAAGAAGTGGGAATTTTGCTACTTTAATGATAGCAAGACAATGCGATTTATTTGTTTGCACCCTATGGCAATTAGGGTAGAATGTAGTTGTATGTCACTTAAGTGGCAATACATAAACTGGGAGGAATATAACAATGGCAAAACACGAATTACCAAATTTACCTTATGCGTATGATGCTTTAGAGCCTCACTTTGACAAAGAAACAATGAACATCCATCATACAAAACACCATAACACGTACATCACAAACTTAAACGCTGCTTTAGAAGGTCATGCAGAATTAGCTGACAAAAGCGTAGAAGAATTAGTTGCAAACTTAAACGAAGTACCAGAAGCAATCCGTACAGCAGTACGTAACAATGGTGGCGGACATGCTAACCACACATTCTTCTGGACGATCTTATCTCCAAACGGCGGTGGACAACCAGTAGGCGAACTTGCAACTGCAATTGAAGCGAAATTCGGTAGCTTCGATGCATTCAAAGAAGAATTCGCAAAAGCTGGCGCAACTCGCTTCGGTTCTGGTTGGGCTTGGTTAGTAGTAAATAATGGTGAATTAGAAGTAACAAGCACGCCAAACCAAGATTCTCCTCTAACTGAAGGTAAAACACCAGTTATCGGTTTAGATGTTTGGGAACATGCTTACTACTTAAATTATCAAAACCGTCGTCCAGACTACATCGGTGCATTCTGGAACGTTGTAGATTGGAACGCTGCTGAAAAACGTTACCAAGAAGCAAAATAATTGTAATAACGATAGAAAAAGCTAGGAGAATGCTCCTAGCTTTTTTCTATGCTTTCCTTTTACATAATTGGGCTTGTCTTTGGAAGACTAGAACATGAAGTAAAGGAGAGTTGTGTATGAAGTGGAAACATATAATTGGTGACGTTGAAGTGAATCGGGATTTAGTGTTATTACTCCTTATTGGAGGTTTATACACGCTCGCAATTTCTTTATCGAATACGTTTGTTAACATTTATTTATGGAAACAAACACAAAATTATGTGAATCTCGGCTTGTATAATTTGGCCAGCGTTGTATTGCAGCCCCTCACATTTCTTATAGGTGGGAAATTAGCGAAGCGTATTGATCGCTCGATCTTGTTACGAATAGGCGTAGGCACGTTAGCGATTTTTTTTATCGTTGTTTTAGTAGCGGGAAAAAGCGCTTCTCACTATATTTTATTAATGGGGGCTCTTTTAGGAGTCGGATATGGTTTTTACTGGCTCGCGTTTAATTTATTAACATTTGAGATTACAGAACCAGAAACAAGAGATTTCTTTAACGGGTTTCTTGGGCTTCTTACATCCTTCTCTGGCATGATTGGACCGATAGCAGCTGGATACACAATTTCACGTATGGAAAAGTGGAGTGGTTATACGGTCATATTCTTCCTCTCGTTACTGTTATTTGCAATTGCTGTCGTTTTAAGCTTTTTTGTATCTAAGAGAGAATGTGAAGGTCGTTATGAGGTTACACAAGTTTTGAAAGAGCGACGGATTGATAAAAATTGGGGGAGAATTACACGTGCTCATTTTTTCCAAGGATTGAGAGAGGGAACATTCATTTTTGTTATTTCAGTATACGTGTACTTAGCAACCGATAGTGAGCTTGCATTAGGGAAATATAGCTTAGTAAATTCTGCTGTATCATTTGTATGTTACTATTTAGTTGCTCGTATGTTAAAGAAAGAGTGGCGAAAAAAAGCAATTTTACTTGGAGGCATTATTTTATATGCTGTCGTATTTTTAGTTATATTCAATGTTACATACACAAAATTACTTATTTATGCAGCATGCATTGCGATTGCATACCCTATTTTACTCGTTCCATATGGATCGATGACATATGATGTAATTGGTAGAGCGAAAAATGCGAGAGAGTGGCGTGTAGAGTATGTTGTTGTCCGAGAATTATGGTTAAATGCTGGGAGAATTTGTTCAGTTTTAAGTTTTTTATGTGCTGTATTATTCTTTCCGCCTGAAAAGAGTTTACCTGTCTTACTATGTATTTTAGGTGCTGGACATTTTCTTATTTATTTTGCAGTTAAAAATGTCAAATATGATGAAGGAAATGCAGGGAACACAAGTGTTGTAGCACAAGGAACCACGCAGAATCAAACAGAACCAGAAGGTTAACTTATCGTTTGTTTTATGCTAGAATAGAAAAAGATGTAAGACAGCAGTGAGGACACCTGTATGAAGGTGTCCCTTTCAAATTACATAGCTGTTGGTAGAGGGGGTTTGTATGGGTAAGAAGCAGAAACAACAAAAGAAAAAGACTCACGTTCCTTTTCGGTTAAACGTGCTGTTTTTCTGCGTGTTTTTAATGTTCTCCGCGGTTATTGTAAGGCTTGGATATGTACAAATTGTTCGCGGTGAGGAATATAAGAATGAAGTGGAGAGGAAAGAAAACTCGACGATAAGTAATCCTGTACCACGTGGGAAAATATTTGACCGTTATGGGCGACCTGTAGTAGATAATGCAGCTGTACGTACGATTACATTTACAAAAATGAAAGGATCAACTGCCGAGGCTCGCTTAGAAACAGCGAAAAAATTAGCAGATTTGATTGAAGTACCGACAGATAAATTAACAGATCGCGATAAAAAAGATTATTGGCTTGCTATTCATAAAGAAGAAGCGCAAGAAAAAATTACGAAAAAGGATCGTCAAGAGTTTAAAGATAAAAAAATTGACGATAAAGAATTAGATGAGCGTCAACGAAATCGCGTGACGGAAGAAGAAGTGAATCAATTATCTGCAAAAGATTTAGAAGTGCTAGCGATTAAAAGCAAAATGGACGGCGGATATGCGATGACGCCACAAGTCATTAAAAAGGATGCTACAGATGAGGAATATGCGATTATTAGTGAAAATTTAGCGCAATTGCCGGGAGTAGATACAAGTGTCGATTGGGAACGAAAATATGCATATGATGGCGATTTGTTCCGAAGTGTACTTGGAGGTGTAACAACTTCTGACGAAGGTTTACCGAGAGAAAGACTAGATTACTATCTTGTTCGTGATTATAATCGAAATGACCGCGTAGGGAAAAGCTATCTTGAGCAGCAATATGAAGATAGTTTGCACGGTAATAAAGCGGAAGTGAGAAATATTACGGATAAAAACGGTAATATTTTAGAAACGATTAATGTATCAAAAGGGCAAAGTGGTAACAATCTGAATTTAACAATTGATATGGAATTACAAAAGCGTGTAGAAGAAATTATCACGAAAAATTTATTGAGATATAAAGGGGGACAACCTCTTTTAGATCGCGCATTCGTTGTAATGATGAATCCAAAAAATGGTGAAGTTTTATCTATGGCAGGGAAACAGTTAGTAGAAGAAAATGGCGAGACGAAAGTGCAAGATTTCGCATTAGGAACGATGACAAGTTCTTATCCGATGGGATCAACTGTAAAAGGTGCGACAGTACTTACTGGGTATCAGACAGGTGCCATTCAACCAGGTTCAGTTCAACTTGATGAACCAATCAGATTAAAGGGAACGCCACAAAAATCTTCTTGGAAGACGATGGGATACATTAATGATTTAACAGCATTAAAAATGTCTTCTAACGTATATATGTTTAAAACAGCGATGAATATCGCAGGTGTTCAATATGTAAGAGGTGGTACGTTAGATATACCACAAAAAGCATTTGATACGATGCGTTATTATTTCGGACAGTTTGGACTTGGTGTAAAAACAGGTATCGATTTACCAAATGAATCTGCGGGTCAAACAGGTAGAGGAAATCAGCCAGGTTTCTTATTAGATTTATCAATTGGGCAGTATGACACGTACACACCACTTCAATTAGCACAGTATGTTTCAACAATTGCAAATGGTGGTTACCGTATGCAGCCGCAAGTTGTAAAAGAAATTCGTCAACCGGAAGCGAAACAAGGCGAAGTTGGAAAAGTCGTTCACTCAATGGAACCGAAAGTACTAAACCGTATTGATATGCCTGAATCACAAATTAAACGTGTTCAGGAAGGATTTAGACAAGTATTTAATGAGTCTGGTGGTACAGCTGCGAAATACTTTACAGGCGCATCATATAAAGCTGCTGGTAAAACAGGTACAGCTCAAACTGTGTATGGCGGAGATAAAGAGATTGGTAGAAAAGCAAACGGTGAGCGTAAAGAAACATATAACTTAACATTAGTAGGTTATGCGCCACTTGAAGACCCTGAAGTAGCATTTTCTGTTGTTGTACCTTGGGTAGATGATAAATCAGGTATTAACGGTTATATTAGTCGTGACATTATGGACGCGTACTTTGATTTGAAAAAGGTAGAAAATGGCGAAGCTACACAAGAGGAAATAGATAAGAAAAATAAAAAGCAAGATGATGAATAAAAAAGTTGTAAAAAAAGCACACTATCTGAAAAGATAGTGTGCTTTTTTTTATGGTTCATGCATACGTTTTAATAAAGTGGACAAGCAGATTATATCGGAATTTTAAGGGACCTCGCAAATAATACGTATGCATTCACTATGGGAGTTATGGACCGATCCTTAGTGAAGATGAACGGTGGCTACAGATTAATAATTTACCTAATGTTGATTCTTGTGGAACTTTACAAAACTTTTACAAACAATTAAAACCGAATTAATAGTTTAGCAGTATTCTTATATCTGTAATCCTGTTATTTCCGGTTACTTCTAGGAGGAAGAACACGTGAAATGGATAAGTGCATCGATTAAAGTTTTCATACTGTCGACATGTTTCTGTTATGTTGGCACGTCTACTGCATTTGCTGTGAATGAAATGGGAGAAGTGAGAGTTGATGGATCCTCAACGGTTTTTCCTATTATAGAAGCAGTAGCGGAGGAATATACAAAGGTGCATCCGAACGTGAAAATTTCCATCAGTGTTTCTGGAACAGGAGGAGGATTTAATCGTTTCAGTAAAGGAGAAGTAGATATAAATAATGCTTCGAGAGTAATGAAACAAGTGGAAGAAAATGAAATGAAGAAAAACTCCATTCAGTTTACACCGTTTGAAGTCGCTTATGACGGTCTTACGATCGTTGTGAATCGTCAAAATAATTGGGTAGACAATATGACGGTAGACGAGTTACGTCTATTATGGAGTGAAGATGCAAGTGAAAAGCGATGGTCACAAATTCATTCATCATGGCCACGTGAACAGGTAAAGTTTTATGCGCCAGGTGTAGACTCTGGTACGTATGATTATTTTCAAAATGTCATCTTACAAAAAAGTCGCATTGTAAAAAAAGTCTCTTTGTCTGAAGATGATCAAGTTATTATGCAAGGGGTAATGAATGATAAAAATGCCATTGCTTTTGTAGGATATGCTTATTATATGGCCAATCGAGATAAGGTGAGAGCAATAAAAGTGAATGGTGTACTTCCGACGAAAGACACGATTCAATCAGGTGAGTATAAGCCGTTATCTAGGTCACTATTTGCTTATGTGAATCATGCATCTATCCGAAATAAAATGAATGTAGCAAACTATATTGAGTTTATGATTCAGCATGTTGGTAATCTTGCTGAAGAGGTTGGATATGTAAAATTACCAAAAGAAAAATACAATGAACAGCTGCGGATGTTAACAGAAATAAAAAGGTAATGTCAGGGTGGAAAGGGGTTTTCATCTTTGGCTTATAATGACAAAAGTCAAACTACATTTTCTGTACAACATTTGATTGAAAGAAATACAAAACATAGAAAAAAAACGCAGCGAATCAATCGAATCGTTCCATTATTACTAAAAATAATTGCTAGCGTGTCTATTGCGACGACACTTGGAATTATTTTTACGCTTTCTAATGAAACAATAATGTTTTTTCAAAAAATATCATTGCTCTCCTTTTTGACAGAGAAAGAATGGTTACCTTTTTTTGAAGACCCTAAATTCGGTATATTACCACTTATATGTGGAACGGTCCTTGTAACAGCGATCGCCATGTTCGTAGCAATTCCTATCGGTTTAGCGTGTGCCGTATTTTTAAGCGAATATGCTTCAAACAGTGTAAGAAAAGTATTAAAACCGATGTTAGAACTATTAGCAGGTATCCCGACAATTGTATATGGCTTTTTTGCATTAACAGTTGTTACACCGCTTTTACAACGGATTATACCTGATTTACAGTTTTTTAATGCGATTAGTCCAGGTATTGTGATTGGCTTTATGATGATACCTACAATTGCATCTCTGTCTGAAGATGCAATGAGAGCTGTAGCAAAAGGAACGAAAGAAGCTTCGTTGGCACTTGGAGCAACTCGGTTTGAGATGGTAAAACAAGTCGTGTTTCCTTCAGCTTTCGCAGGGATTATGGCAGCAATTATATTAGCTGCTTCCAGAGCAATCGGTGAAACGATGATCGTTGTAATTGCAGCAGGATCCACACCGAACGTATCGCTCGATCCGACACACTCTATTCAAACGTTAACAGCTTATATTGTGCAAGTGAGTTTAGGTGATGCTCCGCATGGAACACTTACTTATTACAGCATGTACGCTGTAGGCGCAACGTTATTCTTGTTTACTTTTATAATGAACATCATTTCGCAATTTATTATGCGCCGCTTTAGGAGGGTGACATAATATGCGCATGTTGAATCATAAAAAAATACAAGAAAATATGGCATCACGTTTTTTAAAAGATCGAATTTACCAATTGTTATTTTATATGGCAATTTTGTTTTCAATAGTAATCCTACTTATTTTGCTTTTTCAAATTTTTGGAAAAGGTGTCAGTTACCTTTCGTTAGATTTCTTTACAAACTTCGCTTCGCGTAATCCGAAAGAAGCTGGGATTGCTGCAGCTTTGTCAGGAACAATATTATTTATGAGTATTGTTATATCACTCTCCTTTATATTTGGGGTCGGAACTGCTCTTTATTTAGAGCAATATGCGAAGGAATCTATATTTAAAAAGGTAATAGAAATTAATAATCAAACGTTAGCAGGAGTACCTTCCGTCGTATTTGGATTACTCGGCTTAACCATTTTTGTATACGCTCTTCATTTAGGTGAGAGTATTATTGCAGCGGCACTGACGATGAGCTTACTCGTCTTACCGACAGTTGTTGTAGCGAGTCAAGAAGCGATACGATCTGTACCGAGGTCATTATTAGAAGCTTCTTACGGGTTAGGTGCTACGAAGTGGCAAACGATGTATCAAGTTGTATTGCCATATGCGTTCCCAGGAATTATAACAGGTTGTACGTTAGCGATATCAAGAGCGATTGGAGAAGCGGCACCGTTATTAGTTATCGGGGCACTTGCATTTGCAAATTATGTTCCGTTTAGTATGTTTGATAGATTTACAGTTTTACCAATTCAAATTTTTAATTGGATGAGTAGACCACAGGAAGAATTTCAGTATGTAGCAGCTGCTGGGATGATTGTTTTGTTAGGTTTGTTGCTCTTGATTAATATAGTTGTCCTATGGTTGCGAAATCGAAAATAAGTTGGAAATGGATGAAAGGGGAATTCAAATGGTAGCAACAGTAGTAAATGTACAGGTGAAAAACGAGGAGAAAATCGAGACTGCGCCAAAGAAAGTAGTATTTGATACGAAAAACTTAAATTTATGGTATGGAGAAGACCATGCTTTAAAAGATATTAACTTAAGTATTCATGAGAATGAAGTTACAGCAATTATCGGGCCAAGTGGTTGTGGTAAATCAACGTACTTAAAAACATTAAATCGTATGGTAGAGTTAGTACCAATCGTGCGAACTACAGGCGTAATTGAATATAGAGAGCGCAATATATTTGATAAATCATATCCAGTTGAAGAATTACGAACACATGTAGGAATGGTGTTCCAAAAACCAAATCCATTTCCAAAATCTATTTATGAAAATGTAGCATACGGCCCGAAAATTCATGGTATTAGCGACAAGAAAACGTTAGATGAAATTGTTGAAAAAAGTTTACGTGGAGCAGCGATTTGGGATGAGTTAAAAGATCGTTTGCATGATAATGCATACGGTTTATCTGGTGGACAGCAACAGCGTCTATGTATCGCACGTTGTTTAGCGATTGAACCAGACGTTATTTTAATGGATGAGCCAACATCAGCACTAGATCCAATTTCAACATTAAAAGTAGAAGAATTAATTCAAGAGTTAAAGAAAGATTTTAGTATCGTTATTGTAACGCATAACATGCAACAAGCTGCGCGTATTTCAGATAAAACTGCTTTCTTCTTAAGTGGAGAAGTTGTGGAGTATACAGATACAAATAAATTATTTACGACACCTTCAGATAAGCGTACAGAAGATTATATTACAGGCCGATTCGGTTGATGTCGCTAGCAAGGCTAAGAGCAAATACCCTCTTAACAGAGGGTATTTCTTATTTTTACCTCATTTAAATTAGAGAAGTAATACTTCTCCTATCTTAAGGCTTATTATAAGTAGGCTAGGTAGGAGAGTTATATATATTGGCACATAATATTGAGGGGGAAGAAACAATGGTACGAGAACAATTTCAATGTGATTTAAAAACGTTACAGCAAAAGGTGATTGAGCTTGGTGAACTAGCGAGAGAAGCTTTATTGCTTGCTATGGAAGGGCTTCATAAAAAGGATGTAGAGAAAGCGTTAGAGGTAATAGATGGTGATTATCGTATGGATAATTTAGAAGAGGAAATAAATGATCTTGCGCTTATGCTCATTACGAAGCAGCAACCTGTAGCAAGTGATTTAAGAAGGATTTTCATTTCAATTAAAACAGCGACAGATTTAGAACGTATTGCAGATCATGCTGTTAATATTGCGAAATCAACCATTCGTCTCGGGGAAAAAGACGTGTCTGTTAGTTTGCACAATCTTGATGAGATGTTTGCGATTGCAAATAAGATGTTACAGTTAGCGCTAGATGCATATGAGCAAGAAAATTTAACTTTTGCGAAGCAAATTGCCGAAATGGATGATTCTGTTGATGAAATATATGGGAAAGCGATTCGTGAATTTATATCTTCAGTTCCAGAACAACCAGAAGCAATTACACAAATTACACAATTATCCTTTGTAGCGAGATATATTGAACGTGTAGCAGACCATATTACAAATATTGCTGAAAATGTTTTTTATTTAGTAAAGGGAAAGCATTACTTATTAAATGAATAAAGAAAAAAAGCAGGTGAAACATCACCTGCTTTTTTTAGTCAAAACATGACAAAAAAAGCTCGTTGTTTCCTTTAGTTTATGATGATAAGATGTATCATAATATAATGGAAAAAATAGGGCGTATATGTTATTCGCTTATTAAGTAATATTTTAAAAGTTGATAGTAAACGCTTTCTTCACTTGTTGAAAGGTGAATGTATATAAGGGGAACTTTACTGCCTGTCGGCCCGATTGGGCAAGGCTAATAATCAGTAGGGGATGAAGAACCCCCCACTAATGAAATTTTTATACTGCTAGTTAATGCTGGGTAGATAATATACATATCGTATATGAAGTTACTGAACATTATATAAGTGGAGGCTGAAGTATATGAAGGGGGTTATTTTAGCTGGAGGAAAAGGACGACGCCTTAGACCATTAACATGTAATACTCCAAAGCCGATGTTGCCATTATTAGAAAAGCCAGTTTTAGAATACAACATTGAATTATTGCGTCAGCATGGTATACGTGAGATTGCAATTACTGTTCAGTATATGAGTACGGCTATTAAGCAATATTTTGGTGACGGTAGCAAATGGGGCGTTAACTTGTACTACTTTGAAGACTCTCCACCGCTTGGAACTGCAGGGAGTATTAAACAAGCGGAAAAATTTTTGGATGAACCGTTTGTTGTCATAAGTGGGGATGCGTTAACTGATTTTCAATTATCAGAAGGAATTACGTTTCATGAACAAAAGAAAAGAATGGTAACTATGTTTGTAAAGGAAGTAGAAAATCCACTCTCATTTGGTTTAGTTGTAATGAACAAAGAACAAGAGGTTACACGATACATAGAAAAACCGAGTTGGAATGAAGTAGTCTCTAATATTGTGAATACAGGTATATATATTATGGAGCCAGAAATTTTTTCTTACATACCGCCCCAAGAATTTTTTGATTTTAGTCAAGATGTGTTTCCGTTATTGGCAAATAAGAACGCATTATTTGCATATTTGTCAGAAGGTTACTGGTTAGATATCGGTACATTTGATCAATATCGACAAGCACAATTTGATTTGTTAACGAAAAAATTGCAAGTACCTATTCCATATACGGAAGTATTACCGATGGTATGGATGGGAGAAGGGGTAACGATTGGAAAAGGAACGAAAATTCACGGTCCTTCTTTTATTGGTGAAGGAGCAAGAATTGGTGCTGGATCTGTAATTGAGCCATACTCTATTATCGGGAAAAATAGTGTTGTTTCAAGTTATTCTCATCTTCAAAAGAGTATTATTTTTGCAAATGCGCACATTGGGAAATATTGTGAGTTACTAGAAACGACAATAGGAGAACATACAATGGTGGAAGATGACGTTACATTGTTTCAAAAAAGCATTGTAGCGGACCATTGTCATATAGGGAAAAGTACGGTAATTAAGCAAAAGGGAAAACTATGGCCATATAAGGCGATTGATAGTCATTCGGTAGTCGGATCGGCTGGTGTTCAAGAAAGTGAGAAGAGTGCAGGATGGTTGCAAAAAAGCCGAATTGTAGGAAGAGGTAATGTGGAGATTACGCCTCAATTTATTGTAAAGGTTGCGATGGCGTACGGATCTCTTTTCACAAAAGGGGAAAGTATATTAATCGGGAGTCAAGAACATATAGAAACGACTTCTTATAAAAATCTTTTTCTTCATGCAATTCATGGTATTGGGATTCATACGATGGAATGCAAAGAAATGAACGAATCACTTTTTCAGTACAGCATTCAAGATTTGCAATGTGCGGGTGGGGTTTTCATTCAAGCGGAAAAAGAAAAAGAGATTGTTATAAAGTTGTATGGTAAGGATGGGGCACAGTTAACGTATAAGCAGCAAAAAGCGATAGAACAAGTGTATATGTCTGAGTCGTTTTATTACGTATGTGAGAAGGAAATGGGGCGGAATAAGCTAGTACACGTTTCTTTACATAATTATATAGAGGCTGTATTAGAGCGTATTGATATTGAGAAAATAAAAAAACAGAAGTTTCATCTTCTTATTAATAAGAGAAATGATATGTTACAACATTTGCTTATGCTCTTTTTGCAAAGGCTCGGATGCACAGTTACGTGGATTTATGCGGGCGAACAAAAGGATCATGTGAAAGCTTTGATGAAATCAAGTAAAGCAAATATGGCGCTTATGTTTTCAGAGCAAGGAAATTATTTCGAGTTATATGATAATCATAGTAATATTTACCAAGGGACGGATTTTGAAGAGATTGATATTCCAGATTTATTACTGGAATCGGCAGGAAATATTTACCCAATGTCTTTGAAATTAGGAGAATGTTATCTTCTATTTTATACGCAGGATGAAAAAAAATCGTTTCAAGCGAGATGGAAGCGAGATATTTTATATCGAATTGGAAAATTATTCGAGTTAATAGCATTGCAGGGAAAAACCTTTCTCAGCATAGTAGAGCAATCACCGCCGCTTTATTTACTTTGTGATGAAGTTGTATGTTCATGGAATGAAAAAGGGAAAGTGATGAGGAAATTATTGGCTGATATCGAAAGGAAGGAAGAAGGCATATTTGAAGGAGTACAGTTCAAATATACCGAAAAAGAGTGGTCTTATATCGTTTCTGACACAAAACAACCGAAATTTTTAGTGTATTCACATGCTAGAAACCCAGTAATAGCAAGGGAAAACATGAAAAATCTTATAGAAAAAATTAGACAATATCAAAAGGTGTAGAATTTTTATTTTAAAAGTGGTATTATAGTATAGTCTGATTTAAGTTATTAGTACTGGAGGGAAATAAGAATGCGTGTGAATATTACTCTAGCATGTACAGAATGCGGAGATCGTAACTATATCTCAAAGAAAAACAAACGTAACAACGCTGAGCGTATCGAGCTTAAAAAGTATTGCAAGCGTGACAAGAAGTCTACGTTACACCGTGAAACAAAGTAAGCAGTAGGAATATTTTCCTACTGTTTCTTTTTTTATTCGATTCCTCTCTTAAAAGTGATACACTATCATCGTAGAGCAAAGTATCACTGTGAGGGGGGAAATGTGTGAGAGAAGAGAAACTACGTTTACGTAAACAAATAATAGAGCACATGAATTCTTTATCAAAAGAACGGTATACAACTTTATCAGAGCAAATAGCATTTTCGTTGTATGAGCAAAAAGAGTGGGCTGAAGCTAAAACAATTGGAATCACTCTCTCAATGGAAAATGAAGTGAATACATATCCTATTATCGAAAAAGCTTGGGAAGAAGGAAAGAAAGTTGTCGTTCCGAAGTGTAATAAAGAAGCAAGAACAATGTCCTTTAGGAAAATTAGCAATTTTGATCAGTTAGAAACAGTGTATATGAATTTACGTGAGCCAATTCCAGCGCTTACGGAAGAAGTGAATGCAGATGAAATTGACCTTCAAATTGTACCAGGTGTAGCTTATACAGAGCGAGGAGAACGGATTGGATATGGTGGTGGCTATTATGATCGTTATCTCATGCATTATAAAGGGAAAACGCTATCATTAGCTTATAGTTTTCAAATGGTAGACCATATTCCAATAGAGCCGTTTGATAAAAATGTAGAAAAAATTATTACAGAAAAAGGAACAATGGTTAAAAATGGGCTTGTATAGACAAATAAAAATTGACGAGACTTTTTCTTCTTGATTATAATAAAATATGTGAACGTTTTCTTATTATAATTTTTTATAGTAAGTGAGCATAGAGGGTGATGAAATGGTATCTATATATGATATTCAGCAATTGCTAAAGAAATTTGGTACGATTATTTATACGGGAGATCGAATTGCAGATTTACAATTAATGCAAGATGAATTGCGTGAATTAAATCAATCACAGCTAATCGATCCACAAGACTATCAAACAGCTTTATTTTTATTGAAGCAAGAAATTCAAAAAGAGCTAAATAAGAATTAGATAAAGGTAGGTAAGCAACATGGAAGAGAAATGGTTAGTTGGTGTTGACCTTGGTGGTACAACGATTAAATTAGCATTTATTAATGTATACGGTGAAATTTTACATAAGTGGGAAATCCCTACGAATACAAATGAGCAAGGAAAACATATTACACTTGATGTAGCGAAAGCTATTGATAAAAAGTTAGAAGAGTTAGGCGAATTAAAAAGTAAGTTAATCGGTATTGGTATGGGAGCTCCTGGCCCTGTACACGTGGCGTCTGGAATGATTTATGAAGCGGTTAACTTAGGATGGAAGAACTATCCGTTAAAAGATTTATTAGAAGTAGAAACAGGATTACCTGTTGTGATTGATAATGATGCGAACTTAGCAGCGCTTGGTGAAATGTGGAAAGGTGCTGGTGAAGGAGCAAAAGATTTAATTTGTATGACGCTTGGCACTGGTGTTGGCGGCGGTGTAATTGCCAATGGAGAGATTGTACACGGCGTAAGCGGTGCTGCTGGTGAAATCGGACATATTACAGTCGTTACAGAGAATGCTTTCCCATGTAATTGTGGGAAGTCTGGTTGCCTAGAAACTGTAGCATCTGCAACAGGTATTGTGCGTGTTGCTATGCAAAAAATACAAGAGACTGATAAAGAAAGTATTCTACGTTCTATGTTAGCAGAAGAAGGACGTATCACATCAAAAGACGTATTTGAAGCACATGGACAAGGTGATGAACTAGCAGGCGAAGTAGTAGAAAAGGTAGCTTCTTATTTAGGATTAGCTGTAGCGAACCTTTCTAGCACGTTGAACCCAGAGAAAATCGTTATTGGCGGAGGTGTTTCTAAAGCTGGAGATGCACTTTTAGAACCAATTCAACGCTATTTTGAGCAATATGCTTTCTCACGTGCTGTAAAGAGCACGAAGTTAGCTATTGCAACACTTGGTAATGATGCAGGTGTTATCGGAGGAGCTTGGCTTGTAAAAAAGCACAAATACGAAGCGAAGATGATATAAGTTGTGAAGTATGAAAAGAGGAAGGGGAAACCCTTCCTCTTTTTGTGCGAAATCTTGATGAAGACGAGCATGTAAATGAATTAAGCTGCTGGTGGGTACCCGTTATATAGAACAGTCATGATTGTAAACCATCCGAAAACGAGTACAGTTGCAATTGCAAAGCCGCCCGCGAGAAAATTCTTTTCGCGAAGTGTTCTAAGCGTAGCAAATACAGCTAACAGAGTGACAAGCGTAAAAATAATAACAAGGCCCATACAATATCCTCCTCTGTCTACCCATTCTTTAATATGAGTTTTTGGAATATTTACTCTTTTATATTGTACATGTTTTAAAAATGATTGTCGAGATAGCATCCTTTCTTTTCCTAAGAGAAAAAAATGTTGTATCATTGAAAGTAAGTTTAATAATTGGAGGAGATTTTCATATGAAATGGATACAAATGCCGTTAGGCCCATTACAAACAAATGCTTATATTTTAACGAATGAGCAAAATGAGTGTATTATCTTTGATCCTGGTCACGAAGGAGAGAAGCTCGTTACATATTTACAAGAAGAACAATTAAAGCCATTGGCTGTTTTATTAACACATGCTCACTTTGATCATATTGGTGCTGTTGATGCGGTAAGAGACGCTTTTCATATTCCTGTGTACGTACATAAAGAAGAAGCAGATTGGTTAGGCGATGCAACTGTAAATGGTTCTCAAATCTTTATGATGAATCGCAGCATTACAGCAAAACCAGCAGATCATATTATTGATGCAGAAGGTGCATTAGCAATTGGTTCATTTAACTTTGAAATTTTTGAGACACCAGGACATTCTCCAGGCAGTATTTCTTATTACTGTAAAGAGGCGAATGCTGTATTTTCTGGAGATGTATTGTTCCAAATGAGTATTGGAAGAACAGATTTACCTGGTGGAAGTTTTGCAGAATTGATTGGAAGTATTGAAGAGAAATTATTTGTATTACCTGATGAAACAGCGGTGCTATGTGGACATGGTCCAGAAACAAGCATTGGTTTTGAAAAAGAAAATAATCCATTTTTACAGTAAGGAGCTAGTGTGAAGATGGAGCTCATTTTAAAAGAATGGATGGAAAAAGAAAAGGATTATTCAATTTCATACAGTACATATATGAGCCTCGCATTATACGCAGAGGAACATGGATATTATATGAAAGAACGTGAAAAAATAGGAAGACAAGGGGACTTTTTTACAAGTAGCAACGTATCCTCTGTGTTTGCAAAAACCTTTGCTAAGTTTTTTATTCGTCTTGTTGAAAATGGTGAAGTTGTTCCACATATTTGTGAGATTGGTGGGGGGACAGGAAGGTTTGCCTATGATGTTTTACAAGAATGGAAGCAATTATCACCGGAAACCTTTATTGATTTAAACTATTCGATAATTGAAATGAGCCCTTTTCATAGAAAATTGCAGCAAAAAACTCTTTGTTCGTTTTCTAATGTGTCATATTATACGTCGCATAGTGAAATGGGAGAATCGTTCGAGGGGATTCTTTTTTCGAATGAGTTATTTGATGCATTTCCTGTTGAAGTAATTGAGAAGAGAAATGGAATATTGTATGAAGTACGTGTTACGTACACAGAGGAAGGGAAACTTGCAGAAGTATGTAGGCCGTTACATAAAAGAATTGGTCGATACTTATTGAAATATAATATTCATCTTGCTGAAGGCCAGCGTTTTGAAGTGCCGATTGCGATGGAAGAATATATAAAAGAAATTGCGAAATGGTTTCAACGAGGTGTATGTATTACAGTTGATTATGGATATACAAAAGAAGAATGGATGCATCCTGCACATCAAGAAGGGAGTTTACGAGGATATTACGAGCATAAGTTAATTCGTAATCCTTTAGCGTATCCAGGTGAAATGGATCTTACTACTCATATTCATTGGGACGAACTGAAAGAAATGTTTAGCCTGCAAGGTATGAATATGGTATGGCATAAGAAACAATCTGAGTTTTTGTTAGCAGCAGGAATACTAGAGCTGCTTACGAATCATCAAGATAGGGATCCTTTTTCTGAAATTCAAAAACAAAATCGTGCAGTTCATTCTATGATTTTGAGTGGAGGATTAGGGAGTGCATGTGATGTTGTTATACATACGAAACATATGCAACGGTTACACTTGGATCGGTATTTGAAAATATAAAAAAACAAGACACAGCATAGTTCTGTGTCTTGTTTTTTAATACGACTTATGTAGCATCATATATTTCCTCTCATGATATATATTTATATTAAAGATATGAGATGAAAAATATAAAATACGTCCTTTTTCTCTGTCTATGAGTCCCTAACCCAATAATACGCGAACGAGTTGAATAATTGTCTCGTTTTCTACTTTGTAATAAATCTCCAATCCTTTTCTTTCACTTGAAACGATTTTAGCACTTTTTAACTTTGCTAAATGCTGTGAAATTGTAGATTGTGGCATGTTTAAGCCAGTGTACATTGTAGAAACGTTGCTTGGACCACGTTCAATTAATCCTTTTACAATACATAAGCGAACAGGATGAGCAAGTACTTTCAATAATTCTGCATTGCTTTCATATAGTTCTATTTCTTTTTGAAAGGTTTCTAACATGTTCTTTTCCACCTCCGTGTGAGCTGTTATACCATATTATACATACCAAAAAATTAAAGAAAAGGAAACAGTTGTTGCAGAAAAACATTCCTAAAGTAAAGAAATTGTAAGAAAAGAGACCCTGATGTAAATAAAGTAGATAATTTAGCACGGTTTTGTAAAATGACATTTTTGGGTGAAAATTTCGATGCGTTTTAAAAATTGAAAGATATAGATATATTTGTAACACAATTTTATCATGATTTTCTTATTCTTTCAAATGAATATACAAAATTTTTAAAATAATATGACAAAGGAATTATAATGTTATATATAGAATATAAAACAGGTTAAAAGAAAAGAAGCCGAATGTAGTCAGCTTCTTTATGGTGAAAATGAAATGTTTGAATATAGCTGATACATCTTAGAATTACCAAGACGTTAGTTATGTATTCTAGATTTCATCTTTCATCAATTTTAAAAATCTGTGGTTCCATATATTTTCATAAAAATCAATTGTCTCTTTTGCGGACATAAATGGATTATTTAACGTAGAGGTTGCTTTCTGGAACATGAAGTTTTTGTACCCTAGTCCATGGGCAAATTTAATCGTGGTATCCATACAGTACTCTGTTTGGGCACCACAAAATTCAATACGATGTACAGATAATTGATCTAAAATCTCTTTCAAGTTTGTGTTATAAAAAGAATTGGCATGTGTTTTTCTTACAAAAAAATCTTGTTTTTGAACATCTAAATCTGAATGAATAGCCCAAAGTTCTTTTTCAGGTACTAAATCATCATCACAATGTTGAACGAAAAGAATTGGTTTATTTGATTTTCTGTATGAAGAAATTCTTTTATTTACTTTTGTAAGTAAATTTTGTAAATTAAATAAATGCTCCTCACTATAACATACTCCATTTTGTAAATCGATAACGATTAAAACATCTGCACATGTATCCATTATTTTTGCCCCTTTTTTACTTCTTAATATATCAATTAATTCATTACTTGGAAACAGATAGTGATCTATCATTTTTTTATGAATTATACGAAGGGTTGAAAAATATACTTATCAGCGTAAAAAAGAAGATATGATAACTTAATTTCATATCTTCTCTGCTCTCTATGCATTTACAGGTTCTTCTACATAAGAAAGGGCATTTTCAAAATCGGATATTAAATCGTCAACATTTTCAAGACCGACGGATAGCCGAAGTAATGAATTTGAAATCCCTCTTTCATCACGAGCTTCTTGCGATAGTGCTGCATGTGACATTTTAGCTGGGTAGGAAAGGATCGATTCGACAGCCCCTAAACTAACCGCAAAGACAGGTAATTTTACTTTTGATAAAAATTGGCGGAGTGCGTCTTCTGATTGTAAAGTGAAAGATAGGACAGCTCCTGCTGATGTAGCTTGAGATTGTTGAATGTTAAATCCAAGATGTGTTTGTAATCCTGGATAATAGACATTTTGAACTTTAGCGTGCTCTTGTAAATAGTGTGCAATTTTATTGGCATTAGCAGCTGAATGCTCAAGACGTACATGCAATGTTTTTAGACCACGAAGTACGAGAGAACAATCTTGCGGGCCTAGAATAGCGCCGAATGAATTTTGTAAAAAGCCAAGTTTTTGAGCGAGATCGGTATCTTTTACAACTGCTAATCCGGCAGTAACATCACTATGACCGGCAATGAATTTTGTGGCACTATGAAGAACGACATCAGCGCCAAGGTCAAGTGGTTTCTGGAATAGTGGTGTCAAAAATGTATTATCAACAAAAGTAAGGGCGCCAATAGATTTTGCAAGTTTAGAAACAGCACGAATATCTGTTACTTTTAAAAGTGGATTGGAAGGTGTTTCTACATAAAAGAGTTTTGTATTTGGCTTAATGTTTTGTTTTATTTCTTCTAAATTGGTCATATCAACAAATGTATGTGAAACACCGTAACGGGAGAGAACTTCAGTTATCATTCGATAAGTCCCTCCGTATACGTCTTCTGAAATGAGTACGTGATCACCTTGTGAAAGGAGGAGGAATGCAGTAGAAATCGCTGCAATTCCTGATGCGAAGGCAAATCCTTTTGTTCCGCCTTCTAATAAAGCAATGATGTCTTCAAGAGCTTCACGAGTTGGATTTCCTGACCTGCTATAGTCATATTTCCCAAACGTATCTACATCAAATTGGTGAAATGTTGATGTGTTATAGATGGGAACGTTAACAGCTCCTGTTTGCGAGTCATGTTTATATTGGTTGTGCAGTAAGAGTGTATCTATAGAATAACTCATATTCTTACACCTTCTTTTACAAGTTTAACGGCTTGCTGTAAGTCTTGAATTAAATCGTTACTATTTTCAATACCAACGGAAAATCGAAGAAGACGATTACATACACCGTTTGCTGTTCTAATTTCTTCAGGAATATCAGCGTGTGTTTGCGTTGCTGGATATGTCATTAAACTTTCAACACCACCGAGACTTTCGGCAAATGTAATTAAGGATAAAGATTGTAAGAATGGATTAATCCATGTTTCATCTTTCAGACGAAATGAGATCATGCCGCCTCTTCCAGGATAAAATACATCTGTCACCCCATCCTCATCATTTAAATAAGCAACAACTGCTTTTGCATTTTCTTCATGTTGTCTCATGCGAAGCGCTAACGTTTTCATACCACGAATTAATAGCCATGAGTCAAATGGACTTAAGACGGCACCAGAGGCATTATGATAATGAGCGATTTCCTCACAAAGTTCCTTTCCTTTTGCAACGACAAGTCCGCTTAGTACATCGTTATGACCACCTAAATATTTCGTTGCACTATGAAGTACGATATCGGCACCTTCTGTTAATGGCTGCTGTATATAAGGTGTGTAGAATGTGTTGTCTACAATAAGAAGTAGTCCGTGTCTTTTCGCTACAGTTGCAACAGCGGCAATATCGGTAACTTGCATTAATGGATTAGTTGGAGTTTCTATGAAAATAGCCTTCGTTTTCGTTGTGATGGCTTGCTCAATTTGTTTAATAGATTGTGTATTTACGTATCTACATCGAACGTTCCACTTTTTTTCGTGCTCAGAAAATAATCGATAAGTGCCACCGTATAAATCTTCGGAAACAATAAGTTCGTCTCCAGAGTGGAATAGGGAAAGGACAAGAAGAACGGCTGCCATCCCTGAACTACAGGCATAACCTTGTTCGCCGCATTCTAAGTCTGCGATTGCCTGTTCTAATAGGCCGCGCGTTGGATTTCCAGTTCGTGAATAATCAAATCCAGTAGATTTACCAATTCCTTCGTGACGATAAGCAGTTGAAAAATAAACAGGTGGATTAACAGTTCCTGTTGTAGTTTCACTCCGGTTTCCGATTTGCGCTAATTTTGTTTCGATAGTTGACATGTGAAAATTCCTCCTTTTTAAATTGAACCATTAGTTGAATATAAAATAAAAAAAGCCTTCTAAGAAGAAGGCTTTCGGTTTGAATAGAGTCTTCTTCTCATCTGTCAAATCTTTCACAATTTGCTGGAATTAGCACCTTATTAACAAATGTTAATGGTTGCTGAGGCGTCATAGGGCCAGTCCCTCTACCTCTCTAGATAAGAATGTTCGTATGAAATTTTATTATGTTTTTAACTTTACAACAAAAGATAATTGAATTGCAACTTTATTTTAAATAATTTTTATTTTTCCGCAAGTGTCATTGACTTTTGTATTTGTGCGTGCTAAATTTATAAAAAAATTAACAAACATTGTTAAAAGGGGAACGCATTTCCTTTTAGCTACATAAATAAAATAATAAAGACAAACTCTTATTGAGAGCGGTGGAGGGAAAGGCCCTGTGAAACCCGGCAACCTTCAAACGAAATGTTTGAAACGGTGCTAATACCTGCAAAACGAATGTTTTGCATAATAAGAGGAGGATCGATTATGTCCCCCTCTTCAAAGTGAAGAGGGGGTTTTTATATTGATAGAAATGAGGGAGATTTGTGAAATTACTAGATTTATTATCAAAAGGAATTGTAATAGGTGATGGTGCGGTTGGGACGTTATTACATTCACATGGTTTACAAAGTAGTTTTGAAGAATTGAATATATCTGATCCAGATTTAATTATATCGATTCATAAGCAATATGTAGCGGCTGGGGCAGATGTGATTCAAACAAATACGTACGGAGCAAATGAAGCGAAATTACGTATGTATGGATTAGAAAATCAAGTTACTGAAATTAATAGAGCGGCAGTAAAACTGGCGAAAGCATCTGTTACAGACAGAAATGCAATTTTAGGCACAATTGGTGGTATGAAACATATCGGGGCGGTTACGACAACTGATATGGAGCGAGAATTTATGTTACTGGAACAGGCAAGTGCATTATTAGAAGAACAGGTAGATGGACTGCTATTAGAGACTTTTTATGATGAGTTTGAATTACTTCATGCTGTCCAGGTGTTACGAAAAGAAACAAATATTCCAATTGTAGCGCAATTGGCGTTACATGAGGCGGGTACGACTCAAAATGGAAATGATGTAAATGAAATATTAAAA
This sequence comes from Bacillus cereus group sp. MYBK245-2, assembly GCF_051916145.1. Classification (NCBI taxonomy): domain Bacteria; kingdom Bacillati; phylum Bacillota; class Bacilli; order Caryophanales; family Bacillaceae; genus Bacillus; species Bacillus cereus group sp. MYBK245-2. The sequence goes on along the minus strand of NZ_JBQAGB010000001.1, from coordinate 757,396 downwards.
CAGCTTTTAGATTACGGTGCAAATGTTGTTGGATTGAACTGCCAACTAGGGCCACTTCATATGACGGAAGCTTTTAAAATGATATCGATTCCGAAAAATGGTTACTTGTCAGCATATCCAAATGCAGGTCTCCCAAATTATGTAGAGGGACGATACGTATATGAGGGAAGTCCAGCTTATTTTGAAGCGATGACACCGAAATTTATTGAGCAAGGTATTCGGTTATTGGGTGGTTGTTGTGGCACGACTCCAGAACATATTGAAAGTATGAAACGTGCTACTCTAAATGTTACGCCTGTAATAGAAAAGGATACGGTTCAAAGACCGAAAGTAGTTCATACACATGAGAAACGTTCAAAAGCTCATGTCACTTTAGCAGAGAAAGCAAAAAAACAAACGACAGTAGTAGTGGAATTAGATCCACCAAAAACGTTAGATACGCAGCGGTTTTTTGAAGGCGCAAGAGCATTGAAAAGAGCTGGAGCAGATGCTATTACTCTAGCAGATAATTCGTTAGCATCGCCCCGTATCTCGAATATGGCAATGGGAGCATTATTAACGAAGCATGATATTCCGGTATTGACGCACTTAACATGTAGAGACCATAACGTCATCGGACTACAATCTCATTTACTAGGATTATCAGCGTTAGGCATGGAAGAAGTGTTAGCTTTAACTGGAGATCCAGCACGCGTTGGTGATTTTCCAGGTGCCACTTCTGTATATGATTTGTCCTCTATCGAGCTCATTAAAATGATTAAAGAAATGAACGATGGGCGTTCCGTTTTAGGGAAATCCATTGGACCGGCAACAAGGTTTTCTGTGGGCGGTGCATTTAACCCGCATGTAAGACATTTAAAAGCAGCGGTTAAGCGAATGGAACGGAAAATAGATGCTGGAGCAGAATATTTCTTAACGCAGCCAATCTATGATATCGCGTTAATTGAAGAAGTGTATGAAGCGACAAAGCATTTAGAACAACCTATTTTTATTGGGATTATGCCATTAATAAGTAAACGGAATGCAGATTTTCTTCATTTTGAGGTGCCCGGTATTACTTTACCTGAAGCAGTAAGAGAGAGAATGGATGGACATGAAACGAAAGAGGCAGCAATTGAGGAAGGGATTCGTATTTCTCAAGAATTAATCGATGCGGCGATGAAATACTTTAACGGCATTTATCTTATTACACCATTTCTAAAATATGAAATTACAGAACATCTTGTTAAATATGTGAGAGAAAAGCAAGAAGTGAAAGAAGGTATTAATTGATGAAATGTATAGAAGAAAAATTACAAAATAACATCTTAATATTAGATGGTGCAATGGGAACGATGATCCAGCAAGAGGACTTAACTGCGGAAGATTTCGGAGGAGAGGAGTACGAAGGGTGTAATGAGTATTTAGTAGAAACAAGACCAGATGTTATTTTAAAGATTCATAAAGCTTATATTGAAGCTGGAGCGGATATTATTGAAACAAATACATTTGGGGCAACCAATATTGTACTAAGTGATTATGAGTTATCTCATTTAGACGAGGAGCTAAATGAGAAGGCAGCTCGTTTAGCGAAGCAAGCAGTCGAAGAAAGCGGGAAGGAAGTATATGTTGCGGGAGCAATGGGACCGACGACGAAAGCGATTAGTGTTACTGGTGGTGTAACGTTTGAAGAATTAATTGAAGCCTATACGCGGCAGGCAAGAGGATTGTTGAAAGGAGAAGTGGATGTATTACTCGTTGAGACGAGTCAAGATATGCGTAACGTGAAAGCTGCTTATATTGGAATTCAAGCGGCTTTTGATGAACTAAATACAATTGTACCTATCATGATTTCGGGAACGATTGAACCGATGGGAACGACTCTAGCTGGGCAAACAATTGAGGCTTTTTACTTATCGGTAGAACATATGAAGCCATTATCTGTTGGATTAAACTGTGCGACTGGTCCGGAGTTTATGAGAGACCATATTCGTTCTCTATCTGATTTATCGGAGTGTTACATTTCTTGTTATCCAAATGCAGGTCTTCCTGATGAAGATGGACATTATCATGAATCTCCATCCTCGCTTGCCGAGAAAGTGAAGCGATTTGCAGAAGAAGGATGGGTTAATATTATCGGTGGTTGTTGTGGTACAACACCAGAACATATAAAAGCAATGAAATCCGCATTAACGTCTCTTAAAACTCGTGAACAGCAAGAGAGAGCGGGACACGGGGTTAGTGGATTAGAGGCACTGCAATATGATGACTCTATGAGACCGTTATTTGTTGGTGAAAGAACAAATGTTATTGGATCACGTAAATTTAAACGATTAGTAGCAGAAGGGAAATTTGAAGAGGCTGCTGAAATCGCTAGAGCGCAAGTGAAGAAAAATGCTCATATTATTGATATTTGTATGGCAGACCCGGACCGCGATGAAATAGAAGATATGGAAAACTTCTTGGCAGAAGTTACAAAAGTGCTAAAAGTACCGATTATGATTGACTCAACAGATGAACATGTGATGGAGCGAGCTCTTACTTATATTCAAGGGAAAGCTGTTATTAATTCAATTAATTTAGAAGATGGAGAAGAGCGATTTAAAAAAGTGACACCGCTTCTTCGTAAATATGGTGCTGCAATTGTAGTTGGAACAATCGATGAAGATGGAATGGCAGTAAGTGCGGAAAGAAAACTAGAAATTGCGAAAAGAAGTTATGAGTTATTGACGACGAAATATGGTATACGCCCATCAGATATTATTTTTGATGCACTTGTATTTCCTGTAGGGACAGGTGATGAAGAGTATATTGGCTCGGCGGCTGCGACGATAGAAGGGATTCGCCTTATTAAAGAAGCATTACCAGAGTGTTTAACGATTTTAGGTGTAAGTAACATATCATTTGGTTTACCACCAGCTGGTCGCGAAGTGTTAAATTCCGTCTTTTTATATCATGCAACGAAAGCAGGGTTAGATTACGCGATTGTAAATACGGAAAAATTAGAGCGCTATGCGTCAATTCCTGATGAAGAAAAACGCCTTGCAGATGCATTGCTTTTTGAAACGACGCAAGAGACGTTAGAAAAATTTACAAACTTCTATCGCGTGGCAAAAAAGAAAGATGTTGTTGTCCAAGAAACATTAACTCTTGATGAAAGGCTCGCAAATTACATTGTAGAAGGTACGAAACAAGGTTTACACGAAGATTTAAGTCTCGCACTTACAGAAGGAAGAAAACCTTTGGATATTATTAATGGCCCACTTATGACAGGAATGGATGAGGTAGGACGATTATTTAATAATAATGAGCTTATCGTTGCTGAAGTATTGCAAAGTGCTGAAAGTATGAAAGCTGCTGTAAGTTATTTAGAGCCACATATGGAATCTAGCGATAGTGCGAAAAAAGGGAAAGTATTATTAGCAACTGTAAAAGGTGATGTGCATGATATTGGGAAAAATCTCGTTGAAATTATTTTAGCAAATAACGGATATGAGATTATTAATTTAGGAATTAATGTTCGCTCGGATCGAATTGTGCAAGAAGTACAAGAAAAGAAGCCTGATATTATAGGTCTTTCTGGTTTATTAGTAAAATCGGCTCAACAAATGGTAACGACTGCTGAAGATTTAAAAGCGGCGGATATTGATATTCCAATTGTTGTAGGGGGGGCAGCGTTAACGAGAAAGTTTACAGATAATCGCATTTCGCCATCTTATAAAGGGCTCGTATGTTATGCAAGTGATGCGATGACGGGGCTGGATATTATTAATAAGCTTCAAAAAGAAGAAGAGCGTGAGAAGATGAAGCAGGATAAAAAAGAACGTCATCTTCATATCGTAACAAAAGAAGAGAAGAAAGTAGAAATTCCAGCAGTAATTGAGCCATTACCGAAGGCTGAGGTTATCGTGCCGGATTCAACAAAACGAATTGTATTAAGAGATGTTCCTGTTTCACATCTCGCGCCATTTCTAAATAGACAAATGCTGCTTGGACATCACCTTGGCCTAAAGGGAAGTGTGAAGAAACTTTTGCGAGAGGGAGATAAAAGAGCGCATGAATTAAATGATTTAATAGATGAATTATTGCAGGAAGGACAATCTTGGTTAAAACCGAAAGCAGTGTATCAATTTTTCCCAGCGCAAAGCGACGGACAGAATATTGTAATATATGATCCAGAAGATCATACGCGTGTTATAGAACGTTTCACATTTCCAAGACAAGGAAAAGCACCATATCGTACTTTAGGTGATTATTTACGCCCAGTCGGAGATAAGATGGACTATGTTGCTTTCCTATCTGTTACGGTTGGAGAAGGTGTTCGTGACATTGCTGAAGAGTGGAAGGCGAAAGGTGATTATTTACGCAGTCATGCCATTCAATCGTTAGCGCTCGAACTAGCAGAAGGACTTGCTGAAAAGACACATATGCTTATTCGTGATCGTTGGGGTATTCCAGATTCACCAGAACTGACAATGGAAGAACGCTTCCGTACGAAATATAGAGGAATACGAGTGTCCTTCGGTTATCCAGCATGTCCAGAACTCGCAGATCAAGAAAAGCTATTTCGCTTAATTCATCCAGAGGAAATAGGTATTTCATTAACGGAAGGATTTATGATGGAGCCAGAAGCGTCTGTAACGGCTATGGTATTTTCTCACCCCGAGGCAAGATATTTTAGTGTATTATAGTCTAGAAGGGGGAGACGTATGAAAAAAATAGTCTTTACAGGTGGCGGTTCGGCAGGGCATGTAACACCTAATTTAGCCATCATTCCACATTTACAAGAACAGAATTGGGATATTTCTTATATTGGTTCTCATCAAGGAATTGAGAAAACGATTATAGAAAAGGAAGGCATTCCGTACTATAGTATTGCCAGCGGAAAGCTACGCCGTTATTTTGATTTGAAAAATATAAAAGATCCATTTCTTGTAATGAAGGGTGTTATGGATGCGTATGTAAGGATTCGAAAACTAAAACCGGATGTGATTTTTTCAAAAGGTGGTTTCGTATCTGTACCAGTCGTAATTGGAGGATGGCTAAATAGAGTCCCTGTTTTATTACATGAATCTGATATGACGCCAGGACTAGCAAACAAAATTGCGCTCCGTTTCGCTTCGAAAATATTTGTTACATTTGAAGAAGCTGCGAAACATTTACCGAAAGAAAAAGTAATTTATACAGGATCTCCTGTACGTGAAGAAGTACTAAAGGGAAATCGGGAAAAAGGTTTAGCATTTTTAGGTTTTTCACGTAAAAAGCCAGTTATTACAATTATGGGAGGAAGTTTGGGCGCAAAAAAAATTAATGAAACGGTTCGAGAAGCGTTACCAGAACTTCTGAAAAAATATCAAATTGTTCACCTTTGCGGAAAAGGTAATCTTGATGAAAGTTTACAAAATAAAGAAGGATATAGACAATTTGAATATGTACATGGAGAATTGCCAGACATATTAGCGATAACAGATTTTGTTATTTCACGTGCGGGCTCTAATGCCATTTTTGAGTTTTTAACATTGCAAAAGCCGATGGTTTTAATTCCACTATCGAAATTTGCAAGTCGTGGAGATCAAATACTAAATGCAGAGTCTTTTGAAAGACAAGGATATGCTTCCGTATTGTATGAAGAAGATGTGACTGTGAAATCTCTTATAAAGCATGTCGAAGAATTAAATCAAAATAATGAAATGTATAAAACAGCTCTAAAAAAATATAATGGAAAAGAAGCAATTCAAACAATCATTCAACATATTTCAGAGGCATGATGAAACAATCATGCCTCTTTTAATAGGGTGAAAGATTCCAAGAAACGGTGTTTTTATGTTACAATAGCAAATGGATTAGTAGGGAAATTCCAATTAAAGAAGCGTGAAAATACGAATGGATTAGGAGTGACTGTGTTGGAGCTAAGTCTCTATGAAAATACTGCACTTATTATATGCTTTGTGTTGTACGTTGGTAGTGTTATTGTTTATATTTCAAGGAAGTTTTCGCAAGAAAGAGAGCTTGAAAAATCAGAAATAACAGCTGAACTAGAAATGTTAGCTGATGAAAGTTATAAAAAACAAAAAATAAAAGAAGACCATGAGGCATCCCATCATTTAAACGCAAATAAGTTTTAAAGATGGGGATTTTTTTTGAAGTTATTCTTTATTATATTTATAGCAAATAACGCTAAAATGGAGTTTCCCCCTTATATAATGAAGGAGTGTATATAAATGAATTTTTATATCGCCTCAGGATTCCAAAATAAACACCTTGTACGTTCTATAGCAAATGAACTGAAACATGCAGGATGGCACCATACATATGATTGGACAAGAAATGAAAGAGCAGTGAATCAAGAACAATTAAGAGAAATTGGTCAGGCAGAAAAGAATGCTATTAAAGAAGCGGATGTATTTTTACTTATATTAGATGGTGGAAACGGCAGCCACACAGAGTTTGGAATGGCGATTGCGCTAGAGAAAAATATATATGTATATCATGAAGGAAACCTGCTCCAAACAACGTTCTATCATTTGCCAGAAATAAATATTTTTGAAGGAGATGCAGCAGAATTTGCATCTTATGTTATGAATCATGTGAAATAATAGTAACTGTCTACAAGGTTATAAAAGTGATCTTTTGGGTACAGTGATGATAAGAAATGTATATAAAGGAGTACATAATATGAAATTAGAAAATGGATGGGAAACGAGTTTTTTAGAAGTCGTACAAAATAGTGAATTCAAGAAAGATGCGCAGCTTAACCAATTACTTTTTGCAGATAGTGAAGAAGTAGAAGAGCTTGTTGATGATTATGGTTATGAAGAAATCATTGACCGCGAACATGATGATGAATTAGCGCATATTTTAGGAGAAGAACTTTTTAGTGAGATGGAACGACACGTATTTTTATCTTCACAGCCAGAAGAAAAACTTATTTCATTCGTAAATGGATTAGGTTTTCATGTGTTAGATTGGATCGTTCTTCTTGAAACAGAATTTAGCATTGATAGTGCACACTTTACGTCGGATGCTGTGAAAATGTTAGAAAAGCGTTTCAGACAGTTTCCATACATAGAAGATAAAACAATTTTTGACATGACATTTGGAGAAGCAATGGATGTATTAGAGTCTATTACAGGATTACAACTGAAGGAAAAGATGAACGTATAATGTAAAAAAAGAACGTGAGGCTATCACGTTCTTTTTTACATTATAATAATTTTGTCATCTAGCTTTGTTTGTCCGCTAAGAAGTGCGTTTAAATATTCCACTTTTCTTATACAGGCTTGTATATGTCTTTCAACCTCTTGTAACTCTCCTTGGTGATGCGTTTCAATTGGATGAATTTGTACGCTGAATTTTTCAAATTGACTACTATATGTTATTTCTGCATAGCCGCTCATAATATCGGTTTCGTTATGAAATAAAAATTGCTTCGTTTTGTCACAGAATGATACATCTTGAAATCCATATACTTTTAATGCTTCAATTACTTTTTTTATCATTTTTATATTCATTTTTTTACCCTCTTTACGAAGTTCTACTTATACATTATAACATAAAAAATTACATAGAAAGCGCTTCCAAGTGTATTTTATTATAAACTTTACGTTTCAATCACAAAAATGAAACAAAGAAAAAATAATTGTAAAGAAGGAAGGACTCTTTTATTGTTTCGTCATATATATAGAGAAATAGTGCAATGAAAGGAAATTTTCCGAGGTGGAGATCGTATTTCCAATTTGAGCGCAGTAAAAGAGGTGAAGATCTTGAACTTTGATATTGTAGGACAAAAAGCATATATAAAAGATGGACCGCATCGGAACCGAATTGGAATTGTAAAGAAAAACGAGACAAAATTAGAATCGCAGTTTGCTATTGTAATTGGAGAACAAATCATTGATGTAGAGCTAAAGGATATCGTGTTAGTTGGAGTAGACGTAGGACAATTTCATAAATGGTGCGAACAAAATGGTTATTTGTGAAAAGGACGGGCTGTGAGATAATGAAATATATTTGAGGAAAGAGAATATATTATTGTATTCTCTTTTTCTATGTGTAAGGAGACGGAAATGAAGTATAAAGAACGAGATTTTACATTGGAGCTAAAGGAGAAAATTCAATGTATGGAAAAAGAAATAGAGATCATATCACGTAAACTCTCTAAAGAATATTCGAATTTATACATAGAAAAAAACATGGAATTAGATATGGGATTTGCAAGAGAAAAAGAGAATCCTTTTGAGGTGGGTTATTATTCATCAGTTGCGATAGCTATATTAGATGAAGAAAAAGAGAGGATTGAATTTCACAATATTTCAATTTGGAAATGCGAAAGACTCTTTTTAGGAATGCCAATTCAATCCAATATTTTTGGGAGTAAGAAAGTAGGGGAACTTGTTGATGAATCTTGTTATGAGATTGAGGAAGAGTTAAAAGAGCAACTAGAAGAATACTTGAATTGATAATTCTCAAGATAAGATCTATAAAGAGGGAACGGAATAAAAAAGACGCTAACATACAATTGTTAGCGTCTTTCTTTTATTATGAAGCAATTTCACCAGTTTTTGTATCATCTTGGTTGTACGTATCTTGATCTAATTCACCAAGCCATTTACTAGAAATAAGACCTGCTGTCATAGAACCACTTACGTTAAGAGCTGTACGACCCATATCGATTAATGGCTCAACCGAGATAACAAGAGCGACAATACCGATTGGTAAGTTCATTGTAGATAGTACGATTAATGCTGCGAATGTTGCACCGCCACCGACACCGGCAACACCGAATGAGCTAATCGCAACGACAGCGATTAAAGTTAAAATAAATTGCGGTTGTAATGGATCGATTCCTACAGTTGGAGCGACCATCATTGCAAGCATCGCTGGATAAATACCTGCGCAACCGTTTTGTCCGATAGATACTCCGAATGATGCTGCGAAGTTAGCGATTCCTTCAGAAATACCAAGTTTTTCTTTTTGCGCTTCAATATTTAATGGCATTGCGCCAGCACTAGAGCGAGATGTGAATGCAAATGTTAATACAGGGAACACCTTTTTCAAATATTGAATTGGATTTAAACCAGATAGAGCAATTAATAATAAGTGGATAACGAACATTACGATAAGTGCTACGTAAGACGCTAACACGAAGTTACCAAGTTTTAAAATAGCATTTATGTCGCTACCAGCAACTGTTTTTGCCATAAGAGCTAATACGCCGTATGGAGTAAGACGTAAAATTAATGTTACCATACGCATTACAATTGCATATACAGCATCAAGCATTTTCTTAAATAGCTCTGCTTGTTCTGGATATTTTCGTTTTACACCTATAAAGGCGATGCCGATAAAGGCTGCAAATATTACAACAGAAATTGTTGATGTTGGACGAGCGCCTGTTAAATCAAGAAATGGATTTGTAGGCAATAGTTCTAATAATTTATCTGGAATTGTTGTTTTTTCAATAGAAGTAAATCTTTCTTCAACTAGCTTCAGACGAGCAGATTCTGCATCACCTTGTTGCAGACCAGTTGCAGATACATCAAATCCTGCACTTGCAGCGATACCGACAGCTGCAGCAATTCCTGTAGTAAGAATTAAAATTCCGATAATAAGACCACTAATTTTACCAAGATTTTTCGTTAACTGTAATTTTGTAAATGCTGAAATAATAGATACTAAAATAAGTGGCATAACGATCATTTGAAGTAACTTCACATAACCGTTACCGATTAAGCCAAACCAAGTATTTGATTCAATAATTACTTTAGAAGTTGGCTCATAAATAAATTGTAATATAAGACCGAAGATAATTCCGACTCCTAAAGCGGTAAATACGCGTTTATTAAAAGATACATGCTTACGTTGCATATAATATAATACGCCAACTAAAATGAGCATGACTGCAACGTTAATTCCGACAAGCAGTGTATTCATGTTGATTCCCCCTAATTCCAATCTGTTATATAGAATATAAGTCAATAAAACCCATAAGTCAACTAGGGAATTCCGGAATTAAAAAAAAGATGGCAAAATGCCATCTTTTAATGTCCAGCGCCAGGCACAAGTAAAAACGTCGTGTAGTATGTAAATCCTATGAAGAAAACAGTTAAATATGCCCCGAATACGTATATATACATACGCTCTGTTAATTTTAAATAGCTTAAAAGTACGAAGAAGCCTGTTTGTCCTAAAAATAGTAGTGCAGTCGAATGCATATCTCCTACGTAAAACATAACCGAGAAAATTCCAGTCCAAAAGCCGAGAACGCGAAACATGCGCTCCATGCCATCTCCCTCCTTTTCTAAAAAAAGTAAACCTCACTTCATTATAGTTTATTTTTCTTACTATTGTAAATATTCGTTCATATAAAAAGAAGCCAATTATCATCGGCTTCTTTTTATATGAGAGATTAAATTGTTAGTTTATAATTACAAGATTTACATCCATCTAGTAAACTATCGTTTCGTGTTAATTCCGTGTTAGGGAATAGGATTTCAAAAATCCCTTTCATCATATCTCCGTGCATATTACAAATTTCAGTTGGGTGATGGGCAGCAACTTCTTTAAATGGACAATTGTGTACATCATAGAAAATTTTCGTTCCATCTGTACTTAATTCAAATGCAGGTGATAAGCCAGCTGTCGAAAAGGCTTCTTTTGCAATTTGAATTTTTTGTTCAACTGTTAAGGCATCTTCACTCACATTTAAACGCTGCATATGTTGTTGCATTAATTCGGCCCCGAATTGTTTCCCTGTTTCGTAGAGCGCTTTTTCACCAGCAGCACCAAGGCTAAGTAAAGAATTAAACGCGATTCTTGCTAACAATTGATAGTCACGGAATGGGAATTGTAATTGGATAACATCTTCAGATAATACATATAATCTGCTTGGTCGTCCGCCTTTTCCAGTTTTCTTCGTTTCAGATTTCAGCATATGAACATCTTCTAATTTAGATAAATGTAAACGCGCTACGTTTGGATGAATGTCAAACTCATCTGCAATTTCTTGTACAGTTACGTAACTATGTTTTTGAGAAATATATTTATAAATGTAATAACGAGTTGGGTCAGCTAAAACACCTGTAATTTTTAAAGCTTGTTCCATGAGGATCTCCACCTTTATCACTTTATCCAAGATAATAACATTATAATACAGATAAACATGGGTATAGGTAATTTTAGACAATAATTCGGAAATTGTTCATAATTTCACAAACATATTTTTCCTTTTTCGTTTAGTGAAAATGCAAAAATACCGATTTTTCAGATGGATTTCTTCATGCTATATACATAGTGGGGAGGGAAAAATGATGAATGGAATTGAAAGCTTTGCGAATATGATTTTAAAAGAAGCGTGCAGGGTACAAGCGTCGGACTTACATATTGTGCCCCGGCAGAAGGATGTAGTGGTTCAACTGCGCATAGGAAAAGATTTAATGACGAAACAATACATTGAAAAGGAATTTGGAGAAAAACTTGTTTCACACTTTAAATTTTTAGCCTCCATGGATATAGGAGAGAGGCGGAAACCACAAAACGGTTCACTATATATACAAATAGATGGACAAGAAGTGTATTTACGCCTTTCCACGCTTCCAACCGTATATCAAGAAAGTCTCGTTATTCGTCTTCATTTACAAGCGTCTATTCAGCCGTTATCTCATCTTTCGTTATTTCCAAGTACAGCGAAGAAACTACTTTCTTTTTTACATTATTCCCATGGATTACTCGTCTTTACGGGACCGACTGGTTCAGGAAAGACAACAACAATGTATGCATTATTAGAGGTGATTAGAAAAAAGAAAACACGTCGCATCGTTACGCTGGAAGATCCAGTTGAAAAAAGAAATGACGATGTATTACAAATTCAAATAAATGAAAAAGCAGGTATCACATATGAGGCTGGACTAAAGGCTATTTTGCGTCATGATCCAGATGTTATTTTAGTGGGTGAAATTCGTGATGAAGAAACAGCAAAAATCGCTATAAGAGCAAGTTTGACTGGCCATTTAGTAATGACGACACTGCATACGAATGATGCGAAAGGAGCAATACTTCGGTTCATGGATTTTGGTATAACGAGGCAAGAGATTGAACAATCTTTATTGGCTATAGCTGCACAGCGACTTGTTGAATTGAAGTGTCCGTTTTGCAAAAGAAAGTGCTCAACTGTATGTAAATCAATGAGGCAAGTAAGGCAAGCGAGTATTTATGAGTTGTTATATGGATATGAGTTAAAACAAGCGATTAAAGAAGCAAACGGGGAATGTGTCACGTACAAGCATGAGACATTAGAGTCTTCGCTGCGAAAAGGATACGCTTTAGGATTTTTAGAAGAGGATGTTTATGTTTAAGAAAATATGGAGTTTAAGTGATCAAGTAATATTACTGAAACGATTAGGAGAACTATTAGAAAAAGGATACTCTCTTTTGCAGGCATTAGAATTTTTACGGTTTCAATTACCTTTAGAAAAGAAAGTACAATTGCAGCACATGATTGATGGATTAAAAAATGGAAAAAGTCTACACGATTCTTTTCATCAATTAAAGTTTCATCAGGAGATGTTAAGCTATTTATTTTATGCCGAGCAACATGGTGATATTTCTTTTGCGTTGCAACAAGGGAGTGTACTTCTTTATAAAAAGGATAAGTATAGGAAAGATATGATGAAAATAATGCAGTATCCTATGTTTTTGGCGTTCTTTTTAATAATCATGATTTTGATTTTTAACCGCATTTTATTACCACAAGTTGACATGGTATATAGTTCATTTGGTTCTACAGCACCGTTATTCACAGAACAAATATTAAGTACAATTAAGCTACTACCCTATCTTATTTTTAGCACAATTTTTATCGTTATGATTGGCTGTAGTGTATATATATTGTACTTTCAGAAACTCCCGCATATGAAGCGAGTAAAAATTATACTTCGTATCCCCCTCTTAAAAACATTTCTTATTTTAAAGCATTCGCATTATTTCGCCACTCAATTGAGCGGTTTATTACACGGTGGGCTATCAATACTTGAGGCTCTAACAATAATGATGGAGCAAAAGTATCAGCCGTTCTTTCAGTATGAAGCGGGCCGAGTTAAACACCAATTAATTGCGGGAGAACCGTTGCAATCTATTATTGCTAAAAGCGGATATTATGAGGAAGAACTTTCTTATATTATTACACATGGACAAGCAAACGGTAATTTGGCGATTGAATTAGGTGATTATAGTGATCTGATTATGGAAAAGATGGAGCAAAAAATTAAACGTATGTTAGTGATTATTCAACCGATTTTATTTACGTGTATTGGAGCAATAGTTGTTCTTATGTATTTAGCGATGATTATGCCAATGTTTCAAATGATGAATTCTATATAGGAGGCATTTACATGCAAAATGAGGAAGGGTTTACCCTTTTAGAAATGTTATTAGTTATGGTCGTCATCACTGTATTATTACTATTAATTATTCCGAATGTAGTTACGCAGCGCTCATCCGTCGAAGGAAAAGGATGTAAAGCCTATGTGAAATCTATAGAAGCGCAAATACAAGTATATCAACTACAACATAATAAAATTCCCTCGCTAAAAGAGCTAATTGATGGGAAATATATTACAAAGGATGAGTGTCCGAATGGTGAAGCTATTCATATTTCCAATGATGGCACGGTAACAAGTGGGAAACTGTGAAGCAAAAAGGTTTTACACTTTTAGAAATGCTACTCGTTTTATTTGCAATTTCTGTACTAAGTATGGTCACGTATTTTCATGTACATTCATTATATGAAAAACAAAAAATTGAACAATTTTTAAGACAGTTTTCAAATGATATTTTGTATATGCAACAATTAGCCATAAATCGTCAAAAACACTATACATTACGATGGCATAAAGATAGACATATGTATTATATAGGGGAATCGAGTACGGATCTTTCTATCATTAAAAGAGAATATGATAGCGATATACAATTGGATTTGAATACTTTTCCAAATCCGATGACATATAATCCGAGTGGAAATATTAATAGAGGTGGCACGATTTTACTTTCGTATCGAAGTTATAAATATGAGATTGTATTCCAGCTTGGAAGAGGGAGATTTACGTATCGTGAAATGTCAAAAAGGGTCAGTGATGGCTGAAATGCTTGTAGCATTAAGTATAGTAATGATGATGGTATCTTTACTACTTCCGCAAACAGTATTGATTATGCAAGAACGAAAAAACATACAAATTCGTTATAAGGCATTTGTATTATTAAAAAAAGAAGCAGCTTTATATATGTATCAGAATGAGGCAAAACAACAGAAAGAAAAAGTCATAAACGGAAATGTATATTACACATATTGGGGAGGAAATGAAGTTTGTGCGATGTGGAAAGATGTGAAAGGAAAAATGATGGAACAATGCTTTTATGCAGGAGAAAAAATGAATTAGAAGCTGGGTTTACATTAATAGAAATGATCGTATGTTTTTTTCTGTTATCACTGTTCTTTTTACTCTTACCACGTTTAAACTTTATTGGAATAGAAAACAAGCAATCAAAAGGGTTAAATAATTGGGAATGGGATGTGTTTGTAGGACAAGTACAGTTAGAGTTTCGAGAAGTATCATTTGTGGAAAAAATAGTTCCTGAAAATAGAGAGAGTATGTTGCGCTTCCGTCTTAGCACTGGAGATGAAGTGACGTATGAAAAATTGAATAATCATCTTATAAGAAAAGTGAACATGCGCGGAAGAGAAGTTATATTACAAAATGTTGAAATGGTTTCGTATGAAGTAACACCTCATTTGCTCTTTATAAATGTGAAAGATATGGGTGGGACAATATATGAAGGTGTAGCTATCAGGTATAGTGAAATGGAAATAAATACATGAGAAAACAAGATGGATTTACGATGCCAGGAACAATCATTTTTCTTGTATTATTAACTTCGTTCTTTGTATACGAAACGAATATGATGCTTATAGATAAAAAATTTTATACTGAAATAGAGCAAAAGTTTGTACTGGAGGAAATACTAAATCAATCTATTACAAATATAAAAAAAGACTTACAGCAAAAAGAAAAGGAAGATGCTTTTTTCTTTTCATATGAAAAGGGCGAAGCAAGTGGAAATTACGTATTTGAAAACGACGTTATTCTCGTTTCATTGCAGTGCAAAATAAAACAAGGAGTTTTCTATAAAGTAAGCTTTCGATATAGAAAAAAGGATGAGAAAATATTCGATTGGATAGAAGGATAGTATGTAAAATATATGGATAAAAAACTATGATTTATCATTTGAAAATAGGCTATTTTTCAAAAAGAAATGGATAAATAAAACGATTAAAAGTTTAAATTTTCTCAAAAAAGAGAAAGGTAGAAAGAATATGATATATTCATGCTATCCAATCATTATTTTTAGGGAGAATAGGGAAATGACAAACAACAATCAAATAGGTGAAAATAAGGAACAAACTATTTTTGATCATAAAGGAAATGCAATTATGACAGAAGATAGGGAAATACAAATTATTTCAAAATTTGAAGAACCTCTTATTGTCGTGTTAGGAAATGTATTAAGTGATGAAGAATGTGGTGAATTAATCGAATTGTCTAAAAATAAATTAGCACGTTCTAAAGTTGGTTCATCACGTGATGTAAATGATATTCGAACGAGTAGTGGTGCATTTTTAGATGATAATGAACTTACTGCGAAGATTGAAAAACGAATTTCATCTATCATGAATGTTCCTGTTTCGCATGGAGAAGGATTGCACATTTTAAATTATGAAGTGGATCAACAATATAAAGCACACTATGATTATTTTGCGGAACATAGTAGATCAGCTGCTAATAATCGTATTAGTACGCTTGTCATGTACTTAAATGATGTAGAAGAAGGCGGAGAAACTTTCTTTCCGAAATTAAATCTTTCTGTGCACCCTAGAAAGGGAATGGCAGTATACTTTGAGTATTTCTATCAAGATCAATCACTAAATGAGCTTACGTTACACGGAGGGGCACCTGTAACGAAAGGTGAGAAATGGATTGCAACGCAGTGGATGAGAAGAGGTACTTATAGATAAAGCGAGTATGTTACGTTTTGTTCTTCAGTGTATAAGAAGAACAAAACGTTTTTTTATTAAATAAAGTAGCATCTTTCGTTATAATAACAAGTAATACATGACGATTGAGAGGAACGAAAATGAAATCTATATACATAACCGGCTATATGGGAGCTGGGAAAACAACAATTGGAAAAGCATTAAGTAAAGAACTTCATATGGATGTTATAGATACAGATCAAAAAATTGAAGAGAAGCAAGAGAAGGAGATTCGTGATATTTTTGCCGAAGAAGGTGAAATGGCTTTTCGGGAATATGAAAGTGAGATGTTACGTTCACTACCTGTTGAAAATGTAATCATTACAACTGGCGGCGGAATCATTGAGCGAGAGGAAAACCGAAAGTGGATGAAGGAAAATGGAACTGTCGTGTATTTATATTGTGATCCACATGTAATTGCAGAAAGGCTTCGTGAAGATACGACACGGCCACTATTTCAGAAGAAAGATATAGATGCATTTGTAATGAAATTCGAATTGCGCCGAGCTTATTATGAAGAGGCCCATATCCATATTGATACGACGAATAAGTCTGTAAAGCAAATTATGGATGAATTAAAAGAAAAGATTAATGAATAAAAAAGTGGACATACTAATCAAGTAGAGGTGATGATAATATGTCTACTAATGATTATGTTCGCTTTGTGACACAGCAGTTTGTGTCGTATATGGATGCTCCAAAAGAAGATCGTAAACAAAAGAAAGAACAACGCCGTGCTGAAAAAGAGCCATTTATGAATAAGTGGTTTGGTGTTATGCCGCTAAGTGCTGCTTTGTTTTATCAAAACGTAAAAAATAAAAGGAAAAAATCAAGTTAAAGATTTCGTAATATGTGTAGCAAAATGAAAATCCCCTAGTAGCATCATACTACTAGGGGATTTTCATTTACTGCATAGACTCTTTTTCTTTTGTAACGGCATGTATTTTATTGTTCACCCAGACAAATCCAATTCCGATACAAATGGAAATGCCCCATCCAACAGCGGTCATAATTGCTCTCATTTCACCGTAGCCATCTACACCGAAAACAGAGATGAAATAAATTTTTAAGAAGCTTTTTAATATGAATTGTAGACCGAAAAAGAGCGTTAAATATTGCAATGCTGGATAGATACGACTATCACGATACATTTCACGACTTTTATCACGGTCATGGCCTTGCAGTGCAGCAATATCTGCTGCGAAATATAACATAAGTGGTTTTTTTATAAAAATTGTACATATAACGATAATACCGAGTACGATGTGATAATACGCATCGTTCCACAACATTCGTTCAGCTGATCCAGATAATAGATCTACCGTTGTATTAGAAATGAGTGTAATTAAAATAAAGAACCCTGTTACGTTAAACTGTTTTTCTTTTTTAAAGGTATACAGTGTATAAATAATCCCTGGAACAGAGGAAAGTAACATCGCGTAATAAGGATCGATATAAGGTTTTGCAAATTTCCAAATGAGGAATGGGATTACGAGATAAAAGACAAGATCTAATATAGCTTTTTTATTTTGATTCATACAAATCCTCCTTAAGTCATACATATATTTTATCATTTCCCGACAGAAAATTTCCACCTCAAGGAATGGGTAGGACATGGTCCAATGAGTAGGTGGGAGCTGAATGCCGGTTAGGAAAAAGCCTAAAGGTTCTTTTGGTGAAGAATTAGTATGAGATATCGGTATTCTAATCAGTTCGTTCCTATAGGAAGAAAATGTTATAGCTCCGAGGCATTTTTACATCTACGAAATGGTTTCATTGTAAAGGCTCTTTCATTTGTATTTTTTTTGAAAGGGACAGAGGAATTTCGACAAAAAAGAAGAAATGAATACGTAATTAGTATTTTTTTGCTACATCATGATATCGTTCTCATGCATATCATGAAAAAGATTGTAAACAAATAAAAAAAGGAAGTGAGGTGAAAAGCGGTGCTTATCCATAAAGCGTATCAGTTTCGGATCTATCCTAGTTTAGAACAAAAAATAGCTATTACAAAAACAATTGGTTGCTCACGATTTGTATTTAACTACTTTTTGGAAAAGTGGAATGATAGATATAAAGAAACAGGAAAAGGGTTATCCTATGGTACTTGTTCTTCGCAATTACCTACTCTCAAAAAAGAATTTGTATGGCTAAAAGAAGTGGACAGTATCGCTCTTCAATCTTCTCTTCACAACCTAGCTGACTCGTATGCAAGATTCTTCAAAAAACAAAACAAAGCACCTCGGTTTAAATCGAAAAATAATAAAGTCCAATCCTATACAACGAAACATACAAATGGAAACATTGCGATTATAGATAATAAATTGAAGTTACCGAAACTTGGTCTTGTCAAATTTGTCAAAAGTCGTGAGATAGAAGGACGAATTTTGAGTGCTACTGTCAGAAGGAATCCAAGTGGAAAATATTTTGTCTCGATTCTTGCTGAAGCAGAAGTACAAGAATTGCCGAAGACCGATTCCACTGTTGGTATAGATGTTGGTGTGAAAAACTTTGCTATTCTTTCAACGGGTGAGGTATTCGGTAATCCAAAATGGTCTCGGGTATTAGAAAAGAAACTCGCTCATGCCCAGCGTATTCTATCTAGACGTACAAAAGGCGGAGCGAATTGGAATAAACAGCGAATGAAAGTCGCTCGTATTCATGAACGAATCAAAAATGCAAGAACGGATTACTTGCAAAAACTCTCTACAAGAATCATCAAAAACCACGATGTGATTGGGATAGAAGATTTGCAAGTATCGAATATGTTACAGAATCACAAACTAGCGAAAGCGATTCAAGAAGTATCATGGGCACAATTCAAAGCGATGTTGTTGTATAAGGCACGCTGGTATGGAAAAAAAGTGATTGTGGTGTCAAAAACATTCGCTAGTTCCCAAACCTGTTCGCATTGCGACTACAAAAATAAAGATGTGAAAAGCCTGAACCTGCGTGAATGGAAGTGTCCTTCTTGTGGTATGTATCATGATAGAGATGTGAATGCAGCGGAAAATCTGAGAAAAGAGGCCATAAGGCTCCTAACCGTAGGGATTACGGGGATTGCCTACTCATAAAACTGAGGAATACCTTAGTGTTCGTAGGAATCCCCCACTTCAAACAACTCGTTAGAGTGTTAAGTGGGGGTAGTTCAAAATATAATTTCTGAAAATTGTATAAGGTTTAATGGGAAAAGAAAAAATATATCAATTTTTGAGGGGTTAGTAGATTGAAAAAAATACCCCTAGCGTAGTAAGTTTTTTTAGTATATAATAAAGGAAACGCTTTCATTTTTGGTTTGTTCACAAAATGGACGGAAAATCACATATTTACTATCGATATGTTGCTTTATAATGAAACTAATTAAATATACATGCATACAATATTGTGAAATAAATAACATAAATAATTTATATAAATGTAAACGTTATCAAAAGAGAGAGGTGGAGGCAATGAGTAAATTTTTCTTCAATCATAATCCAGCAACAGTAGAGGATGGAAGGCTTGTTGAATATGCTGAAATTATTTATGGAGAAGGCGGCCGTTCTGTATTAGAAAATTTAATGGTGAAGGCATCTATCAGATTGCGTGATCGTTATCCGAATAAATCTGACGAGCAGATCTCGAACCTAGTAAATAAAGGCATCCATGATATGTTTCAAAAATATGTGAGTGAGTAAGAGTAGCCATTGGCTACTCTTATTTTTTTGTATAAGGATGGTGTCTCTAGCTGAAAATAAGGGTGTATTTTGAAAGATATAAAAGGAGTGAAACAGATGAGCAACGGAATTGGCCGTTCAAAAGAAAATCTTCCAACTGATGCAAATCATGTGAGTGCAAAGGATCGTGCGTATCAAAAACGCATGGCAAAGCAAAAACAACAAGAGCGTAATGGTGATAGAGGATAATTCAAAAAAGCTCCTTCAAAAATGAAGGGGCTTTTTAAGTTAGAAAATGATTCGCCGTAACATAAAAGAGTCCACCGTTAATAATTTGTACTGTAATGCGGGGTTCATATTGTTCTTGCAGTGCTTGTTTTTCAATTTCATAGCTTTCAGGAAGTTCATCACTTTCTTCATAAAAACGATTTAAAAGGTCCAAATCGTGATTCCAGCGCACTCTTGCTTCTTTCGCCCACGTATGGTCATCTTCTGCAATAATATTTTTTAAAGCATCCTCTATGCGTTGTAAACCACTTTGCGGTTTAATAATAGGCGAGAGCGTAAAACAAAAGTCAGGTATTTTCGGTGTAAGTTTAATTTTAGTTAATGTTTCATGAAAGTTTGCAATCATTGTGCCAGAAATAAGATGAATGCCAATCGAATGAAGAATATCTTTTTTTCGATCACATTGATAGGAAACTTTTATATTTACACCGAGCCACGGATGGAGCGGTGTATGCGTTGCTCCGCTATGCCGTATTTCTTCATATAAACGTATGTAAGAACCTAATTCTTTTGTCGTTTGAAAAATTTGATGAAGGCGTGGGGAACCGTAGTGGATAAGCTCACCATCGTTTTCTTCATTTTCTGGATTTGTAATAAGAGTAAGGCGCATCGGATTCGGTACGCCTCCTGTTTTTTCAAGATAGTGCCAATAAAAAGGGCGATTCATTAATAATTTATCCATTTCAATTGTTAACTGCACATCTAATAAATGAGGAGAACGTTCTAAAATTTCACAGTTATTCGCCTCAAAGAAATTGTATAAGTAATTATGAATTTCATGTTGCTGCATAGCCTTGCACCTCAGCTTCATTTCGCTTCGCAAAGTCGATAATAGATGTTAAGTTTTCCATCTTAATTCGGATTTCTCCTTCGCTTTTTGATTGCGCAAATATTTCTTGAATGTGTGCGTCGATGTTTTTCATATTAATTCTCGTTAAAATTTCATCAAGTTCACCGATCACACGCTCAAATAAATTAATTTTTTCATATAACAGTTTCAAAATATGTTCTTCCACAGTGTGTTTTGTAGCTAAGTTATAAATATGAACATCATTCTTTTGACCAAGGCGGTGAATACGTCCGATTCTTTGTTCAAGGCGCATTGGGTTCCATGGTAAATCGTAATTGATCATATGGCTACAAAATTGTAAGTTAATTCCTTCACCACCAGCTTCCGTTGCGATTAGCACTTGCGCATGATTTTGGAAAAGTTCCTTCATCCAATCTTTCTTTCCCCGTTTAAATCCGCCGCGGAATGGGACAGAAGAAATACCGTGCTGTTGTAAAAACCATTGTAAGTACATTTGTGACGCTCGGTATTCTGTGAAAATGACGACTTTATCGTCAATTTCTTTTATAAGCTCTAGCGCTTTATTTGCTTTTGAGTTAAAAGGAATACGGTTAATTTTGTCCATTAGCACATCAATATGCGGATCTTTTACGTAATTCTCATTTTCCTTCTGTCGTTTTTCTACATGTTTTTTTAATGAATAGTAAACGGCCTCGCGACTACTACACGCTTCCCGTTTTAAAGTTAATGATGAGAAAGCAGATGTGAAGGCGTCTTGTCCTCGCCAATTTTCGATATCATTATATAGAGCTTGCTCTTCTTCATTAAACTCAACAAAGATTGTACGTACATGTCTCTTTGGCCAATCAATCCCGGTATTATGACGCCGATTTCGGACCATTACTTTGTTAATAAGAGCTTTTAAATCTTCATCAGATTCGGCTGAACGATTTTTTGAAGCATAATATTCTTCAAAATTGGATTGATTGCCTAAGTGTCCTGGTTTTAATAAAGAAACGAGGTTGAAAATTTCATCAATCTTATTTTGGACAGGAGTAGCGGTTAATAATAAACAAAATTTCTTTTTTAATCGCTGTGCAAATTCATAGTTTTTTGTTTTATTATTTTTAAGTTTATGTGCTTCATCGATAATAATAAGGTCATATTCTAAGTTCAAAACGATATCACGATGTGGTGAACGTTTTGCAGTATCAATTGATGATACAATCACATCGGCTTGTTCCCACGAGTAGCTTTTCTTTTGAGCTACAGCTGGAATGAAAAACTTTGTATTTAATTCGTATGCCCATTGTGATACGAGAGAGGCTGGAACGAGTATAAGTACTTTTTTCACAAGGCCGCGGACCATATATTCTTTTAAAATAAGTCCAGCTTCAATCGTTTTTCCAAGTCCTACTTCATCTGCTAGAATCGCTTTACCATTCATTTGTTCAATAACATTTTGAGCGACTTCTAATTGATGAGGAAGTGGTGTGAAATGGGATAAATGTTTCGGTGCTTGTAATCCATCAAAAGTAGGAACAAGTAATGATTTTTCTGTTTCATAAGCTAAATGATATAAATCCCAGTTTGTCCAAGGACCATCTTCATCAATTCTATTTAAAAAATTGTTTTGCCACGTTCGATCTATGGAAATATCGACATTCATTACGACTCTCCCACCTTTTATAAACTAAAGTAATTATGAAAAAATCTTTAATATATAAGCCTTGTAATAAGGCGCTATTACACTTACTGAAAGGTAAATAATAAGTAAAGATAAAGGACTAAATCTTAAAAACTGTATGTAATAAGATTAAGCGTAAAAAATTCTAAATTATTTTTTATGCTAGAATATTGATGAAATATAGCGAATAATGTTAGGATAATGGTGTGAAATGTGTGGAATCTTTCGTATTTTATCCAAGAAAGTGATTTTTTATTTACGCTTTCATAAAAAAATATAATGAGATTCCGTATATCCTATCTTTTCAGAGTGAAAATGTTTAGATAAGGGAAACAACTTTTATTGATTTGTCAGAGCATAAGGGGGAGAGAGCATGATTACATTACAACGTACACCGTTATTTGATGTATACGCGAAGTATGGTGGGAAAACAATCGACTTCGGTGGTTGGGAGTTACCAGTTCAATTTTCAAGCATTAAAGAAGAACATGAAGCTGTACGTACAGCGGCAGGTTTGTTCGATGTGTCTCATATGGGAGAAGTTGAGGTAAAAGGTGTAGATAGTTTAGCATTTTTACAACGTGTTGTTACAAATGACGTATCTACCTTAAAGGTAGGGGGCGCACAATATACAGCTATGTGCTACGAAAATGGTGGTACAGTAGATGATTTATTAATCTACAAACGTGGTGAAGAAGACTATTTATTAGTTATCAACGCATCAAATATCGAGAAAGATTACGAATGGTTAGCTAGCCATGTAATTGGCGATGCGACAGTAGTCAATGTTTCTAGTGAAGTTGCACAGCTTGCAATTCAAGGACCAAAAGCAGAAGGCATTTTACAAAAAGTTGTGTCAGAAGATTTGAAAGAAATTAAGTTCTTTAAATTTAAAAACGATATTCTTGTAGATGGAATTCCAGCACTTGTATCTCGTACAGGTTATACAGGTGAAGATGGATTTGAAATTTACTGTAAGAGTGAAGATGCTGCAAAACTTTGGGAGAAACTTCTTGAAGTTGGAGCAGAAGAGGGCTTAAAACCATGTGGTTTAGGTGCTCGTGATACACTTCGTTTCGAAGCAACATTACCACTTTACGGTCAAGAATTATCAAAAGATATTACACCGGTTGAAGCTGGAATTGGCTTTGCGGTAAAACCAAATAAAGAAGCAGACTTCTTTGGAAAAGCGACTTTAAAAGAGCAAAAAGAAAACGGTGCGCCTCGTAAGTTAGTCGGCATCGAAGTAATCGAACGTGGAATTCCTCGTACGCATTACCCTGTATTTATTGGAGAAGAAAAAATCGGGGAAGTAACGAGTGGTACACAATCTCCAACGTTAAAGAAAAGCATTGGTTTAGCACTAATTGATGTAAAATACGCAGCAGTTGATACAGAAGTAGAAATTGAAATTCGTAATAAACGCGTCAAAGCAGTAGTTGTTCCAACACCATTTTATAAACGTTCAAAGTAACGGGGAGAGGGGTAGATTTCATGTTGCATCGTTATCTTCCAATGACAGAAGAAGACAAAAAAGAAATGTTACAAACGATCGGCGTTCAAACGATCGATGAGTTATTCTCTGATATTCCAGAGAGTGTTCGTTTTAAAGGGGATTTAAAAATTAAAGAAGCAAAATCAGAGCCAGAGCTTTTAAAAGAGTTATCTCAAATGGCTAGTAAAAATGCTAACTTAAAAGAGTACGCTTCTTTCTTAGGAGCAGGCGTATACGACCATTACGCTCCAGTAATCGTAGATCATGTTATCTCTCGCTCAGAATTTTATACAGCTTACACGCCATACCAACCGGAAATTTCACAAGGGGAATTACAAGCAATTTTTGAATTCCAAACAATGATTTGTGAATTAACAGGAATGGATGTAGCAAACTCTTCTATGTACGACGGAGGTACAGCTTTAGCTGAAGCGGCAATGCTAGCAGCTGGCCATACTCGTAAAAAGAAAATTCTTGTATCTAGCGCAGTTCATCCAGAATCAAGAGCTGTACTTGAAACATATGCAAAAGGTCAACACCTTGAAGTTGTTGAAATTAATCATAAAGATGGTGTAACAGATTTAGACGTATTACAAAGTGAAGTAGATGATACAGTTGCTTGTGTAATCGTTCAATATCCAAACTTCTTCGGACAAGTTGAAAAATTAGCTGATATTGAAAAAATCGTTCATCAACAAAAATCATTATTTATCGTTTCTTCAAATCCATTATCATTAGGCGCATTAACACCACCAGGAAAATTTGGTGCTGATATTGTCATTGGTGATGCACAACCATTTGGTATCCCAACGCAGTTTGGTGGACCACACTGTGGTTACTTTGCAACGACGAAAGCATTCATGCGTAAAATTCCAGGACGTCTTGTCGGACAAACTGTAGATTCAGATGGTAAACGTGGATTTGTATTAACGTTACAAGCACGTGAACAGCATATTCGCCGTGACAAAGCGACATCTAACATTTGTTCAAACCAAGCGTTAAATGCATTAGCAGCATCAGTTGCAATGACGGCACTTGGTAAACAAGGTGTGAAAGAAATGGCACGCCAAAACATTTCTAAAGCACAATATGCAAAACGTCAATTTGAAGCGAAAGGCTTCACAGTTACATTTGCTGGACCATTCTTCAATGAGTTCGTTGTAGATTGCAAGCGCCCAGTGAAAGAAGTAAACGATGCATTATTACAAAAGAATATTATCGGCGGTTACGACCTAGGCCGTGATTATAAAGAGCATGAGAACCATATGCTTGTAGCAGTAACTGAGCTTCGTACAAAAGAGGAAATTGACACACTTGTAAACGAAATGGGGGCTATCCAATGAAGAACCAAGACCAAGCACTTATCTTTGAAGTAAGTAAAGAAGGACGCATAGGATATAGCCTACCAAAATTAGATGTAGAAGAAGTGAAACTAGAAGATGTATTTGAGAGCGATTATATTCGAGTAGAAGATGCAGAGCTACCAGAAGTATCTGAACTTGATATTATGCGCCACTATACAGCACTTTCAAACCGTAACCACGGTGTTGATTCTGGTTTCTATCCACTTGGATCTTGTACGATGAAATATAATCCGAAAATTAATGAGAGTGTAGCTCGTTTCGCAGGATTTGCAAATATTCATCCGTTGCAAGATGAAAAGACAGTACAAGGTGCAATGGAATTAATGTACGATTTACAAGAGCATTTAATTGAAATTACAGGTATGGATACTGTTACATTACAACCAGCAGCTGGTGCACACGGAGAATGGACAGGCTTAATGTTAATTCGTGCATACCATGAAGCAAATGGTGACTTTAACCGTACGAAAGTAATTGTTCCTGACTCTGCTCACGGAACGAATCCAGCATCTGCAACTGTAGCTGGTTTTGAAACAATTACGGTAAAATCAAATGAACATGGTCTTGTTGACTTAGAAGACTTAAAACGTGTTGTAAATGAAGAAACAGCAGCACTTATGTTAACAAACCCTAATACATTAGGTTTATTCGAAGAAAATATTTTAGAAATGGCAGAAATCGTCCATAACGCAGGCGGTAAATTATACTATGATGGTGCAAACTTAAATGCGGTATTAAGCCAAGCGCGCCCAGGAGATATGGGATTTGACGTTGTGCATCTAAACCTTCATAAAACATTTACAGGCCCTCACGGCGGCGGTGGCCCAGGTTCTGGTCCAGTAGGTGTGAAAGCTGATTTAATTCCGTACTTACCAAAACCAATTTTAGAGAAAACGGAAGATGGCTATCGCTTTAACTATGATCGTCCAGAAGCAATTGGGCGCGTAAAACCATTCTACGGTAACTTCGGAATTAACGTTCGTGCATACACATACATTCGTTCTATGGGTCCAGATGGCTTGCGTGCAGTAACGGAGTATGCGGTATTAAATGCGAACTATATGATGAGAAGATTAGCACCATTCTATGATCTTCCATTCGATAGACATTGTAAGCATGAGTTTGTATTATCAGGTCGTCGTCAAAAGAAACTTGGTGTACGTACATTAGATATCGCAAAACGTCTGCTTGATTTCGGTTACCATCCACCAACAATTTACTTCCCATTGAATGTGGAAGAATGTATTATGATTGAGCCGACAGAAACAGAATCAAAAGAAACATTAGATGGTTTCATTGATAAGATGATTCAAATCGCTAAAGAAGTAGAAGAAAATCCAGAAGTTGTACAAGAAGCACCTCATACAACAGTCATTAAACGTTTAGACGAAACGATGGCTGCACGTAAACCAGTTTTACGTTATGAAAAGCCAGCTCCTGTACAAGTTTGATTAGAATAACAAAAGAAGAACTCGCTGCGGCGGGTTCTTTTTTGTATGGAGAATTTGTGCAGAAGTGGTGAAGAAAATGTTAAAAATTTATATTTTTTGTTTCATAATGGTGTAAAGAAGCAGTTTTATAGGTGATTTTGTTGAAAAAGTCAGTTTGATAAAAGTATTTATTTTTGTTAGAATTTTATTGAAATTAAGAAGATGTGATGAGGCAAAAATTACTCATTTTTATGTATATGTGAAAAAACGAGCAAGACGGGGGTGAAAGTGTGGGATATCGATGTTATAGAATGGTATACCATTTAGAAAATGGAGAAACAATTAAAGATGTAAAAGAATTTTGCTATCGAGACCAAGGAAAAGTGTTAGAAAGAGTAGCGCATCGTGTAATGGATAATAGAGAAGTGACGGCAATTGATAAGCAAGGAACGATCATTTCAATAGCATGTGAGGACATTGTAAAGGTGGAACTTGATTACATAACAGAAAGTTAACCTTGAGTCATATCGAATTATTCGATAAAATATACTGTTGAATGGTGAAGTGAGAAGAGAGGAGTTTATCATGGGTAGTACAAGACACTTTTATATGTTTATCTTAGCGTTTGTTCTTGTTGTGGCATTAACGATTTATTTAATTGTTGATAGCACTTGGTACAACACAGTTCATCCGGCGTTCCTTCTGTTTATGTATGTAGGAATTGCGGTAGTGAGTTTCGGAATGAGAGATGAGATGTTAGATCGCTTTGAAAAGTGATACATATACGAAAGACCAACAGGAAAATGTTGGTCTTTTTTTCTTGCCAAAAATAGGATGGTGTGTATATACTGTATATATAAGGTATATACAGTATATACACACTGGAGGAAAACATGAATATTATTATTTCGAATTCTTCCCAAGACCCTATTTATGTACAAATAAGAAAACAATTAAGCCAGCTTATTTTAAATGGTGGTTTAAAGGGTGGAGACCAATTACCGTCTATTCGTAGCTTAGCGAAGGAATTGCAAATTAGTGTAATTACAACGAAGCGTGCGTACGAGGAGCTTGAGAAAGAAGGATATATAGAAACTGTTGCTGGGAAGGGGACTTATGTTTCACGTAAAAATAATGAACTATTAAAAGAACAGCGGCTTCGCCTATTGGAAAGTAAAGCGGAAGAGATTGTGAATGAAAGTAAAGCGTTACAGCTTTCACTTGAAGATTTACAGCAGATGATAGCGTGTTTATATGAGGGGGAATAAAGGGTGTTAGAGCTAAAAAACGTATGTAAAAGCTATGAAGATTTTGCAGTGAAAAATATAAGTTTTACATTACCACGCGGATATATTATGGGATTTGTCGGACCGAATGGGGCCGGGAAAAGTACGACGATTAAAATGATTATGAATTTAATTAGAAAAAATAGCGGCGATATAAAAATTTTTGGCAAGGACAATAAGAAAGCCGAAAAGGAAATAAAACAAAATATCGGCTTTGTATATGATGAAAATCATTATTACGAAGATTTAACGTGTGAACAAATGAAGCGTATTATTGCACCGTTATATAAAAAGTGGGATGAAGAGCAGTATCAATCGTATATGCATAGATTGCAAGTTCCGAAGTATAAAAAAATTAAAGAACTATCAAAAGGGATGAAAATGAAATTTGCGATTGCCATCGCGCTCTCGCACCACGCAGAATTTATCATCATGGATGAACCAACAGCAGGATTAGATCCAGTTGTTCGAAGTGAATTACTTGATATGTTGCAAGAAATTGTAATGGAAGATGAAGTATCCGTATTATTCTCAACGCACATTACAACAGATTTAGAGCGCATTGCAGATTATATTACGTTTATCAACGATGGAGAAATTATATTTACTGGTGAAAAAGAAGACTTAATGGAGAACTACGTAATCGTAAAAGGAAGTAATGATTTATTAGATCGAGAAGGAAAAGAACTATTTGTTGGATTACGAAAAAATAAATTTGGTTTCGAAGGTTTAGCGAAGGATAAACAAGCAATTATAGACTGGTTTGGAAATGAGGTTGTACTAGAAAAGCCTACATTAGATGATATTATCGTTTACACGGCGAAAGGGAGAAGTGCTTATGCGTCAGCTCGTATATAAAGATTTGTTCTTTTTTCGGGTGATGTGGTTAGTGAATTTTGTTATGCCCCTTTTGTTTTTTATGTTAGAGCCAAGTGGTGAATTTTTATTTCCGATGAGTTGTCTATTTATAACCCTTTCCTCAGTTATGACGCTAACCTTTATGGATGAAAGGAATAAAAGTGACATTATTATAAATAGTTTACCAGTAAGTCGGAAGGATATCATTATTGCTAGATATATTTCCTGTGCAATATTTATTGTCGGTGCCATGGTTTCAACTATGATAATTGTATTCCTTTTAAGAGGTATCGCTGTTATTGATGATATTGGTGTATATCATCCTAATTTTTATATTGAAATTCCATGGTATGTAGTGGGAAGTGGAGTGATTTATTCTTTAGTATTTGTGGCGACATTTTTTCCTAGTTATTATGGTACAAAATCAAAGGGCATGAGAAGTATAGTATCAGCGGCAGCAATGGGGATTGGTGTACTTCTTTGGATGTTTATTAGTGATGATCTGAACCAAGCTACACCATCATTTATAAATTGGATTATGAATCCATTACATTTTGGCATATTTATAGTTGGATTAATCACACTAGCTAGTGTCTATATCATTTCTATGTTTCTTACAATTAAAATTTATGAAACGCGTGATTTATAGAGAGGAGAATTCATATGCAACAGTTGATTTTGAAGGAGTTTTTTTTACAGAAGAAGATGTTTCCTTTCTATTTTTTAATCCCTATTTTATCTATTTTTAAGGATTCCGTCGAACCAATGGGGATTGCAATAGGATTATTTATAACATGTAGTACGATTATATATATTTCTTTTTATTATGAAGAGAAAAGTAAAGCAGAAAAAGTATTAGTGAGTTTGCCTATAACGAGAAAAGAAATAGTTATAGCTAAATATATTTCAAGCACATTATTTATTATGGTTGGTTTGAGTGTAACTTTTATAGTCGTAATATTAGGAAATATTTTATTGGGCAGGGATATAGTCATGCCTGGATATGCAGTGTTTTCAGCAATAGTAGCAACTTTGATCTATTGTATTGTAACGATACCTGCTAATTACATTGGAGGATATAAAGCTACTTCTGTTTTGAATGTTATTATGGTTTTGCCTTTAACAGGTATGATCGGTCTTATGTGCAATGTTTTTGGTGATAAAACAATTATGTTAAAAGTACTTCAATCTGAAGATGCTACGCTAGCAATGGGTGTTCTTGGAATCGGAGTGTTAGTAAGCATATTCATATCAATGATTCTCTCAATGAAAATGTTTCAGGAGGTAGAGTTATAGAAGGGACATTTTCATATTAGGAGGTGTAATACATGATCAAGCAACTAGTTTTAAAAGATATGATGTTGCAAAGAAAGTTAGGGTTTGTTTATCTTATATGTTTCTTGTTCCTACTCATTGTTGATTTTCGCAGTGATAGTTTTTTGATGACATTTAGCATGTTTGTACCTGCTCTTGGCATAATACTCTCAATGAGTTATGAGGGGAAAAATAAAAGTGAAACGATAGTAAATAGTTTACCGTTTGAGCGTAAAGATATTGTAATAGGGAAATACATATTTGTAAGTGTTTTAGTTGCTCTAGGTGGATGTTTCTCACTAGTGGTTGGTTTCATACAGTTACAAAATGAACATATGACTGGATTTATGCTGTGGGGACAAATTCTCGGTGGTATAACAGGTGGGGTTGTTTGTAGCATAATTGTACTTCCGATTGAATTCTCAGTAGGATATAGCAGTGCCAAACAAATTGCTCCGTTCGCCGGACTTGCATTGGGGTATTTAAGTGGACTGATTGTCAGTAACGTCTGGTTAGATGTAGAGAACGCTTGGAGCACGAGTCTAGTCGTAAATATTTGTTTTATAGCAGGGCTCATTCTTTTGTATGTTATGTCCATGTTTTTCTCAATTCATTTGTACAATGAACGTGATCTGTGAGAGGGGGAAAATAGCGTTGAAACAACTAATTTTAAAAGATTTTATCATTCAATGGAAGTTTTTAATTTGGTACATACTGTATCCTGTTTTCTTTTATATGGCCTTAACAGATACGGAAAATCTGTTCATAATTATGTCCGTAATTATTACAATTGGAGCAACAGTAAAAACATTTGAAGCAGATAGTAAAAATGAGAGTGAAGTCATAGTAAATAGTTTACCAATATTAAAAAAACAAATTGTGTATGCGAAATATATAGTAGCAATTATTATTCTTTTTATAAGCGTAACGGTCGGTTGTTTTACGATGGGAATGAAGAATGGGGTTAACCTATTTGAATTTATTGAAACGACAATGGTTGCTAGTATTAGCTTTATTTTAGTGTATTTAAGCTTTGTTCTACCAATATCCTTTTGGTTAGGGTATAAGAAAACTATTTTTATTACGATAGTAATATTCATGGCACCGATAGTTGTTTTAGAAGCTTTGTTTCAAATTAACTTGGAACAAATTCAACTATATAATAACGTGTTATTCATTAGTTCCATATGCATGTTCATAGTATCTATCTTCGTTTCAGTGAAATTGTATGAGAAGAAAGAATTTTAAAAGGTGCCCTATAAAAGGCACCTTCTTCAATAACGACAATAGGAAAGTAAAAGTTTATAAACAGAGAGATTACTCGGTACAACATCTTTCGGAGTATGTAATATAAAGCTGAAAACGATAACGAGAATGAGAAAGAGGAAAAATAAAAATAGGATCTGCTTATGTACGGAATTTTGCATATTATTCACTCCTTTTTTAGGTAGTATGTCCAAAAGAAAGGAGTGTATGAAACATTTTAGGAGGGGAGAATGATGAACAAAAGAAAATGGTTATATAGAATAGGGGTATTTTTCGTTTCAATCGGTCTCATATTAGCAAATGTTTATTCAGATATACCACCGTTATTTCCTAGTTTGCATAAAGGGGTTGGTATAAGTATTGCCATAGTCGGTCTGTTTTGTCTTATCACATCAAACTTTTATAGAAAGTCTGAATGAATATAAAAAAGGACAGTTACTCTTTTTCAGAAGAACTGTCCTTTTTAAATAACTTATTCCATAGCCTGGCGATATTCCATATAATGACGATTGCAATGGAGGCAATAATGGACCAGACGATTGATATTATTTCAAGTGTCATGTTAGGAAGGAATGTGAGAATGGATACTACTTTATGAAACAACCATTCTATTATGTGAAAACTGATTTGTAATAGAATGACGATACCAAGTGTGATCCATGCTAACAGTTGCTTCCCTTTTTCTTTCCACATGACATTCACCTCACGTTAGCTTAATAGTTTTAAGCCAACAGCGCCACATAGAATGCAGCTTAAGAAAGCAAGACGACGCCAATCCGCTGATTCGCGGAAAATAAGGATGCCTAGAAGTGCACTTCCGGCAGTTCCGATTCCAGTCCAAATCGCGTAAGCAGTTCCCATCGGTAATGTGTTCATCGCAAGGGATAAGAAGAAGAAGCTTACGCCGAAGTTAGCGATTAAAATAACTTTTGGTGCCCAGCCTTTCTTTTCAGTGGCTACTTTCATAAAGAGTACACCAATAATTTCACAAATACCAGCTAGAATTAAAAATACCCAAGCCATTTTATGCGGCCTCCTTCGCTTCTTTTTCTTCTGTTACTCGCTTTAAACCAATTACGCCAAAGAAGATTAAACCAATTAATAATACTTTTACGATAGAGAATGGCTCTCCGAAAACGAAAATTTCTGTAAGAACGATTCCACCAGCTCCAATTCCAGTGAAGACTGCGTATACAGTACCAACAGGTAAATCTTTATAAGCTCTAAATAATAAGACGAAACTAATTGTAATTAATAACGCAACACCAGCCCATTCAAGTGGAGCCTCCGCGTGTTTTAATCCAATTACCCAAAAGATTTCAATAATACCAGCTAAGATTACATAAATCCATGCCATATGTCATTTCTCCTTCCTACCAGTCGTTAGGTAAAGGGCTTAAAAACGACGCATTGCAAAGGAGCAATCCGTCAGTTTGAAAGTCCACGCCAAAATACTTTCCAAGAAGCGTCTAAACGTGTCTCAAAACGATTTAAACCTGCGTATAGTAGTTCAACCATAAGACCGTCAAGTAAGCATAGAAAAGCCTCTAAGGCGTCTTTTACTTCAATGTTATGCAACTCATCTTGTTCGCTTGCTCTTTTAAATACAGGGAATAAAAGTTTTCCGACGTTTTCAATGTGTACATTTGCTTTATTAATAATTTGTTCGCGAAATGCATCAGGTGGAAAATAAGAAGTTCGTAACCAAAACATTGATTCTTCACTTTCACCAAATCGTTTTGCATAGCCCTTTAGTAACTGTAAGAGCAATTCTTCAGTAGACGAATTGGAAAACTTTTCGATATCGCCTGTGAAGCTCTGTAAATCTTTTTGAAGAGCGGATTCTAAGCATATAAAATATAGCTCTTCTTTTCCTTTAAAGTGTGCGTAAATTGATGGTTTTTTAATCCCGACTTCTTGAGCAATATTTGCTAATGAAGTTCCTTCGTAGCCGTAGCGTGCGAAATGAGAAAGTGCTACAGCTTTAATGCGGTTTGCTGTCATTTTCATCCCCTACCTACCGTTCGTTAGGTTTATTATATGCGAGTAAAAATATAAAGTCAATAGGTGAAGAGCTGAAAAAGAGCGCTATAGGTAACGCTCTTTTTAGACAGTATCTCGTTCAATTAAATGGAATGAAAGCTCTTTTGCGTTCCCGATAATTTGCTCGCTTTGGATTTGTTTATGGAATAAAGAAAACGCATGTGAGCCCATTTCGAGACCGGGATGTTCAATTGTTGAAATTTCTAACGCCTTTGAAATTTCATGATTATCAAATCCGAGGATAGCAAGATCTTCGGGTACTCGAAGACCTTGCTTTCGAGCCTCTGTTAATAAACCTGCTGCAACTTGATCGTTCGCTGTAAAAATAGCGGTTGGACGATTTTTCATGTTTAAAATACGATGGAGTATTTGTGCACCGTCTTGCATTGTATAGCATTGATGAAAAATCCATTCGGGATGTAACGTTTTGCCTTCGTTACGAAGTGTATCAGCAAACGCTTTTTCACGTTCCATAGAATTTACACTTGTTTTTCTTGCTAAGCAAATCCCGATTTTTTCATGACCTTTCTTGAGTAAATAGGCGGTGCCGAGACGGAAGCCTTCATAATGATCTACGTAGACAGATGAAATGAGGGGGTGGTGCATTTTTTCGCATGAAATAATAGGAGCAAATTTTGCGAAAGGTTCAATTTGTTCCCATGAACTCGTTCGAGAGCAAATAATCATCCCGTCGAATTGTTTCATTTTCATCATTTCCAGAACACGAATTTCTTCGATACTATCGTAATTCGTTTGACATAAATTAATGTGATATCCAGCTGCTAACGCTTCGTTACCGATTCCTTCAATAATGGTACTGAAGTATGGAAGGTTAATGAAAGGGAGCATAACACCGATCGTATATGTTTTTCCTTTTATTAAATGAATAGCATTTATATTTTTGGCATAGTTCAATTCTTCAACAGCATCTAGAACACGCTTACGTTTTTCTTCTTTTACGTAAGGGTGATTATTCAGGACGCGAGAAACAGTTGATATGGATACACCAGCGGTTTTTGCAATTTGTTTTATATTGGCCATATGTATCACCTCTTCCCCTTATTATAAAGGGAAAATAATAAGAATGAAAAAATCTTGACCTGAAAAGCTTTTCACAAACTATGGTATGAATAAGGCTTCTTTTTATTCGCGTAACCTTTTCACTTGGGCGTAAGAATGATAGAGGTCTTTTTGTTTGCAAAATAGTTTTGTCAAAATGTGTGAGAATAACGTGGAAAGTTTTCAAAGGTGGAGCTTGGTGGCGAAGCGAATATGAAGAGCATATAAACGCTTCGTTCGTTAAGAGGGCGGTATGAAAGGGCGGAAACAAATTGAAAAAAAGGATCATTTGTTTCGTGTTTTCTAGTTTCGTACTAAGTTCATGTTCGTTTCAGCAAACGATGCAAGAAGAAAAACACTTTGTGGGAACAACAGGGGGAGCTATGGATCGTGTTACGGATCCAATTCCGCTGAAGGAGCTTTCGAAATATTTTCCAGTGAAATTTAAAGTTCCGGCATTTTTACCGTATGACATTACGAGTGATGTGAAGGGGGAAGTCAGAACGATTGGAAAAAAGAAGGCTGTTGTCATGATTAAATATAAACAGCAGGAGTCAGGTAGAAATGAATATATTGAGTTAAATGTTGCGAACTTTCCTTATAGTTTTCCAGATCTCGTGGAAGAGAAGCGATTTCAAGAACAAATGAAATTGAATAATGGAGCATTCGCTTATTTTAAAAATAAGAATGACTCTGAGCGAGGAGATGAATTTGCTGCACTTATATGGAAAGAGAAAGGACTTGAATATCAGCTGCTGTATCGTAATGCACAAGAAAATGATAAAGATGTGATTAAGAAAAATTTAGTATACATTGCAAATAATATGGAATGAAAAAACTAGCTGAATCATTCAGCTAGTTTTTGTATGTTATTATTTCTTTTTAATTTTTCCAGTCCACGTTTTGAATCCACCTTGTAACTGGTAGAAATCTTTGTAGCCTTGTTTCTTTAAGTATTGAGCCGCACGACCAGTACGGAATCCGCTTTGACAGTATAAGTAAACTGGTTGATCTTTACGAAGTTCTTTATGACGAAGGCGAATTTGTGATAACGGAATGTTACGTGCGCCTAAAATATGCCCTGCAGTATATTCGTCTGCTTCGCGAATATCGATAAGCTGTGCTTTACGGTAGCCAGCGCGAAACTCTTCTTCTGAAAGTGTTGTAATTAATTTCTTCTGATAGAAATACATCCATACAGTGTAACCGATGAACGCTACGATTACGGCTAATAAAATAATCCAAGTTGTTGACACGATTCTATCGCTCCCTTTTTTCTTATCCTACTTTCAATATTATAATGCCCGTATGTATTTATGCAACAGATTCATTTGTATATAAGAAGAAATTTCGTATTCTTTCACAAATTTTGTCGAATTTGGTAGACTAGAGAATGTGAAAAATAATTGGTTATATGAGGTGCAGGATGGGAAAAGAAAAATGGTGTTATATTAACTCTGGTCAATGTTCACCGGCATTTAATATGGCGTTAGATGAATGTTTATTAAATTGGCAAAGTGAAAAGAAAATGCCACCAACCATTCGTTTTTACGAATGGGAAGTACCAACATTAACAGTCGGGTATTTCCAACGTGTTGAAAAAGATATTAATATGGATGTAGTTAACGAAAAGAAATATGGATTCGTTCGTCGTCAAACAGGCGGCAGGGGTGTACTACATGATAAAGAATTAACGTACAGTGTTATTGTGTCTGAAGATCATCCAAATATGCCAAAAACAGTTACAGAAGCGTATCGTGTTATTTCGCAAGGTTTATTAGATGGTTTTAAAGCATTAGGGTTAGAAGCGTATTATGCAGTTCCAAAAACAGAAGCAGATCGTGAAAATTTGAAAAATCCACGCTCAGGCGTATGTTTTGATGCACCGTCTTGGTATGAAATTGTAGTAGAAGGAAGAAAAATCGCAGGTAGTGCGCAAACACGTCAAAAAGGCGTTATTTTACAGCACGGGTCGATTCCATTAGAAATAGATTTAGATGAGTTATATGATCTGTTTTTATTCCCGAATGAACGTGTGAAAGAACGTATGAAGAGTATGTTCTCTTCTAAAGCGGTAGCAATTAATGAATTAACAGACCGTACGTTTACAATCGAGCAGTTAATTAAAGCGTTTGAGGTTGGGTTTGAAAAAGGATTAGATGTAGAGCTTGTTCCGTATGAATTAACAGAAGAACAATTACGTGAAGTGCAAACGTTAGCAAAAGAAAAGTATGAAAGTAAAGAGTGGAATTATAAAAAATAAGAGATGGCAATTGCCACCTCTTATTTTTTTTATAGTAAATTAAGTACTTTTTCTACTTTGATTCCTTTATCTTGTAAAGAACGAAGGCGATTGACAACGTCCATAATTTCTTTGTCAAATGTAACGCTAATACCTTGGCTTTGTAATTCTTCTTTTAAGCTTTCAATAGAATCATCTATGTCGATGCCAAGCTCGTAATCTTGACAAACTTCAATTGTCTTTTTCACGAGTTTCACATAATTTTCTTGTAGTTTTGAATTTGTTTCAGTCAAAGCAGGTTGCTTCGGTTTTGCAGGCGCGACCGGCGTTGTCTCTTGCTTTGTAACTGGAGTTGGTACTTCTCGTTTCACAGGTGCTGGAGTAGATAATTCCACAGCTGCTTCTACACTTACTGGCTTCGGTGCCGGAGTAGGCTTAGGTGTTGGTGCTATAGCAGGTGTTTCCACACGTGTAACAGGCTTTGGAGCAGGTGTAACTGCTTTTGGAGCTTCTACAATTACTTCTTTTTTCGGAGTAGCTTCTACAACTGTTTCTTCTTGTTCAGCAGCCTCTTTATTTTCTTTACTCCACATAACGCGTTCTATTTCTAGAGAAACATTATTTTTGTTCATCGCTGTTAATGTAACTTTACCAACTTCAGCGTTTCCAGTGAAATCAACAATTTTATAAATAACACTCTTGTTCCAATCCACGTTTCCGCTCAAAAATAATTCTTCGTTACATTTCGGCGTTAAGCCCTCGATTTTAATTTCTGCGTTTACACCGTTTTCACTATATACCATAATTAGCGAAGCATTTACATCTTCGTCTGCTAACATTAGTTCACGTACCATTTTGCCGGTGCGTACTTGCGTTTTCTTCTTAACTGACATCTAATTTCTCCTCTCAAAAATTCAGTAATAATAAAAAAATCGTATAACGAAAAATAATTGCTCACGAAGATTTATGATACCGATAATAAAAGCATCACGTCAACAATTAACTTTAATTATTTTGCATTTTTCTTATTTTCTTTATGAAATTTTTCAATTTGTAAAATTAGACAGAAGAAAAACAGCCTGTTGAAGGGCTGTTAAAATTTAGATGTTTTATATAAAAATTTGTATAAAATATAAAAAGAAAGTGTAACAAGGGCACCTTGCAAAATAGACAAATTATAAAATAAGTATGGTCGTGTTTTGAAAAATACGTTTGAAAAAACTGATAAGATAAAAGGTATAAATACTGATAATAAGAGGAGTACTTTTTGTTTCCAGGAAACCATTATTGTAAAAGAAAAACGTCTAAATAAAGAAAAAGTTATGAAAGCGCCAATTGCTAAAACAATAGCAGATAATATTGTTCCAGGAATACTAAATGGAATTCCTGAAGTGTTTGTATTTGAAAATAATTTTTGCATAAGAGTAGTGAATGTATCGTATCCAATTTGAACAGCTAATAATAAACTAACTGCAAACCCAATAACGGCAGCTTGTTGGAAAGAATTTTGATGTTCCGAAGACTTAATTAATTCATCGCAGTACGCTTTTAAATCTTCTCCGAAAATGTCATGTGCAGTTTTACCGTCTTCTTGCGCTTCTAAAAGATGATCCAATATTTCTAAAAGTAATTCTTCCATTTGTTTTTGTGGAACGCTAGTAAGGCGTAAATAAATAAGCATATCACCATAAGCAGCTTCGTTTTCAGCTGTTAATAACTTTCTTTTTTCATTGTTTAACTGAACCATTTCTTTTTCGGTCATCGTATCGTTACTCCTTTTTAAAGTCTAAATATTCTCTTTTGAAGAAGATTTTGTATAGTGCATAGCAAGAGATAGCCAGTAAAGCGCCAATCCAAGGTGAGATTTGTAATGTAGTATAGGGCTGTTTCATAAATAAAAAGGAAATACCGATTAATAGTATCCATAGGCTATGGCGTATGAAAAATCCTCCAATATGCCTCCAAATAGTTGTTTTATTTTTAAATAAATCAGTATTTATAAAATCGAAAACAAAACGTATCATAAGATGTACGGACAATATAAATGCAAGCAGATAAATGAAATCGATGTGTACAAATTTAAAACGTCCTTCATTTGAAAATAAGGGAAATACCAATGCAATTACGGAAGAAACAGTAAAATATATTGCTAACAGGTAACTAGTTATAAATAAAGGAATCGATAATTGTTCCCATAAGCTTTGTTTCGGTAGGGCAGCAATTAGTTCGTCACAGTATGCCTGTAAGTCGTCGCCAAAAATGTCATAAGCACTTTTTTCTTCTTGCTGGGCTTCAATAAGGTGATCGAGAATTTCGATTAGCAATTCTTCCGCGTGGTATTCTGGTACTTTAGCTAAGCGAATGTATATTAACATGTCACTATAGGCGGTTTCATTTTCTGTAGTTAATAATTTACGCTTTTCGTTATTTAGTTCGATTAAATCTTTCGCTTCCATCCTCATCACTCCCCCTGTAATAAATTGTTCACCGTTGTTGAAACCATTCCCCAGCTTTGTTTAAATTCTTCAAGCTGTTCTAATCCTTTATCCGTTACGTGATAATATTTTCTCTTTGGCCCAAGTGAGGAGGCTTTTAATGTTCCTTCAATCAATTTCTCTTTTTGCATACGTAACAATAACGGATATATGCTTCCTTCACTTACGAATGTAAATCCGTGTTTATTTAATTTTGTACTCAGTTCATATCCGTACACTTCTTCTTGTGAAATGATGTATAGGATGCAGCCTTCGAGTACACCTTTTAACATTTGGCTGTGCATGATTTCACCACCTTTTACTCAGGTAACTTGCTGTGCAAGGTAGCTGTTATCCGAATTGTAACATTCAGTAACTTGCAACGCAAGTTACTGAGGTGGAAAACTTTAATGCGTTTTAATTTTTCTATGTTCCCCATACTAACGAGAGGAGGGAAGCGTATGAAACCATTTATGCCAAAACTCGTTTACTTTGAACCGAAGGCACTTGAATATCCACTTGGAAAAGAGCTATATGAGAAGTTTACGAAGATGGGATTAGAGATTCGTGAAACGACATCCCATAATCAAATTCGAAATTTGCCGGGTGAAAATGATTTGCAAAAGTATCGTAATGCAAAAGCGACGCTTGTCGTTGGGGTGAGGAAGACATTAAAGTTTGATACGTCAAAACCGTCAGCTGAATATGCAATTCCACTTGCAACAGGATGTATGGGACATTGTCATTATTGTTACTTGCAAACGACACTTGGGAGTAAGCCTTACGTTCGCGTGTATGTGAATCTTGATGAAATATTTGAGAAGGCACAGCAATATATGGATGAAAGAGCACCTGAAATAACAAGGTTTGAAGCTGCTTGTACATCAGATATCGTTGGGATCGATCATTTAACACATGCATTAAAGCGGGCAATCGAATTTATTGGAGAAAGTGAGCATGGGCGTTTACGTTTCGTTACGAAATATTCGCACGTTGATCATTTGTTAGATGCAAAACATAACGGGAAAACTCGTTTCAGGTTTAGTATTAATTCACGGTATGTGATTAAAAATTTTGAGCCGGGGACGTCACCCTTTGAAGAGCGTATTGAAGCAGCACGTAAAGTAGCAGGTGCTGATTATCCACTTGGTTTTATAGTTGCGCCACTTTATATGCATGAAGGATGGGAAGAAGGATACCGTGAATTATTTGAACGACTGTACAATGCACTAAAAGATTTGTCCATACCGAATTTAACATTTGAATTAATTCAACATCGCTTTACAAAACCAGCAAAAAAGGTCATTCAGGAGCGTTATCCGAGTACGAAGCTTGAAATGGATGAAGAGAAGCGTAAATATAAATGGGGACGATACGGCATCGGGAAATACGTATATAAAAAAGATGATGCGGAAGTATTGGAAGAAACAATAAGAGGATATATATATGAGTTTTTTCCTGATGCAGAAATACAATACTTTACTTAAGAGGAGTCTGTATACAAATACAGATTCTTTTTTGTTTTATATATTTAGGCTTGTTTTCAACTTGTCACGTTATTCTTTCTGGTGTATCATTTTATTGATTGCTTCGTACGGAATGAGCAAAATGAAATTGGATGGAGGAAACCGATGCCTACCCCTAGTATGGAAGATTATATTGAACAAATTTATTTGTTGATTGATGAAAAGGGTTATGCCCGCGTATCTGATATTGCTGAAGCGCTGAGTGTACATCCATCCTCTGTAACAAAAATGGTGCAAAAATTAGACAAAGATGAATATCTAATTTATGAAAAATATAGAGGGCTTGTATTAACATCAAAAGGTAAAAAAATCGGAGAACGTCTCGTATACCGTCATGACTTGCTAGAGCAATTTATGCGTATTATCGGTGTGGATGAAAGTAAAATTTACAATGATGTAGAAGGAATTGAACATCATTTAAGCTGGGAAGCAATTGACCGCATTGGTGATTTAGTGCAATACTTTGAACAAGATGAGGTTCGAGTGGAAACCCTTCGTGGTGTTCAAAAAGCAAATGAAGAGAAAAGTAATTAAGGGGAACGTATGTCGTTTCCTTTTTTATTTCAACTGAAAAGGATGGGAGAATTATGAAAGCAATTATTTTTGATTTTGATGGATTAATTGTGGACACAGAAACAATATGGTTTCACTCTTTCAGAGACGCCGTTCGTGAGTATGGCGGGGAGTTACCTTTAGAAGAATTTGCAAAATGTATTGGAACGACAGATGATGTACTGTATGCATATTTAAATGAGCAATTAAAAGAGAAGTTTAACAAGCATGTATTAAAAGAAAAAGTGAAAACTTTACATAAAGAGAAAATGAAAATAACAGAAGCTCGTGACGGGGTAAAAGAATACTTACAAGAAGCGAAAGAAATGAGATTAAAAATCGCATTAGCTTCTAGTTCATCTAGAGAATGGGTTATTCCTTTTTTGGAAGAGCTACAAATTCGAGATTATTTTGAAGTCATTAAAACGAGAGAAGATGTTGAAAAGGTAAAACCAGATCCAGCACTTTATCAAATTGCAATAGAAGAGTTAGGGATTGATCCGTCTGAAGCTGTTGTATTTGAGGATTCATTAAACGGATTGAAAGCAGCGATTGCGGCAGGGTTAACGTGTGTTGTTGTACCGAATGATGTAACACGGAATTTACCCTTTGAAAATCATCACCTTCGAATTGAAAGTATGAAAGATAAAAGTTTGAAAGAAGTGCTTCAAAGTATAAAAAAAGACCGTATTTCCTAAAAGGAAGCACGGTCTTTCTTTTTTGTCTTTTTACCTTCAATGACAGTTAAATGAGATTGTTTTCTTTTACGCTTCAAAGTGGAAGGAGTGCCTTTTTTCCCTTTGTCATTAGAAGCGTTTGATTTAAAGAAAGAATTGCTTAGGGGTGCTACATTTTGTTTCCCATGTTTGCGGCTCGATTGTTTTGCAGCACGCTTATATGAGCTTTGCGAATTTGCAGAACCACTAGAGTTTGTAAACATTTTGTAGAGTAAATAAAAGATACCAACGACAGCCAACATGATACCAATATTTCTTAACACTCCCATTGGATCTGTAATGACAGATGAAACAAGGCCGAATATTGCTAATCCGATAATAAGCACAAATATAGCGAAAGTAAACGAACGACCGTTCATAAGGAACACCTCCTAAAAACATATATTAAAATTAGTATATTAACGATGAGGAAAGGAGTTGAACACCATTTTTAAATAATTATTGTTTGTTTTCTAAACGTAATAATTCTTCAAACGATGCAATGGCTACTTCCACTTGATCATCTGTTGGTTCTTTCGTTGTTAATAGTTGTAGCCATAATCCGGGATATCCAAGTATGCGTAATACTGGAATATCGCGTAATCGATTCGTAAATTGTAACACTTCAAAAGAAATGCCGAGAACGACTGGAATTAATAAAATTCGGTTTACCACTCTGGCCCAAAGTGGATCTGTAGGGACAAGGAAATAAACAAACATTCCAATAATGACTGTAAATATAATGAAGCTACTGCCACAACGATAATGAAGGCGAGTTTGTTTTTGAACATTTTCTACAGTCAATGAAAGATTATTCTCATAGGCATTAATTACTTTATGCTCCGCACCATGGTACTGAAATACCCGCTTAATGAGTGGCGTTAAAGAAATAAAGTATATATAGCTCAATAATAGCATGAGCTTAATGACACTTTCGACAATGATTTGCCCTGTATGAGATGGGAAAATCGGTCTCGTTAATTCAGCTAGTAATGCAGGAACTGCTGTAAAAATGACTTTACCGAATATGAAAGATAAAACGCCAACAGCTGCAACTCCTAATACCATCGTTAACTTCGATTGTTCTTCTTTTTTATTTGCAATTTGTTCGTCTTCTTCTGGGTGAACATCAAATCGTTCTGAAGCAAAGTTTAAATGTTTTGCCCCGTTCGCGCTTGCATCCACAATAGCGGCAATCCCTCGTAAAAATGGAATTTTTTTTAGGATAGATAATGCTTTATTACGAACGCGTGGTAATCGATAAAATTCAATCGATTTATCTTTACGACGAACCGCTGTAACAG
Organism: Bacillus cereus group sp. MYBK245-2; assembly: GCF_051916145.1. Classification (NCBI taxonomy): domain Bacteria; kingdom Bacillati; phylum Bacillota; class Bacilli; order Caryophanales; family Bacillaceae; genus Bacillus; species Bacillus cereus group sp. MYBK245-2. Next base: position 713,980 of record NZ_JBQAGB010000001.1, on the reverse strand, counting down.
TATATTCTCTACCGCCAAACATAACTCCTTCTATGACTGCTTGCCCGCCATATATTTGTTTTGACTCTTCTGCCATGTTATTAACACCAACCTGTATTTGTTTCTCTCTTATGTAGAAAAAGAGGCAATTGTCATACTGGGTTCTGTCGTTTTGAAATAAGACAATCACCGAGTTTCCTTTATTTTATCGACAAATACAAGTAGATGACAAGGAAAAATGTTACGAGAGTCGGACATTTCTTATTCTTTTTATAGACAAATTTCGCAGTATTTAAACATGGTTCAAAATAGTTTCGGGCATACTATTGAGCGGAGGTGTCGATGTGAGTCAAGAACAATTAGGAACAAGGAATTTTGTACAAATTGGTTTATTTGGTGGACTGTTTTGGGGAGGGATATGGTATTTCCTTCATATATTTTCATTTACAGAAGCGGGGCCGAACTATTTACTTTTACCATTTGCCTTTGGAAGCTGGAAAGAAGGGGTATGGGGAAATGTGTCAGGAATTGTTTGTATGGGACTACTTTCGATTTTAATTGCCTTTTTGTATAAAGCGTTTTTGGCAAAGTTTGAAGGGATTCTTCCAGGGATGATTTATGGTCTATTTTGGTGGGCGTTACTATTTTTCGGAGTAGGGTTAATAGCACCTGCTATTAAAAGTGCACTCCATTTACCGAAAGAAACAATTGTGACGACAATATGCATCTTTATATTGTATGGTGTGTTTATAGCATACTCTGTTTCTTACGCAGTAAATACCAATAAAGCCGAGCGAGAAGGGGAAGAGAAGACAAACTATTCAAACAAGTAACTCCTATGTTAAAATGTTATATAGACATTTAATATTAAGGAGTTTTAAGCATATGAAAAAGGTACTCCTCGTAAACGGTCCTAACCTAAATCGCCTCGGTGTCAGAGAGGTAAATGTATATGGAAAGGGCACGCTAGCGACACTTGAAGCAGATATGAAGCAAGAAGCAGAAACAATGGGAGTAGAGTTAGAATGTTTCCAATCGAATCATGAAGGTGCGATTATCGATCGTATTCATGAGGCGGAAGATATATATGAAGGGATCATTTTAAATCCTGGAGCATTTACGCATTATAGCTATGCGATTCGAGATGCAATTGCAAGCATTTCGATTCCTGTTATTGAAGTACATATTTCTAACATTCACCAGCGTGAGTCGTTCCGTCACGAATCTGTGACGGCAGCTGTTTGTGCGGGACAAATTGTTGGATTTGGTTTTTATGGCTATAAGTTAGCGTTATTTGCATTAATGGAGAAATTGAGGGAGGCATAAAGTAATGGAGAAAATCGAAAGATTAAGAAGTGCATTTGATGAGGCTGGTATTGACGGTATTTTGTTAACAAATGAACATAGTCGTAGATATATGGCTAACTTCACAGGAACAGCTGGTGTTGTACTCCTTTCGAAAAACCGTGCTCAATTTATTACAGATTTCCGTTACGTAGAGCAAGCTACTAAACAAGCGGTTGGATACGAGATTGTACAGCATGCAGGACTAATCATTGATGAAGTTGCAAAGCAAGTGAAAGAATTAGGAATTCAAAAGCTTGGCTTTGAGCAAGATACTCTTACATATAGTTCTTATTCAGCGCATAAAGAAGCAATCGATGCTGAATTTATCCCAACTTCTGGGCTTGTAGAAAAGTTACGCTTGATAAAGACTGATTCAGAGATTAAGATATTAAAGGAAGCTGCACAGATTGCAGATGCTGCCTTTGAACATATTCTATCATTCATTCGCCCGGGAGTATCTGAAATTGAAGTGTCAAATGAACTTGAATTTTTCATGAGAAAACAAGGAGCAACATCTTCTTCGTTTGATATTATCGTTGCTTCAGGTCTTCGTTCGGCATTACCGCACGGCGTGGCATCTGAAAAAGTGATAGAAACAGGAGATTTCGTTACATTAGACTTCGGCGCTTATTACAAAGGATATTGCTCTGATATTACTCGTACGATAGCAGTTGGTGAACCATCTGATAAATTGAAAGAAATTTATAATATCGTTTTAGAAGCACAATTACGTGGTGTGAACGGTATTAAAGCTGGTTTAACTGGCCGTGAAGCGGATGCGTTAACGCGCGATTACATAACGGAAAAAGGATACGGTGAATACTTCGGACATTCTACTGGTCATGGAATCGGTCTTGAAATCCATGAAGCACCAGGTTTAGCATTCCGTTCTGATACAGTACTTGAACCAGGTATGGCTGTAACAGTAGAACCAGGTATTTATATTCCAGGTATTGGCGGCGTACGTATTGAAGATGATATCATTGTAACAAGTGAAGGTAATGAAGTAATTACGAAATCACCAAAAGAACTTATTATTTTGTAACATACAGGAGGATTTTTTTACATGATTTCAGTAAACGATTTTCGTACAGGTTTAACAATTGCAGTGGATAATGGCCTTTGGCAAGTACTTGATTTCCAGCACGTAAAGCCAGGTAAAGGTGCTGCATTCGTTCGTTCTAAACTACGTAACCTTCGCACAGGTTCTGTTCAAGAGAAAACATTCCGTGCAGGTGAGAAAGTAGAAAAAGCACACATCGAAAACCGTCGTATGCAATATTTATACGCAAGCGGTGAGGCTCACGTATTTATGGATAACGGAACTTATGAGCAAATCGAACTTGGTGAAAAACAAATCGAGCGCGAGCTTAAATTCCTAAAAGAAAACATGGAAGTATCTATTATGACTTACCAAGGCGAAGTACTTGGTGTTGAACTTCCAAACACAGTTGAATTACAAGTTACAGAAACAGAGCCAGGTATTAAAGGTGATACTGCTTCTAACGTAACAAAACCAGCTACATTAGAAACTGGCCTTGTTGTACAAGTACCAATCTTCATTAACGAAGGAGAAACACTTATCATCAACACTGGTGAAGGTAAATACGTTTCTCGTGCATAGTAGAAAAGCACTCGTGATTATCACGAGTGCTTTTTTTATAGAAAATAGGGCAGATAATGAATAGTGGTTATTATAAAACTGAAAGCCGTAAGACTAGCAGCGCCTGTTGTGTAAGGACCCCATGTCATTTGAAAAGGTTTTACCGTACCTGTTTTATATATAGTGTGATCAATGTTGTTATTTTGATTTATATTTAAAGCAATGAGCCAGATTGCCCCGAATATCGCTAAACTACCAAGAAAAAAGGCCTCCATAAATGACCAACCGACCAATAATGAAAAAAGATAAATAAGAGCTACTTCTACTACAACGGTTAAACTAATTTTCAATATCTTCATATTTTTCCTCCTCCTTTTGTAGGTCTAGCCAATTGAGAAAGTTCTCACGTGACACAACATGTAGTACACAAGAAGATTTTACTTCATTCTCTAAGGCAGAATGTTCATCAGGGAACGTATCTTCCACATGCAATGAAATATAAGGGAGTTTTTCTTGTGCTTTTAACGAGCGAATATTATTCGTTTTAGCACCAGCAAATACGTAGGAAAGTTGTAAGTCTAAAAAAGCAATCTTAAAAATTTCTTTTTTAGCAGCCTCATTATATCCTTTTCCTCAGTACGGATAGCCGAGCCAACTACCAATGTGAGATTGTTTCTTCTCGTAATTAATATGTTTAAGTGTGGTGAGACCAATTATTTCATTCTCTTCATTTACAATCACTCTCGATAAAGACTTCTTTTGGCGTTCTTCTTCTATGGCGAAAAGAAGGAATGCTTTCGTGTCTTCGATTGTTTCTACTTTTATTCCTAATGCGTTTTTTACATGTGGATCACTTGATAGCTTGAAAATCACATTTGCATACCGGAAATCGAGTGGTAATAAAGTAACTCGTTGCATTATTTTCCCTCCTTTTCAATAAATATACCATAAAATACCATAATTATTAAGAATATTCAAATTATTATAGGCGGTAGATAAAAATTATGTTTTTAATTCTGAAATAGACAACCTCTGCATATGGTTGTACAAATATATTCTTTTTTGGAGTGCAGCACTAGTAACCGTTATGGGAGAAGGTGGGAGAATGAAACAGTGGCTAGCGGCAATGGAAACATCTGTGCTTGTAATGGGGCTGCTTCGGTTGTTTTCAGGTAGCGCGGAAATATTCGCCGCTTTGCTTATGCTTTATGTGAATGATGCGAAGAAAGCATTGTTTATAAATGGTATGTTGGCGTTTGTTGGACCGACCGTATTAATTTTAACAATGACAATAGGCATAGCGAGTGTGGCAAGTGAGATCTCTTTCTTGAAACTCTTTTTTCTAGCGCTTGGAATTGGCTGTATTTTTATCGCGTTGTTGAAATAAGTAAGTCGAGTATAGTGGGGCGAAGATGATGAAAGAAGTATTAGAAGTTTTACCAAAAACGATGAAGCAGTTAGTGGAAAATTGTAAGCAGTACGATGCTCTAGAGGAAATCCGTGTTCGAATTGGAAGACCGCTAGAGTGTATTGCTCAAGGTGAAGTGTTTTTTTATGACTATATCGTTACAGCAGAGGATGCTATTTACTTATTGAATAAGTTAAGTCACTTCTCAATTTATACAATGGAAGAAGAATTAAAGCGTGGGTATGTGACACTCCGAGGTGGGCATAGAATAGGCTTAGCAGGAAAAGTTATTACAGAAAAAAGCACAGTGAAAATGATTCGAGATGTCTCTTCTTTTAATATTCGTATTGCTCGTCAAAAAATAGGCATTGCTGAACCACTTTTACCGTATTTGTATGAATCACGATGGTTAAACACGATGGTAATTGGCCCGCCACAAACGGGAAAAACAACACTTTTAAGAGATGTAGCGCGTTGCATGAGTCAAGGTGTAAGTACTTCGAAAATTCCTTCTTGTAAAGTCGGGATTGTTGATGAACGGTCAGAAATTGCTGGCTGTGTGAAAGGCATCCCGCAATATGACTTTGGCACACGAGTAGATGTGTTAGATGCATGTCCAAAAGCTGAAGGAATGATGATGATGATCCGTTCTATGAGCCCAGATATATTAATTGTGGATGAAATTGGTCGTAAAGAAGATAGTGAAGCAATTATGGAGGCTGTACATGCAGGGGTTCAGCTTTTTATAAGTGCACATGGATTTTCCTATGATGATGTTGTGAAACGCCCATCATTAAAGGCAGTGCTAGAGCTCGGCATTTTTGATAGGTTTGTGGAATTGTCAAAAGCAAGAGGGCCAGGAACAGTTATGCAAGTGAAAGATAAATATGGAAAACCGGTATTACCTCATAGAAAGGCTGAGGGCGTATGGTGAAAATATTTGGTGCAGTGTTAATCGTTGCGGTCAGCACCTTTTTCGGGTTTTCATACGCCAAAAGATACAGTGAGAGACCGAGGCAACTTAGATTATTAAAAGCGGCACTGCAATCATTAGAGGCAGAAATTATGTATGGGCATACACCATTGTCTGAAGCCGCTGAGCGATTAGTGAAACAAATGCCGAAGCCGTTAAATTGGATATTTCAAAGTTTCGCTAGCAGGCTAGAAAGTGGAGAACAAACAGTTAGAGAAGCTTGGATAGATAGTTTGAAAGAAAATTGGAAGCTAACAGCATTTCAACAAACTGAGTATGAGATTTTGCAGCAATTTGGTGAAACGCTCGGACAACATGATCGTGAATCACAACAAAAACATATTCGGTTATGTATTACACATTTAGAGAGAGAAGAAGAAGAAGCGAAAGCATTACAGCTGCAATATGAAAAGATGATTAAGAGCTTAGGAGTACTAGCGGGGCTACTTATCGTAATTTTACTGCTATAGGGGGGAGAAAGGCGATGTCCATTGATGTTGGATTAATATTTCAAATCGCCGGAATCGGCATTGTTTTAGCTTTCATTCATACTGTACTAAAAGAATTAAAGCGTGAGGATATTGCAAATTGGGTTATCCTCGTCGGTTTTGTCGTTATTTTATTTCATGTCGCATTTTTAATTAATACACTATTCGACAAGATTAAAAGTGTCTTTCTCTTCCAGTAAAGGGGGCGGTTCGAATCGAAATTATACAAATTGTCGGATTAGGCCTCGTTGCTACGTTTTTAGCAGCTGTATTGAATCAGCATAAATCTAGCATTACGTCATTATTTATTGTGTTCGTAGGTAGCGTAATGTTCCTTCTTTTAATTGATCAAATTCACGCTATTTTACAAATGATTGAGAGAGTAGCGAGTGAAGCGAAAGTTAGCAACGTATATGTAGAAACGTTGCTAAAAATTATTGGGATTGCTTATATCGCTGAGTTTGGAGCGCAAATTACAAAGGATGCAGGGCAGGGGGCAATCGCTTCGAAAATTGAATTAGCTGGAAAGATTTTAATTCTCGTTATGGCAATCCCTATTTTGACGGTTGTAATTGAAACTATTCTCGGATTTTTACCGACGGGATAAGGGGGAGTGAATGTTGAGGGGGTTTGGAGCTAAGCTGCTATTTGCTTGCTTCCTTTTCTTTTCTTTACCGGTTGTTGTACAAGCTTCTCCTGTAGAGACAAACGTCGTTGATCAACAATTGGATAAGCTCGGAATTGAAGATGTGAAGCAATTTTGGGACGGGCTTGTTACAAAATATGGAGGTTACTTACCAGAGAGTCAAAAAGGTAGCTTTATGGAGTTTGTAAAGGGAGAAAAAGAAATCTCTATAAAAGAGTGGATGCTAGGTTTATTAAAGTACTTATTTCACGAACTTGTTGCAAATGGGAAACTACTCGGAACGCTCATTATGCTCACAATTTTTAGTGCATTGTTGCAATCACTGCAATCTGCATTTTCAAAGAGTAGCGTAAGCAAAATAGCCGATGCAGTTGTATATATGGTACTGATTATTTTCGCTTTAAATAGCTTTTATGTCGTTATGACATATGCAAGAGAAACGATACAAACAATGGTAGATTTCATATTAGCGTTATTGCCTATCTTGCTTGCACTCATAGCGACAGGCGGTGGTGTTGTATCCGTATCGTTTTTTCATCCGATTATCATCTTCTTAATGAATACGAGTGGGCTTTTGATGAATTATATCGTTCTACCACTTTTATTACTTGCAACGATATTAAGTATTGTAAGTACGATGAGTGATCAATATAAAGTTACGAAATTGTCCAAGCTTCTGCAAAACGTTAGCGTCGGGATTATCGGTATCTTTTTAACGATTTTTTTAGGCGTATTATCTGTACAAGGAACAGCGACAGCTGTTGCTGATGGAATTGCTGTGAAAACAGCTAAATTTGTAACAGGAAACTTTATTCCCGTAGTAGGAAGAATGTTTACAGAGGCGGCGGATACAGTTATTAGTGCGTCGGGATTATTAAAAAACACAGTCGGAATTATCGGACTCGTCATTCTATGTTTAATTGTCGCTTTTCCAGCGATTCAAATTTTTTGCATTGCATTTATTTATAAGTTCGCAGCAGCAGTATTGCAACCAGTTGGCGGCGGAGCAATTATTCAATGTTTAGATATCATTGGACGGAGCATTATTTATGTATTTGCTTGCTTAGCTATCGTATCGTTTATGTTCTTTTTAAGTATCACAATTATTATTGCTGCGGGGAATATTACACTTATGATGCGGTAGGAGGTGAAGAGTATGCAATTTGTTACAGAGTGGATTAGAAATATTATCGTTTTTTTACTCTTAGCGACAATGCTTCATCTTATTCTTCCAAATTCTAATTTGCAAAAGTACGTTAAATTCGTTGTAAGTCTATTATTAGTTGTTTTAATTTTAACGCCTCTATTTAAACTATTGCAAACAGATGTAAATGAAGTAATCGCAAATTTTAATGAAGGGAAGTACGTAGCAGAAGGATCTGTAAAAAATTCAATAGATTCGAAGAAAAAAGAAATACAAGCTCTAACACGTGCATATAGTTTAGAAGAGATGGCTACCAAAATGAAAAAAGAAGTAGGAAAAGAGTTTGAGAAACAGTATGGTATGTCAGTCTCTGAAATACAAATAGTCGCAGCGGAAAGTACAGCGGAAGTAAAGTCAGCGAAAGATATTCAATCTGTTGTTGTGACGTTGAAAGAAAAAGAGCGTAGTAAAAATGATGCAATCGAAACAGTAAAACCAGTTGAAATTAACACGAAAGAACCACCGAAAAAAGTAGAGGAAATGAATGGAGAAATGAAAGACTTCTTTTCAAGCAGGTGGCAACTAGAGAATAAACAAATCCAAGTTCAAATGGAAGGGAGGACAGGTAGAGTAAATGGACAATAAAGATAAAAATTCGAAGTTCTCATTTTTTCGAAACTTATTGAATGGAGATGAAAAAGAAAGTAATGAGAAGGGAAAAAAGGTAACACCTAAGTTCTTACTTGTCCTACTCATACTTGGAATGTTGCTTATGTTTTCTAGTAGTTTTTTTTCAAGTAAAAAAGAAGAAGTACCTGTATTTAAAGAACAAAAAACTCAAAACCAAGAAAAAGACGTACCAACTTTTGGACAAAAAAATAATGATAATATGTCAAATGTAGAAAAATATGAAAAAGCGTATGAGCAAGAATTAAAAGCAGCCTTAGAAGAAATAGCAGGAGTAAAAGATGTAACGATTAATGTGAATTTGGACTCATCAGAGGAAAAAATATTAGAAAAAAATACAGTGAAACGTTCACAAACAACAGGTGAAACAGATAAAACAGGTGGCAAGAGGGAAGTAGAAGATGAGTCTCTTGATGAAAAGACAGTCATTATACGTGAAGGGGATAAAGAAACTCCCGTTGTTTTACGAACAGAGAAACCGAAAGTGCGAGGTGTTCTTGTCGTAGCAAAGGGAGTGGATAATATACAAGTTAAAGCGATGGTAAAAGAAGCTGTCATACGGCTGCTAGATGTACCAGCCCATCGCGTTTCAGTATCACCGAAAAATTGATAGGGAGGAAATAAAGTGTTAAAAAAACAAACGGTTTGGCTATTAACGATGTTGAGTTTAGTTGTTGTACTATCTGTGTATTACGTAACAACTCCAGAAAAAATGAATACAGCATCGCCGGCAACAGGTGAAAAGATTGGACAAGAAAAACAAGGTACTGATAAAGCAGTAACAAATGAAGCACCTAAAGAAACGCCAAAAAAAGAGAATACAAGCAAGGAAACATCAAATAAAGAAACAAACAAAGAAACAGATAAAAAAGAGAGTGCTACAAAAGAAACAAGCAAAAAAGAAGCTAACGTAACAGTTCAATCAAGTGATGAAAATTTCACAGCATTACGTATGCAAATGGAAGATCAGCGAAGTGAACAAAAAGCAAAATTACAAGAAGTGATGAGTTCAACAAAAGCTTCAGCAACAGAAAAAAATAAAGCGAAAGAAAATTTTGATGCCATTACGACAATGGAAACGAAGCAAGAATTACTTGAGACAGTAATTAAATCTCAAGGTGGATATAAAGATGCCCTTGTAAGAGCTGATGGAACTGACATTAAAGTGACTGTAAAAGCAGCAAAACATTCACAAAAAGAAGCGAATAAAATTATACAACTTGTAAGAAGTGAAGGCGGATCAAAAGATGTAGGTGTAAAATTTGATCCACCAACAAAATAAAACGAATAATCCGTGGGGAAATCCTCCGCGGATTATTCGTTTTTAAGACTCGGATTGTTTGAAAATAGTTAGATAAAGTGAAATTTTAATCAGTGGGGTAAAAATAATAATAGAAAAAAAGCTATCATTTTCGATAGCTTTTTTCTGTTTCGTCTTTGTAATTGTTTTTACTATGTTCAACTCGGAACGGAGAAATACGTTGTGAGTAAAAGATTAGTGGTTCATGGTAGCGGTGATTACTTTTTCCGGATTTGACGTGGATGAAGAGAACGAATGCCCAGACCATTACGGCAGGTAAGAAGAGAATGAGCCATATCATATGTCCACACCTCGATACAATATATTTTCTACACTTTGAACATACTATTCTTATATGAAGGAATGATGAACGACGTGTAAACAAAAAAATAATATTTGGTAAAAATACGTTATTGACTATAGATGTGGCGAAGAGTAGAGAGGGAGTGGGGGGTTACTGTGTACAGTTTTGAATAAGTAGTGGATGTTTTTTAGGAAGTGGTCTTGCCAATTTCATGTGAAACTTGGTATTATTACTAGGTATTAAGTTTTTAATGGGATAACATTTTTACAGGAATTTCGATTTATTATAAAGAAATATAAATTGGAATGTTTAAAAAATTTATCGTAAGATGGAAATAGTAACTATTTCTATTAGTAAATGAAATGCAGGATCTAATAGAGTACATCGTATTTTTACAGTCAATCTAGTTTTTAGTGACGAGAAATCTGTAAAAACGGGACAAACAAGAGTATGGGAGTGGATTTTACATGTTTAAAATTCAAGAAGTTCGTGAATTAATTAAATTAATTGATAGCTCTAATATTGATGAATTTGAATACAAAAAAGATGGTACGACAATCAAAATGAAAAAGCGTGGTAATGAAGTTGTTGCGGTGCAAGCACCTGTAGCAAAACAAGCCGTGCAACCAGTAGCACCTGTTGAAGTTGAAACAACAGTAGCGGCAGCACAAGTGGAAGTGCCAAAACAAGAAGAGAAAAAAGCTGTTCAGAATGAAAACCTACATAAAATTACATCACCAATGGTAGGTACATTCTATTCTTCTTCTTCTCCTGATACGCCTCCATATGTAAGTGTAGGGGATAGAGTATCGAAAGATTCTATCGTATGTATTGTCGAGGCTATGAAGTTATTTAACGAAATCGATGCAGATGTAGATGGAGAAATTGTTGAGATTCTTGTTAATAACGGACAGCTTGTTGAGTATGGACAACCGCTATTTCTTGTAAAAGCGTAATAAGGGAGTCTTTGTGATGATAAAAAAAGTATTAATAGCCAATCGTGGGGAAATTGCTGTACGAATTATTCGTGCTTGTAAAGAAATGGATATTGAAACAGTCGCAATTTATTCAGAAGCAGATAAAGAGTCACTTCACGTACAAATTGCTGATGAGGCGTATTGTGTAGGACCAACGATTTCGAAAGAAAGCTATTTAAATTTGACGAACATTATTAGTGTTGCGAAGTTAACAGGCTGCGATGCAATTCATCCGGGATACGGATTTTTAGCAGAGAATGCAGATTTTGCAGAGTTATGCCGTGAGTGTAACTTAATTTTTATCGGTCCAAGTCCAGAAGCTATTTCAAAGATGGGCACAAAAGACGTTGCTCGTGATACAATGAAAGAAGCAGGGGTTCCGATTGTACCAGGTTCACAAGGAATTATTAAAAATACCGAAGAAGCGATCGAACTTGCGAATCAAATTGGGTATCCTGTTATTATTAAAGCGACTGCAGGTGGCGGCGGAAAAGGTATTCGTGTTGCGCGCCATGAAGAAGAGCTTGTAAAAGGAATTCAAATTACACAGCAAGAAGCTAGTACCGCTTTTGGGAACCCTGGTGTATACTTAGAAAAGTACGTTGAAGATTTCCGCCATGTTGAGATTCAAATAATGGCAGATACACACGGAAATGCCATTCATTTAGGAGAGCGTGATTGTACAATTCAGCGCCGCTTGCAAAAACTACTAGAAGAAAGTCCATCACCAGCACTTGATGAAAATGTGCGTAAGCAGATGGGTGAGGCGGCAGTTAAAGCGGCGGTAGCGGTTGATTATACAGGTGCTGGTACGGTTGAGTTTATTTATGAATATAAAACGAAAAGCTTTTATTTCATGGAGATGAATACGAGAATCCAAGTTGAGCATCCAGTTACTGAAATGGTAACAGGGGTAGACTTAATTAAAGAACAAATTCTTGTTGCTTCTGGAGAAAAGTTATCGTTACAGCAAGAAGAAGTACAATTTAATGGTTGGGCAATTGAATGCCGAATTAATGCGGAAAACCCTGCCAAAAAATTTATGCCATCTCCAGGTAAAGTAGAAATGTACTTACCACCAGGCGGATTTGGTATTCGCGTCGATTCAGCTGTATATCCGGGATATTCAATCCCACCTTTCTATGATTCGATGGTTGCTAAATTAATTGTTCACGGAAAAACACGTGAAGAGGCAATTGCAAAAATGAAGCGTGCACTCAGTGAGTTTGTCGTTGAAGGCGTACATACAACAATCCCGTTCCATTTGCAATTGTTAGATCATCCTGATTTTGTAAAAGGTGAGTTTAATACGAAATTTTTGGAAGAGCATGAACTTGTGACGCAGTGATACATTAAAGGAGGTTTTTTTCATGGCTGAACATATGTTAGATATGGGTCAAGATACAACTCTTGGTAAAGTAGAAATTGCACCAGAAGTAATTGAAGTAATCGCAGGTATTGCAGCTGCTGAGGTAGAAGGCGTAGCGGCAATGCGTGGTAATTTTGCTACAGATGTTGTTGAGAAGTTAGGTAAGAAAAATCATGGTAAAGGTGTAAAGGTTGAATTAGCAAACGAAGATATTATCGTTGACCTTTATGTTGTGATGTATTTTGGCGTAGCAATTCCAGTTGTTGCACAAAAGATTCAAGACAACATCCGCCAAGCACTCTTTACAATGACAGGGCTTGAGCCAAAAGAAGTGAATGTTCACATCGTTGGCGTAACATTCGAAACACAAAAAACAGAAATCGAACCAGTGTAAGAATGAAAAAGGTGCCTAGTAACATAGGCATCTTTTTTATCGTTTCGTTTCTTCACAAATTACAACCCTCTAATTATTATACTATTTCAAAAAATGAGAAATAAAAAAGAAAATGTTTCGTTTTACCAAAAAACGTACATTGTGATAAGATATGGAACTTGAAGTTAATCTTTTTATTATTTTTCAGCCTTGTAACCCGTGTGTGAAACGATAAATTGTGTTATTATCATTGTATTATAAGGTTGGAAAATCAATGAAAACTGTAAGAGTAAGTGAATTGACGGCTTATAAATTATAATAATATAACAAAGCATAAGGAAAGACTTGAAGCATAAAGGAGAGTTACAATGAAACGTAGGACGGCTAGAGAAAGAGCTATGCAAGCATTATATCAAATGGATATTACAGGTGAATTAGAACCGAAAGTAGCGGTGGAAAACACGCTAGATGAAGGTGAAGAAACAAATGAGTTTCTAGAATCACTTGTAGTAGGTTTTGTAGAAAATAAAGAAGTAATTGATGAAGCGATTCGTCAAAACTTAAAAAAATGGAAGCTTGAGCGTATTAGTATTGTTGATCGCAGTATTTTACGTGTAGCTGTGTATGAAATGAAATATATGGAAGAAATTCCGCACAACGTAACAATTAACGAGGCAATTGAAATTGCTAAAACATTTGGGGATGAGGAATCTCGTCGTTTTATTAACGGCGTTTTATCTAATATAAAAGATACACTGTAATTTCTTTAAGGGGGAATCTTAAAATGGTAGCAGTAATCATCAAAGGAAATGAAGTTGCGGAGAAAAAACGAGCACAATTAACAGAAGAAGTTGTGAAGTTGAAAGAGCAAGGGATTGTACCAGGATTAGCAGTTATTTTAGTTGGAGAAGATCCAGCATCTCGTTCTTATGTAAAAGGAAAAGAAAAGGGCTGTGAACAAGTAGGAATCTATTCAGAGCTAATTGAATTTCCTGAAACAATTACGGAGGAGCGTTTGCTTGCTGAAATCGATCGCTTAAATGGAGATGACCGCATTAATGGCATATTAGTGCAATTACCTTTACCAAAACATATTGAAGAAAAAGCTATCATTGAAAGAATTTCACCAGAAAAAGATGTAGATGGATTTCACCCAATCAGCGTGGGACGTATGATGACGGGACAAGATACATTCCTTCCATGTACACCGCATGGTATTGTAGAGTTAGTAAAAGAAACAAATCTTGATATCTCGGGAAAACATGTTGTAGTAATTGGAAGAAGTAATATTGTCGGCAAGCCAGTGGGACAATTGTTCTTAAATGAAAATGCAACTGTCACATACTGTCATTCAAAGACGCAAAATATGAAAGAGTTAACGAAGCTAGCTGATATTTTAATCGTAGCAGTAGGACGACCTAAAATGGTAACAGCTGATTATCTGAAAGAAGGAGCGGTTGTAATTGACGTTGGTGTAAACCGTTTAGAAACAGGAAAACTTTGTGGTGATGTTGACTTTGACAACGTGTTAGATGTTGCAGGTTACATTACACCTGTTCCAAAGGGTGTTGGTCCAATGACGATCACAATGCTTCTTCATAATACTGTTGAATCGGCTAAGCGTGCAGGTGTCGTTTGTAAATAATTTGAGTCGGCTATGAGGAGAGAGAAATGGAGAAACAATATTTAACCGTTACAGCGTTAACACGCTATATAAAAACAAAAATAGAATATGATCCGCATTTACAGTCTGTTTGGTTAAAAGGTGAAATTTCCAACTTTAAAAATCATAGCCGTGGCCACATGTATTTTACATTGAAAGATGAAAATGCAAGAATCGCAGCGGTTATGTTTGCGGGTCATAATCGTAATATTAAATTCAGACCTGAAAATGGGATGAAGGTACTCGTGAAAGGGAAAATTTCTGTTTACGAGGCGAGTGGTTCTTATCAAATTTATATTCAAGACATGCAGCCTGACGGAGTCGGAAACCTGCATTTAGCTTACGAACAATTAAAGGTTCGTTTAGAGGAAGAAGGATTGTTTTCTCAAGTTTATAAAAAAACAATCCCTCCTTATGCGAAAACAATAGGTGTGATTACGTCACCAACAGGAGCAGCGATTCGTGATATTATAACAACGATTAAACGTCGTTATCCAATTGGAAATGTTATTGTGTTTCCAGTACTTGTACAGGGGGAGTCAGCAGCTCCCTCAATTGTACAAGCGATCCGTACAGCGAATGAAATGGAAGGGATAGATGTCCTAATCGTTGGGCGCGGTGGAGGTTCTATTGAGGAATTGTGGGCGTTTAACGAAGAAATGGTTGCAAGAGCTATTTTCAAGAGTGAGATCCCTATTATTTCAGCAGTAGGACATGAAACAGACTTTACAATTGCGGATTTTGTTGCCGATTTAAGAGCACCAACACCAACTGCAGCGGCTGAGCTGGCAGCGCCTAATATTATCGAGTTACAAGAAAAGGTATTACAAAGAACTCTAAGGTTGCAAAGAGCAATGAGAGAGTTAGTACATAAAAAAGAAGAAAAACTACAAGTATTGCAAAAATCTTATGCGTTCCGTTATCCAAGACAAGTATATGAGCAAAAAGAAGAACAATTGGATAGAGCGTTAGAACAGCTTGTGTTAGCGAAAGAGCGCTATATTGATAAAAAGGTAAATCAGTTAAAACAGCTTTCATTTTATTTAGAGAAGCACCACCCATCTCAAAAAATTATGCAAACGAAGGTAGCAGTTGAAACATTGCAAAAGCAATTGCAACGTGAAATGCAAACGTTACTCCAAACGAAAGAATTTGCCTTTGTAAGAGCTGCTCAAAAACTTGAAGCGCTAAGTCCGCTTAAAGTAATGATGAGAGGGTACGGGCTTGTATATGATGAAGAGAAGCAAGTGTTAAAAAGTGTGAAAGATGTTAGCCTTGGAGATGCTGTTTCAGTTCAATTACAAGATGGAATACTAGATTGTAGCGTATCAGGAATAGAGGAGCGTGAATTGAATAATGGAAAATAAATTAAGCTTTGAAGAGGCAATTTCGCAACTTGAGCACCTCGTTTCTAAGTTAGAGCAAGGTGACGTACCTTTAGAAGAAGCAATTTCTTATTTTAAAGAGGGTATGGAATTATCTAAGCTTTGTGATGAGAAGTTGAAGAACGTACAAGAACAAATGGCAGTTATTCTTGGGGAAGATGGAGAGCTTGAACCGTTTACTGCTTTAGGAGATGAAGCATAGTGACAATTGCTTTTGATACTTTTTTGAAAGAAAGTAAAACTTTCGTAGAAGAGAAGCTTGTAAGCTATGCAAATGAATTACAATGTCCAAATGTACTTCGTGAAGCGATGGCATATTCTTTGGAAGCGGGTGGAAAGCGTCTCCGCCCGTTACTTTTATTTGCAACATTACAAGCGTTTGGTAAAGAAAAAAATCTTGGTGTAGGTGCAGCTTGTGCTCTTGAAATGATACATACATACTCGTTAGTTCATGATGATTTACCTTGTATGGATGATGATGATTTAAGAAGAGGGAAGCCCACAAATCATAAAGTATTTGGTGAAGCGATGGCAGTTTTAGCAGGAGATGGTTTGTTGACATATGCTTTTCAAGTTATTATGGCATATGAACAAAAGGAAATCTCTGCTGAGAAAAAAGTAAGACTTGTTCTTGAGCTTGCAAAGGCGGCAGGGCCAGAGGGAATGGTTGGCGGACAAGTAGCAGATATGGAAGCGGAAGGGAAACAGCTTACGATCGATGAGCTAGAGTATATTCATAAGCATAAGACTGGGAAACTACTTGAATTCGCTGTACTTGCAGGGTCGATACTTTCTAATGCCACAGAAGAACAGGAAGAAAAATTACTTGAGTTTGCAAAATATATCGGCCTAGCTTTCCAAATTCGAGATGATATTTTAGATGTGGAAGGAACCGAAGAAGAGATTGGAAAACCGATTGGTAGTGATGTTTCCAACGAAAAGAGCACATATACGACGTTATTTACTGTAGATAGAGCAAAGGATATTTTAGAAGAAACGATTGCAAAAGCAAAAGATGCTATTAGTTCCTTGCAATTACAAGATGAATATTTACTATCTATTTGCGATTTGATTGCAAAACGTAATAACTAATATAACAGCGTTTTCATTTGTTGAGTCATTCATCATTTTATGATATAAATGTAGGAAAAGGTTTTTCTTTTCTTGTTATTGGCAAAAATATATGTAGATTACATTGCCGTTATCACTTCGTGTTAGCGGCTATTTTTTTCATCGCCTAAAGAAATATGGTTTATAATAAGATTAGGGCGCAATAGACTGGTTAATAGCAGGACAAGGTGAAAAATAAAAAAAGAGAATTTCTTGTTTTGTGTAAATGTTTTTTATAATATTTGACATGTTGACAGATTATGAAATGAAAGTGAGTGATCCATGTGGATCTAACGCAAATTCAAAACCCTAGTTTTTTGAAAGATATGTCTATCAGTGAACTAGAGGGATTGAGTGAGGATATTCGTAAGTTTTTAATTGAAGAGCTCTCTCAAACAGGTGGACATATTGCGCCTAATTTAGGTGTAGTAGAACTCACAATTGCTCTGCATAAATTATTTGATAGTCCGAAAGATAAATTTTTATGGGATGTAGGACATCAATCCTATGTACATAAAATTTTAACTGGACGTGCAAAAGAATTCGGCACATTAAGGCAATATCAAGGTCTATGTGGTTTCCCAAAACGTTGTGAGAGTGAGCACGATGTATGGGAAACTGGCCATAGCTCGACATCATTATCTGCTGCAATGGGAATGGCTCTAGCACGTGATTTAAAGAAAACGAAAGAATATGTTATACCAATCATTGGTGATGGTGCTTTAACGGGCGGAATGGCTTTAGAGGCATTGAACCATATTGGACATGAAAAAACAGACATGATTGTTATTTTGAATGATAATGAAATGTCAATTGCGCCAAACGTTGGTGCGCTTCATAATGTGCTTGGACGTCTACGTACCGCAGGAAAATACCATTGGGTAAAAGACGAGCTAGAGTATATTTTGAAGAAAATCCCAGCTGTCGGTGGGAAAGTTGCTGCGACAGCAGAGAAAATAAAAGATAGTCTTAAATATTTACTAGTATCCGGTGTCTTTTTCGAAGAGTTAGGCTTTACATATTTAGGTCCAGTCGATGGACATGATTATGAAAAGTTATTCGAAACGTTGCAATATGCAAAGAAAACAAAAGGCCCAGTGCTTGTTCATGTTATTACGAAAAAAGGAAAAGGTTACAAACCAGCAGAGAGTGATGTTATTGGCACTTGGCATGGAACAGGACCTTATAAAATTGAATCAGGTGACTTCGTTAAACCGAAAGAAGTTGCACCAGCATGGAGTGCTGTTGTTAGTGAAACAGTACTTAAGTTAGCGAGAACGGATGAGCGTATCGTTGCAATTACACCTGCAATGCCTGTTGGATCGAAACTTGAGAAATTCCAAAAAGAATTCCCAGATCGTATGATTGATGTAGGTATTGCAGAACAGCATGCTACAACAATGGCAGCGGGTATGGCAACGCAAGGTATGAAACCATTCTTAGCGATTTATTCAACATTTTTACAAAGAGCATATGACCAAGTTGTTCATGATATATGCCGCCAAAATTTAAATGTTTTCATCGGAATCGATCGCTCTGGTTTAGTAGGAGCAGATGGTGAAACGCATCAAGGTGTATTTGATATTTCATTCTTACGCCACTTGCCGAATATGGTACTTATGATGCCAAAAGATGAAAATGAAGGGCAACATTTAGTATACACGGCAATGCAATATGAAGATGGACCAATCGCATTACGTTATGCGCGAGGTAATGGACTTGGCGTTCATATGGATGAAGAATTAAAGGCGATTCCAATCGGTTCATGGGAAACGTTAAAAGAAGGTACACAAGCAGCTATTTTAACATTTGGTACGACAATACCAATGGCAATGGAAGCGGCTGAGCGTCTTGAAAAGGCTGGAGTTTCAGTGAAAGTAGTGAACGCTCGCTTCATTAAACCAATGGATGAAGCATATTTACATGATCTCTTAGGAAAAAATATACCAATTTTAACGATTGAAGAAGCTTGCTTAATTGGTGGTTTTGGAACAGGAGTAGTTGAATTTGCGTCTGAGAACGGGTACCATAGTGCGTTAGTTGAACGAATGGGTATTCCAGATCGTTTCATAGAGCACGGTAGTGTAACAAAATTATTAGAAGAAATCGGTTTAACGACAGATGCTGTTGTAGACCGTATTCATACAATGATTCCATCAAAACAAAAAAGGGCGTAACAAATGAGTGCGAAAAAAGAAAGAGTAGATGTACTATTAGTAGAGCGAGGGCTTATAGAAACACGTGAGAAAGCAAAACGCGCCATTATGGCCGGCCTTGTATATGCGAATGAGATGAGATTGGATAAGCCAGGAGAGAAAATCCCACAAGATACAGAGATTACGGTGAAGGGGCAAGTTATGCCGTATGTAAGCCGTGGTGGTTATAAACTTGAAAAGGCATTAGAGACATTTCATCTTGATTTACAAGATAAAGTTATGATAGATATTGGTTCATCAACTGGTGGCTTTACCGATTGCGCGCTTCAAAATGGAGCGAAATTATCTTATGCATTAGATGTAGGGTACAATCAACTTGCGTGGAAATTGCGTCAAGATGAGCGTGTTGTCGTAATGGAACGAACGAACTTCCGTTACGTAACACCAGCAGACTTAGAACGTGGTTTACCGCAATTTGCTAGTATCGATGTTTCGTTTATATCATTAAAACTTATATTACCAGTTTTAAAAACAATGCTTATGCCGAATGGGGATGTAGCAGCGTTAATTAAACCTCAGTTTGAAGCTGGAAGAGAGCAAGTTGGTAAAAAGGGTATCGTTCGCGATCGAAAAGTACATGAGGCTGTCGTAGAAATGATTGTAGACTTTGCTATAAAAGAAGGATACGACGTAGAAGGTTTAACATTCTCACCGATTACGGGCGGGGATGGTAACATTGAATTTTTAATTCATCTGAAATGGCATGGTGAACGTGAGAATGGCGAAAATCATTCTCCAGTTTCTGTTGAGCAAGTAGTTACAGAGGCACATGATGTCCTAAAACAAAAAGGGAAAGGGGAATAACATATGTTGTTCCTCTTTTTGTTGTAATTGTATAATGATTGTAAAAACAATTGTGTACAAGTAACGAATTATAAGTTAACATAAATAAGTGAAGTATACCAATGTTTAAACTATGGTAAGAGATAGTGTGAGGTGCAAATGTATGAATAAAGGTCAGCGCCATATTAAAATCAGGGAAATTATTGCGAACAAAGAAATTGAAACACAAGATGAATTAGTTGATATTCTACGTAATGAGGGATTTAATGTAACGCAAGCAACAGTATCGCGCGATATTAAAGAATTGCACTTAGTGAAAGTGCCATTACATGATGGTCGCTATAAATATAGCTTGCCAGCAGATCAACGATTTAACCCGTTACAAAAATTAAAACGCAATCTAGTGGATTCATTTGTAAAATTAGACACGGCAGGACATATGCTTGTGCTAAAAACATTGCCTGGTAACGCTCATTCACTTGGAGCACTTATTGATCATTTAGAGTGGGATGAGATCATCGGAACCATTTGTGGTGATGATACTTGCTTAATTATTTGCCGTACACCTGAAGATACAGGTGTTGTCTCTGATCGTTTCTTAAATATGCTGTAACAAAAAAATCTTGTTTGCTTTCCTCTGTAAAGTGGAAAGTGAACAGGATATTTTTATTGGTTAAAAACGTGAATTCTTAATTGTAATATAATATTTTCTTTGAATAAAATTAGGAAATAGGTGGATTGACCCGTAAAACAAATGTTTGGTACAATGGAGCGGTTAGAAAAGTAATTTATACATACAAACATATAGTATGACTATTTGAATAAAGAACTGAGAAAAGCCCTTCATAGGGGATTAGTTTATAACGAGGTGAATGGGGCATTGTTATCGGAATTATCGATTAGAAACTTTGCTATTATTGAGGCATTAAATATTTCTTTTCAAAAAGGATTAACGGTTTTAAGTGGTGAAACAGGGGCCGGAAAATCGATTATTATTGATGCGATTAGTTTACTTGTAGGTGGCCGTGGTTCAGCAGAATTTGTTCGATACGGAACAGAAAAAGCTGAGATAGAGGGGCTATTTTATGTGGAAGATGATAAGCATCCATGTATTGAAAAAGCAGAAGAGTTGGATATAGAAATAGAAGACGGCATGATTATTTTGAAGCGTGATATCGCTGCAAACGGAAAAAGTGTATGTCGTGTAAATGGAAAACTAGTTACCCTTAGTGTATTAAAAGAAATTGGAAAAACACTTGTTGATATTCATGGGCAACACGAAACGCAAGACTTAATGAATGAAGAACGTCATTTATTTATGCTCGATCATTTTGATGGAGAGCGTATCGTTAAACAATTAGATATATACCAAAACGTATATGCTGACTATGAGAAATTAAAAAAACAGTTGAAATCGTTAAGTGAAAATGAACAACAAATGGCGCATCGCTTAGATTTAATTCAATTCCAGCATGAAGAAATCCGTAAAGCTGATTTAAAGATGGATGAAGAAAATGACTTAACTGAAGAACGATTGCAAATTTCTAATTTCGAAAAGATTTATAAAGCATTAGGTGACGCGTATCGCTCGTTAAGTGCTGACGGACAAGGGTTAGATAATGTACGAAGCGCAATGGGACAAATGGAGAGTATTACACATTTAGATGAAGTGTATCAAGAAAATCATGATTCCATTGCCAATAGTTATTATTTATTAGAAGAAGTTGCGTATCAACTAAGAGAAAAGCTCGATATGATGGAATATGATCCGAATCGCTTAGACGAAATTGAAACGCGTTTAAATGAAATTCGTATGCTAAAGAGAAAATATGGAAATACTGTAGAAGAGATTTTAGCGTATGCTGATAAAATTGAACAAGAAATTTTTACGATTGAAAATAAAGACGTTCATATTGAAACGACGAAGAAACAGTTGAAGGAATTAGAAAGTGTTATTCTGAAAGAAGCAACGTTGTTAAGTAATATGCGTCATGAACTTGCAGAGCATCTTACAAATGCCATTCATCAGGAATTAAAAGAATTATATATGGAAAAAACAAAATTTGAAGTGAGAATCATGAAGCGAGAAGGAAATGCAGAAGAGCCTCTCGTGGAGGGAGCAC
Organism: Bacillus cereus group sp. MYBK245-2; assembly: GCF_051916145.1. NCBI lineage: Bacteria > Bacillati > Bacillota > Bacilli > Caryophanales > Bacillaceae > Bacillus > Bacillus cereus group sp. MYBK245-2. Next base: position 692,102 of record NZ_JBQAGB010000001.1, on the reverse strand, counting down.
CGGTAAGACTTACAGCGGATGGTTACGATCATGTGGAATTTTATATTTCAACAAATCCGGGTGAGCCGCTAAAACCACTTTCAAAGGTTGCTTCTGGCGGAGAGTTATCCCGTATTATTTTAGCTTTAAAAAGCATTTTTTCTAAGCATCAAGGTGTTGCATCTGTTATTTTTGATGAAGTGGATACTGGTGTAAGTGGCCGGGTCGCACAGGCTATTGCGGAAAAGATTTATCGAGTATCAGTAAACTCACAAGTACTTTGTATTACGCACTTACCTCAAGTAGCTTCAATGGCGGATTCGCATTTATTTATTCGAAAACAAGTAGCAAATGATCGAACAATTACATCAGTTACCGTTTTAACTATGGAGGATAAAGTAACAGAAATAGCTCGAATGATTTCTGGTGTGGAAATTACAGATTTAACGACAGAACATGCGAAAGAATTACTTACGCAAGCGCATCATTTTAAACAGACAGCAGAGGCTATCCAGTAATGGATAGCTTTTTTTCTCAAATGATGATTTCTTAATTCTTCCGGTTATAAATAAAGCATTGCAAGGAGAGATTAAAAAGTGAAGCCAAAAGGCTGAATGTGGGGTAGGAGCGAGGAGAGTGAATAAATTGAAATTAGAAAGATTTCGCAAAATAATAGGTATTTTTCTCCTTGTTTCTTTAGTTTTTATTGGGTGTTTTAAACCGCTTCGGACGTTTATTTCATCTCCGAAGCAACTTGTTGTTTTTGAAGGACAACAATCAGAAATAGCTTCATTACCAGTGTTTAAAGCTTCATCTACAGATCGTCATGTGTTTACAGTAAGTTCAAATGAACAAAAACAAGGACTTATGGTAAATTCTCATCAAAATGGTGAAGCAGATATGGTGTTTCAGCTTGCTGGTTTTCCAGTGAAAAAAGTAAATGTGAGAGTATTAAAAGATTTCAAAGTTATTCCAGGTGGACAATCAATTGGTGTAAAGTTAAACACAAAAGGGGTACTTGTTGTAGGCCATCATTTAATTCAAACTGAAAAAGGGAAAGTATCTCCTGGTGAAACAGCTGGTGTGCAAATTGGAGATATGATTACTGAAATTAATGGTAAAACAATTGAAAGAATGAGTGATGTAGCACCATTTATTCATAATAGTGGGGAAACGGGCGAACCGCTTAATCTCGTTTTGTTAAGGGATGGAAAGCATATCCGCACTAAATTAACACCACAAAAAGACAGTGGAGAATCGTCTTATCGCATTGGTTTATATATTCGTGATTCGGCAGCTGGAATCGGAACAATGACATTTGTTCATCCTGATTCTATGAAATATGGGGCACTTGGTCATGTCATTTCTGATAATGATACGAAAAAGCCGATTCAAGTCGAAGATGGACAAATTATGCGTTCGACAGTTACATCAATTGAAAGAGGTAGTCATGGGAATCCAGGGGAGAAATTAGCGAGGTTCTCACCTGATCGTGAAGTGATTGGCAATATTACAATCAATAGTCCATTTGGTATTTTTGGCAAATTGAATACAAATATGACAAATGGCGTAATGGATAAAGCAATGCCTATTGCACTATCTCATCAAGTAAAAGAAGGACCAGCAAAAATATTAACGGTTATTGATCAAGATAAAGTGGAAGCGTTTGATATTGAAGTTGTGAGTACAGTACCGCAAAAGTTTCCGGCAACAAAAGGCATGGTAATAAAAGTAACAGATAAACGTTTATTAGCGAAAACAGGTGGTATCGTACAGGGGATGAGCGGAAGTCCAATTGTACAAAATGGAAAGGTAATTGGCGCTGTTACACATGTATTTGTAAATGATCCAACATCAGGATATGGTGTTCATATTGAATGGATGTTACATGAGGCTGGAATTAACATTTATGATCAAGAAAGAAAAGCGAGCTAATTAATAATTAGCTCGTTTTTCTATTGAAAAATTCGTTGAAATTTTGTAAAAGCTCCGCAAGAGGTGTTTTTTGTTGTAAAATAAAAGGAAAGGGTTGAACGTTTCGTTGTTTTTCTATGATGGAATGTGTTGCGAAAAGGAATAAATAAACGATAAACATATTTTTTTGTGATTTTATCGGAAAGTAACAAACTTTAAAAGGGAATTTTCACACAATTGTCGAACAATTCATGTAGCCTAGAAGGATACACATGTCGGAGAATCGATTCGGTAAGGGAGGAAAAGCTGTGGAGAAAATTAAAGTATGTCTTGTGGATGATAATAAAGAATTAGTATCAATGCTAGAGAGTTATGTAGCTGCTCAAGAGGATATGGAAGTAATCGGTACTGCTTATAATGGTCAAGAGTGTTTAAATTTATTAAAAGATAAGCAGCCGGATGTACTTGTATTAGATATTATTATGCCACATTTAGATGGGTTAGCTGTACTAGAGAAAATGCGCCACATTGAAAGGTTAAGACAGCCTAGCGTAATTATGTTGACAGCGTTTGGACAAGAAGATGTGACGAAAAAAGCAGTTGACTTAGGTGCGTCATATTTCATATTAAAACCATTTGATATGGAGAATTTAACGAGTCATATTCGTCAAGTGAGCGGTAAAGCGAACGCTACTATTAAACGTCCACTGCCATCTTTCCGATCAGCAACAACAGTAGATGGAAAACCGAAAAACTTAGATGCAAGCATTACGAGTATCATTCATGAAATTGGTGTGCCTGCTCATATTAAAGGGTACATGTACTTAAGGGAAGCAATTTCTATGGTGTACAATGACATCGAATTACTTGGATCTATTACGAAAGTATTGTATCCAGATATCGCGAAGAAATATAATACAACAGCAAGCCGTGTCGAGCGGGCAATCCGTCACGCAATTGAGGTAGCATGGAGTCGCGGGAATATCGATTCTATTTCGTCCTTATTCGGTTATACAGTATCCATGTCAAAAGCAAAACCTACGAATTCTGAGTTCATCGCAATGGTTGCGGATAAGCTGAGACTTGAACATAAGGCTAGCTGAGAATAGAAGAAGTAAGGGATTTAAGTTTTTAATAATTCTTGAAATGTATACTTGATAGTAAATTTAAAACCAATGAACTTTTTAATTAAAGACCAATGAATGTTAGAATTCGTTGGTCTTTTTATTGTACATGTTTGAAGTGAAGGTTAAATTGAATCACGGTATATCCGATGAGGGATTTTAGCAAGCAAGTCGTCCGTGATATAATAGAAAATAATAAAAAGTCCTGTGAAACAGGACTGTATTATTCTTCGTCTTTATTTTGTTTTTCTAATTCAACTAACTTTTGAATTAAAATGTGCTGCGGCATATGCATAAGTTGTTCAAGTGGAACACCTAATGCTTTTGATAGGCGGACTGCAGTGTCTGGAGAAATTTGTAATGGTCTCATAGAAGTACCTCCTTTTTCGTATAGTATAGCATAAGATTGGGGGAGTGAGGATGACTCTTATATTTGCACATCGTGGTGCAGCGGGAACGTACCCAGAAAATACGATGATTTCATTTGAAGCAGCTGAATCTTTTAAGGCAGATGGAATTGAGCTTGATGTTCAATTAACGAAAGACGGAAAGGTTGTCGTCATTCATGATGAAACAGTGGACCGGACAACAAATGGAAAAGGTGCGGTTCGAAATTATGTATATGAGGATTTATGTAAATTAGATGCGAGCTATAAATTTGGTGATAAAGTAGGTTTTTGTAAAATACCTCTTTTAGAAGAAGTGTTACAATGGATTGAACAAACAGGGTTGTTACTTAATGTTGAACTTAAAAATAATAAAATTCCATACAGAGGCTTAGAGGAAGAAGTTATAACGCTTGTACGCAAATTTAATTTAGAAAATCGTGTTATATTTTCTTCATTTAATCACTACAGTATGAAAAGGTGTCATATGATGGCTCCTGATATTCAAACAGCGATTTTATATCGCGAAGGCCTGCATAGCCCATGGGCATATGCAAAAAAGATGGGAGCTACTGCGGTGCATCCGAATTATCGTTACCTTCAAGATGCCATTGCTGAATTAACGATGGAAAGTGATGTAGAAGTTCGGCCCTATACAATTAATGAAGAAACACTTATGCGTAAATATTTTGATATGAACATATCGGCGATTATTACTGATTATCCTGAAACGGCAAGAACGTTATTGCCAATAAAAAAATGAGACCGCGTGTAACGGTCTCATTTTTTTATTGATAAGTAGTAGGACTTTCCTATCTTTTAAAGCGCGCTTGTACTTTATTTCGTTTACGGTCTCGGTGTAAGACGAAGCCACCAAAAATATAAAACCCTAGTCCGAAGCAAAGAGCGCCAATTAAAAATTGTAACCAAAGTATAGAGAGTGGAGGAAATAGAATCCCGAATACTGTATCTCTCATTAACTTAATGCCAAGCACAGCTAATGAAATAGGGATGAGTGCTAATAATAGAGCAAGGTAACGCTGCATATAAACGCTCCTTTTCAGATTATTTCGTTTATTTCAATAATGTTATATGAAAAGGGGGTTTGTCAAGAGGGGGCTGAACGAGTAAGATAAGGGTGTGAAAAATTTTGCAGAGATACTTCGAGAGGAAGTGTAATATATGAAACAAAAAGTTTTAATTGTTGGTGCAGGTGAAGGTGGTAGTACACTGCTACGTCTGTTACAGAGTTCGAATATATTTCAAATTATAGGGATTATTGATATAAATCCGATAGCAAAAGGGTTACAGATGGCAAAGGAATACGGGATTGCAATTGGAGAGAGTGTGACTCCGTTTCTTTCTATGCACATTGATGTAATGTTTGATATGACAGGTGACGATGATTTACATAAAGATTTATTAAAGAAAAAGCATAAAGATACTCTTCTTATACCAGGTGATATTGCAAAGATTGTTACGAGATTAGCACATGAGAAGGAAGATTTAATTGGAAAGTTAGAAGAGCAAACGCAGCAAGGTGATTTAATTTTAAACTCCACGCATGACGGTATGATAGTGATTGATCAAGAAGGACAAGTTCGCCTATTTAATAAAAGTGCAGAACGTATTATCGGATATAAAAAAGAAGATGCGGTAGGCAAATATATTTTAGAAGTTATTCCGACTAGTAAGCTGCTTCGTATTATACGTACGAAACAAATAGAAGTAAATTATGAACTGACGCTTGAGAATGGAAAGAAAATTATTACAACCCGTATTCCAATATTAAAAGAGGGAGGAGAGGTACAAGGGGCATTTGCGATTTTTAAAGATATAACAGAGGTTGTAGATCTTGCGGAAGAAGTTACAGATTTAAAGGAGATTCAAACGTTACTTGAGGCGATTATTAACTCGTCTGAGGAAGCCATTTCGGTCGTGGATGAAAAAGGACGAGGGTTAGTAATTAACCCTGCATATACGAAATTAACAGGTTTAACAGAAGAGGACATTATTGGAAAGCCAGCTACAACTGATATTGTAGAAGGTGAAAGTATGCATATGAAAGTACTTCGAACGCGTAGGGCAGTACGAGGAATACATATGAAGATTGGACAAAAAAAGCGAGACGTAATTGTAAACGTAGCACCAGTCATTGTAGATGGAATATTGAAAGGGAGCGTTGGTGTAATTCGTGACGTATCAGAAATTCAAAAGTTAACAAATGAATTGAATCGAGCAAGGCAAATTATTCGAACGTTAGAAGCGAAATATTCATTTGATGACATTGTCGGAAATTCAGATGAAACAACGGCTGCTATTGAGCAGGCAAAACTGGGGGCGAATACACCAGCAACAGTATTGCTACGCGGGGAGTCAGGGACAGGTAAAGAATTGTTTGCACATGCTATCCATAATGGAAGTAATCGAAAATATAATAAGTTCGTTCGTGTAAACTGTGCAGCTATTTCGGAGACCTTGTTAGAAAGTGAATTATTTGGTTATGAGGAAGGGGCGTTTTCTGGCGCGAAAAGAGGCGGAAAACGTGGATTCTTTGAGGAAGCGAATAACGGCAGTATCTTTTTAGATGAAATAGGCGAACTATCTGCCAATACGCAAGCGAAACTCCTTCGCGTTTTGCAAGAGAAAGAAATTGTAAAAGTTGGTGGAACGAAAGCAATCCCTATTAATGTCAGAGTAATTGCAGCGACGCACGTGAATTTAGAAAAAGCCATTTTAGAAGGAGAATTCAGGGAGGATTTATATTATCGATTAAATAAAATTCCAATTCACATTCCATCCCTTCGTCAGCGTAAAGGGGATATACCGGCAATCGCAGACAGATTAATTCAAAAAATTAACCAAGATTATGGCCGAAATATAGAGGGGCTCACTAATTCTGCTATTTCCTATTTACAATCATATGAATGGCCAGGGAATGTGAGGGAACTTGAAAACATTTTGGGGAGAGCTATTATCTTTATGAATTATAACGAGACTTATATTGATGTACAACATTTACCGCCATTACATAACGAAGAGCAGGTGGAGTCAAAGCAAGCTCATTTATTACCTGAGTTAGAAGAAAAGCCACTTGAGCATTTAGTGACGGAGTTTGAAGGGAATATCATTCATGAATATTTAGAGAGGTTTGGTGGAAATAAAACACAAACAGCAAGAGCGTTAGGAATTTCGGTTCGAAATTTATATTACAAGCTAGAAAAGTATGAGTGTGCAAAAAATAGCATGCAATAAATTGCGTACCGTGCAATTTATTGCATGGTATACAAAAAGCGACAAAATGAGACAGAATCTTTTGTTATTTTCCAAAGTATTGATTTTACTGTGTTTTGAATGCGTTTTTATTATTGGTAAGACCACTTTAAAAAGTTGGCACGGTATTTGCTTAATAAAAAGACGAGGGACGACGGAAAGGGTTGATTACAAAATATGAAGTTAGAACACTTAATTGATCAAGCAGCAGGCCAGCCTAAAAAAACTGTGGCTGTAGCAGTAGCTGAAGATCATGAAGTAATTGAAGCTGTAGCGAAAGCAATTACATTACAGCTAGCTCAATTTCGTCTATATGGAAACCAAGAAAAAATAATGGGGATGTTACAAGAACATAATTTACAAACTTCAGAACATATTGAAGTGATTGCAGCACAGTCAAGTGCTGAGGCTGCAGAACTTTCTGTGAAAGCTGTAAGAAACGGCGAAGCAGATGTGCTCATGAAGGGAAACATCCCAACAGCAAATATTTTGAAAGCTGTATTAAATAAAGAGTGGGGACTTCGTAAAGGTAGCGTACTTTCACACGTTGCAGCATTTGAAGTTCCAAATTACGATCGTCTCATTTTTGTTACAGATGCAGCGATGAACATTGCACCTGATGTAACACAGAAAGCTGCTATTATACAGAATACTGTAGAAGTTGCCCGGGCAATAGGAATTGATTTGCCAAAGGTAGCACCAATTGCAGCGGTAGAGGTTGTGAATCCTGCGATGCAAGCGACAATTGATGCAGCGATGTTAACTCAAATGAATCGCCGCGGACAAATTAAAAATTGTGTCGTTGATGGACCACTTGCTTTAGATAATGCAGTATCACAAATTGCAGCAGAACATAAAGGCATAGTAAGTGATGTAGCAGGTAAGGCAGACATTTTACTCGTCCCAACGATTGAAGCTGGAAATGTGCTATATAAATCACTCGTATACTTTGCGGATGCAAAAGTAGGAGCAATGATTGCTGGCGCAAAAGCACCGATTGTTTTAACATCTCGTGCTGATTCAGCAGAAACAAAAGTATATTCATTAGCATTGGCAGTTGCGACTGCTTCAAAATAAACCAAATAGGGTAAAACAATTAGGGGGAAACGACAATGACATTAGAAATCTTCGAATACTTAGAAAAATATGATTATGAGCAAGTAGTATTTTGTCAAGATAAAGAATCTGGTTTAAAAGCAATCATTGCAATTCATGATACAACACTTGGACCAGCTCTTGGTGGAACAAGAATGTGGACATATGATTCTGAAGAAGCGGCGATTGAAGATGCATTGCGTCTTGCAAAAGGGATGACATACAAAAACGCAGCAGCTGGCTTAAACTTAGGTGGTGCGAAAACAGTAATTATCGGTGATCCACGTAAAGATAAGAGCGAAGCAATGTTCCGTGCATTAGGACGTTACATTCAAGGACTAAACGGACGTTACATTACAGCTGAAGATGTTGGTACAACAGTAGATGATATGGATATTATCCACGAAGAAACTGACTTTGTAACAGGTATTTCACCATCATTCGGTTCTTCTGGTAACCCATCTCCAGTAACTGCATACGGTGTGTATCGTGGTATGAAAGCTGCTGCGAAAGAAGCTTTCGGTACTGATAATTTAGAAGGAAAAGTAATTGCTGTTCAAGGTGTTGGTAACGTAGCATATCACCTATGCAAACATTTACACGCTGAAGGAGCAAAACTAATCGTTACAGATATTAATAAAGAAGCTGTACAACGTGCAGTAGAAGAATTCGGTGCAACAGCAGTTGAGCCAAATGAAATTTACGGTGTTGAATGTGATATTTACGCACCATGTGCATTAGGCGCAACAGTTAATGACGAAACTATCCCACAACTTAAAGCAAAAGTAATCGCTGGTTCTGCGAATAACCAATTAAAAGAAGATCGTCACGGCGACATCATTCATGAAATGGGTATCGTATACGCACCAGATTATGTAATTAATGCAGGTGGCGTAATTAACGTAGCAGACGAGTTATATGGATACAATAGAGAACGTGCATTAAAACGCGTTGAGTCAATTTATGACACAATTGCAAAAGTAATCGAAATTTCAAAACGCGATGGCATTGCAACTTATGTAGCAGCTGATCGTCTAGCTGAAGAGCGCATTGCAAGCTTGAAAAACTCTCGTAGCACATACTTACGCAACGGTCACGACATTATTAGCCGTCGCTAATCATTCATATATTACTTTTACAAAAGGTGTGGTTACCTCTTATGAGGTTTCCACCTCCTTTTGAATTTATTAGTGGAGGTAGCAACAGTGTCTTTAAATCGAATTCTTGTTATTAATCCGGGTAGTACATCCACAAAAATCGGTGTTTTTGATAATGAAAGACCCGTTTTAGAAGAAACTATTCGTCATGACGAAGAACAGATTGGAAAATATAAGCGAATTATTGACCAATATGAGTTTCGTAAAGAAACGATCTTAGAAGTTCTACATTCTCACGGTATTAACATTTCAAAGTTAAACGCAGTTTGTGGACGCGGGGGATTACTTCGTCCAATCGAGGGCGGAACATACACAGTAAACGATGCGATGTTAGAAGATTTGAAAAATGGATTTAGCGGTCATCACGCTTCAAACCTTGGGGGCATTTTAGCATATGAAATTGCTTCTGGATTAAATATTCCGGCATTCATTGTAGACCCTGTCGTTGTAGATGAAATGGAGCCGGTTGCTCGTATAAGTGGTATCGCTGGTATGGAACGTAAAAGTATTTTTCATGCATTAAATCAAAAAGCAGTCGCTCGCAAAGTGGCTGAAGAATTAAACCACAAATATGAGGATTTAAATTTATTAGTTACACATATGGGCGGCGGTATTACAGTTGGTGTTCATAAAAAAGGAAAAGTTATCGATGTGAATAATGGTTTAAATGGAGAAGGACCATTTAGCCCAGAGCGTGCGGGTACAGTACCAGTAGGACAACTAGTTGAAATGTGTTTCTCTGGTGAGTATTACCGAGACGAAATGGTTAAAAAACTTGTCGGACAAGGTGGACTTGTAAGTCTTATTGGTACAAATGATGCGATTAAAGTAGAACAAATGGTTGAAAAAGGTGATCCTGAAGCAACTCTTATTTATAAAGCAATGGCGTATCAAGTTGCAAAAGAAATTGGTGGAGCTAGCGCTGTACTTCACGGGAAAATCGATGCAATTGTATTAACTGGTGGACTTGCTTACAGTAAAATTCTTGTTGATGAAATAAAAGAACGAGTAGACTGGATTGCAGATGTTATCGTACATCCAGGAGAAGATGAATTACAAGCATTAGCAGAAGGGGCACTTCGTGTACTACGTGAAGAAGAAGCTCCAAAAGAATATATTGTACGTGAAAAAGAAACGGTAGCTAGGGGTTGAGATAATGGCAAAAGAATATGATTTAGTCATCGTTGGCGGCGGTACTGGTGGATATGTTGCTGCTATTCGTGCATCACAACTAGGTTTAAAAACGGCACTTGTTGAAAAAGAAAATCTTGGTGGTACTTGTTTACACAAAGGATGTATTCCTAGTAAAGCCCTTTTACGTAGTGCGGAAGTATACGCAACTGCTAAGAAAAGTGAAGAGTTCGGGGTTATTGCAAGTAATGTAGAACTAAACTTTGCAAAAGTACAAGAGCGTAAAGAGAAGATTGTAACGCAACTTCATAAAGGTGTTCAGCACTTAATGAAACAAGGTAAAATTGATGTGTTTGAAGGTATTGGCCGTATTCTTGGTCCATCTATTTTCTCTCCGATGCCAGGGACAATTTCAGTTGAACTTGCAAGTGGAGAAGAGAATGAAATGTTAATTCCAAAAAATGTACTTATTGCAACAGGTTCTCGTCCAAATTCATTACCAGGTTTAGAATTAGACGGAGAGTACGTAATGTCTTCCGATCATGCCCTAAAAATGGAAACGCTTCCTAGTTCAATTATTATCGTTGGTGGCGGTGTAATCGGTATTGAGTGGGCATCTATGCTTGCTGACTTCGGTGTAGAAGTTACAGTATTAGAGTATGCGAAAACGATACTACCACTAGAAGATCAAGACGTTTCAAAAGAAATGCAACGTCTATTCAAGAAAAAAGGTATTAAAGTGGTAACTGGTGCAAAAGTATTACCAGAAACATTGGTAAAAGATAATGGAGTAACAATTCAAGCTGAACATAACGGTGAGAATAAAGAATTTAAAGCAGAAAAAATGCTTGTATCTGTAGGACGACAAGCCAATACGCAAAATATTGGTTTAGAGAATACGGATATCGTTGTGGAAAAAGGATACATTCAAACAAATGAGTTTTATCAAACGAAAGAATCTCATATTTACGCAATCGGTGATGTAATCGGTGGCTTACAGCTTGCTCACGTTGCTTCTCATGAAGGAATTGTTGCAGTAGAACATATTGCTGGTAAAGAAGTTACACCAATTGATTATTCTATGGTATCAAAATGCGTATATAGCAGTCCGGAAGTTGCTTCTGTCGGTTTAACAGAACAAGAAGCGAAAGAAAAAGGCTATAAGCTAAAAGTAGGTAAGTTCTCATTCCGTGCAATCGGAAAAGCGCTTGTATACGGCGAATCAGATGGTTTCGTAAAACTTGTAGTTGATGAAGAAACAAATGATATTCTCGGTGTTCATATGATTGGACCGCATGTAACAGATATGATTTCTGAAGCGGGTCTTGCAAGAGTACTTGATGCAACACCTTGGGAAGTAGCACATACAATTCATCCGCATCCATCATTATCTGAGGCGATTGGTGAAGCAGCATTAGCTGTAGATGGAAAAGCGTTACACGCATAAAAATGTGGATTTAGGAGGTTATGAAAAATGGCAGAAGTAAAAGAAAAGCGCCATGAAGAGCTTGGCTTAAGTGATGAGCAAGTATTAGAAATGTTCCGTACGATGTTACTTGCACGTAAAATTGACGAACGTATGTGGTTATTAAACCGTGCTGGTAAAATTCCATTCGTAATTTCTTGTCAAGGACAAGAGGCAGCACAAGTTGGAGCAGCATTCGCTCTTGATAGAGAGAAAGATTATGCATTACCATACTACCGTGATATGGGTGTTGTACTAGCGTTTGGTATGACAGCGAAAGAACTGATGCTATCTGGTTTCGCGAAAGCTGGAGATCCAAACTCTGGTGGTCGTCAAATGCCTGGTCACTTCGGTCAAAAGAAAAATCGTATTGTGACAGGTTCATCTCCAGTAACAACGCAAGTACCACATGCAGTTGGTATTGCATTAGCTGGAAAAATGGAAAAGAAAGATTTAGTAACGTTTGTTACATTCGGTGAAGGTTCTTCCAACCAAGGTGATTTCCATGAAGGTGCAAACTTTGCTGGCGTACACAAGTTACCTGTTATTTTTATGTGTGAAAATAATAAATACGCGATCTCTATTCCAGTTGAAAAACAATTAGCATGTAAAAATGTATCCGACCGTGCAATTGGATACGGTATGCCTGGATATACAGTAGACGGAAACGATCCGCTTGCAGTATATAAAGCTGTAAAAGAAGCAGCAGACCGTGGCCGCCGTGGTGAAGGTCCAACTTTAATTGAAACAGTATCATATCGTTTAACAGCACATTCAAGTGACGATGATGATCGTGTTTATCGTGATAAAGAAGAAGTAGAAGAAGCGAAGAAAAATGATTCAATTGTAACATTTGCTGCTTATTTAAAAGAGGTTGGCGTGTTAACTGAGGAATCTGAAAAACAAATGTTAGACGAAATTATGCATATCGTAAACGAAGCAACAGAATATGCAGAAAATGCTCCGTATGCAGCACCTGAAGATGCATTGAAGCACGTATACGCAGAATAGGGGGGAACGTTTCATGGCTGTAATGTCTTATATTGATGCTATTACATTAGCAATGCGCGAGGAAATGGAACGCGATGAGAAAGTATTCGTTTTAGGTGAAGATGTTGGTAAAAAAGGTGGCGTGTTTAAAGCGACACACGGATTATATGATCAATTTGGTGAAGATCGTGCGCTAGATACACCACTTGCAGAATCTGCAATCGCTGGGGTCGCAATTGGTGCAGCAATGTATGGAATGCGTCCAATCGCTGAAATGCAGTTTGCGGATTTCATCATGCCAGCAGTAAACCAAATTGTTTCTGAGGCAGCAAAAATTCGTTACCGTTCTAATAATGATTGGACTTGTCCAATTACAGTTCGTGCGCCATTTGGCGGCGGTGTTCACGGTGCATTGTATCATTCGCAATCTGTAGAAGCGATGTTTGCAAACCAACCTGGTTTAAAAATCGTTATCCCTTCTACACCATATGATGCAAAAGGCTTACTAAAAGCTGCAATTCGTGATGAAGATCCAGTATTATTCTTTGAGCATAAGCGTGCATATCGCTTAATTAAAGGTGAAGTGCCAGAAGATGATTACGTATTACCAATCGGAAAAGCAGATGTAAAACGTGAAGGTGATGATATTACTGTTATCACATACGGATTATGTGTTCATTTTGCTCTTCAAGCAGCTGAAAAGTTAGCACAAGATGGCATCTCTGCACACATTCTTGATTTACGTACTGTATATCCATTAGATAAAGAAGCAATCATTGAAGCAGCTTCTAAAACAGGTAAAGTTCTTCTTGTAACAGAAGACAATAAAGAAGGAAGTATTATGAGTGAAGTGGCAGCAATTATTGCTGAAAACTGTCTGTTTGATTTAGATGCACCAATCGCACGTCTTGCAGGTCCAGACGTTCCAGCAATGCCATATGCACCAACAATGGAAAAATTCTTTATGGTAAATCCAGATAAAGTTGAAAAAGCAATGCGCGAGCTTGCGGAATTTTAATCGGGGGGACTATACATGGCTGTAGAAAATATTACAATGCCTCAGCTCGGGGAGAGCGTTACAGAGGGTACAATTAGTAAATGGCTCGTGAATGTTGGCGATCACGTAAACAAATATGATCCGCTTGCAGAAGTAATGACTGATAAAGTAAACGCTGAAGTACCATCTTCTTTCACTGGTATTGTGAAAGAGTTAATTGCTGCTGAAGGTGATACGTTAGCTGTAGGTGAAGTAGTTTGTGTAATTCAAGTAGAAGGCGCAGATGAAGTAGCAGCAACAGCTGTTGAGGAAAAAACAAAAGAAGAATCAAAGGCAGAAGTAGCTACGCCTGAAAAAGCACCGAAAGCAAAACAACCAACTGATGGAAAACCTCGTTTTTCACCAGCTGTGTTAAAACTTGCGGGTGAGCATAACGTTGATTTAGATCAAGTAGAAGGTACGGGGGCAAACGGCCGTATCACTCGTAAAGATATTTTAAAGCTAGTGGAATCTGGAAATATTCCGCAAGCAGGTGCGGCGAAGAAAGAGGAAGCGGTAGCAGCAGTAGTAGAAGCGCGTCCAGAAGCACCAAAAGCAGCGCCAGTAGCGCAAAAAGTAGAATCTGCGAAACCAGTTTCTGTACCAACAATGCCTGGCGATATCGAAATTCCAGTAACAGGTGTGCGTAAAGCAATCGCAGCGAACATGTTACGTAGTAAACACGAAGCGCCACACGCTTGGATGATGATTGAAGTAGATGTGACAAACCTTGTGTCATACCGTAATTCAATTAAAGGTGATTTCAAAAAGCGTGAAGGCTTTAACTTAACGTTCTTTGCTTTCTTCGTAAAAGCAGTAGCACAAGCGTTAAAAGAATACCCTCAAATTAATTCAATGTGGGCTGGCGATAAAATTGTTCAGAAGAAAGATATTAACCTTTCTATCGCTGTTGCAACAGAGGACGAACTATTTGTACCAGTAATTAAACACGCGGACGAGAAGACAATTAAAGGTATCGCTCGTGAAATTACAGAGCTTGCAGGAAAAGTACGTACGAAATCGTTAAAAGCGGACGAAATGCAAGGCGGAACGTTTACAATTAATAACACAGGATCATTCGGTTCTGTTCAATCTATGGGTATTATTAATTACCCACAAGCGGCTATTTTACAAGTTGAATCAATTGTAAAACGCCCAGTAATTATGGATAATGGCATGTTTGGTGCTCGCGACATGGTTAACTTATGTTTATCACTTGATCACCGTGTACTAGATGGCTTAATTTGTGGTAAGTTCTTAGGACGTGTAAAAGAAATTTTAGAAAATACGTCAGAAAATAATACATCTGTATACTAATAAAAAGCTCGCTTATGGCGAGCTTTTTATTATCTTATTTCTTCATTTGCATCCTACTATATGTATAATACCTTTCCCAGTAATCTTACAATGAACGATTATGTATTAGGAATTTATGAAAATACATTGCTGATATATGGTATATGGATATAAAATAAGAAAAGAATAATTTTTTTGGCAAATCTTACTGATGAAACTGTAGTATAATATATTGTATTGTATGAAAAAGAGAGTTATTCTATATAAGTGTTTTATAGATAATGTGTAATCAGTCGTCAAAACATGAAGAATGTTGACTCCTGGTTTTTTATTTTGCTGTAACAATGTTTCAGGAGGATGTCATGAAAAGAAGTACCGAGTTTTTAAAAAGTTTAGATGTAAAATTAATTTTAATTTTGTGTGCATTATGTGTTACGAGTATAGCTGCTATATATAGCAGTCAGCAAACAGGACAATATGGAGATGCAAACTTTGCGATGAAACAGGGTTTGAACTACATAATTGGAGCTGTCTTGTTATTACTTGTTGCAAGCATCGACTTAGATCAATTGCAAAAATTGTCTTGGCCACTTTATATCGTTGGGTTTGCCTCACTTATTCTTTTGAAAATACTACCGGTTTCCACTTTCACACCTGAAAAATTAGGTGCAAAAAGATGGTTTGTATTTCCGCTAGTTGGACAAATTCAGCCGTCTGAGTTTTTCAAAATTTCATTGCTTCTCGTAGTAGCAAGTATAGCAGTGAAACATAATGCGCAGTATATGGCAAGGACATTCCAAACGGATTTAAAACTAGTAGGTAAAATTATGCTAGTATCCCTTCCGCCTATGGCTGTTGTATATAGCCAACCGGATACAGGTATGGTGTTCTTATACGCTGCTGCCATTGCATGTATTTTATTTATGTCAGGTATTCAGAAGAAATTGATAGCGTTATGTACAGTTATTCCAGTCACCATATTATCTACGTTAATATTTATTTACGTAAGGTATGAAGATTTCTTCTTTAATAAGTTAGTTACGTTACTAAAACCGCACCAACAATCACGTATTTTAGGTTGGTTAGATCCATTCGAACATACAGATCAAGGTTATCAAACACAGCAATCGATTTTAGCTGTAGGTAGTGGAGGCATGGAAGGTAAAGGGTTCCGGGAAGGAAGCGTCTATATTCCAGAGAAACACACTGACTTTATTTTCGCTACAATTGCTGAAGAAGGTGGATTTATCGTAGCAGCGTTAGTTGTATTCTTGTTCCTATTACTACTATATAGAACAATTATTATCGGTTATTCTGCTGATAATTTATTCGGTACATTATTATGTGCTGGATCAATTGGGATATTAACGGTTCAAATATTCCAAAATATCGGTATGATTGTTGGATTAATGCCTGTAAAAGGGATTGCATTACCTTTCTTATCGTATGGGGGAAGTTCCTTGTTCTCGAATATGATTATGATGGGTCTCATATTATCGGTACGAAAAACGTATAAAAAGTATATGTTTTCCGTTAAGTAAAAAAAGCTGGTTCGTTTTTAAACGAACCAGCTTTTTTACATATATACGCATAAACGTTGCAAACTAAAACAGACTAGCAGTTTGGGATGTAAGGAGTGCAAAGTGATGCATATGCATATTTTTGAGGGAGCACGGCATCTTTCTAATAGTGAATGGGTTATTCGGGCTATTATAGCATACATATTTTTAATATTAGTTGCGAAAGCAATGGGGCAAAGGTCCATCGCACAACTTCGCTTTTTAGATGTTGTATTGGTGTTATTGCTTGGCGGGAATATTTCTAACGCATTGTCTGATGAAAAAGTAGGATTAATGGGCTCGATGATTACAACGTTTATACTCGTTGTACTTCATATTATAAGTTCAGTTTTAATGTTGAAATGGGATAGATGGAGACGCTTTTTAGAGCCAGCACCTATCATTCTTATACACAACGGCTCCATTGATTTTAGCAATTTGAAAAAAGCGAGAATTACCGTGGAATATTTATTTTCAGAACTTCGTATGCGAAATGTGAGCGATATTCAAACGATCAAATTAGCATTATGGGAAGCGAACGGTGTCGTTTCTATATTTCGGTATCCAGAATATGAGGCAGTGTCCCGACTTGATCTAAAAGTGGCGGGAAAAAAATCTCCAGTTTCTTTTGTATTAGTAAAGGATGGGAGCATTCAGCAAGATGTTCTTGCTTTATTAGGGAAAACAGAAGAATGGGCGAGAGAATTTCTAGAGAAAAACGCAGAAGTTGAATCCATTTTGTTAGCTACAGTAGATGAAGCACATAAAATAAATATTTTGTTAAAAAAATGAAAAATATACGCATTTTGTCGTTTCATACATATGATACAATAGTGTGGACAACGAAAAAGGAGGGATACGATGGGATATGTAGAAGAATTACGGAAAATAGTTGGTCATCGCCCTTTAATTTTAGTTGGTGCTGTTGTACTTGTTATAAATGAAAATAGATATGTATTATTACAACAAAGAACAGAGCCTTACGGAAAATGGGGACTGCCTGGCGGATTAATGGAGCTTAGTGAATCACCAGAAGAAACTGCTTTTCGTGAAGTATACGAAGAAACAGGAATAAAGGTGAAGAACCTACGATTAATCAATGTGTTTTCTGGAGCGAACTATTTTACAAAATTAGCAAACGGTGATGAATTTCAATCTGTAACGACTGCTTATTATACAGATGAATACGACGGAGATTTTGTTATGAACAAAGAAGAAGCGGTTCAGCTTAAATTCTTCCCTCTAACAGAACTACCTGACTATATTGTTGGGTCGCATAAAAAAATGATTAGTGAATATATGAAGATTATGGAAAAAAAGATATAATAATAGTGAAAGAAATACAAAAACACAGTTCTGGTTGGTAGTCCAGACGCATGATTTCATGTCAGTAACCTTCCCCTCCGGGATGTCCCGTATTTCTAATTTTTTTTAGGGGGGGGCTGTCAATGGATTTGACAGTATATCACGATGGCCAATTTTTTGTTGGAATCATTACATGTAAAGAAAAAGGGAAGTTGTATGGAGCGAGGTATATTTTTGGAACGGAACCTTCAGACGAAGAAGTGCTTATATTTGTGAGCGGTTCAATGTTAGCGTATTTTCAGCACTTTGCAAAATGTGGCGTGGAAGTGAAAGAAAAACAGCGTCCCAAAAACATAAAGCGGATCATACGACAAGCTGCAAAAGAAGTAAATGTAAACCGCTTTACTAAGGCGCAAGAGGCAATTAGCTTATCTTATGAACTGCATAAACAAGAAAAGAAAGTGCAATCTAAGGAGAAGCGAGAGGCTGAAAAACAAAGAAGACGTTTAATCAAAGTACAAAAAGCAAAGCAAAAACATCGTGGTCATTAAGAAAAGGTGTTAGAGCAAGAGCTCTAACACCTTTTCTATGCTGAAATACAAGTAAACTTACTTGTATTTCATAAACATTAACTGGTAAGATACAAATAGGTAGTTTTAGAGGAGGGAAAAGATTGATTAATTTTAACTTTTTTATGAATGATGTTGTCCGCCAAGCGCGTGAAGAGATTGTCTCTGCTGGATATACAGAATTGACGACGCCAGAAGCAGTAGACGAAGCGTTTAAAAGAAATGGAACAACACTTGTAATGGTAAACTCTGTATGTGGTTGTGCAGGCGGTATTGCTCGTCCTGCTGCTGCGCATTCTGTACATTATGATAAACGTCCTAACCACCTTGTAACGGTGTTTGCAGGTCAAGATAAAGAAGCGACAGCAAGAGCTCGTGAATATTTCGAAGGGTATCCACCATCTTCTCCATCATTTGCTTTATTAAAAGATGGAAAAATTGTAACGATGGTAGAGCGTCATGAAATTGAAGGTCATGAACCGATGCAAGTTATTGCAAAACTACAATCGTATTTCGAAGAGAATTGTGAAGAACTATAATCAGTAGAGGTGGTTCATCCCAACTGATTATAAGTCCTTATAAAAATAAATGAAAAGGCGGTACGTCCACACTCAAGTGGATGTACCGCCTTTTTTTATTTCGTATTAAAATTTGTGGGAGATGCATAGTTTTGTTATTTTATGCATCTTTTTATACATTAATAACTGTATTTTCACTTGTTTTATATTTATTTTTATTTTATATATTGCATAAAAATAAAAGTGCTGATACAATACAAACATCGAATAAATATTCTATTAAACTTTTAAATATACATTATTAGGGGGAAGAAAGATGAAGAAGTTATTATCGATATCGTTTGCACTTATTTTAATTGTAAGTATGTTCAGTGCTTGTAGTAATGGGGAAGAAAAGGCTACTGGAAAAAATAAAAAAGTACTGGTTATGGGGACTTCAGCAGATTATAAACCGTATGAATACGTAGAAGCTTCAAAAAGTGATGAAATTATCGGCTTTGATGTTGATGTTGCTAAATATATCGGAAAAGAACTTGGTTATGAAGTGAAAGTGAAAGATATGGACTTTGGTGGTTTATTAGCATCTCTTAGCTCAGGAAAAGTTGATTTCGTAATGGCAGGTATGACGCCAACTGCAGAGCGTAAAAATAATGTTGATTTCACAGATATTTATTTCGTTGCGAAAAACATGGTCGTTTCTAAAAAGGATTCTAACATTCAATCTGTAGAGGATTTAAAAGGGAAAAAAGTAGGGGTACAAACAGGATCAATTCAAGAAGAGAAAGCAGCAGAATTTAAAAAACAAGTAGATTTCAAAGTTGAGGGACGTGACCGTATACCAGAAATCGTACAAGAAATTAAAGCTGGTCGTTTTGACGCTGCAATTATAGAAGATACAGTTGCTAAAAATTATTTAGAAAAAATGAAAGAATTACAAGGAATTGAAATTAAAGAAGCACCAGAAGAAGTAGGAGCAGCAATTGCCCTTCCGAAAAACAGTGACAAAACAGCTGAATTTAATAAAGTAATTAAAAAAATGCAAGAAAATGGAGAAATGGATAAATTAGTGAAGAAATGGTTTGGCAGCGAAAAATAAGCTGCCTTTCACTTTTCTGTGAGGGGAATGAAAAGAATGAACTTAGATTTTTCGGCGATTACGCCTTCGATACCGTATATATTAAAAGGTCTAGAAGTTACTTTGAAAATTGTAGCAGTATCAGCTTTAGCAGGGTTTCTTTTAGGGACGTTATTAGCACTTTGCAAAATTGCTAGAATACGAGCGTTAAATATAGCGGCAGACCTTTATACATCAATTTTCCGTGGTACACCACTTGTATTGCAATTAATGATTATTTATTTCGGTGTCCCGCAAATAATTGGTTATGAAATACCGGCATTCTTAGCAGCTGTACTTGCATTTAGCTTAAATTCAGGTGCATATATGTCAGAAGTAATCCGTGCCGGCATTCAAGCGGTTGATAAAGGACAAACAGAAGCGGCGATGGCTTTAGGAATTCCATACGGAAAAATGATGCGAAATATCATTTTTCCTCAAGCTTTAAAAAATATATTACCGGCACTTGTAAACGAGTTTGCGACACTTACGAAAGAATCGGCTGTAGTAACAGTAATAGGCGCAACGGATTTAATGCGCCGTGCTTACATCGTAGGCGGGGAGACATTTAAATATCTTGAACCATTACTTTTTGTTGGACTCATTTATTATATGCTAGTCATTATTCTTACATTAGTCGGGAAGGCAATTGAAGGGAGAATGAAGAAAAGTGATTAAAATTGAAAACCTTCATAAATCATTTGGAAAAAACGAAGTATTAAAAGGAATTACAACAACGATTGGAAAAGGGGAAGTAGTAGCGATTATTGGACCGTCTGGATCAGGGAAATCAACATTTTTACGTTGTATGAATGTGTTAGAAGCACCGACAAATGGTCACATTTGGATTGGAACGGAAGAAGTAACGAATCCGAAAACGAATATTATGCACGTCCGTGAAAATGTCGGAATGGTATTTCAGCATTTCCACCTATTTCCTCATATGACTGTATTAGAAAATATTACGTATGCTCCTATCAATGTAAAAGGAGTAACGAAACAAGAAGCTGAAAAGAAAGCCGAAAAACTTTTAGAAAAGGTCGGCTTATTAGATAAAAAAGATACGTATCCGAATCGTCTTTCTGGCGGACAAAAGCAACGTGTAGCAATTGCAAGAGCGTTAGCAATGGAACCAGAAGTAATGTTATTTGATGAACCGACATCAGCACTAGATCCAGAGATGGTAAAAGAAGTGCTAGAAGTTATGAAATCATTAGTTACGACAGGAATGACAATGGCAATTGTTACACATGAAATGGGATTTGCAAAAGAAGTAGCAGATCGTGTTCTCTTTTTAGATGGTGGAAAACTTGTAGAAGATAGTGCGCCAGCAGAATTTTTTGCAGCACCGAAAAGTGAGCGTGCACAACAATTTTTACAAAAAATATTGTAATATGTAAAGTATACGTGAATAATAAGTAGAAAAGGATGACATTGTGTCATCCTTTTTTTATACTAACTGTAAATACGTTTATACATATAGGAGCAATGCTATGTTCAAAATTGGATACCGTACAGTAAAAACAGCAATAGGGACAGGCGCAGCCGTTTTTATTGCTCAGTTATTAGGATTAGAATTTTATAGTTCAGCGGGTATTTTAGTTATATTATGTGTACAAAATACGAAACGTAAATCACTTCAAGTATCGTTACATCGTTTTTTAGCTTGTGTATTATCAATGGTGTTCGCATTTTGTATTTTTGAGACAATTGGATATACACCACTAGCAATTAGCGTATTATTACTTACATTTATTCCGACTGCAGTTATGCTTAAAATTCAAGAAGGTATTGTTACGAGTTCAGTTATTGTGATGCATCTATATTCATTGAAACAAATTACATGGCTTATTGTTGGAAATGAAATTGCGATATTAACGATAGGGATTAGCGTGGCTCTCTTAGTGAATATGTATATGCCAAGTAGTGAAAATAAACTAAAAGAGTATCAAGATAAAATAGAAAGTAATTTTAAAACGATTTTGTTTGAAATGGTTGTGTATTTACGAAATCGAGAAAGTAGTTGGAGCGGGGCAGAACTTATTGAAACTGAACAGATGCTAAATGAAGCTAGAGATTTATCGTTTAAGAAACTTGAGAATGCATTTATGCGAGAAGATGATTATTACTATCGTTATTTTAATATGCGCATGCAACAATTCGAAATTTTAGAGCGAATGATTCCGTTAGCAGCTTCTTTATCGTGGACATATGAACAAGCTGACATGATTGCCGATGTGGTTGAAAACATTAGTAATGCTATTAGCCCTCAGAGTACCGGGGTTATTTCTTTAAGACAGCTTCAAGAAATGAGAGAATTATTTAGAGAGATGCCATTGCCGGCTACACGTGAAGAATTTGAGATACGTGCGAAACTTGTTCAACTTGTATACGAAATGGAACAATATTTACTCATTAAAAGTCGTTTTAAGGGAAAGGATAATATAAAAGAACTTATATAGAAGGTAGGAATTATTTATGCCGTATCTTCTCTCTTTCCTATTATGTCTTTCTTTATCGCCTATTTGGCCCCTTGGTGATAATCCACGTGCCGGTGATCCTTTTATTATTGTAAATAAAGCGACGAATAAACTAGCTTATATTGACGATGGGAAGATTCAAAAGGTTTTTCCAGTCGCGACAGGAAAAACAAATGAATTAACCCCAGAGGGAACTTTTGATATTGTAATGAAAGCAAAGGATCCGTATTATATTGCAAAGGATATTCCAGGGGGATCACCGAAAAATCCACTTGGATCTAGGTGGATGGGATTTAATGCACGAGGAACTGATGGGAGTAAATATGGAATACATGGAACAAACCAACCGAGTTCAATTGGAAAGTATATTTCACAAGGGTGTATAAGAATGAAGAAAAATGATGTGGAGTATTTATTTGATCGTACTCCAATTGGAACGAAAGTGTGGATTGTAAAATCGAAAAAGTCATTTCAGCAATTGGCAAAAGAAAAAGGAGCCATTGCATATGAAAAAGCCAACGAAAAAGTTGGTTTTTTCTATTGTAATAAGTTGTCTTGACATGTGTACATAACCATGCGTTAATGAGAGTATAGAAAGATCAAATTAGATAAAGGAGTTGCTCATATGTACTTGAATCCAAAACTTTCGTATATGCAGTTTTTTATGGGATTTTTATTTATTATTACATTCATATTGGCAACTTTTAATATATGTTCTTATCTTGTAGCGATTGTATGTATGGCATTACTTAATCTTACTTTTGTTATTGGGGCATTTCAGCAGAAACAATATACAAGTTTTGTGATAGCACTTGTAATGTCATTTTCCTTTAGTATTGTAGCGATTGTGCTTTACATAAAATAAACCATCTCGATTTCGAGATGGTTTATTTTATTATGTGTAAAAAGCAAAAAAAGGACGAACAGAACGTCCTTTTTACCAAAACATACTTGCGCCAGCAAGTAATGTTGTTACAAGCATAGAAATTAGCATTACATAAATCATAACTTTTTGAGCTTTTTTATGCATCGTTAAACCTCCTTGCAAATCAGTACAATATCATTGTAACGAGAAATGATATTGTGGACAAGGGGGAGAGAAATGACAAAATTCGAGAAGTGTGTGTAAAGTATAACAGGAAATTTGTATGTACGTAGAGAATATATAAGAATGATAGGGTATAAGTTTTTTGTTATGCAAGCTGAAGAATGGAGATACGATGATGAAAATATATGAAACAAATCGTTTACATTTAAGGGAAATTGATGAGTCGTATGCTGAAAAAGTTCTTCAATATTACGACAGAAATCGTGAATTTTTAAAAGCCTGGGAAGAGTATAGACCGGATGATTTTTTTACGTTAGATTATCAAAAGAAAAAGTTACAAAAGGATAGAAAAGAGATCGCAGAAGGTAAAATCATCAGGCTTTGGATTTTTAAAAAAGGTGATGATACGAAAATAATTGGATGTATTTCATTTAATTTAATTGTTCGTGGAATTTACCAATCTTGTGTACTCGGCTATAAATTAGATAAGGAAGAGTTAAACAAAGGTTATACGACAGAAGCGCTTAGAAAAGCGATTCAAGTTGCTTTTGAGGAATTTCAATTACATCGTATAGAAGCACCGATTATGCCACGAAATTTAGCATCTATACAAGTAGTGACGAAGATAGGTTTTCAGTATGAGGGCGTGTCTAGGAAGATGTTAATGGTTAATGGAGTGTGGGAAGATCATATGCGCTGGGTATTGTTAAATGAGTAATAGAAAGCAGATGGTTATCTAGACATATAAACCGTCTGTTTTTTGTCTTGTATTTCGAAACTTTTGCGAAATTCTGTTATAATTAACAGTGTTACATACATAATGGTAGTGCAGGAGGCGCAGTCTTATGATTAATCAAGAACGTTTAGTAAATGAATTTATGGAATTAGTACAAGTAGATTCTGAAACGAAATTTGAAGCAGAAATTTGCAAAGTATTAACAAAGAAATTTACAGATTTAGGTGTAGAAGTATTTGAAGATGACACAATGGCTGTTACTGGGCATGGTGCAGGTAACTTAATTTGTACATTACCAGCAACAAAAGATGGTGTTGATACAATTTACTTTACTTCTCATATGGATACAGTAGTTCCTGGTAATGGAATTAAGCCTTCTATTAAAGATGGATATATCGTATCAGATGGTACTACAATTTTAGGTGCGGATGATAAAGCAGGATTAGCATCAATGTTCGAAGCAATCCGTGTTTTAAAAGAGAAAAATATCCCTCATGGTACAATTGAATTTATTATTACAGTTGGAGAAGAATCTGGTCTTGTTGGTGCAAAAGCATTAGATCGTGAGCGCATTACAGCGAAATACGGTTATGCATTAGATAGCGATGGAAAAGTTGGTGAAATCGTTGTTGCAGCTCCAACACAAGCGAAAGTGAATGCAATTATTCGCGGAAAAACAGCTCACGCTGGTGTAGCACCAGAAAAAGGTGTATCTGCAATTACTATCGCAGCGAAAGCAATTGCGAAGATGCCACTTGGACGTATTGATTCTGAAACAACTGCAAATATTGGACGTTTTGAAGGTGGTACACAAACGAATATCGTTTGCGATCATGTGCAAATCTTTGCAGAAGCGCGTTCTTTAATCAATGAAAAAATGGAAGCACAAGTTGCGAAAATGAAAGAAGCATTTGAAACAACTGCAAAAGAAATGGGCGGTCAAGCAGACGTTGAAGTAAACGTTATGTATCCAGGATTTAAATTTGCTGATGGCGATCACGTTGTAGAAGTTGCAAAACGTGCAGCTGAAAAAATTGGTCGTACACCTTCTCTTCACCAAAGTGGTGGCGGAAGTGATGCAAACGTAATTGCAGGACACGGTATTCCAACAGTTAACTTAGCAGTTGGCTATGAAGAAATTCATACAACAAACGAGAAGATTCCTGTTGAAGAATTAGCAAAAACAGCAGAATTAGTTGTTGCAATTATTGAAGAAGTAGCGAAGTAATGTAATAGAAAAAGCGTGTAAATCACAACTGATTTACACGCTTTTTATTTTGATTCGATTGCTTTTACAAGGCGGATAAGCCAATATAAGAAAATCCATGGCAGTATGTAAGTTGTTACTACATGGACTAGGCGAGGGAGAAAACCAGCTATGTTCATATCAAAAATAGGAAGAAGTAAATAATTGATTGCGACGATTAGTATAATTACGAGAAACGTATAATTGAGTTTATCAGTCGATTTCATAATAATCACCCCTGATTACAAATATATCCACTTTATTTAAATTATAGCAATAAATATGATAGAAAAGAACAAGTAATGATTATAATTATTGTGCGAAATTTGATATAATAAAAGAACGAACGTTCTGATTAGGGGTGAGTACTATGCGAGAAATGTATCCCAAAAAAGGTCGTGTTATTTTACATGTAGATATGAATTGTTTTTTCGCATCTGTTGAAATTGCTCATGACCCATCATTACAGGGGAAGCCGTTAGCAGTTGCTGGAAATGAAAAAGAAAGAAAAGGAATTATCATAACATGTAGTTATGAGGCGAGAGAATATGGAATACGTACAACGATGCCACTTTGGGAAGCGAAAAGGTTATGTCCACAATTAGTTGTAAGGCGCCCTAATTTTACATTATATCGTGAAGCTTCATTTCAAATGTTTCAAATCCTTTCCCGTTTTACGGAAAAAATACAACCAGTATCAATAGATGAGGGATATTTAGATATTACAGATTGTTACGCACTCGGTTCGCCTCTTGAAATAGCAAAGATGATTCAGCAAGCGTTATTAACAGAGTTACAGTTGCCGTGTAGCATCGGAATTGCTCCAAACCTTTTCCTAGCAAAAACAGCTTCTGATATGAAAAAGCCTCTCGGTATTACCGTGCTCCGAAAACGAGATATTCCAGAAATGATTTGGCCACTTCCGGTTGGAGCGATGCATGGAATTGGAGAAAAAACAGCTGAGAAATTAAAAGATATTCATATACAAACAATTGAACAGTTAGCAAAAGGAAATGAACATATCATTCGCGCTAAAATTGGAAAGCATGGTGTTGATTTACAAAGAAGGGCAAAAGGTGTGGATGATAGAGAAGTTGATCCGAGTCAAATGGGACAACATAAAAGCGTTGGTAATTCGATGACTTTTTCAAAGGATATGGATGAAGAAAAAGAATTACTTGATATGTTAGAAAGGCTATCAAAATCAGTGAGTAAAAGATTACAAAAGCGAACTCTTGTCAGCTATAATATTCAGATTATGATTAAGTATCATGATAGGCGGACAGTAACGAGGAGTAAGCAATTGAAAAATGCCATTTGGGAAGAACGAGATATTTTTCAAGCGGCCTCTCGTTTATGGAAGCAACATTGGGACGGCGATTCCGTTCGTTTATTAGGTGTTACAGCTACTGAAATAGAGTGGAAGACTGAATCGGTGAAGCAATTAGATTTGTTTTCATTTGAAGAAGATGCGAAAGAAGAGCCGCTACTTGCTGTCATTGATCAAATTAATGATAAGTATGGAATGCCGCTTTTACAACGAGGTAGTCAATTATTACGTAAGCAAGAAAAGTCTTTTCAGCAAAAATTAGAAAATAAGTTTATGTAGAAGGTGTCATGAAGCTGTAAATATCATGACACCTTTTATGTTCAACTTGCTTCTAAATCTAATGAAGTTTTCCAACCAGCTGCAGTAACGCCAGATTCTAATAGCATTCTGCTCACTATTTTTTCAATTAAGACTGCTGTATTTGTGTTGCAGTGTAATGTCGCTTGTATACATACTTTTTGATTCATAAAGAGAGCGATTGGGCGAAGTAGTATGTTTGCTAGTAAAACACCAGCTGCACCTAATATAGCTGCAATGAGGAAACCAGCGCCTGTAAGAGTACCAACAGCAGCTGCGCACCATAAGGTAGCCGCAGTATTAAGCCCCCTAATACTAAAACCATCGCGGATAATAACGCCGCCTCCTAAAAAACCAATCCCACTGACGACTTGAGCGGCAATACGTGAAGGGCTAGCATCGTGATCAATCATGACGGATAATAAAACAAATATACAGGCACCAAGTGATACGAGAGCATTTGTCCGTAGCCCAGCCATCCTATGTCTCCATTGTCGTTCCATTCCGATGCAAGCACCTACAATAATTGCAATAAATAATCTTAGTACAATGTCATACCATACCATCATGGTCACCTCCATACATATAAGTCCAAGTTATGTTTTTGAGAATGAGCGGGAAGCACCCGCTCATTCTCATTTTTATAACCAGCTATGAAACTTTTTAATATAAATTTTTTTTAGGAACTGTGTTAAGAAAGCATAGCCTAATAGTATTCCTATTAACCAAGGGAAATAGCTAAGTGGTAATGCTTGTAATCCAACGGCTGCTCCAAGTGGCGAGAATGGAATATAAATTCCGATTACCATAATACAAGCGGTTAATAAAAGAACCGGTACTGATGCAGTACTTTGAATAAACGGAATCTTCTGTGTTCTTATCATGTGAACAATTAAAGTTTGTGTTAGCAATCCAACGACAAACCAACCAGATTGGAATAATGATTGTTCGCTAGCTGTATTTGCACCGAAGACGTTCCACATGACCACATAGGTGATGATATCAAATATGGAACTAATGGGACCGATGCAAATAATGAAGTTCCGTAAATTTGCAGTATCCCATTTTCTTGGTTTTTCTAAAAATTCTTTATCCATTTTGTCCCATGGGATAGACAGTTGTGAAATATCATAAAGTAAGTTTTGAATTAAAAGGTGAATGGCAAGCATCGGCAAGAAAGGAATGAAGGCACTTGCTACTAACACACTAAATACATTTCCGAAGTTAGAGCTCGCTGTCATTTTAATGTATTTCAAAATATTACCGAATGTAGTGCGTCCTTCTAAAATACCTGCTTCTAATATCATTAAGCTTTTTTCAAGTAGAATAATATCGGAAGACTCTTTTGCAATATCAGTTGCAGTATCAACAGATATGCCAACGTCAGCTTCCCGTAACGCTACGGCGTCGTTAATGCCATCTCCCATATAACCTACAGTGTGTCTGTTTCCTTGTAATACTCGTATAATGCGAGATTTTTGCATTGGATTTAGTTTAGCAAAAACAGTTGTTTCTTCGGCTAGCTTTGCTAATGCTTTATCAGGTAAAGCATCGATTTCGTAACCAAGGATAGGCTCGCCAATATTTAATCCAACTTCTTTACATACCTTTTTTGTCACGATTTCGTTATCACCAGTTAAAATTTTTACTTGTACACCATGTTTTTGTAATGCTTGAATGGCAGTAGCGGCAGATGGTTTCGGTGGATCTAAAAAGCCAATATATCCAGCGAGAATCATATCATTTTCATCTTGTACGGCGTACTCTTTATTATTTGTTGGTCTATTTTTTTTATAAGCTACAGAAATAACGCGCATACCTTCACTATTCAAAGTCTCACTTAGTTGTTTTACATGTAAGCGCATGTCATCGGTAAGAGAAGCAATTTTGCCATCTATTTCAGTGTAGTTGCAAATAGATAAAATTTCTTCTACAGCCCCTTTACAGACCATTGTATGTTCACCTGAATTGTTTTTTACAATGACGGACATACGCCGACGAGCAAAGTCAAATGGAATTTCATCTAGTTTTTGAAAAACGGATGGATCAAATTTTTGATTTTCTTCTGTATGTTTTATAACAGCTTTATCTATTAAATTTTTCAATCCTGTTTGATAGAAGCTATTTAAATAGGCAAAGTGTAATACACGATTACATGTATTACCATTAGGATCTAAGTGCCGAACAAGTACAACTTTATCTTCTGTTAAAGTTCCTGTTTTATCGGTACAAAGAATGTTCATAGCACCTAAATTTTGAATAGAATTCAGCTGTTTTACAATTACTTTCTGTTTAGACATGTTAACGGCACCTTTAGCTAAATTAGCAGTCACAATCATTGGTAACATTTCAGGTGTTAGACCAACTGCGATTGCAATAGCGAAGAAGAAAGCTTCTTGCCAATCCCCTTTTGTGAATCCGTTAATGAGAAGAACGATAGGTGCCATAATAAGCATGAATGTAATTAAAAGCCAGCTTACTTTGTTTACACCTTTATCAAAGCTTGTTTCTACGCGCTTACCGATTACTTTATTTGCTAAAGAGCCAAAATACGTATCGGTACTTGTGGAGATGACAACCGCTCTTGCGCTACCACTTACAATATTTGTCCCCATGAAGCAAAGATTTTCCATATCGAGTGGATTGTAATTTTTTTTCGTGCTTTTCGGTAATAGATGTTTATTTTCTGTATGGTAGCAGTTTTCGTATTTTTCTACAGGAAGTGCTTCTCCTGTTAAAGAAGATTGGTTCACAAATAAATCTTTAGCCGATAAAATACGCACATCAGCTGGAACAATGTCTCCGGCTGAAAGTGAAATAATATCGCCAGGTACAAGTTCCTCAATTGGAATTTCCGTTGTATCAGTTTGCTTTAAAATTTTTACATTTTTTGTTTCGTGTACAAATCCATCTATTCTAAAGACACTCGCTGTTGTTCGAACCATAGCCTTTAACTGCTCTGCAGCTTTTTGAGAACGAAATTCTTGTAAAAAGCGAATCGTTGCACTTAGCATTACCATTACAGATACGACAATCGTTCCTTGTATGTCATCTGTGAAAAAAGAAAGTGCGCCGAGGGCTAATAAAACAAAAATAAATGGATTTTTAAATGCCAGCAGAAATTGAATGTACCACGGTGATGTTTTATTATGAGCTATTTCATTAAGGCCATATAAAGAAAGTCTACGAGACGCTTCTTCTTTAGAGAGTCCATTTTCTGTTGTTTCTAAAAGTCGTAACGCTTTGTTTGCATCCTGCGTTGCGACTTCCACTAATAATTTGTGATTTGTTTTCATACAATCTTGATCGTATGAATGTTTCGTTTCTTGTCTTTGTAAATTTAACATCGGTAGTTCCTCCTTTTTCATGAAGGAGGAAACAAGCTGTTACTCGACTATTTAAAATTAGGAGGAACAGTTTCTTTCCTACCTACATGATGAAATATTAACTTAAAACATATGGGTATCTGGGCCGAATCATCAATTGCCAACTGTTCCTCACCTCCGTACAATTTAGTAGTTTCTGAATATGCTATGTTTGTTTCATAGTAAGGTGCATATATACGTAAAAAGACCTTTACTCAAAACGAGTAAAGGTCTGAATTCGCAGTTAAAAGAGTCCACAACAAAGACTGTTAGTAAGCATAAATCAAAACAGTTTTTGTGTATGACAAAATACATGCACCTCTCCCTCGTTGAGTTTTAGCACTGTATAGCATAGGTACTGAAACCAGCTACGTTAAAAAAGGCCTTCATTCCGACCTTTCTTGTTGACCCATTGGCGTCTCTCGACATTTTTGGGCAGCAGCGTTTCTCTATACAGGAGCCTCACCTAACAGAGACCATATTCAATTACATGTTGAATGTTAGCACTGAAATTTTGTAGTGTCAACATATTTTTTGAAAACTCAAATAGATTTATCTTGGCTATATAGTAGGAAATAAGCGGAGTTTTTTTGAAATAAGGTTGGAAAATAAATATTGTAATGAACATAAATAAAAAGCACTGATCACAGTGCTTTTTGTTATAGATTATGAGATTGTAACATTTTCAAAAATAACAATCTCTGAACTGTTTGCAGTTGAAACGCGTTGTGCATAATATGTTAAAGCTGAAGAAATATATGTTGGTAACGAATCATTTGTATGTGTTGTTGTATATTCATGGATTAACTCTTTCAAAGTCGTCCATTCTAATTGTGCTGGGTGATCAGACACGAAAGAACTTACCCAGCGATCAAATGAAGATGAAAAATCAGTTTGTAAACGAAATGCTTCTTTCATAATAAAACGCTCCCTTAAAATGTAGTATAATCATTTTAACATAAAACACGAACGATATCCAAACTTTTTGAGTATAATGTTCGTGATATATAGTTGTCTAGATGATTGGTTATGTAAATTCGATTTGCCATTTGAAATAACATTCCGTAAGATGAAAGGTAGATTATATAAAGAGCTGGAGGAAAGAAAGTGGAATTTGTATTTTTAGGAACTGGTGCAGGTGTTCCTTCGAAAGGAAGGAACGTTTCAGCAATTGCTTTGCAATTGTTAGAAGAACGAGGACAAACTTGGTTATTTGATTGTGGCGAGGCGACGCAACATCAAATATTACATACATCAGTACGTCCACGCCGCATTGAAAAAATATTTATTACGCATTTACATGGTGATCATATTTTTGGATTGCCTGGCTTATTAGGAAGCCGTTCGTTTCAAGGAGGGACTACACCTTTAACAGTGTATGGACCAAAAGGAATTAAACAATTTATTGAAGTAGCATTATCAGTAAGTACGACACATGTAAAATACCCACTTGAAATTGTTGAGATAACAGAAGAAGGTACCGTGTTTGAAGATAATGAATTTCATGTGGAAACGAAAAGATTGTCACACGGTATTGAATGTTTTGGGTATCGTATTATAGAGAAAGATATACAAGGCGCCCTTTTAGTCGATAAATTGCTGGAGATGGGTGTGAAACCAGGTCCACTCTTTAAGCGTTTAAAAGATGGAGAAGTGGTTGAATTGGAAAATGGTACGATACTAAACGGACAAGATTTTATCGGCCCACCTCAAAAAGGAAGAATTATTACCATTTTAGGTGATACAAGATTTTGTGAAGCGAGTAGAGAGCTGGCACAAGACGCTGACGTACTAGTTCATGAAGCAACTTTTGCGGCAGAAGATGAACAACAAGCGTATGATTATTTTCATTCCACATCTAAGCAAGCTGCGAGTATTGCACTTCAGGCAAATGCAAAACGATTAATATTGACTCATATTAGTTCTCGTTATCAAGGGGATACGTATAAGGAATTATTGAAAGAGGCAAGAGAGCTATTTTCTAATACAGAAATAGCAACGGATTTAAAATCATTTCCAGTAGAAAGATAATAATGATATGAAAAAATGGCGACGAGAGGTTGCCATTTTTTTTTCTAAAAAAATTAAAATAAAACTGTTATCATTTTATGCTTATATTAGATGAAACAGAAAGTTTTAATGATGTGAAAATATAGGATAAAAATACATAGTATCGATTATTTAGAAAAACTGTTATATAAGTCAGACGACATACGAATGATACAAATAGCAAAAATGGATTTTTATTCAGAACTTTTAAAATTCATTAAAAGTAAGCGTTTTATTAAAAACAAGTTATAATGAGGGCAGATTATAATTTATCCCACTTTAATGGGCAGTAAGACTCTACCTCAAAATTCGCGAATGCGAGGAATTTAAGCGAGAGATAACTGCTCGTAAAAGCACGATTGTTGTGGGCTAATAATTATTGGGAATGGACAAAACTCCCGCTGATTATAGTTTCACTTGTTTATGCTATCCTTGTAAGTGGTTCTGTGTTAAACTTTGGATTGCTACCAGACTTTATTGTGGATTAGCTTATATTATTTTTAAATGAAGGTAATGCTAAGTTTCTTATTTATTATGACAACTAGTATTATTTCAGGATAGATTGTTTCATTGTTATTCAAAAACGATCCAATTCGTATAGCGGAACAAATTCGTAGTACAACTGGAAAAGCAACCGATTTGGTAGCTTAATAGAATAGTAAAAAATTTTTTCATAGAGGTTTAGGGGGAGTTATGATGAAGTATCGCTCAGTATTTGATATTATCGGTCCAGTTATGATTGGTCCATCAAGTTCACATACAGCAGGCGCAGCACGAATGGGGCAAGTTGCTCGCCAGCTGTTTCGTCATGAACCAGAAAGAGTAAGCATTTCATTATATGGATCATTTGCAAAGACGTATCGTGGGCATGGTACAGATGTAGCGCTAATAGGTGGGATATTAGGGTTTGAAACAGATGACTTACGTATTCCAGAGGCGCTAGAGATAGCAAAAGAGCGCGAAATTGAAGTGGAATTCATTGAAGAGGATGCCAATGCACCTCACCCAAATACAGCAAGAATTCGTTTGTATAAAGGTGAAGAAGAAATTGAAGTTGTTGCTTGCTCAATTGGTGGCGGTAAAATTGAAGTTGTAGAATTAAACGGATTCGATCTTCAATTATCAGGCACGAGTCCAGCACTACTTATTGTAAATAACGATCGCTTCGGTGCTATTGCAGCAGTAGCTTCAATCCTTGCGAAACACGAGATTAACATTAGTACAATGAGTGTTTCTCGTAAAGAAAAAGGAAGAAGAGCGCTTATGGTCATCGAAACAGATGAAATATTAGCAGATGAAGTGATTGAAGAAATAAAAGCGCAACAAAATATTTGTCAAGTAACTATTATGGAATAATTGCAGGGGGGACACACCATGTTTCGGAACGCAGCGGAACTAGTGGCGCAAGCTAAAGAACAAAATGTAAAAATCGCAGAAATTATGATTCAATGTGAAATGGAAACAAGAAGTATTTCACGTGAAGAAGTAATTGCTGGTATGGAAAAGAACTTAGTCGTGATGGAGCAAGCAGTAGAACGTGGTATTCGCGGAGTGAAATCACCAACTGGTTTAACTGGTGGAGATGCTGTAAAAGTTCAGGCGTATATGAAGAGTGGAAAAGGCTTATCTGGAGATACGATTTTGGACGCAGTGAGTAAAGCTGTTGCAACAAATGAAGTAAACGCAGCGATGGGAATTATTTGTGCAACACCAACAGCAGGGTCTGCTGGAACAGTGCCAGGTGTACTATTTGCACTAAGAGAAAAATTGCAGCCTACACGTGAAGAAATGATTGAATTCTTATTTACAGCAGGAGCTTTCGGTATGGTTGTTGCGAATAACGCTTGTATTTCTGGTGCAGCGGGAGGATGCCAAGCTGAAGTTGGTTCAGCAAGTGGAATGGCAGCTGCAGCTGCAGTTGAAATGGCTGGTGGAACACAAGAGCAAGCAGCTACAGCGATGGCAATTTCATTAAAGAACATGCTTGGTTTAGTATGCGATCCTGTTGCAGGACTTGTAGAAGTACCTTGCGTAAAACGTAATGCAGCAGGAGCTGCAAATGCGATGATTTCAGCTGATTTAGCATTAGCTGGTGTAACGAGTACTATTCCATGTGATGAAGTAATTGAGGCGATGTTTAGAATCGGACAAACGATGCCAGTAGCACTTCGTGAAACAGCTGAAGGTGGACTTGCAGCAACACCGACTGGTCGCCGTCTGCAAGAAGAGATTTTTGGGAAGACGAATAACTAAAAATATATGTTTATAAAAAATGGAGCTCAAGTAAGATTGAGCTCCATTATTTATTTTTCTTTTGTTAACTGTTCTAACGTTTTCCCAAGATTATGTGATCGTTGCGCTGCCTGTGTAATACAAGAAATAAGCGCTTGTTGAAATTGGTGTTCTTGTAATACTTCAATGCCCGCTTCGGTCGTTCCACCAGGAGAGGTAATTTCCTTTCGCAAAATAGACGGGTGTTTTTCACTTGCTTTTAGCATTTCAGCAGCACCAATCATCGTTTGGAGAATAAGTGACTTTGCAACATCTTCTTTTAAACCGATTTTTTTTGCAGCTTCTTCCATCGCTTCTACTACGTAATAAATATAAGCAGGCCCGCTTCCGGATAATGCAGTGACAGCATGCATATCTTCTTCCTCTACAACAGAGACGAGACCGATCGTTTCAAATAAAGCTATGGCAGTTTGAATATGTTCCTTTGTTGCATGTTTTGAAGGTGAGATAGCAGTAGCTGATTTTAAAATAGCTGCAGATGTATTTGGCATGGCACGAATAATCGGAACGTCTTTTTGAAGTAGATTTCTAATTGAATGAGTAGAAACACCTGCTAATAACGAAATAATAAGCAGGTTATTATGTATGTCTTCTTGAAAAGGGGTAAGCGCTTCTGCAACATCTTTTGGCTTCATTGCTAGAAAAAGAATATTTGTATTAGTAAGTAGTTCTTTTTTATTATGTGTACCTTTGACACCGTATTTGTTATGTAGCTCCTGTAACCTTGTCTCATTAGAACGATTACTTACAGTAATTTGTTCGCCTTTCACAACATTTGCATGTAACAAGCCACCAATAATCGCTTCAGCAATAGAGCCTGCACCGAGAAAGGAAATGTTTTGAATAGACATGATGTTCCTCCTTTAATTTTGGTTAGAAATTCTTATAAATGTACATACATTCGTTTTTTTCTAGGAAACACCTCTTTTTATCTGAAAATAATGACAAATATATAAGGAAGTTGTAAACTGAAGAAGTATTCATTTTTGAACCGGAAAGAGACAGGGGGGCTAAGCATGAAGGCGATTCACCGAATGGAGATTCCTGTGCCATTTGCAGTTGAAACTGTGAATGTGTTTTTAGTTGAGGGGGAGACATTAACATTAATTGATACAGGGACGAATACAGAAGAGGCAAGAAATGCGTTAGAAAGTCAGTTATGTACATTAGGATATACGATAGAAGATATTAAAACAGTAGTTATTACGCATCATCATGCGGATCATTGTGGGCTTTTAAATATATTTTCTGAGAAGACGAACATTATTGGACACCCTTGGAATGAGCCGTGGATCACGCAAAATCCAGAATTTTTAAAGCGATATCATGAGTTTTTTAGAGAGACGGCTTTACAATTTGGTGTTCCAGCAGCATTTTTGAAAGACGAGGCGTTATTGACGACAAGGACACTGAAATATTCTTGTAATAGATCGCTAACGCATACTGTGAGAGAGGGAGATCGTATTGATTCAATGCCTGGTTTTACAGTAATTGAAACACCGGGTCATGCTTCCACTCATATTTCATTATATAGAGAATCTGATGGAATACTAATTGGAGGGGATGCTCTCATTAGTCATATTTCTTCGAATCCAATATTAGAACCACCATATGAAGGACAAACAGAAAGGGCGCGCCCGTTATTACAATATAATCAAACGTTAAAGCGTTTAAGTGAAATGAATATTTCACGCATTTTATCAGGACATGGAGAAGATGTTCTAAATGTGAAACAACTTATTGAAACGAGATTACAAAAGCAAGAAACACGTGCATTTAAAGTGCTTGAGTTATTAAAGGAAAAACCAATGACAGCATTTGAAGTATGTGTAAAACTATTTCCGGTATTGTATAAGGAACAATTGCCACTTACTATTTCAGAAACGGTTGGACAATTAGACTTTTTAGCATATAATCAACAAGTGATGATTGATGAATCGTCGCAACAATTGATTTATTATGCAAAGTAGGTGACAGCAATGACGGGACGTTTACAAAATAAAGTAATCGTCATTACAGGTGCTTCTAGTGGAATTGGAGAGCAAGTTGCAATGCAAGTTGCAGAGCAGGGGGCGACTCCAGTATTAATAGCTAGAACAGAAGAGAAATTAAAAGCGCTAGCAGACAAAATTAAAGAAACTTATAATACGCCTTGCTATTATTATGTATTAGATGTAAGTGAAGAGACGGAAGTACAATCTGTTTTTTCAAAAGTATTACAAGAGGTAGGATGTATTGATATATTAGTAAACAATGCAGGATTTGGTATTTTTAAAACGTTTGAAGATGCGTCAATGGATGAAGTGAAAGATATGTTCCAAGTAAATGTATTTGGATTAGTAGCTTGTACGAAAGCGGTACTACCTTATATGGTGAAAAGAAACGAAGGACATATTATTAATGTTGCTTCACTTGCTGGGAAAATTGCAACTCCGAAATCGAGTGCGTATGCAGCGACGAAACATGCAGTACTAGGCTTTACGAATAGTTTACGCATGGAGTTATCTAGTACAAATATTTTCGTAACAGCGATTAATCCAGGTCCGATAGATACAAACTTTTTTGAAATAGCTGATCAATCCGGTACATATGTGAAAAATATGGGACGATACATGTTAAAACCAACATATGTAGCAGAGCAAATTGTAAAAGCGATGCAAACGAAAAAGCGTGAAGTAAACTTACCGAAATGGATGGGCATTGGTCCAAAACTGTATGCTTTATTCCCAGGTTTATTTGAGCGCGTAGCAGGCAAATCATTAAGTAAAAAATAGGAGATTTCCATATGGAAATCTCCTATTTTTTTATCCCGCTTTAATGGGCAGTAAGACCCCCACCTCAAAATTCAGCGAAAGCAAAGAAGTTAGGTGGGGGATCAACTGCCCATAAAAGTCCGATTGGTGAGGGCTGATAATCAGTGGGGGATGAAGAAAACCCCCACTGATTAAAGTTTCACTTTATTTTCCAGTCACATAATCGTAAACGATATCCTCAACTGCCTCGTATACATCAATTTCAGTATTTGAATGAATAATCGTTTGAATATGTTTAATAAGCATTTCCTGATCCTCATTTGACATAGGATTACATTGATATTGCTGAAAACTTTTTATAATCATTTTCTCAATTAATTTTTCATTCATGTTTTCCCCGCCTGTATGTACGTATGTATTGTTTTATTGTACTTGAAGTGAAATAAAAAAACTACTATGCACTATTTGTGTATAAAAATTCTGTTGTGTATATTGTTTTTCTAGTAAAATTAAGTTTTTTAAGTTTATGAAATTTATAAATATTTAATTGACTCTATAAATATACAATATTATAATCATACTTAATTTAAAGAATCGATATGAGGAGGAGCATATGAAAGTCGCGATTATTGGAGCAACTGGGTATGGAGGTATTGAGTTAATTCGGTTATTAGAACAACATCCATATTTTTCGATAGCATCTCTCCATTCTTTTTCACAAGTTGGCGAGTGTATAACAAATGTATATCCGCATTTTCAAAATGTTCTTGTTCATACGTTACAAGAAATTGATGCGGAGGAAATAGTGAAAGAAGCAGAAATTGTATTTTTGGCAACCCCGGCAGGAGTATCAGCAGAGTTAACTCCAAAATTATTAGCAGTAGGTTTAAAAGTAATTGACCTATCTGGAGACTTTCGTATGAAAGATCCTTTCATATATGAACAGTGGTACAAAAGGGCAGCTGCAAAAGAAGAAATTCTTAGTAAAGCTGTATATGGGCTAAGTGAATGGAAAAGGTCCGAGGTTCAAAATGCAAATTTAATTGCAAATCCGGGATGTTTTGCTACAGCTGCATTATTAGCGACATTGCCATTAGTTCGTAGCGGCATAATTGAAGAAGATTCGATTATTATTGATGCGAAATCAGGAGTATCTGGAGCAGGAAAAACGCCAACAACGATGACTCACTTTCCTGAGTTATACGATAACTTGCGTATTTATAAAGTAAATGAGCATCAACACGTTCCTGAGATTGAGCAAATGCTCGCGGAATGGAATAGAGAAACGAAGCCAATCACGTTTAGTACACATTTAATACCGATATCACGTGGGATTATGGTTACACTTTATGCGAAAGTAAAGCGAGAAATGGAAATAGAACAACTTCAAAAATTATATGAAGAAACGTATGAACAATCGGCTTTTGTTCGAATTCGCATGCAAGGAGAGTTTCCAAGTCCGAAAGAAGTGAGGGGCTCAAATTATTGTGATATGGGGATAGCTTACGATGAAAGAACAGGAAGAGTGACAGTCGTTTCTGTTATAGACAATATGATGAAAGGTGCGGCTGGGCAAGCAATTCAAAATGCAAACATAATAGCGGGACTAGAAGAAACAACAGGTTTACAACATATGCCGCTTTATCTATAAGGGGGGACATGATGATTAAAGTAGCGTCTATTACAAAAGTAGAAAATGGTTCGATTGTAACTCCAAAAGGTTTCTCGGCCATTGGCAATGCAATTGGTTTGAAAAAAGAGAAAAAGGATTTAGGGGCAATCGTTTGTGATACACCAGCATCATGTGCCGCTGTTTATACAACAAATCAAATACAAGCAGCTCCCTTGCAAGTAACGAAGGATAGTATAGCGACTGAGGGGAAATTACAAGCTATTATTGTCAATAGTGGAAATGCAAATGCTTGTACAGGAATGAAAGGATTACAAGATGCTTACGAGATGCGTGCATTAGGAGCAGAACATTTTGGATTGAAAGAAAATTATGTTGCAGTAGCTTCAACAGGTGTAATTGGTGTTCCGCTGCCGATGGATATAATCCGAAATGGGATTGCTACTCTTATCCCAGCGAAGGAAGAAAGGGAAGCTCATTCTTTTTCTGAAGCGATCTTAACGACGGATCTTATAACGAAAGAAACTTGCTATGAAATGGTGATTGATGGGAAGAAGGTGCTGATTGCTGGTGTTGCGAAAGGTTCAGGGATGATTCATCCAAATATGGCAACGATGCTAAGTTTTATTACGACAGACGCTCATATAGAGCATGACGTATTACAAACAGCATTATCACAAATCACGAATCATACATTCAATCAAATTACGGTAGATGGAGATACTTCTACGAATGATATGGTCATCGTTATGGCAAGTGGATTATCAGAAACGAAACCAATCAATATGGAACATGCAGATTGGGAAACTTTCGTATTTGCTTTACAGAAGGTATGTGAAGATTTAGCGAAAAAAATCGCACAAGATGGTGAGGGCGCTACGAAGTTAATAGAAGTAAATGTGTTAGGAGCTCGAACGAATGAAGAGGCAAAGAAAATTGCAAAGCAAATAGTCGGTTCGAGTCTTGTGAAAACAGCAATACATGGTGAAGATCCAAACTGGGGGCGAATTATTAGTAGCATTGGACAAAGTGAAGTCGCGATTAACCCAAATACAATTGATATTACTCTTCAATCTATTGCAGTGCTGAAAAATAGTGAACCTCAAATGTTTTCTGAAGAGGAAATGGAAATGAGGTTACAAGAACATGAAATTATGATTGATGTGTATTTACATTTAGGAGAAGAGACCGGATCAGCTTGGGGCTGTGACTTAAGCTATGAATATGTGAAAATAAACGCTTGTTATCGTACATAAGGAGAGGGAAGATGAGCGATTATATTGTAGTGAAATGCGGCGGTAGTATGTTGGATCAATTACATGATGTGTTTTTTGATTGTATAAAGAAATTGCAACAGAAGTATAAAGTAGTGATTGTCCATGGCGGTGGCCCAGAAATTGATGCCAAATTAAAAGATTGTAACATCAACGTAGAAAAAAAAGATGGATTACGGGTAACACCAAAAGAAGTTATGGATATTGTTCAAATGGTGCTATGCGGAAGTACGAATAAAAAACTTGTAATGAATTTACAAAAGCATAATTTACATGCGGTAGGTTGCTCAGGGTGTGATGGCAAGTTACTTCAAGTTCAACCTGTCAGTGAGGAGATAGGATATGTGGGAGAAGTAAGTTATGTCGAAACGGCCTTACTAAAAGGATTAATAAATATGAATTATATTCCTGTTATTGCTCCGGTCGGCATAAATGATAATGAGATTTATAACATAAATGCGGATACCGCCGCAGCTGGAATTGCGGCTGCATTATCTGCAAAAGAGCTCATTTTTATTACAGATGTAGATGGGGTATTACATGAAGGAAAGTTACTAAAGAAAACGGATGAATTTGAAATTGTGAATTTAATAGAAAAAGGAGTTATTACCGGTGGGATGATTCCGAAAGTACAGGCAGCACTAGCATCATTAAAAATGGGAGTGCAAAAGGTTAGTATCGTAAATGGGACGAAGGATTTTACCGAGGTTACAGGTGAGTGTATCGGAACGACGGTAACGAGGGGTGTGAGTATTGCATGACAAGTCATCTTTTTCAAACGTATGGAAGAAGAAAGAGTGAGTTTGTAAAGGGAAAAGGAACGAAAGTTATTGATCATAACGGTAAGCAATATTTAGATTTTACATCGGGAATTGGCGTATGTAATTTAGGGCATTGTCACCCTACTGTTATGAAAGCTGTACAAGAGCAACTGCATGAAATATGGCATATATCTAACCTGTTTACAAACAGCTTACAAGAAGAAGTCGCGTCATTATTAACAGAAAACATAGCATTAGATTATGTGTTCTTCTGTAATAGCGGGGCAGAGGCCAATGAAGCAGCTTTGAAGTTAGCCCGTAAGCATACTGGAAAATCTCTCGTCGTAACATGCAAGCAGTCTTTTCACGGTAGAACATTCGGAACGATGAGTGCGACGGGGCAAAATAAAGTGAAAGAAGGATTTGGTCCGCTCCTTCCATCTTTTTTACATACGCCTTTTAACGATATAAAGGCATTAGAGGAAGTAATGAATGAAGAAGTTGCGGCAGTAATGATAGAAGTTGTTCAAGGAGAGGGAGGAGTCATACTTGCTGATCTATCTTTTTTGAAAGCGATTGAAGCATTATGTAAGAAGTTCGGGTCCTTATTTATTATAGACGAAGTCCAAACAGGGATCGGAAGAACAGGGACATTATTTGCTTACGAACAAATGGGAATAAAACCTGATATCGTTACCGTCGCAAAGGCACTTGGAAACGGGATTCCTGTCGGAGCAATGATTGGTAGGAAAGAACTTGGAACATCGTTTACTGCAGGATCACATGGTTCAACGTTTGGCGGGAATTATATTGCAATGGCTGCGGCGAAAGAAGTATTGCAAATAACTAAGAAACCATCGTTTTTAAAAGAAGTAAAGGAAAAGGGCGAGTACGTATTACAGAAGTTGCAAGAGGAATTACAACATGTCGAATGTATTCAAAATATACGTGGTAAGGGGCTTATGGTTGGAATTGAATGTACGCATGAAGTTGCAAGTTTTATAGAACAACTAGAAAAAGAGGGACTTCTCGTATTACAAGCAGGGCCTAATGTTATAAGACTATTACCACCACTTATTGTGACGAATGAAGAATTAGAACAGGCAGTATATATGATAAAAAAAGTAGTTTGTACAAAAAACGTATCAATTATATAAAGGGGGAAGTTTCATGTCAACTGTACAAGTACCGAAATTAAATACGAAAGATCTTTTAACACTAGAAGAATTAACGAAAGAAGAAATTATTTCTTTAATTGAGTTCGCAATATATTTAAAAAAGAATAAGCAAGAGCCTTTACTGCAAGGCAAAATATTAGGTCTTATCTTTGATAAGCATTCAACTCGTACTCGTGTATCTTTTGAAGCAGGAATGGTACAGCTCGGGGGACATGGTATGTTTTTAAGTGGAAAAGAGATGCAAATGGGAAGAGGAGAAACCGTTCCAGATACTGCGAAAGTATTATCGCAGTATATTGACGGGATTATGATACGTACATTCTCACATGCGGATGTAGAAGAGCTTGCGAAAGAATCGAGCATACCTGTAATTAACGGTTTAACGGACGATCATCATCCTTGTCAAGCATTGGCAGACTTAATGACAATATACGAAGAAAAAAATACATTTAAAGGAATAAAATTGGCTTACGTCGGTGACGGAAATAATGTATGTCATTCATTGTTGTTAGCGAGTGCAAAAGTCGGAATGCATATGACTGTTGCAACGCCTATAGGATATGAACCGAATGAGAAGATTGTAAAAAAAGCGTTAGCGATTGCTGAAGAAACAGGAGCGAAAATTGAAATTTTACATAATCCTGAATTAGCGGTGAGTGAAGCAGATTTCATTTATA
Organism: Bacillus cereus group sp. MYBK245-2; assembly: GCF_051916145.1. NCBI lineage: Bacteria > Bacillati > Bacillota > Bacilli > Caryophanales > Bacillaceae > Bacillus > Bacillus cereus group sp. MYBK245-2. The sequence continues at coordinate 649,075 of NZ_JBQAGB010000001.1, read as the reverse complement.
CTGACGTTTGGATGAGCATGGGGCAAGAGGGAGAAGAAGAGAAATATACTTTATTTCAACCATACCAAATTAATAAAGAACTTGTTAAGCATGCGAAGCAAACGTATCGTTTCTTACACTGTTTACCTGCCCATCGTGAAGAAGAAGTAACAGGCGAAATTATAGATGGACCAAAATCTATCGTATTTGAGCAAGCCGGTAATCGATTGCATGCGCAAAAAGCATTATTAGTAAGTTTATTTAAAAATGTAGAAGAGCTTTCCTAAAGGATGTACACCTTCAGTTGTTAGATGTAAATAACTGGAGGTGTGCTTTTTTATATTGAAATGTCGTATGTATATTTGGTTAACCATCTTTATATCATTTATAATAAAAAGAGTAAACTAAATTTGTTTTTCATATCATGTAAGGACATACTAGATAAAAAAATATAGTTAAAGAGATGATGAATTTGAAAACAACTAAGAAAACATATTCGTTTTTTCAGCGGATGTGGAGAATATTAAAGTTTCAATATTATAAGTTGCTTCGATCACCAGAAGGAGCGAAGAAAGTATCGTTAGGTTTTGCGATTGGTTTTGGTTTAGAGATGTTGGTTATATATACAGCATCGCTCGTCTATTTAATATTTTATCCAATCGTCAGGTTAGCAAAGGGATCTTTTCCTGCTGCGGTTATTGGCAATATTATTGGAAAAATATCGTTTCTCCCAGTAGTTTTATTTCCGCTTGCGTATGCGCTAGGGAAAATGATTTATCCATTTCATGTACAAAAAATACATCATGAACCCTTTACGATATCGGACTTGTTTTCAAGTCACATTTTTACGATATTAAAGAGCTTATTACAGAGTGAAGTGTATGTATTAATTGGAATGACGATTTTAGGGGTTGTGTTTGGTGTAGTTTCATATTTCGTGGTGCATTATTTATATGAAAAGAACCGTAAGTTACGTTTAAAGAACAGAAAGAAAAGAGTGAGAGAACCACTCATGCAAATATAAAGAGTGTAACACTCATTTTCTCCTTTGAATATGTTTAAGAAAAAGGAGGAGAGAATGAATGTATTATTATTACGTACCTCAAGTATATCCATATGTAAATTATTATCCGGTTTATGATACGAGTAGGCAATACGAATTATACCGACAACAACAATTACCGCAAATACCATCGCAACAACCTACGCAAGATCAAAAACCATATTTAACGACATGGCCATATTCAAATGTATATTATGGTAATTATTACGAATCATAAAGCTGCTTCTATTTAGAAGCAGCTTTATGCGTTTGTTTTCAAAATTAAATTTTGAATGGTTTGAAGAGAGTGAATGAGCTTTTCACGTTCTTCCTCAGATAACGTTTGAAAATTTTCTTTTAATTTGTCTAAAATGAATTGCTGATACTGATTTACTAACAATTTCCCTTCAGCTGTTAGGGAAATTAAAATGACCCGTCGATCTTTTTCGCTATAATGACGCTCTATTAGTTCTTCTTGAATCAGTTTGTTTAATAGAGGTGTCATGTTAGGCCGTGAAATCGCTAGCCGCTTGCCGATTTCGGAAACTGCTAATGTGCCATTTTCATGCAGAAGCAGTAATACTTGTGTATGTGATGGCGGCATATGTCTTTGAGAAGAAAATTCTCCAGGAAGCATAAATTTGCGATAAAAAAGAGGCACTAGCGAAAGAAGATGATCAACAATACGTTCCCACTCGCGTGATTCCATATAAAGGCCCCCTTCCACTCTCATTGTAACAAAAAAGACATGTTATAAAAATAGAATTGTTTCATGGGAATTTTAATATTTGTAGGCCAACACTTTTTTTGTAAAGGAATCGGCAATAATCGTATAGCCTTTATCATTTGGGTGTACTTGGTCAAAGAGCAATTCTTTTTTATCATTCGATATTAATTTACGAATTGGCAAAACGATAGATGGTTGATTCGCTTTTGCAATGGAATAAACGGATTCATTCCAGCCATCTAAAAACATATCTGCATAACTTGCGATGGAGTCATCGAGTTGTAACGGGTTATAAAGTTCAGAAAGAATGAGTAAAGCATCCGGATTTTGATCTCGGACTGTCTTTACAATATTTTTTACATCCGCTTCAAAATGAGCTTTTTCTTTATTTAACATTTTAATACCGTCTATAACACCGACATCACGATTTAAGCGAAACAAATTATTTCCCCCAATGTTAATTGTAATAATATTGGCTGCTCTAATTTTTTGCTTTACATCTTCTGAGTCAACCTTTTTAGCGAGACGATCGGTTGTAAGACCGTTTATCCCAAGGTTTTCTACAGTAATTGGTTTATGAATTTGTGCTTCTATTTGTTTAGAGGCTAATTCAGCAAATCCACCTTGTGTCGATCCATATCCTTTGGCGAGCGAATCACCTAGTACGAGATGATAGAAGGAATCGTTTGTTTGCTTATCAATCCAACTTGGAGTAGATGTTTTTTCTGTTTTTTCTTCGGGTTCATTTTGTTTTGTCTCATCGTTCTTTTCAAAATAAGAATAAGAAATGATTAGAAGGAGGAGACAAACAATTGTTAAGATGACTTTTTTCATAAATTCATCCTCCTTGTAATTGGTAATTGTATCATATTCAGCAGTATTAACAATGTAAGGGCATATTATATGTTTATGAAAAGTTTACAATAACTTTACAGAAAATTTGTAGAAGTATGTCAAAAAATATTGACGATATGAAAGTACATTATATATGATAATGTCAGATAAGGTGAAATTTTAATTAGTAGGGCTTTATTTCCCGATGAGTAAAATCTCACCAATCGAGCGTTTAAGAGGACTACTCATTAGCGCAGGATGAAATGAAAATCTTATCTCCAATAGAAGAAAAAAGGTATGTAATTAGAGACGGATTCATTTCATTATTTTTGGTAATTGTATAAGGGGGATTTTTTGTGAAAAAGTCAAAAAAAATGCTAGCTGGAGCAACTCTTGCTATTGGTGTTATAGCGCCGCAAGTATTGCCAGCAACAGCTCATGCGGATGAGCAAACTGGGGAGAGTACGGTTAACTTACGAATTCTAGAAACATCAGATATTCACGTTAACTTAATGAATTACGATTATTATCAAACGAAAACCGATAATAAAGTAGGTCTCGTGCAAACTGCAACACTTGTGAATAAAGCGCGTGAAGAAGCGAAGAACTCTGTCCTGTTTGATGATGGGGATGCATTACAAGGGACACCGCTTGGAGATTATGTAGCGAATAAAATAAATGATCCGAAGAAGCCTGTGGATCCTAGTTATACGCACCCATTATATCGTTTAATGAATTTAATGAAGTATGACGTCATCTCTCTTGGGAATCATGAATTTAACTACGGTTTAGATTATTTAAACAAAGTAATTAGTAAAACAGAATTCCCGGTTATTAACTCGAACGTCTATAAAGATGATAAAGATAATAATGAAGAGAATGATCAAAATTACTTTAAACCATATCATGTTTTTGAAAAAGAAGTAGAAGATGAATCAGGTCAAAAACAAAAAGTGAAAATTGGCGTAATGGGATTTGTTCCACCTCAAGTTATGAACTGGGATAAAGCAAATCTAGAAGGAAAAGTGAAAGCAAAAGATATAGTTGAAACAGCGAAAAAAATGGTGCCAAAAATGAAAGCAGAAGGTGCCGATGTTATCGTTGCACTAGCGCATTCAGGTGTTGATAAGAGTGGATACAACGTTGGCATGGAAAACGCATCGTATTATTTAACAGAAGTTCCTGGTGTAGATGCGGTATTAATGGGACATTCACATACTGAAGTGAAGGACGTATTTAATGGTGTTCCAGTTGTAATGCCTGGTGTCTTTGGAAGTAACTTAGGTATTATAGATATGCAATTGAAAAAAGTAAATGGAAAATGGGAAGTACAAAAAGAGCAATCGAAGCCGCAACTTCGTCCGATTGCTGATAGTAAAGGAAACCCACTCGTACAATCTGATCAACATTTAGTTAATGAAATTAAAGATGATCACCAAGCGACAATTGATTATGTGAATACTGCTGTAGGAAAAACGACAGCGCCAATTAATAGTTATTTCTCATTAGTACAAGATGATCCTTCTGTACAACTTGTGACAAATGCACAAAAATGGTATGTAGAAAAGTTATTTGCTGAAAATGGGCAGTACAGCAAATATAAAGGAATTCCAGTTTTATCTGCAGGAGCACCATTTAAAGCAGGTGGCCGAAACGGTGCTACATATTATACCGATATTCCAGCTGGAACGTTAGCAATTAAAAACGTGGCAGATTTATATGTATATCCAAATACGTTATATGCTGTAAAAGTAAATGGGGCACAAGTAAAAGAATGGCTTGAAATGTCTGCAGGTCAGTTTAATCAAATTGATCCAAAGAAAACAGAAGAACAGCCGTTAGTAAATATAGGTTATCCTACATATAACTTCGATATTTTAGATGGCTTAAAATACGAAATTGATGTAACACAACCGGCGAAATACGATAAAGATGGAAAAGTTGTAAATGCAAATACGAATCGTATTGTAAATATGACATATGAAGGGAAGCCAGTAGCTGACAATCAAGAATTCATCGTCGCTACAAATAACTATCGCGGAAGCAGCCAAACGTTCCCGGGTGTAAGCAAAGGGGAGGTTGTATACCAATCACAAGATGAAACGCGTCAAATCATTGTGAAGTATATGCAAGAAACGCCAGTTATTGATCCAGCAGCAGATAAAAATTGGACGTTTAAACCGATTGTTGCCGATAAATTACATACAACATTCGATTCTTCACCAAATGCACAAAAGTATATAAAGAAAGATGGAAAAATATCATATGTTGGACCATCTGAAAATGAATTTGCTAAATATGCAATTGATATAACGAAGAAGAACGATGATGATAAAGAAACTGGTGGAGAGAATCCAACAACACCGCCAACAGGTGAAGGAAATAATGGAGAAAATCCAACGACACCACCAACAAGTGAAGGAAATAATGGAGAAAATCCAACGACACCACCAGCAGGTGAAGGAAATAATGGAGAAAATCCAACGACACCATCAACAGATGAAGGTAATAATACAGGATCTGGACAAACTACAACGGATAATCAAAACGCAAAAGAAACAACAACTGTAAGTGAAAAGAAAGAAGAACGTGATTTACCGAAAACAGGTACAAGTGTTGTTTCTACAATTGGAGCAGGTTTGGCGTTTGTTGGAGCAGGATTCCTTCTGTTATTTAGAAGAAAGAAAGCAAATAGATAGTGGAGAAATATAAAAAGGATTACCGATTCAGGTAATCCTTTTTGATATATTATGAAAGTGTTACAGCTTTTTCCTTCTTCCATGAAAGGCCAAATCCAGTAAAGCCGACGATAATTGTTACAACTGGACAAGCTAAGCAGAAGATTGCGAATGGAACGTAATCAAAAGTTGGAACGCCAAGGACGTTCGATAAGAACACGCCACTTACTCCCCATGGTACGAGCGGGTTAATAACTGTACCTGCATCTTCTAATACACGTGATAAATTACGACGTTCTAAACCGACTTCATCATATTTATTAGCGAATGCTTGTCCTGTTAAAACGATAGATAAGTACTGCTCACCAAGTAAGAAGTTCACACCGATTGCAGTTGAAGCAGTAGAAATAATTAAGCGTGTGCTAGTTTTTACGAAGCTAGAGATGATATTCATTAGCTGCGTAATAATACCCATTCCTTGTAATAATCCTCCCATACAAAGAGCTAGGAAAATAAGAGCGATTGACATCATCATACTTTGCAGGCCACCGCGAGATAATAAGCTATCAATATCTTTCATACCAGTTTTAGAAACGTAACCGTCTTGCATAATTTTCATTAAATCAGTTAAAGAAGTACTAGGTTTAAATATAAATAGGATAATGATCCCTACTATAATTCCAGCAAGTAATGTTGGAACTGCTGGAACTTTTTTAAATGCGAATAGGAACAGTAATAAAATAGGAATAAGTGTAACGATAGAAATCGTTGCATTTTTCTCTAATGTGCTAATGAAGTTTGTGAAGTCAACGTCTCCACTAGTACCGCTTCCTAAAATGAAAAATGCGATAAAAGCAATAATGAAAGCTGGAACTGTTGTCCAAAGCATGTTACGAATATGCTCAAATAAATCTACACCCGTTACAGCTGGCGCTAAATTTGTTGTATCAGATAAAGGAGACATTTTATCTCCAAAGAATGCACCAGAAATAATTGCACCAGCGATTAGGGCAGGATCGTATCCGAGAGCACTACCCATGCCCATAAAGGCAAGTCCTACAGTTGCGGCAGTTGTAAAGGCACTACCGATACTTGTTCCAACAATTGCACAAACTACAAAAACAGTTGGAATGAAAATTTTTGGGGATACAAGCTGGAAGCCGTATACCATTAAAGTTGGAATTGTTCCAGCAGCGATCCAAACACTAATTAATACGCCTACAAGTAAGAATATAAAAATAGATGGAATACCAGCTGAAATACTACTTATCATTCCTTTTTCCATCGTAGACCAATCAATTTTTTTCATAAATCCAAATGCTAATAAAAAAACGATACCAAATAAAATTGGGATGTGTGGTGAAACTTCTAATTGAATAACACTAAAGCCAATGCAGAAAAAGATAAATACTGTTAAAAGAACAGATTCAATTTTTGAAACCATTGTTTTCCCCTCCTAAGTAATCTAAAATAGCTCTTTTTTATATAAAATTCGCCAATATTGTTTATTTCCTTCTAAATTTTAGAATTTTGTGACAAATTACCGGTAATTGTTGTTTCTTTAATATGATACGGAAATGAATGGATAAAAAAACGTCCCTGCATATAATTATGCAGGGACGAAGAAATCGCGGTACCACCCTAGCTTGTGAAATGAATGTATCACAAAATAAAGGGTCGTATGGTATGCGCTAATAAAATAAAAACGCCCCTGCAACATATGCAGGGACGAAAAGTTCGCGGTACCACCCTAAATTGTGAAACAGTGTCGTTTCACCACTCTTTAGATATAACGGTCTATAACCGTCTTTCACTACTCCTTACGTTTCGTAAAAGAAGCTCCAGGGGGTAATTCATAATTCGCTCTGTACTGGTTCGCACCGACCACCAGCTCTCTGAAAGCAGAAATCGAAATACTACTAAATCCTATCAATGCCGATTCATATGATGTTAGTTAAATTTTTATCATATATTCGTCTCACATGTCAATAAAAATATTCAATGATTTTTTAGGGAAATAAAGGAGAACGATTTTAATCCTATGAAATTGTGCGTTATAATGAATTTGAAAGGGGAGGAAAGAGTGAAGAAAAAAATAATTCTTTTTACCACTTTACTAGTCATTGGCGGAAGTGCTGGCATTTACACAGCTTTTGCAGCTGAATCAGAGCAGGTGAAGCAAAAGCAAATACAGCAGTTAGAAGTGAAGAAAGCGAAAGAAGCTGAAGAGAAGAAGTCGATGGAAAAAGCAGCTGATAAACTAGGGGTTTCTACGGAAGGAAAAACAAAAGAAGAGGTTGCGAAAGAAGTAAATAAGGCTAGATTTGAGCAGCATCATGATTTATTAATTGAGCATGCGAAGCAACTTGGAATTGATACAGAAGGAAAAAAGGATGAAGAGATTATTTTAGAAATCGGAAAGATACAACATGGAAAGTAGAGCAACTTATCGTATGATAGGTTGTTCTTTTTTAAGAACTACTTGATTTAAAAATAATTGACAGTCATTTAGATTTAATGTTAACTATATTTATAAACTAGTTAACATTAGGGGTGACAATTGTGACTTTTAGTAAGAGTACGACTGACAAACCATCATATACATATGAAGAGTTATCGGAGAAAAATAAAGCCTATGTATGGCATCCATTTACACAAATGAAGGATTATTTAGAAGAAGATCCTGTCATTATTGAACGGGGAGAGGGAAGAAAACTATACGATGTAAATGGAAATGAATATTGGGACGGTGTTTCGTCTATTTGGTTAAATGTTCATGGACATCAAGTGCCAGAACTAGATGAGGCAATTCGTGAGCAATTAAATAAAATTTCCCATTCTACTATGTTAGGGCTTGCTAACGTTCCATCTATTTTATTAGCCGAAAAAATAATTGAAGTTGTACCAGAAGGTTTGAAGAAAGTGTTTTATTCAGACTCCGGTTCTAGCGCTGTTGAAATTGCAATTAAGATGGCCTTTCAATATTGGCAGCATAAAGGAAAACCGAAGAAACAAAGATTTGTTACATTAAAAGAAGCGTATCATGGTGACACAATTGGAGCTGTTTCAGTGGGAGCAATAGACTTGTTTCACCAAGTGTATAGTTCGCTTTTATTTGAAGCAATTAAAATGCCTTATCCATATACATATCGTTCTCCTTATGGAAATGATAAGGCCGAAATTGTAAAAAAACATTTAGAAGAAATGGAAGAGCTGCTGAAAGATAAACATGAAGAGATTGCGGCGATTATTGTAGAACCTTTAATGCAAGGTGCTGGCGGTATGATTACAATGCCAAAAGGATACTTAAAAGGGCTACGTAATTTATGTACAAAATATAATGTTCTATTTATTACAGACGAGGTAGCGACTGGATTTGGGCGTACTGGAAAAATGTTTGCATGTGAACATGAAAATGTAACACCGGATATTTTGACAGCCGGAAAAGGTTTAACAGGCGGATATTTACCAGTTGCAATTACTGTAACGACAGATGAAATTTATAATGCCTTTTTAGGAGGCTATGAAGAACAAAAAACATTTTTCCACGGACATAGTTATACAGGGAATCCGTTAGGGTGTGCGGTAGCAATTGCAAATCTAGAACTATACGAGAAAACAAATTTAATAGAAGAGGTGGCACGTAAAACAGAATATGTGGCGACGCAATTAGAAGACCTCTTTGCATATAAACATGTAGGGGACATTCGTCAATGCGGGTTAATGGTTGGAATTGAACTTGTGAAGAATAAGGAAACGAAAGAAGCGTTTGAATGGACAGAGAGAGTCGGTGTTCAAGTATGTAAACGTTCAAGAGAGCTGGGTATGATTTTGCGCCCGCTCGGTAATACGATTGTATTTATGCCTCCTCTTGCTTCTACAATTGATGAGATTGACGATATGTTACGTATTTTATATCAAGCAATCTCGGATGTTACGGAGGGAGAATAATGAGCGGTTTTTTTATAACAGCAACGGATACAGAAGTGGGAAAAACTGTAGTTGCAGGTGCATTAGCAGGTGTATTTAGAGAATTAGGATATAACGTAGGGGTATATAAACCATTGCAAAGTGGACATGTTGCATCAAATCCAGAGGGAGATGCAGCAAGGCTAAAAGCATTATCAGGTGTACCGACAAAAGAAGAGGAAATTTGCCCTTACTCTATTGAAGAGCCGCTTGCCCCGAGACTTGCCATGAAAAGAGCTGGAAGGACAGTAACGTTAAAAGACATTATTCATCACTATAATGAACGATTGAAAGATTTTAATAGTCTACTTGTAGAAGGAGCAGGTGGATTAGCTGTTCCATATACAGAGGACGCTTTAGTAATTGATTTCGCAAAAGAATTACAACTTCCACTTATTGTAGTAGCACGCCCTACATTAGGAACAGTAAATCATACAGTTTTAACGATCGCTTATGCAAAGGCATATGGTTTAACAGTAGCAGGTGTCATTTTATCTGGCTGCAAAGAATGCGAAATGGAAAGAGTGCAAGAAAATAAAGAAATGATTGAAGAGCTAAGTGGGGTACCAGTTTTAGGTTTATTACCATTCTTTGCAGGTGAGTTTACAAAAGAAGAAGTCTTGGAATCTGCTAAAGAATATATAATGATTTCAAAATTAGAGGAGCTTATCCGAAATGAATCAAACGTGGCGCACACATCTTCAATCTAAATTGCAACAATTACATGAGCGAGGGCAGTATCGTAATTTGCATGTAACAGAACAAGCCGAAGAGACATGGCTTATTCGAGATGAGAAAAGGATGCTAAATTTAGCGTCAAATAATTATTTAGGGTTAGCTGGAGATGAAAGGTTAAAAGAAGCTGCTATCGCATGTACAAGAAAATATGGGACTGGGGCGACAGCATCAAGGCTCGTGGTAGGAAACTATTCACTGTATGAAGAGGTTGAGAGAAGTATATGCGATTGGAAAGGTACTGAAAAAGCCTTAGTTGTGAATAGTGGATATACCGCAAATATTGGAGTGATCTCTTCATTAGTGAGTCGTCACGATATTGTGTTTAGTGACAAATTAAATCACGCAAGCATTGTTGATGGAATTATATTAAGTGGGGCAGAGCATAAAAGGTATCGTCATAATGATTTGGATCATTTAGAGAAGTTATTGAAAACAGTGTCACCTGAAAAGCGGAAATTAATCGTAACAGATACGGTTTTTAGTATGGATGGTGATACTGCGTATGTAAGGGAGTTAGTGCAGCTGAAAGAGAAATATGGGGCAATTATTATAGTGGATGAAGCGCATGCGAGTGGAATATATGGAATTGATGGAGCAGGGTTGTCCCATATAGAAAAAGATCTTTCTCAAAAAATTGATATACATATGGGGACGTTTAGTAAGGCTTTAGGGTGTTATGGTGCGTATTTGACAGGTGATGCAATTTATATAGAGTATTTACAAAACATGATGAGAAGCTTTATTTTTACTACAGCTTTACCACCCAGTACGTTAGGAGCAGTACAAAAAGCAATTGAAATTGTGAAAGAAGATAATGAAAGAAGAGAGAGACTTATAGAGAATGGGGCATATTTCAGAAACCATTTACGAGAAGCTGGTTTTGATATTGGAAATAGCTCAACTCATATTGTACCGATTGTAGTCGGTTCAAATGAAACAGCTTTACGGTTTAGTAAAAGGTTGCAACAGGTAGGGATTGCTGCAATTGCAATTCGTCCACCAACGGTTCCAGTTAATAGTTCACGAGTCCGTTTTGCAGTTACGTCCCAACATACAATAGCTGATTTGCAATGGGCTATTCACCATATTATACGTATTGGTAAAGAAGAGGGGTTTTTCGTATGAAAGAGCTAAAGATTATTTTTATTCCTGGGTGGGGAATGGAAGAAGGTGTTTGGACTTTAGTTCTTTCGTATTTTAAAGAATATTCTGTTCAATGTATCAATTGGCGTAATGTGAAAGAACAAAGTGAGTTTGCAGGTCGAGTAATAGATGTAGCAAAGGATGAAAATGTCATTTTAGTTGGATGGTCATTAGGGGCGTTAGCAGCAGTTCAAGCACATAAAAAGATTCAGACAAAAGGTATTGTACTAATTGGTGGTACTGCCAAATTTACAAATTCGAGCGACTATATGAGTGGATGGAATGCTTTGCATGTAGAGCGGCTGAAAAAGAATGTGGCGAGAAAGAAAGAAGATACGCTCAAGCGGTTTTATGAAAATATGTTTACAAAAGATGAGCTGAAAGAGAATACGAGTTTTGAAGAGATTGCGCTGAATTTTAAAGGAGACTCGATTCAGTCATTACAATTAGGCTTAGATTATTTAATAGAAACAGATATGAGAAACGAATTAACAGATGTCAAAGTCCCGCTGTTACTTCTTCATGGAGAACAGGATGTGATATGTCCATTATCTGCAGCTCATAGTATGACAGAGAATGCGAATGCTAAGTTAAAAGTAGTAAGTGAGGCTGGACACGCATTATGCGTAACGAATTTCGAATATTGCGCAAATGAAATCATTCAATTTGTAGAGGGGATACGACATGATCAACAAAACGTTACTACAAAAACGATTTAACGTGGCAGCTGTATCCTACGATCAATATGCAAATGTACAAAAAAAGATGGCGCATTCATTACTTTCTACATTGAATCGGCGATATAGTGCAAATTCATCGATACGTATTTTAGAACTTGGATGCGGGACAGGATATGTTACAGAGCAATTATCAAACTTATTTCCGAAAGCACAAATTACAGCTATTGATTTTGCCGAAAGTATGATTGCAGTTGCGAGAACTAGACAAAATGTAAACAATGTAACATTTTATTGTGAGGATATCGAAAGATTACGACTAGAAGAAACGTATGATGTCATTATTTCAAATGCCACATTTCAATGGCTAAATGATTTAAAACAAGTGATAAGAAATTTATTTCGTCATTTATCTATAGAGGGGACATTACTCTTTTCAACATTTGGACAGGAAACATTTCAAGAATTGCATGCTTCGTTCCAGCGGGCGAAAGAAGAAAAAAATATACAAAATGAAACATCGATTGGGCAACGTTTTTATTCGAAAAATCAGTTGCGCCATATATGTGAGATAGAAACAGGGGATGTACATGTTTCTGAAACGTGTTACATAGAGAGATTTACAGAAGTTAGGGAGTTTCTACATTCTATTCGTAAAGTAGGAGCGACCAATAGTAATGAAGAATCATATTGTCAAAGTCCCTCACTCTTTCGTGCGATGCTTCGCATATACGAAAGAGACTTCACGGGAAATGAAGGGATAATGGCAACGTATCATGCTTTATTTGTGCATATAACAAAAGAGGGGAAGAGATGAAATGAAACAAGTACAAACAAAAAGGGATTGGAAAAAACTTGCATACGACGTCGTAGAAGAGAAAGTGATTACGAAAGAAGATGCAATAGCGATATTAGAGGCTGACGATACAGAGATTTTAGAAATTATGAATGCTGCGTATATCATTCGCCACCATCACTTTGGTAAGAAAGTAAAATTAAATATGATTATTAATACGAAGTCTGGATTATGCCCTGAAGATTGCGGATATTGTTCACAGTCTATTATTTCAGAAGCACCGATTGATAAATATGCATGGCTAACGCAGGAAAAGATTGTAGAAGGAGCACACGAAGCAATTCGCCGTAAAGCGGGTACGTATTGTATTGTGGCATCTGGTCGTCGTCCGACTGATAAAGAGGTAAATCACGTAATTGGAGCAGTTAAAGAGATTCGTGAAACGACAGATTTAAAGATTTGTTGTTGTTTAGGTTTCTTAAACGAAGATCAAGCAGGACGTTTAGCGGAAGCGGGTGTACACCGTTATAACCACAACTTAAATACACATGCGAATAATTACGAAAGTATTTGCTCCACTCATACGTATGACGATCGTGTTGATACAGTTCAAAAAGCGAAACAAGCGGGTATTTCACCATGTTCAGGAGCGATCTTTGGAATGGGGGAGACAATAGAGGAGCGTGCTGAAATTGCATTCGAATTACAACGTATAGATGCCGATTCCATTCCATGTAATTTCCTTGTTGCTGTGAAGGGTACACCGCTTGAAGGACAAAAGGAGTTAACACCAGTAGAATGTTTAAAAGTGCTGGCGATGATGCGGTTTGTAAACCCAACGAAGGAAATTCGCATTTCAGGAGGGCGTGAAATTAATTTACGTTCTGTACAGCCAATCGGTTTATTTGCAGCAAACTCTATTTTTGTTGGAGACTACTTAACAACAGCTGGACAAGAACCGACTGCAGACTGGGGTATGATTGAAGATTTAGGATTTGAGATTGAGGAATGTGCATTATAAGATAGAAAAAAGCAAACTTATAAAAGAGTTTGCTTTTTTTGTAAATAAAATGTAATAAATAATTGTGAACGCTTGATACTATTGGCTTTTGAGCGGAAAAAAGAATTTTGGTGGACGAATTTTCCAAGCCCCAATTGTACATAGTAAATATGTAATTTATCCGACTTTAATGGGCAGTAAGACCCACACCTCAAAAAGCAGCGAAAGCAAAGAAGTTAGGTGGGGGTCGGGCTGCCCATAAAAGTCCGATAGGTTCAACTAATAATCAGTGGGGGATGAAGACCCCCACTGATTAAAGTTTCACTTTACATTGGGTTGGAGGATTTTACATGCACAAATATATATTAGCGATTATGACTTGTCTCATTTTACTAAAAGCGATAAGCGCTGATCCAGTTAAGGCCGCCGAAAATCCTGAACAAAAAGAGATGCAACAACGAATTGAACAACATTTTCGAACGAAAGCTGAACATTTTGGATTGAAAACAGAAGGGAAAGATTTAAAGGAAGTACGAAAAGAAATTACTATTATAGAAGAAGCGAAGAAAAGAGAGAATGTATGGAAAACAGCACAGACGCTTCGTATACAAACAGAAGGAAAGACAATGGATGAATTAATAAAAGATGTACGGAGAAAAGTGAAGAAATAAAAAAAGAGGCCGCAGCCTCTTTTTTTATGCCCATTGTTTTGATAAGTGAGCCATTTCAATTGCAGCGACGGCGGATTCATAGCCTTTATTACCAGCTTTCGTGCCCGCGCGTTCAATCGCTTGCTCGATCGTTTCAGTCGTCAATACACCGAAAATAACGGGGATGTCTGTTTGTAGTGATAAAGATGCAACACCTTTTGCTACTTCATTACAAACGTAATCGTAATGTGTTGTAGCACCACGAATGACAGTGCCTAACGTAATAACAGCATCATATTTCCCGCTATTCGCCATCTTTTTAGCGATTAAAGGAATTTCAAATGCACCAGGAACCCAAGCAACATCGATATCAGCTTCTTCTACACCGTGACGCTTTAATCCGTCTAAAGCGCCGCCAAGTAATTTACTTGTAATAAATTCATTAAAACGTCCAACAACAACCCCAACTTTTAATCCTGTACCAACTAAATGACCTTCGAATACCATAATAAATCTCTCCTTTAATTATAAGTTTAGTAAATGTCCTAATTTGTTTACTTTCGTTTGTAAATACGTTTTATTCTCTTCTTTTGCTGGCATTTGTAACGGTACACGCTCGATTACTTCTAAATCGTAACCTTGTAAGCCAGCAATTTTTCTTGGGTTATTCGTTAATAATCGTAAACGTTGTAAACCTAAATCTTTTAATATTTGAGCGCCAATACCGTAATCCCGCAAATCAGCAGGGAAGCCAAGCTTTTCATTTGCTTCTACAGTATCGAATCCTTCTTCTTGTAACTTATAAGCGCGAAGCTTATTCAGAAGCCCAATGCCTCGTCCTTCTTGTCTCATATAAAGAAGAACGCCCTTTCCTTCACGCTCAATTTGAGCAAGTGCAGCATGGAGTTGTGGTCCGCAATCGCAGCGGCACGAGTCAAATACATCTCCTGTTAAGCACTCTGAATGAACGCGTACAAGTACAGGCTCTCCTGTTGAAATATCACCTTTTACGAGTGCAATATGTTCTTTCGTATCTAATGAATTAGAATAGCCAATTGCATGGAAAGTACCGAAATCTGTAGGTAATGTAATTTCCACTTCTCGCGTCACTAATGTTTCATTGTGGCGACGATAAGCAATTAAATCTTCTATTGTAATCATTTTTATATCAAATTGTTTTGCGCACTGTAGTAAATCAGGTACGCGTGCCATCGTACCGTCCTCATTAATAATTTCGCAAATGACGCCAGCTGGTTCTGCTCCGCAAAGCTGTGCTAAATCGACAGCAGCTTCTGTATGACCAGCACGGCGCAGGACGCCACCTTCTTTCGCAATTAATGGAAAGATATGTCCAGGACGATTGAAATCAGCACCTTTTGATGCAGGATTTAACATTTCTCGTATCGTAGTTGCACGTTCGTGGGCACTAATCCCAGTTGTTGTAGAAACATGATCAATGCTCACTGTAAATGCAGTATGATGCGAATCTGTATTATGAGCTACCATTGGTTCTAATTGTAGACGTTCTGCGTACCCTTCTGTAATTGGTACACAAACGAGACCACGTCCATGTGTAATCATAAAGTTAATTGTTTCTGGCGTAATATACTCTGCTAAAGCGATAAAATCGCCTTCATTTTCACGGTTTTCATCATCACATACGATCACGACTTTTCCTTGTTTTAAATCTTCTAGAGCTTCTTCAATACGATGAAACATAATGCTTCCCCCTTATAGAAATCCGTTTTCTTGTAAAAAGCTTTCGGTCATTGAACCTGTTCGTTTTACTGGTTTAGAAATAAAGCGTTCGATATATTTACCAATCATGTCACACTCAATGTTTACGATGTCACCGGCATTCTTTTCTCCGATAACAGATTCACTTACTGTGTGCGGGATGAGTGAAATGGTAATGGAAGATTCGTCTATATCAAATATTGTTAAACTCGTTCCATCAACAGCAACGGACCCTTTATGCAAACAATAGCGTAGCAATTCATCAGAAATAGCTATTTTGTAATAGACGGCATTATAGTGTTGTTTTTTGTTTAATATCGTTCCGATGCCATCGATATGTCCTGAAACGAAATGTCCACCGAATCGTCCGTTTGCAGCCATTGCACGTTCTAAATTTACTTTGCATTGCGGTTTAAGCATGCGAAGTGATGTTGATTGCATCGTTTCAGGCATTGCGTCTACTGTGAATGAAGTTGTTGTGAAACTCGTTACAGTCAAGCAAATACCGTTAACCGCGATGCTATCACCTAAGTGAACATCTGATAAAATTTTATTGGCATGAATCGTTAACTTCATCGCTTCGCCGCTTTGTTGCATGTTTGCAATCGTTCCTAATTCTTCTACAATTCCTGTAAACATTCCATCACCTCACTTCGGGCATGCGCAACAATTTTTATATCATCGCCAACTTGTTTCATCTCTTGAATTTCCAAGGAAAGTGCATCTTGTAATGTTGAAAAACCATTGCCGCCAAATAAAGTAGGGGCATTTTTTCCACCAATTAATTTTGGACTTATATAAGTTACAATTTCATTGAAATACTTTGTTTGTAAGAAACTTGCATGAACAGTTTGACCACCTTCGACGAAAAGAGAAAGAATTTGTTTTTCGCCGAGTAGGTGTAAAACATCCTGTATTTCAATCTGTTTCGTTTTCATTTGGAATATAGCTATATTTTCAGATTCATAAGAAGCTATTTTCTCTGTATTTACATCCTTACCAACTATAATCCATGTCGGTGCTAAACTATCTGTTATGACATGAGAAGATGGTGGCGTTCGTAAATGGGTATCTAAAATAACGCGTATAGGATTTTGTCCCCCGTTAGGAATTCTTGTTGTTAAATGCGGATTATCAGCTATAACTGTATTCACTCCAACAAGAATTGCATCGTGTGTATGACGATATTGATGAACATCAGCTCGTGCATCTTCACTTGTAATCCACTTACTTTCACCGGTTACGGTTGCTGTTTTTCCGTCTAAGCTCATCGCTGTTTTTATTGTTACAAATGGACGTTTCGTTTTCATGTAGTGAAAAAAGTAGCGATTTAATAAAACTGCTTCTGCTTCCAGAACACCGGTAGTTACTTCGATGCCAGCTTCCTCTAATCTTTTTTTTCCATTACCAGAAACGAGAGGATTGCAATCAAGAGTAGCAATTACAACCCGTTTGACTTCTTTTTTGATGAGCAATTCACAGCAAGGTGGTGTTTTTCCAAAATGGCTACACGGTTCAAGTGTTACATACACGGTGGCTCCTTTTGCTTTGTCACCAGCCATATGAAGAGCATGAACTTCTGCGTGTTCTTCACCAGCACGTAAATGAGCCCCCATACCGACGATGTTTCCGTCTTTTACAACAACAGCACCAACCATAGGATTTGGACTTGTTTGCCCAGATGTTCCTTCTGCTAATTGCAGAGCAATCCTCATATATTCTTGATCTGTCATTTTCTTCACCTCTCCTAAAAAAATCAAAAAACCCCAAGGATTTTAATATCCTTGGGGTTTGGGAGACGTGATTTCTAGAAATATAGTTCGAATACGAAAGTATAGGAAAGAAACCTAACGATGATTGATATTTTGGCATAAGGAAGAAACCTAGCAAAAATATCAAATTTTTCAAACGCTAGTCGTATCTTTTTATTTCAGCATAGAAAGATAAGTATACAAAATAAAACATATATATAGATTTGAATTGAATCTATAAAAATATGCATACTGAAATAAAAGTGTATTCGCTATATAAAATTACTAGAAAACATATCCTTCTCCCATCCAGACTATACTGTCGGCCCTAGAGTTTCACTAGATCCACCGTTTTCGAGTTGAAAACGGGTCACGGACTTAGAAGTTTGCACTTCATCACCGCCGGTTGGGAATTTCACCCGACCCCGAAGGATGTTGTTTGCTCAAATTATAGCATAAAAAAAATAAAAGGCTAGTAAAAAGTATTCGAATGTGAAGAATTGTGTGAAAATATATGTAGGCTGAGATGGAGACAAAAGTATTAGAAATGTTGTAAGGAGAAGGGATATAACGGAGTTGCTAAAAAGAAAAAACATGCACAAAAAAATGTGCATGTCACATGTGAAATTATTCTGCCTCTGGTGCTCTAACAACAGATTCAAATTTTCCTTTATGCGAAGCATCGCAATAAGGCATATTTTTTGATAAACCACAACGGCATAAAGAAAATGCCGGTTTTGCTGGGAATACATTCCCTTGTGAATCAACTAATTCCACGTCCCCTGTAACGCGAAAAGAGCCATTATCATTTACTTTAATTTGTACTTTAGCCAACGCTATCCCTCCTTCCCAAACGCTTAATTTCATCATATAATCAAGAGAAGTACTTGACAATATGAAAAGAGCACTTTCTTTGGAAGAGAAGAGAGTGTTATAATGTTTTTTATAACTGACTAGAGTAAGGTGACGAAAGATGGATAAACAATTACGTACATTACGAAATATTGCAAATGAGCGCACGTGGGCATCATTTTTGAATGATAATCATCCATATAGTTTGTTGCACTGGTCCATTGCTGGTGTAGGACAAGAGTCAAAGGATGTTTGGTTACTGCAAGATGAGGTAACATTTCAAACGACAGAATTTCCAACGTTAGATGATGCAATAAAGTGGATTTCTGAAAATATGGAACAAGTTACAGACGTTTTAGCGCAATAAAAAAACAGGCTTATGCAAGCCTGTTTTTTGTTTCTTTTACATATGAGTTTAAAAATTGATCAATGGCTGCTTCATAATCTTCTTTATTTTCGTTATAAGAGCAAGCGTGTGCGCCGTTTTCTGCAATATAAAGTTGTTTATTGTTTTCCTTCGCTTCATAGAGTGCTTTCGTCATATCAGCTAAAATATAATCATCATCTTTACTATGAATAAAGAGGACGGGATTGTTAATGTTTTTTATACAATCGATTGGTGAAACTTCACGAATCGTATAACCGTCACGCACTTTTAAGAAAGCATTTGCTAAAGGTAATAAAGGCCATTTTGGTAAATGGAATTCAACCTTTAAACGGTGCTGTAATTGTCCGTAGAAATCAGAGAAAGGACAATCTGCAATATAGAAGTCAGCACCATCTTCTACAAGTCCTGCGTACTGAAGAAGTGTTGCAGCGCCCATCGATTCACCATGAATACCGAGTGTTATATTTGTTCCAAAACGACCTTTTAGCCAGTCAACTACAGATTTTAAATCATGCTTTTCATAGTATCCATAGCTTGTCGTTTTTCCGCCAGTTTTACCATGACGACGATGATCATAAATAACGACATTATATCCTCTGTTTAAAAATAACCTTGCATATTTTACAGAGTTCATTTTATTTACAGTTACGCCGTGACAGAAAATCATAAACTTATTGGAATGACCAGCAGGAATGTAATATCCGTGAAGATCATATCCGAATTGCGAAGGAATATGAATTTCTTCTTTATGAAGAGCTTCAAAATCCTCTATACGAAAATGTTTTTTCGTTTCTCTTTCGAGTATTTCTTCCTCTGTTTTTTTCTTTAAGTACATCACCTTATTTGTAAAGAAAATCCCAAGGGCAGTTATCGCACCTAGTATAGTAAACAATGCTGCAAAAAAACGTTTCATACTTTACCTCATCCTCCAAATACCGTTACATGTGATACACTTATATTGTATCACAAGGATAGAAAAGGGGAGAAATAGGAAATGGTGCATATACAAAAAATTACGCCAGCGATGAAAGAAACAATTCGAATGTTCATGTGTGAGAACTGGGGGAGTTCATTGATGGTTTCACGTGGTAAGGGACATCAGTTAGAAGAGTTGCCAGGATTTGTTGCGCTCTCAGAAGACAGAATAATCGGAATTGTAACGTATGAATTGATCGGAAATATGTGCGAAATTGTATCGTTAGATAGCTTTGAAGAAAGAAAAGGAATAGGGACAAAACTTGTGGATTGTGTATTACGAGTTGCAGAAGAAGAACGGTGCAGGAAGGTTTGGCTTATAACAACAAATGATAATATGAATGCGTTACGTTTTTACCAAAAACGTAATTTTTTGATGACGAATTTATATGTAAATGCGGTGGAAGAGGCACGAAAAATAAAGAAAGAAATTCCGCGCATTGGGTATGATAATATCCCGATTTTACATGAAATTCAATTAGAATATAGTTTAGTGTAATGATGTAACAATTTTCAGAAATATAAATTATTAACCTTGACGAATATTGTAATTTAGGTTACCGTAAAATTGTAATCTATTACCATATTAAGGGGTGACGATGTGGCAACTATACGTGATGTTGCAAAATTGGCAGGTGTTTCAGTCGCAACCGTTTCACGAGTTATAAATGAAAAAGGATACGTTCATGAGGACACAGTAAAACAAGTAAAGGAAGCAATTGAGGAATTACGTTATAGGCCAAATAGTGCAGCAAAGCCACTATTTAAAGAGAATTCAACGATAATTGCATTACTTGTAGATAATCTATATGACCCATCAAACATCACTTTGCTACATTGTATTGAGGAAATAGCGTATAAAGAAGGATATCAAATTATTGTTTGTAATATAGAGAATAAAGATAGATACATACATATGTTGAAGGAAAATAACGTTGCAGGTGTTATTTTGACAAGATCCGTTTTTAAAAGTATAGGAGAAATCCCATTTCCGTTTGTTGTGATTGATGAAAAAAAATCTCATGCAAATTATTATGAAAGTGGCCAAAGAGCGGTCTCTTTATTAAAAGAAAAAGGTTGTCACTTTCTTGCTTATTTCGGTGAGGGCGAAGATAGTGAAGAAATGGAAGAGTACATATCAGGATTTTTAGACGCTGTTTGGGAGGAAGGAATCTCTTATCGAGAAGAATGTGTACAAGGGTATACGAATAAACAGTTTGTTACATTATTGCAAACTTATCCGTATATAGATGGAATTGTAACTTCAAGTGATAAGATTACCTTTGAGTTAATTCGAGCAGCAAAAAAATTAAATATCCGTATACCGGATAAATTGAAAATTATTGGACTGAACGGGAGTATAGACAGTGAGTGGGCAGGTCCGTCATTTATGCAAATGGAAAGTTGTATCGAAGAAAATGGGAAAATAGCATTGCAACAATTAAAGGGAAAAATAAAAAAGTAAAAGGTGCGTATAAAACGCACCTTTTATAATGTAATTGCGGCAATAAAGCCGAATATAAGTAACGGTATATTGTAATGTAAAAAAGTTGGTACACACGTATCCCATATATGATGGTGTTGACCATCAGCATTTAAACCGGATGTTGGTCCAAGTGTACTATCTGATGCTGGAGATCCTGCGTCTCCTAGCGCTCCGGCTGTACCGATAATTGCAATGGTGGCCATTGGACTAAATCCAAGCTGAATACAAAGAGGTACAAAAATGGTTGTTAAAATAGGGATGGTTGAAAAAGATGATCCAATCCCCATCGTAACGAGCAGTCCAATTACAAGCATAAGAAATGCAGCGAGTGGTTTGTTATTCCCAATTATATGTGCACTCGTTTGTACAAGAGATTCAACATGTCCTGTTTTTCGAAGAACAGCTCCGAACCCAGCGGCAGAAATCATAACAAATCCGATAAAGGACATCATACGCATTCCGCTTGTTAAAATTGCATCAGCTTCTTTAAGAGGTAGACTACCACTAACTGATAAAACGATAATCCCCGCTAGAGCGCCGAAAATCATTGATTCTGTTGCTAATTGAACAGTTAATGTAGCTAAGATAGATACTAGCCCGAAAGTAATGCTTCGTTTTGTATAGGGAACGATTTCATTTTCAGTAGTATGAATTTGTTCTGTTTCATACGTACGAGGTTTTCGGTATGTAATAAATACTGCCACACATAATCCGATAATCATACCGATTGCTGGAATGGTCATTGCTTTTGGAATAAGTGCGACATCAAATGTAAGACCGCTTTGCGCAGCATTTGTTTGTAATACGTCATGATAAATTTTTCCGAATCCTGCTGGAATCCACATATAAGGAGTAATCAATCCGAATGTAATAATACATGTAACAAGTCTGCGATCCACTTTCAGCTCATTTAATACTTTTAAAAGTGCTGGAATTAAGATGGGGATGAAAGCGATGTGAACAGGAATCACATTTTGTGAGAAACAAGCCATCGTTAAAATGATAAATAGAATAAGTATTTTAGAGTAAACTTGTTTTTTCGTGTCTTGTTCATTGCCAATCCACTTTAATGCAGTTTGAATCATAGCATCTGGAAGTCCGGTTTTGGAAAGAGAAATAGCGAAACCACCGAGCATTGCATAACTTAAAGCGATTGGAGCACTGTTTCCAAGACCAGTTGTAAAAGTGTTAATCGTTTCTGAAATACCGAGTCCACCGATAAGTCCGCCTGTTAAAGCTCCAACAATGATGGCGACAATGACCTGGACACGTAATAAACTAAGCAATAGCATAACTGCTACTGCAATGAGTACAGCATTCATAATAAATGTAATCTCCCCAAAATTTTATTGTGTTAAGGCAAGGAAATATGAATCACCTTGCTAGATTTATACATAGTTGCGACATATTATTATAAATTGTTTTTTATGAAATGTAAAAGAGCCTTTTGTTACTAATGTTGAAAAGCTAGCTCTTGTTTAATGGATTGTAAAGAACGAGCGAATAATTCTGGCTCTTCTAAATCGGGAGAATGTGCTGAATTTGGGAACCAAATCATCTTTTTTATCGGTGCTTCTATTACATCACAATATTCCTGAACGAGTGCATAAGGAGTTTGATAATCATAGCGACCAGAACAAAAATAAACTGGAATAGATAAACTCGTAATAGAAGAAAAGAAATCGATTGTCAACATTTCTTCCCATAAAACGCCAGATTTTAAATTTCCTGCGAGAAACTTGAACCAATCTAATAGTGTATATTCGGGAGAAAAGAAGCCTTTTCGTATGAAAGAAAAGGAAGATCCGTTTTGGATTGCACCTCCGAATGTGCCAAGCCATTTTCTTTGAATAATAAGGCGTCTCGTATCTAAAAATGGCGGTTTTCCTAATTTTAAAAGGGACGCTAATGCTTTTTTATGATTATATTTTTTTGCAGAACGAATTAAATGCTGATATAGTAATTCCTCGTTTTGTTTCATATGTACAATTTGCCCAATACCGATATAAGCCTCGATATATTGTGGATAATAGTGTGCTATGTTAAGCCCGATAATACTTCCCCAAGAATGACCAGCGAGAAATAGTTTCTGTTTATTGAACTTTTTAAGTACATATTGAATCACTTCTTTTGCATCGGAAATGAATTGTTCGATTGTAAAATTTGCTCCGAAATCTTTCATTGAAAAGGATTTACCTGCCCCGCGCTGATCCCAATTAATTACGATGAAGTGTTTCTCCAATTCTTTTTGAAAATGACGAATAAATCCGATTTGTGCCATGCCTGGTCCACCGTGACAGCATAATAAAATAGGCTGCTCTACGTTTTGCCCGCGCATAAGGAGAGCTTGTTTTCGGTTGTTAATCATAACGCTTTCCATCGTAGCGATACTATTAGGAATGAGTTTTTTATTTTCATTATAGAACTGCGGGGTATTGCTACGAAAAAGCATATTGAAAACCTCCTTTTCTAAAATCGTATGAATCGCACAGGCTATTCGTTTTGCATATACTGTTAGAAAATCATTGTAACATACCATACTAGTGTCATTTCAATATGGGAGGAGGGAAATTGTGACGATTGGAGAAATTATCGATTGTTTAAATAGGCGTGAATCCATCGCTATTATAGCAAAACGTCTTGAAATAAGCCCGTATACATTATCGAAGAAATTAAGATTGATTGGATACGAATATGATGGAGAACAGAAAAAGCGTATTTTTGTAGGAGATGGAGAAGAACCGCGTCACTTACAACTCCAAGAAGCGACAGCCCTTCAATATGCGAAGACGGATTATCAACTATTAATTTATGAACAATTACAAAGTATTTATGAGTTATTAAGAAAGAAAGAAGAAGTAATTGCGCCCATGATGAATATAAGTACAGAAAAAAAGAAACGTACCTTTTCTATTAATAAAGAAATATTAGCAAAACTAGACGTTATATCAGAATCGAAAGGAATTCAAAAATCTAAACTTGTAGAAGAGGCGTTACAACAATTTTTACAACAATATGATTTTAACAACACATCACATATTGATAAATAAAGAAAAGGATACTATGTTCATTGTAAGAACGAGTATCCTTTTTAGGTTTCACATATATGACGGATAAAAGGTTTATGTGTATCTTTTACGATGAAAAATTAAGATTGTTTATTATGAGTGTACTTAATTTGTTTTTTGAATTCTACCATCGATAATTGGCTGAATAGGTTCTTTTAATTGTTTTACGTAATCGACTAGCGCTTCAAAGTCGTTTGGACCAGTTTCTGCATTTTTACCATTTTTAAATGATACAAATCCATCACCGCCAGAAGCTAAAAAGGCATTTGCCACTACGCTATACGTTTTAGATGGAGATAATTCTTCACCGTTTGTTAAACGTATATTTGTAACTTTTTCACCGTTTGGTTTATTTGCATCCCACGTATATTGAATACCTGAAATTTGAAGCATTCTCGTCGTTCCTTTTTGCCATTGTTGATTTAAAATGTCGCGAATATCTTGACCTGTTAAATCTACTTTAATTAATTGGTTTCCAAAAGGCTGAATGCCGTATAATTCGCCCCATGTAATATCGCCAGCATCTAAGTCATTACGAATGCCGCCCGGATTCATAAGTGCGATTTGAGTTTGCATCGTTTGGCGCTGGGCATCGGCAACTAAATTTCCAAGAGTGGACTCACCAGCATCATTTTGTTTACGGTCGATAGGTGCTGTAGATTTTCCGACAACTTCATTTACAAGCGGTGCAATTTTTTCTTTATATTGATCTAGTTTTTTCTTTACTTGTTTATCAGGTTCTACACCTTCATGGTATGTTGTAACAACTTCAGCTTTTTTCTTTACAATATCTTTTGTTTTACGATCAATTGTTACATCTACATCTGAGAAAGCCATTCCGTAAGAGTTCGCTTG
This sequence comes from Bacillus cereus group sp. MYBK245-2, assembly GCF_051916145.1. Classification (NCBI taxonomy): domain Bacteria; kingdom Bacillati; phylum Bacillota; class Bacilli; order Caryophanales; family Bacillaceae; genus Bacillus; species Bacillus cereus group sp. MYBK245-2. The sequence goes on along the minus strand of NZ_JBQAGB010000001.1, from coordinate 623,730 downwards.
GACGATTAGTTTATTATTTACAGTACCATTTACATACGTGTGACTATGCCCACCAAAAATAACATCAACTTCCGGATCTGTTTCATTTGCAATTCGAGTAAGGTCTCCATTTGTCACACCAGACTCATCTGTTGTTCCACCGACATGAGCAAGGACGACAATGGATTTAACGCCAAGACGCTTTAATTGCTGCGTTGATTTATTAATTGCTTCTACTTCGTCAGTGATTTCTACATTTTTAAGCATAGTAGGCATCACGACATTTGGTGTATCAGTTGTAACTACGCCAATGAATCCTACAGGCACACCATTTACCATTTTTACAGTAAATGGCGGTAAAAATAAGCGGCCAGTGGATTTATTATAGAAGTTTGCAGCGACATAAGGGAAATTTGCACCTTTGAAATTCCCTGTTTTTTCGTGATAGCCACCGTAAATGAGACGTTTCATTTCATCAATACCTTCATCAAATTCGTGGTTTCCGATTGTACCAACATCAAATTTTAAGTCATTTAAAAATTCAATCGTTGGTTCGTCTTGTAACAATGCTGAAACTGGTGGACTAGCTCCGACAATATCGCCAGCGTGTACGAGAAGTGTATTCGGGTTTTGCTTTTTACGTTCTTTTAAATAAGTAGCTAAGTAATCAGCGCCACCAGCTTCTTTGTTATTAATTTTTTTAACAGTATCTAGTTGTCCATGGAAATCATTAATACCAAGCATTTGTACGTCTATGTAGCGGTTTTGTTCAGCTGGAGTCTGAGATGGGGGAGCAGCAAATACGCTTGAAAAAGTAATGGTGCTTAAAACAGCAATGGCAGGAATAATTTTCTTCCACATAATCTAATTCTCCTTTTTTTTATAATCTGACATCATACGACATAATTTTAATAGATTCATAGGATTATAGCTACATAAAAATTTAGTCTTTTCGAAAAATTAACATATTTACAAAAAGTGAATAATAGAGTAAAGGACCTTTTTTATTGTCGAGTTCATTGTGTATCTACTATAATGGAGAAAAAAGTAAAAGGTGAGTAGTATGAAGAAAAAGAAACAAAGACAAATGCAAAGACAAGCGCAAGTGAATCAACAAAAGAAAGAGTCGCTTACATTAGGTGATCAATTAAATGATTCACTCCTGCAGCAATTAAAGAATAAGAAGAAAGAGTTGCAAGTGAGAGAAGAGGAAAAAGTGGCAGCTGAACAGGAAAGAAAGCGCCAAGAACAAAAAGAACGTGAAAAGAATAAATCATTTGAAGAACTGTTAAGTGAAAGTAACCTTACTTGGAAAGACTTTAAATAATAACGAAAATGATCAGTGAATAACGCTGATCATTTTTTTGACGAGCTTGTAAGAAAAGGGGAGTTAGAATGAGAAAAATTGTAGTTGTTCCGCATGAAAATCATTGGGGTAAAAAATTTCAAATGGAGGCTGAAAGATTAAAAGCGGCGATGCCAGAAAAGGTGAAGGTCCATCATATTGGAAGTACGTCGGTGCCAGGACTGGCAGCGAAACCAATTATAGATATGATCATGGAAGTAGAGAGTATCGACAGAGTAGATAGGTGGAATGAACGTTTTGAAGAGCTTGGCTATATCGTAAAAGGGGAGAATGGTATTTCAAGACGCCGTTATTTTATTCATGGAACGGAGGAAAAACGCTCGTATCACTTACACGTGTTTGAAAAAGGAAACCCTGAGATAGTAAGGCATTTAGCATTTCGTGATTATATGATGGCTCATTGTGAAGAAGCTGAGGCATATGCAACTTTAAAGAAAGAATTAGCTGAAAAGTATACATATGAAGGTGCGTTATATTCGGAAGGGAAAACTGAGTTTGTACGTAATGTTGATGAAAAAGCAAAGAAATGGATGGAAAATAATGCGAATGAATGAGTTCGCATTATTTTAGAAAGTATATAAGTTTATTATGTAAACTGTACATATGTTTTGACTTTTTGGTTGAATCTTGTTCAAATAAAGTGGTGGCTTATAAAAAAATGTAATGATGAAAGGGAGACGACTGTGCACATTCCAACAACTACACTTCATAATGGCGTAAAAATGCCGATGATTGGTTTAGGCGTTTATAAAGCGAAAGAAGGCGACGAAGTAAAACAAGCAGTAAAAACAGCGCTAGAAGTTGGATACCGTTCGATTGATACAGCAGCTGTATATGAAAATGAAAGCGGTGTCGGAGAAGCAGTTCGTGAATCAGGGATTCCGAGAGAAGACATCTTTATTACAACAAAAGTTTGGAACGATGATCAAGGATACGAGGAAACACTTGAGGCGTTTGAGAAAAGCTTAAAAAAATTACAAATGGACTATGTAGATTTATATTTAATACATTGGCCAATAAGAGGGAAGTATGTTGATACGTACCGAGCATTAGAAAAATTGTATGAAGAAGGTAAAGTGCGCGCGATTGGTGTTTCTAACTTCCATAAACATCATTTAGAACTGCTATTACCAAATTGCAAAATAAAGCCGATGGTAAACCAAGTGGAACTTCATCCAATGTTAACACAATTTGAATTGCGTGATTTCTGTCAAGGTGAGCAAATTCAAATGGAAGCATGGAGTCCATTAATGAGGGGCGGAGAAGTATTTCAGCACCCGATTATTCAGGCCATTGCTACTAAATATGAAAAAACACCTGCGCAAGTTATATTAAGGTGGGATATTCAAAGCGGGATTGTGACGATTCCTAAGTCTGTTACACCATCTCGCATTCAGGAGAATTTTTCTATCTTTGACTTTTCATTAACAGAAGAAGAGATGACTCAAATTAATACGTTAAATCGTAATTTACATGTAGGAACGAATCCTGATAAATATGATACGTTATAAAAAGACGCTACCAGTATGGTAGCGTCTTTTTATCGGTGTAATGCGTACGTATCACATTTCACGATTTGCTGAAGCTGGATATATTCTTCTGTTGTTAACTGTGTTTGTTTACTAGCTTGTACATTTTCTTGCAATTGCCCAATAGAGCTTGCACCAGGTATAACAGCTGCAACAGTTTCGTTATGTAAGCAATATTGAATAGCTGTTCCAGTTAAGGAGTTTTCTCCAAGTATTTCTTTTACATTCGCAAGCGTCGCATATAATTCATCGTAAGAATAAGAAAGGTAATCTTTTTCTTTTACTCTTTCTATCTTTCTTGTATTGTTATCAGTTAATATTCCTTTCGCAAGTGGTCCGCGAGCAATAACGCTAATTTGATGTTCATTAAGAAGCTGGAACCATTCTTCAGGGCGACGATTCAAAAGGCTATATTCCATTAGAACACTAACGATATTTGATCGCTGTGCATACTCACGGATGACATTTGGACGTATAGAAGAAATACCGTAATGGCGAATGATACCTTCTTTTTTCAATTCTTCAAAGGCTTCAATTACTTCATCTATAGGATCTTCAATCGTCCCGCCGTGAAGTTGATAAAGATCAATATAATCAGTTTGAAGTCTACGTAAACTTTCTTTCACTTCAGCCTTTATGTAATTTTTAGAAGGATCCCAAGACCAGCCGTTTTTTTCTTCTGTCCATCGATTCCCAACCTTCGTTGTAAGGATAATTTGGTCTCGTTTTCCTTTTAAGGCTTTTCCAACAAATTCTTCGTTTAATCCATAATCATATAAATCCGCTGTATCAAAAAAATTGATTCCTAAATCGATTGCTTCATGAATAATACGCAGGGCTTCTTTTTCAGATGTACCGAGGGACATACAGCCAAGCCCCATTTCTGTCACAAATAAATCTGAGTTTCCTAATTGACGTTTTTTCATAGTTCAACCTCCTTCTCCTTATTCTTATTGTACGCAAGGGAAAAGAGGTTGACAAACGTTTACTTTTTAGTTGCTGTAATCCACTCTTGTACAGTTGTATACTCTTTGCCATATTGTTTTAGCTTATGGCGAATTTGCCATGCTTTTCCGACTAAAGTGACGCGATTTGGTAAAATATAAACTTTCATTTCTATCACGCTCCTTTCAATGTGGTAAAATGTATGAGGAAAGAATAGGAAATAGAACAGGGAGATGAAGTAGTATGAGTAATCTTGCAGAGAGAACAGTAAAAACTGAGCCGATTTTTGATGGTAGAGTTATAAAAGTTCGTGTTGATGATGTAGTATTACCAAATGGAGCAATGAGTAAACGTGAAATTGTAAATCACCCTGGTGCAGTTGCTATTATTGCTATTACTGATGAGGGGAAAATTGTGCTTGTTGAGCAGTATCGTAAAGCGCTTGAAAAGGCGATTATAGAAATTCCGGCTGGCAAGTTAGAACCAGGTGAAAAACCTGAGGTGACAGCAGTTCGTGAATTAGAAGAGGAAACAGGTTATGTATGTGAAAATATGGAGCTTATTACTTCTTTCTATACATCTCCAGGATTTGCAGATGAAATTTTATATGTATATAAAGCGACAGGTTTGACGAAAAAAGAAAATAAAGCTGCGTTAGATGAAGATGAGTTTGTGGAATTAATGGAAGTATCATTAGAAGAAGCAACTACTCTTATGAAAGATCTTCGTATTCACGATGCGAAGACGATGTTTGCAGTACAATATTTACAACTACAAAAATAAACACTCGCCAAAGGCGAGTGTTTTTAATTAATTTTTGCATATACGCGTGCATCACGTAAGCTACCATCTGGTGCTATGAAATCATTTTCCATTGTACCTTCTAGAATAAATTCTAAACGTTCTGCTAAGTTACATGCATTTGTATTTGTTGCATCAATACGAATTTCAATTCTTCGAGCGCTTAGCTTATCAAAGGCAAATTGAATGGCACCTTTCACAGCTTCGGTCATATAGCCTTGTTTTGTATAAGCGCTATGTAGCCAGAAGTGAAGTGAAAACTTTGGAATATCCCAGTTTTCAGGCTTGAGCGTTATAGCTCCGATGAATGTACCAGATACTTTATCGTATAAGTGAAAATCAAGTGTTTCACGAAGTAAAAACTGTCCGTGAGCGTTACGAACGATTTCTTCAGCACTTTCTTCTGTTTCAGCGTTAATTGGCATCCACGGTACTAAGTCTTCTAGAGAAGCTTGTATTGCTTCATACACTTCTGCACCATCACCTGGAAATGGCTTACGAACCTGTAAGCGTTCAGTTTGAAATAATGTTGGAAAATCTAATAATAATGGTTTCAAGAGAAATCCCTCCTATTCTCTACTTTTTAGTTTAGCAAAGTAGAGCGGAATTTCAATGTTAATTCGTCATACTTTTTTCTTTCTTTCATACATTTTTAGTAAGAGTGTGAACGGAGGGAAGAAAAATGTGGAGAAAAACTTGGCAAGACCGTGTAATGTCTCACATACAGGAAAACTCTTCATTATATATATTTAACGCTGTTTTGTTATTGATGGGAGTAATATTTGGAGCGATTCTTGTAAATAGTTTACAATTAAATCAAAAACAAGATTTATCATTTTATTTGCAACGTTTTTTTGGACAAGTTTCTAAAGGAGAATTTGCTATTGCAGGCGAAATGTTTCGAGAAAGTTACTTTTCACAATTAAAATACATTGGATTTATTTGGATTTTAGGGATTTCAATTATTGGATTGCCACTCATTTTTATTTTATTATTTGCAAAAGGAGTAGTTGTCGGATTTACAGTAGGTTTCTTAGTAAGTCAGCATGGATGGAATGGATTATTATTAGCATTCGTTTCTGTATTGCCACAAAATCTCATTATCATCCCAGTATTTCTCGTTATGACAACAATTGCCGCAAGTTTTTCCTTACGCATGATTAGGCATCAATTTATCCGAAAAATAACTGAGCCACTATTACCATTATTGATCCGTTATACATGCTTCTTTCTTGTAATTGGAGCGGTGTTAGCTCTTGCTTCTAGTGTAGAGGCTTATGCATCACCAGTTTTAATGAAAGAAGTCGTTGAGGCTATTAATAAACAATAAATACTTTATGAGAATAATTATCAATTTGTTTTTATTGTTTTTCTTTTGACAGAAGCCCTTCTTCTGATATAATGGTGTAAGAGTGGCGAGGAGGGAGTAGTACCGAATGGAAGAAAGAATTGAACGAATTAAGAAGCAATTACATGCAGCGAGCTACAAATTAACACCGCAACGTGAAGCAACAGTTCGTGTGCTGCTAGAAAATGAAGAAGATCATTTAAGCGCAGAAGATGTTTACCTCCTTGTAAAAGAAAAGTCGCCAGAGATCGGATTAGCAACCGTCTATCGAACTTTAGAACTATTATCTGAGTTAAAAGTTGTCGATAAGATTAACTTCGGAGACGGTGTTTCACGCTATGACTTACGCCAAGAAGGTGCGCAGCGTTTCCACCATCATTTGATTTGTACACAATGTGGTGCTGTACAAGAAATACAAGAAGATTTACTTGGTGAAGTGGAAAGGAAAGTAGAACATGACTGGAGCTTTAAGGTGAAGGATCATCGTTTAACATTCCATGGGATTTGTAAAAATTGTCAAGAAAATGAAACGGATGAAAAATAACCTTTTCCTATTTAACTAGGAAGAGGTTTTTTATTTGAATAAGGTATAAATTGGTGAAAGCTTGGCATATGTTGTAATAACTTATATTTTGGAGGAATTTACAATGCGCCGAGCTTTAAAATTAACTTTTGATGGGATAAAAGTATTTTTATTATTTACAAGTTGTACGATTTTGTTTTATTTCGCTATACTATGGATAAATGAAGAATATGAAAGCTATCATCGTTATGAAAAGCCAAAAGAAGAGACTGTAGAAAAAGTATCAGGGAATGAAGAGCCGGCAAAGGATGCTTTCGTAAATAGAATGATGTTTTTCTATGAAAATGGGGAGTAGTGTAGATTGGAAGATCAATTAAAAGATTTTATTCATTATATGGTTGTTGAAAAAGGACTAGCGAAAAATACAGTAGTATCTTATGAACGTGATTTAAAAAGTTATGTAAAGTATTTGCAAAATGTAGAACAAGCGAAAAACTTTCACGAAGTGACACGCTTGCACATTGTTAACTTTCTGCAGCACTTAAAAGAAAACGGAAAATCTTCGAAAACATTAGCACGTCATATTGCATCGATTCGTTCGTTTCACCAATTTTTACTTCGTGAACGAGCGGTAGAGCACGATCCATCCGTACATATTGAAACGCCGCAAGGAGAACGGAAATTACCGAAAGTATTGTCAGTTGATGAAGTAGAGGCGTTACTGCAGACACCAAAAATGACGAGCGCTTTTGGGGTTCGTGATAAAGCGATGCTAGAGTTATTGTATGCAACAGGACTTCGTGTTTCAGAATTAATTGCATTAAATTTAGAAGATGTACATTTAACGATGGGATTTGTTCGATGCATAGGGAAAGGGAATAAAGAAAGAATTATTCCACTAGGAAGTTTAGCGACGGAAGCGATTCAAAAGTATATTGAAAAGGGAAGAAGAGAATTGATGGGGAAAAAAGTAGTAGATGCACTCTTTTTAAACCATCATGGCAATCGATTATCAAGACAAGGATTTTGGAAAATTTTAAAACGATTAGCGAAAGAAGCAAATATTGAAAAAGAGCTTACACCTCATACATTGCGTCATTCTTTTGCTACGCATTTATTAGAAAATGGAGCAGACTTACGTGCTGTGCAAGAAATGCTTGGACATGCAGATATTTCAACGACACAAATTTATACGCATGTTTCAAAAACTAGATTAAAAGATGTATATAAACAGTTTCATCCGAGAGCATAGGTACTATGCTCTTTTTTCATAGATTCAAAAGGCTATAGCACTTCACAGAAACTTCACAAACATTTCGTACATTGTTTTCAGCAGAAGACTAGAATATTACAATGTATTTCCTCTATACTAAATAAAGTATGAAGGAGGAAATGATGATGAAAAAACTTATTATGACTTTATTTATCGCGATGCTAGCATTGGCTGGCTGTAATACAAACAAAGAAGAACCGAAAAAAGAACAGAAACTAGAAGCTGTAAAAGTAGCAGTTCAAACAAATCCGAAAGAAATTAAACCTGGTGAAAAAACAGAAGTACAAGCACTTGTTACACAAGGAAAAGAAAAGGTAACAGATGCTGATGATGTAAAGTTTGAAATTTGGAAAGCTGGCGACGAAAAGCACGAGATGCTAGAAGGTAAGCATAAAGGAAAAGGTGTTTATGCTGTAGAGAAAACGTTCGAGACGGATGGCGTATACCATATTATCGCTCACACAAATGCGCGTGAAATGCATGTTATGCCAGAAGTAAAAGTGGCTGTAGGAAATGCGAAAGTAGAAGATGCGAAAAAAGAAAATAGTGATCATGGTGCAGGACATGGCGATCATAAAAGCGATACAATGATTCACCTTATGGCTGGTGAAATAAAAGCAAATGTTGAATCAACAATGAAAGTTCATTTAAAACAAAAAGAAGAAGCTTTAACTGGTGCTGAAGTACAACTTGAGATTTGGAAAGATGGTGTGGAAAAACACGAATTCATTCCAGCAAAAGAAGGAAATAAAGGGGAGTATGAAACGAAACATACTTTCAAAGAAAAGGGTTCTTACAAAGTGAAAGTTCATGTTAAAAAAGGCGAATTGCATGAACATAAAGAAGAAACAGTAGAAGTAAAATAAAAAAGTAGCTCTTTAGAGCTACTTTTTTTATTTTTATCCCGAAAAATGATCAGTGAGAAAGAACAAAACCGCCACTGATTAAAATTTTACTTTATATGAAGAAATAAATCATAAAATAATTAGCACTTCTTTGCATAATGGATTACAATAGAAGTGTGAAGAAAATGAGAAATTCTACGAAAATGTATTAAAAAGAAAGCGTAAACATGTTATGATATCAGTATCAGATGTCTGACATCTGACTTAGAAAAAACTAGAAATGTTTTTGCGTCGTTTTAAGGTAAACGAAATAGGTTAGAGAATGATTTAAAGAAGTACTGTTTGATAATGAGAACGAAAGATAATTCTTATGGAGAACAGTTTCACTTTATAGCGTTTTGAACATACTACAAGAAGTAGAACTGAACTTATAGGAGGTCGCAGTTATGAATAAATATAAACGTATATTCCTAGTCGTAATGGACTCTGTTGGAATCGGTGAAGCACCAGATGCTGAACAATTTGGTGATTTAGGATCTGACACAATTGGTCACATTGCTGAACATATGAATGGGTTACAAATGCCTAACATGGTGAAATTAGGTCTTGGTAACATTCGTGAAATGAAAGGCATCTCTAAAGTAGAAAAACCACTTGGATATTATACAAAAATGCAAGAAAAATCTACTGGTAAAGATACAATGACAGGTCATTGGGAAATTATGGGTCTTTACATTGATACACCATTCCAAGTGTTCCCAGAAGGATTCCCAAAAGAATTACTTGATGAATTAGAAGAAAAAACAGGCCGTAAAATCATCGGTAATAAACCAGCTTCTGGAACTGAAATACTTGATGAACTTGGTCAAGAACAAATGGAAACAGGCTCTTTAATTGTTTACACTTCTGCTGATAGCGTACTACAAATCGCAGCACACGAAGAAGTAGTGCCGCTTGATGAGTTATATAAAATTTGTAAAATTGCACGTGAATTAACGTTAGATGAGAAGTACATGGTAGGCCGTGTTATCGCTCGTCCATTCGTTGGTGAGCCTGGAAACTTTACACGTACACCGAACCGTCATGACTATGCATTAAAACCATTCGGCCGTACAGTAATGAATGAATTAAAAGATAGTGATTATGATGTGATTGCTATCGGTAAAATCTCTGACATCTATGATGGTGAAGGGGTAACTGAATCACTTCGTACGAAGTCTAACATGGATGGAATGGATAAGCTTGTAGATACATTAAATATGGACTTTACAGGTCTTAGCTTCTTAAACTTAGTTGACTTTGATGCATTATTCGGTCACCGTCGTGATCCACAAGGATACGGAGAAGCTCTGCAAGAATATGATGCACGTCTTCCAGAAGTATTCGAAAAACTAAAAGAAGATGATCTATTATTAATTACAGCAGACCACGGTAATGACCCAGTGCATCATGGTACTGATCATACACGTGAATATGTACCGTTATTAGCATATAGCCCAAGCATGAAAGAAGGCGGAAAAGAGTTACCACTTCGTCAAACATTTGCTGATATTGGTGCAACTGTAGCAGAAAACTTCGGTGTGAAAATGCCAGAATACGGAACAAGCTTCTTAAACGAGCTAAAGAAATAGGGGGATAAACAAATGAATCGTGAACTTATTACAAAATCAGCTTCATACTTAAAAGAGAAATTTCAAGAGACACCACAAGTAGGACTAATCCTTGGATCTGGACTAGGTGTATTAGCAGATGAAATCGAGAACGCAGTAACAGTACCTTACAGTGAAATCCCTGAATTCCCAGTTTCAACTGTAGAAGGCCATGCAGGTCAACTAGTATTCGGTACACTTCAAGGTGTAACGGTAGTAGCAATGCAAGGACGTTTCCACTTCTATGAAGGATACGATATGCAAAAAGTAACATTCCCAGTTCGTGTTATGAAAGAACTAGGGGTAGAAACAGTTGTTGTAACAAATGCAGCTGGTGGTGTAAATACATCATTCGAACCAGGCGATCTTATGTTAATTTCAGATCACATTAACTTCATGGGTACAAATCCATTAATCGGACCAAATGATTCTGAAATGGGTGTACGTTTCCCTGATATGTCTACATCATATACAGTAGAGCTTCGCGAAATGGCGAAACAAGTTGCAGCAGACTTAAATATTAAAGTACAAGAAGGTGTATACGTTGGAATGACAGGTCCTGTATATGAAACACCTGCTGAAATTCGTATGCTTCGTACACTTGGCGGAGATGCAGTTGGTATGTCAACAGTACCTGAAGTAATTGTAGCGCGTCATGCTGGTATGAAAGTACTTGGTATTTCTTGTATTTCAAATATGGCAGCTGGTATTTTAGATCAGCCACTTCACCACGATGAAGTAATCGAAACGACAGAACGTGTTAAAGCTAACTTCTTAGCATTAGTAAAAGCAATCGTAAAACAAATGAAGGGGTGACCTCACAATGAGAATGGTGGACCTAATTGCAAAAAAACGTGACGGACATGCATTAACGACAGAAGAAATTAACTTTATTGTTGAAGGATATACAAATGGTGATATTCCTGATTATCAAGTAAGTTCACTTGCAATGGCAATTTTCTTCCAAGATATGAACAATCAAGAGCGTGCAGATTTAACGATGGCAATGGTAAATAGCGGTGATACAATCGACTTATCAGCTATTGAAGGAGTAAAAGTAGATAAGCACTCGACAGGTGGCGTTGGTGATACAACAACACTTGTATTAGGTCCATTAGTAGCCGCTTTAGGTGTACCGGTTGCAAAAATGTCTGGACGTGGTCTAGGACATACTGGTGGTACAATTGATAAATTAGAAGCAGTTCCAGGATTCCATGTTGAAATCGAAAATGATGAATTCATGCGTCTTGTAAATGAAAATAAAATCGCAGTTATTGGTCAAAGTGGAAACTTAACACCTGCGGATAAAAAATTGTATGCACTTCGTGATGTAACGGCAACAGTAAACTCAATTCCGCTTATTGCAAGCTCAATTATGAGTAAAAAAATTGCTGCTGGTGCAGATGCAATTGTTCTTGATGTAAAAACTGGAGCAGGTGCATTTATGAAAACAGATGAAGATGCAAAACGTTTAGCAGAAGCAATGGTACGCATTGGTAATAACGTTGGTCGTAATACGATGGCTGTTATTTCTGATATGAGTCAACCACTTGGTGAGGCTATTGGTAACGCACTTGAAGTACAAGAAGCAATTGATACGTTACAAGGTAAAGGACCGAAAGATTTAGAAGAGTTATGTTTAACGCTTGGAAGTCAAATGGTATACCTTGCTGGACAAGCTTCATCTCTAGAAGATGCACGTGAGAAATTAATTGAAGTAATGAACAACGGTAAGGCGCTAGAATCATTTAAAACGTTCTTATCAGCGCAAGGCGGCGATGCATCTGTTGTTGATGATCCTTCTAAATTACCACAAGCACAATTTAAAATTGAAGTGGAAGCGAAGGAAGACGGTTATGTATCAGAAATCGTTGCAGATGAAATCGGAACAGCAGCAATGCTTTTAGGAGCAGGACGTGCGACGAAGGAATCTGAAATTGATTTAGCTGTTGGCTTAATGCTTCGTAAAAAAGTAGGGGACAGCGTGAAAAAAGGTGAATCCCTTGTTACCATTTACGCAAACCGTGAAAATGTAGAAGACGTAAAAGCAAAAATTTATGAGAACATGAAGATCTCTAAAGAGCATGTAGATGCACCAACATTAGTGCACGGCATCGTTACTGAATAATAAAGAAGGGCCAGGGAGTATTTCTCCTTGGCTTTTTTTACTATTTTTTGTTTATAATAATAATGGGTGAAAATATGATTAGAATTTGTGCAATAACAAAAACAGATGAAGTATTATATGATGTTTCGCTAGAGGAAACAAAGAAAGACCATATTGTATGGTATTGGCTAGATTTATATAAGCCAACGAAAGAAGAGTATACATACATTTTGCAAGATCATTTTAAGTTCCATCCCCTTGCAATTGAAGACTGCATAGAATATGTACAGAGGCCAAAAGTTGATTTTTATGATGGATATAACTTTTTAGTTCTTCATGCATTTGGTGAGGATGGATTAGAACCGCACGAGATTGATTTATTTATTAGTGATCGTTATATTGTTTCTTTCCACTTTTCTCATAACAATGCAATTGAAAGAGTATGGAAAACGCTTGGAGAAAAGAAGCGTATTAAAAATAGTCCCCTGCACGTAGCGCATACAATTATCGATCAAATTGTAGATGACTATTTTGCGCCTGTATATTACATTGAGGATCATTTAAATGCAATTGATGATAATTTAACGGGTGAAACGGCAGGAAGTGTACTAGAAGAGGTATTTGATATACGTGCAGATCTATCGAAGTTAAGACGTACAATTATTCCGATGCGTGATTTATTGTATCGTATTTTAAATTCGACTCGTTTTTACGGTATAAGTGATCATGAAATTTATTTTAAAGATATACATGATCATTTGCTTAAACTGACTGAAATGATTGAAGCAAGCCGGGAGTTAACAGCAGATATTCGAGATAGTTACTTTTCATTAAACTCGCATCATATGAATAACATTATGAAAACACTAACTGTATTCTCGACTATTTTCATGCCATTAACATTTATTGCGGGAGTATATGGAATGAACTTTACGCATATGCCAGAGCTCGGTGGACAATATAGTTATTTTATTTGTTTACTTATTATGGCACTAATTGGCGGCGGCATGATGGCTTGGTTTTATAAAAAAGGATGGTTTAAATAAAAAACACCGAGGGAAATTCCTCGGTGTTTTTACTTAACCAATAGCATGTAATACGAACATGGCTAAGAATAAGCATGTAATGATATACATAGACGGTGCGACTTCTTTACGCTTTCCAAGAGCAACTTTTAAGATAGGATAAGCAATAAATCCGAACGCAATGCCATCAGCGATACTATATGTGAGCGGGATCATGACGATAATTAAGAACGCAGGAAATCCTTCTGAAAAATCATTCAGAGGAATTTGTTGAATGCTTGTAATCATCAGGCCGCCAATAATAATTAAGATTGGTGCAATGGCACTATCAGGAATTAGTTTGACAAACGGAAGTGCAAACAGTGATGCAAAGAATAACAACCCTGTAACGATAGACGTCAGACCTGTCTTTCCACCTGCAGTAATACCCGCGGCACTCTCTACTGTTGATACGGTAGGGCTTGTGCCAAATAGACCACATGTCATTGCTGAAATTGCATTGGCTTGGTAAGCACGTGGGAATTTACGGTCATCTTCTAATAAACCGTGCAATAGTCCCATGTTCTCAAAAATAAGCACCATGCTTAAGGAGAATGTTGCAATCCAAAACGGTAAGGAAGAAAGTTTGCCAAATGACATAGCTCCAAATACATCGCCGTAATTAGCGAATGAGAATGAGCTATTTCCGATTTGACTTGTATCAACAAGGCCAAATAGCCATGCAATACCAGTTCCTATTGCAATCGTCCATAAAAAGTTTCCACGTACGTTACGAATAAATAGCACAAGTGCAACGATAAGAGTAAGCACGGTCGCAAGAACGACAGGGTTACTTAATTTACCCATTGCAACAGCAGTATTTGGATTCGAAACGACTAAACCACCTTTTTGCAATCCGATAAACGCTAAAAACAATCCGATACCGACAGTAATAGCTTCCTTTAATGACTTTGGAATCGATACTGAAAGCACGCGAGCGATTGGTGTAAACGCAGCAATTGCAAAAATAATACCAGAGATGAAGACAGCTGCTAATGCTTCCTGCCAAGTTAATCCGAGCGTATGCACAGCAGTGTACGTGAAGAATGCATTTACACCCATACCAGGGACAAGAATAGCAGGTGCATTTGCCCAAAATGCCATGAGCAGACATCCGACAAATGAACTGAAAACAGTTGCTAAAATTCCAGCTTCAAGAGGAATGCCAGCATCGGATAAAATGGATGCATTTACAATCATAATATATACGATCGTAAAAAATGACGTAACTCCAGCTAAAACTTCTTGTTTTGGTGATGTTTCGTGTAAACCTAATTTAAATGTTCTTTCAAGTATTCCTTTCATGTTAAACCTTCTTTTTCATATCCCTCTCCCACCCGTGATATCTCTTTCGTAAGAGCTCACCGTCCTTTATTATATCAGAACATCATGTTTTTACAACAAGGAAAATGATAACGTTTACTTATAAATGAAATTATTTATAAATACGTAAAGATCGCCCTTATTGTAGAAATGATTTCTAGTTCTCCCGATTGAATGGGAGGAGCTGCTTGTGCATGTAAAGTAGCATAGGACGCAACTTCCCGTGGTAATTGAGCAGATTCTTCAACGAATGAGAGTGGAACAGGATTAATGTTTAAATTGTATGTACTCGCAATAGCACGAGCTTTTTCTACCGCTTGTTGCAGAGCTTGAATGAGAGCTTGCTCATAATATTTATTTGGGTGAGATATTCGAAAACGTAATCCTTTTGCTACGTTTGCTCCATTTGAAACGGCTATATCATATACTTCCCCTGCTTTTTGTACATTTAAAACGGTAATTTCATACAAATGTTCCACACGATATCCTTGTAGTAATGCTTTATCATTTACATACTCGTATTGAGGAGTGATCGTATAAGAAATCGTTTCTATATCTTTATCAGCGATACCAAGCTGTTTAAGTGCATCCAGTAATTGTTTTGATTGTACTGCATTTTCTTCTTGCGCTTGTTTCACATTTTTACTATCAGTTCGAATGCCAAGTGTTAGTATAACGACATTTGGTTTCGCTTTAACAACACCTTCACCTTGTACAGTAATAGTCGCTTCTTTACCAGTATTAGCTGTGCGTACATTGTGTAAATAAGGATTCATTCCACCCTGCATTTTCCATCACCATCCTTTTTATATGTATATGTGTGAACAAAAAAGAAATTTGTATGAAAAAAGTTACATAAATGAGAATGTTGAGGAAAGAAAGGATATACAACGAGGGTATTTATAGATTATAATATGTGTAAATATGATAAAAAAGGGACGAGGCTAGTGAACGAAAAAAGAGAAACACTGATTTTAGAGTTATCCGGATCATTTCGAAAGATGATACGTTTATTACAAAATGATATTAATACACGTTTTGCAGAACATATGCCATATAATGAATTTTCTGTATTACGCGCGTTATTTTTAAACAGTCCACAGATGGCTTCGCAAATTGCGAGTGAAGTAAACGTAACCTCCAGTCATATTACAGCTGTTACAGATCGTCTTGTACGAAAAGGATTAGTAGAAAGAAAACGTTCTAATTCAGATCGTCGTATCGTGTACTTAGAAATTACAGAGCACGGAAGAGAAGTAACTGAAAAACTAGAAGCTGTACGAAAAGAATATTATAAAGAGAGATTTAAAGGTTGGAGCGACCAAGAAATAGAAATGGTGTTAGAGCTATTTGGCCGCGTATTATAATAAATGAGGATAGGGAGCGACAGCTTTCCTATCCTTTTTCTTTTGAATAAAAACATTTTGAAACTCCAATACTTTAATTAAAAAGAATCGGAGTGAAAAATTATGAAACGTATTTCTATGCTTTTCATTATGATTGGAAGTTTATTCTGCTTTCATCAATTCGCGGATGCCGCAACGCCTCTACAAGTCGTTCAGAAAGAATTACAACATATTTCAAATAAGCAACCTGTTTTATATTCAAAACTATGGATTCGCTCAATGCAGAATGCTATTTTATTTCATCATAGTGATAACATTCGGCATGAAGATACGATAAGCAATGTAACAAAGTCTTCTCTTGTAAAAGTAAAACAACTGCCACTTCAGAAAGCGTCACAGTATATCCCGAGATTATCGCAATATATTTCTAAGTTTGAGGCTGAGAATGTACAAGTGTATTATGTTGCAGCGCGTTACGAAGTGAAAAAAGAAAATCCATATCAGTTAAATGGTATGAATTATTTTATGCAAGTGTTTATTCAACAAGGGGGAGAATGGAGAATTGCTGAAAGTATAGTTGCTCCAACAGATCAAATCGTGGCAAATGGTGATGGGTTTGGAACGAAGCAAGAAAAAGAATATGGGAAAAGAAGAGAGAATGTAAAATAACCTCCTCATCAAGAGGAGGTTATTTTATTTGAAATTCCAAGAGACTTTCCATTTTAATATTTTAGGTAGGAAGAAATACGTAATGAAACTAGTCACTAAAAATCCGATGTAAAAGCTGGACAATGAGTGCGCTCGACTTAGTATTAAACCTCCAACGATCCCACCAAAGAAAATCGCACAAGCTAAAACTACTTTTTGTAGTTTTGGATATAATAAGTAGTTACCATTTCGCTCATTGACTGAACGGGCATATAAATATATACCGAGTGGTAATAAAATAATGATATGTGCGATAGGGCCAAGCAATGTTTTTGCTGGGGGAATTTTTGTAAAGTTTGGTTCGTTATGACGTACTCCATTTTGATCAGTATAAGCGCTTTGTGGATCATAATTAAAGTGAATACGAAAATCTTCTGCTGGACTAGAAATACGTATGTTTTCCATAACATCATGTATTATGCCATTGTTCTCATGAAAGTCGGCATTCGAGTGAACAGCAATGACTCCTGATATTAGAGATGGAAGTAACGCTGGGAAGATTAATATAGCTGCAGTAAGAAATCCTTGCGATATCACATTTCCAGCGATTGTTCCTATACATAAGGCAAGTGTATAAATAGCAATTAATACAATTAACATGTATATAAAGTAACGATGAAAGGGGGAGAATACTTGATATTTATTATGAAAAGTCAACTTTTTCATAATAGCAAATAGTCCCCAGTTTAGAACGACAACAGCGGCGATATTACAGATTCCAAACAACCACTTTGTTATATAGAGGTGCGAACGTTTAAAGGGCATAGACCATAACAAGTCGCTAGCGTTATTTTGTCTTTCCCATCCAATTAATGTACAAGCTAGCAAGATAAGCACACTACCTAACAGTATGACGGGATTTATGAGTGTTAAATCAAAATTGTAATGATATACATAGTTCCATTTTTTATTGTCATTTAGAAATTGTTGTTGTTGAATAGAAGTCATATAGTAGTAATATGACAAAGTATAGAAGCTGACGAGCCAAAATAACCATACAACATATTTACTTTGTTGATACGTTCTTAGCCATAGTGCTTTTTGAAACATAGGATCTCTCCTTTAAAAAACTTTATAATTTGTTAGGCGTGATAATATAACATAAGTAATGATTCCAGCGAGAAACAAACAAATATAGTAGTTAAGTAAGAAATGAAATTGATTTAGTTTATAGCCACCTAGTAATGCAAAGTAAATGGTTGTCCCCCATATACATATTCGTAAATGTTTTTGGAAAATAAATATCTTTTGACTGTTTTCATTTGGTGATCGTGTATATAAATATGTTCCAAGTAGTAAGTAAACTATTGTATAAAAAATAGGGACTAACATCGATTTAGCTGAATAATAGTGATAAGATGCTGGATCTCTTAAAGTAGTTGAGTCCTTTTCTTTTTTACGTGATTCAGGATCATAATGGTAATAAATCGTGAAATTATATATTGGTGCAACTATATTTGTTTTTTGATTAATTTCGTAAAGTTGTTCATATAACTTATAATTTTTAGGATCGGTAGCTTCTAAGTGATTTATCGTAAAAGTGTACACTAGTGGAATAAATGTAAGCCCCATTAGTAACCAAGGAATACAAAAAACAACCTGCGAAACAACGCTTCCAGTAAAAGTACCGATGCATAGTGCAGCTGTATATACTGCTGCATAAGAAACAATCGCATAAAGAAAGTATCGATGAAATGGACTAAATGATTGATACTCAAAATGAATAGTTGTTCTATAAATAACATACATAAGAATCCAATTTATAAGTAACGAGCTCAAAATACAAAAGGAACCAAAAGCCCATTTAGATAAGAAGACATCTTTTCTTTTAAAAGGCATCATCATAAGTAGTGTATTCGATTGGTTGCTACGTTCCCATCCTATCAATAAGCAGGCTAAAGCAATGACAAGAACAGTTAACCAAAAACTATTACCTTCCCCTGGCGAAAAGGCATAAAAATAATAATACTGTTTCCCTTTTTCTTGTAATTCGTAATACTCAGCAAGTTGTCTCTGAGCACTTTTATAGTAGCCAAAAGATAACAAGTAAAGCGAACTAAAGAAGAAGAGTAACGCAGCATATTTCCCGCGCTTCCAATTCCACATCCACAACGCCTTATGAAACATACCCATCCTCCTCCAGTGTCGTAACGAAGACATCTTCAAGTGACATTGTTAATTCTTCAATGAGTATAGGTTGTTCTTTATAAAACTTCTCCAGTGTTGTAGCCACATTTCCCTCAATTAAGATTGTATATACTTTTCCTGTTTGATTTAATATTTTAATATTGCTTAAGTTTTCTAGTTTTTGAGGTAATGAACGTTCGTAAGCAACTTGGATTTTAGCAAATCGTGATTTTGCATCGTCTAGTGATGTAATAGACGAGACAGTATGGCCTTTTAATATAATGATTGTATCTGCAATTTGTTCCACTTCATCTAAATGGTGAGTTGAGATGAAAATGGTAATTTCTTTTTCTGCAACTTCTCCAACGAGAAACTGTAAAATCTGCCTTTTCACGATAGGATCAAGTCCATTTGTCGGTTCATCTAAAATGATATATTCTGCTTTTGTAGAAACAGCTAAAATAATTGCAAGCAGTGCTTTCATGCCTTTTGAATAGCTACGAATTCGTTTGTTTGGTAAGTTAAAACGTTCTAACAGTTCATAGAAATATGCTTCATCAAATGCGGTATAAACTTCTTTATAAAACTTTACAATTTCTTTTATCGTATAGCCGTTCAATATGTTAGTAGAATCCGGAACATATACGATTTTTTGCTTTATTTCAGGACATTGATGAATGTTTGTATCTTCATATGTAACAGTCCCTGCATCAGGGTCTAAAATACCGACCATCGTTCGCAATAAAGTTGTTTTCCCCGCACCGTTTCTTCCGAGTAATCCGATGATACTCCCTCTTTGTAATGTGAAAGAAACATCGTCTAAAATCGTTTGATTATCAATTGTTTTCTTCAGGCTTGTCACTTTCAGCATCTGTATTTCCTCCAATCTCTTTATAGTATGAATCTATCCAATCATGAATTTTATCTTTCGTAACACCAAGATAAGAGGCTTCTAATAGTAATTGATGAAATTGCTTTTCAACCATAGCGATTTTCCTTTCGTCTAATGTTGGGGTAATCGATTGGGATACAAATGTTCCTTTTCCTCGTAATGTTTCAATAATCCCTTGTCGCTCTAACTCTTGATACGCTTTACTCACTGTATTTGGATTGATAACGAGTAAAGAAGCGAGTTCGCGTACAGAAGGAAGTTTGTCACTTGGAGCTAACATGTTCTTCAATACGAGTTCTTTTATATTTTGAACAATTTGTTCCCATATCGGAGTGTTGCTTCTTGGATCAAGTTGAATATGCAAGAGCAATGTCTCCTTTCTGACATGTATTAAGTGTACTACTTCATGTAATACACTTAATACAATAAAGGTGATGAATGTGTTTGTCAACCGAAAATGTTAGAAAAATATGGTATTAAAAAATGAAGAATTGGAAAAAATAGGTTTGATATAGAATGGAGGGTTAGTCATGAAGCGAGTTTTTGGAATACTTGTTTGTTTCATGTTATTGCTTTCTGGTACTTCAGTTAGTTTCGCACAATCTGAGAAGACGAAGCAGGAGAAAACAGAAGAAACAACGCCGAAGTTAGCGGAACAAGCGTCATCAGCAATTGTAATTGAACAAGATACAGGTAAAGTTTTGTTTGATAAAAATCCAAATGAGAAGTTACCACCTGCTAGTATGACGAAGATTATGACAATGCTATTAATTATGGAACAAGTTGAAAAAGGAAAATTAAAACTGACCGATAAAGTGAGAGCAAGTGAGCATGCAGCTTCAATGGGTGGATCACAAATTTTTTTAGAGCCTGGAGAAGAGATGACCGTAAATGAAATGCTAAAGGGTATTGCCATTGCATCTGGAAATGATGCGTCTGTTGCAGTAGCGGAGCATATTGCTGGTTCAGAAGAAGGTTTTGTAAATATGATGAACAAAAAAGCGAAAGATTTAGGACTGAAAAATACTCATTTTCAAAATCCGACTGGTCTTCCGGCTAAAGACCATTATTCCACAGCGAATGATATGGCTATAATGGCAAAAGAATTGATGAAATATCCACTTATTCGCAAATACACAGGAAAATATGAAGACTATTTACGTGAAGATACGGATAAGAAGTTTTGGCTCGTTAATACGAATAAGTTAGTACGTTTTTATCCGGGAGTAGATGGTGTAAAAACGGGCTTTACGACAGAAGCAAAATATTGTTTAACAGCATCGGCTGAAAAGAATGGGATGCGTGTTATTTCAGTTGTTATGGGAGCACCTACATCGAGAGAACGGAACAATCAAGTAACGAAGCTTCTTGACTACGCATTTGGTCAATATATGACAAAGAAATTGTATACACGAGGCGAAAAAATTAAGACTGTCCAAGTAGGAAAAGGGAAAAAAGAAAAAGTAGATTTAGTTGCGTCAGACAATGTATCTCTTCTTATGAAGAAGGGCGA
Organism: Bacillus cereus group sp. MYBK245-2; assembly: GCF_051916145.1. Lineage (NCBI taxonomy): Bacteria > Bacillati > Bacillota > Bacilli > Caryophanales > Bacillaceae > Bacillus > Bacillus cereus group sp. MYBK245-2. The sequence goes on along the minus strand of NZ_JBQAGB010000001.1, from coordinate 602,392 downwards.
AAATATGGACAAGGTAAAGCAAGAGGTAATTGCTGAAAAGAAAGTGAAAGCGCCGATTAAAAAGGGCGATGCACTTGGTACACTTGTAATTAAAAAAGATAAAGATGTTTTATTAAAACAAACAATTGTAGCAAAAGAAGATGTTGCTGCAGCGAGCTGGTGGGAGTTATTTAAAAGAAGTTTTGGGATGTTTTCAACATCAAAATAGCGGCAAACATTTTGCCGCTTTTCTATTCGTATGTAAGTAAATAATTGCTGAATGGTTTCACTTTATGGCGAAATAGTTCTTCTTTTGTCAGTAGGAAGGATTCTTATGTTGTATCACGAAAATCTTTATGTATGTAAATGAGTAAAGTTTGAGCATAAGGAGGAAATCGTGTGAGTCTTTCCATGCAATTAGAAGTAAAACGTGACGTCCTATGTGTGAGACTAGCGGGTGAATTAGATCATCATACTGCTGAAGAGTTGCGAACGAAAGTAACAGATATGATTGAGACACATGGTGTTCATCATATTGTTTTGAGCCTAGAGAACTTATCGTTTATGGATAGTTCTGGTTTAGGTGTTATATTAGGCCGATATAAGCATGTAAAGGGATTAGGTGGAGAAATGGTTGTTTGTGCAATTTCACCGCCTGTTAAGCGTTTATTTGAAATGTCGGGCTTATTTAAAATTGTTCGCTTAGAAGAAAGTGAAGCGCATGCGCTCGCGACGTTGGGGGTGGCATAAATGAGAAATGAAATGAACCTTCAATTTTCAGCATTAAGTCAAAATGAATCGTTCGCTCGCGTTACAGTAGCTGCTTTCATTGCGCAACTAGATCCTACGATGGAAGAACTTACAGAGATTAAAACAGTTGTGTCAGAAGCGGTTACGAATGCAATTATTCATGGGTACGAAGGAAATGCAGAAGGTGTTGTTTATATTTCTGTAATTTTGGAAGAAGCAATGGTGAAACTCACGATTCGAGATGAAGGGATTGGCATCTTTGATTTAGATGAAGCGAGACAACCCCTTTTTACAACTAAACCTGAATTAGAGCGTTCCGGAATGGGATTTACTATCATGGAAAATTTTATGGATGAAGTAGAAGTTATTTCAAACGAATCTTTCGGGACAACAATCCATTTGACAAAATACTTATCAAATAGTAACGCTCTATGCAATTAAGGAGAATAGCCTATGGACATAGAGGTCAAAAATGAGAAGAAGAAACCTCAGTTAAAGGACCACGAGCTAAAAGCGTTAATTCAAAAAAGTCAAGATGGAGATCAACAAGCGAGAGATACAATTGTTCAAAGTAATATGCGTCTCGTATGGTCGGTTGTGCAACGTTTTCTTAATCGCGGATACGAACCAGACGATTTATTTCAAATTGGATGTATTGGGCTCTTAAAATCGGTAGATAAATTTGATTTATCTTTCGACGTGAAATTTTCAACATATGCAGTTCCCATGATTATTGGCGAAATACAGCGATTTTTACGTGATGATGGATCAGTGAAAGTAAGTAGGTCATTAAAAGAAACAGGAAACAAAATTCGGAAGATGAGAGACGAGCTTTCGAAAGAATTCGGAAGAGCTCCAACGATTAATGAAGTAGCCGAGGCGTTAGAACTAACGCCAGAAGAAGTTGTTCTGGCGCAAGAAGCGAGTCGTGCTCCTTCATCTATACATGAAACGGTGTATGAAAACGATGGGGATCCAATCACTATTTTAGATCAAATTGCAGATCAATCTGAAACGAAATGGTTTGATAAAATTGCTTTAAAAGAGGCAATTAGAGAATTAGATGAGCGAGAGCGTTTAATCGTATATTTACGCTACTATAAAGACCAAACCCAATCGGAAGTAGCGGAGCGAATAGGCATTTCGCAAGTACAAGTTTCAAGACTTGAAAAGAAAATTTTAAAACAGATGAAAGATCGAATAGATGAATAGCTATTCGATCTTTTTTTATGCCTTTAATTAGGAGGAGATTGTAAACTTTCGTAAAAATTAACAGAATTTATTGATAATTTAGTAAATTTAAAATATAATCCAAGTATGAACTTGTCACAAAGGGGGAAGGAAATATGGAAACGAGGCAACAATGGGGAACGAGGGCTGGATTCATTTTCGCAGCAGTCGGCTCTGCCGTTGGATTAGGAAACATATGGCGTTTTCCTTATACAGCGTATGAAAATGGGGGAGGCGCATTCTTTTTACCGTACTTATTCGCATTATTAACGACTGGTATTTCATTATTAGCGTTTGAATTTGCTCTTGGGCATCGTCACCGTGGTTCCGCGCCACTTACGTTCTTCCGTATTCATCCGCGTGCTGAATTCATCGGATGGTGGCAAATGTGCGTAACATTTATCGTTTCAACATATTATGCAGTAATTATTGCTTGGTCTATTTCGTATACGTATTTTGCAATTACTGGGGCGTGGGGGAAAGACACGCAATCATTTTTATTTAAAGAGTATTTGCATGTTGCAGATAAGCCTGGGCAGTTTGGAGGGCTCGTACCCGAAGTATTAATTCCGCTAGCTCTCGTTTGGATTATTGTGCTTGGTGTTGCATTTAAAGGAGTAAAAAAAGGAATCGAAGTTGTGAACCGTATTTTCATCCCTTTACTAGTTGTTATGTTCCTTATTATCGTAGTTCGTGCAGTGACGATGGAAGGTGCGATGCAAGGATTAGATGCATTCTTTAAACCAGATTGGAGTCGTATTTTTGACGGAAAAGTATGGCTTGCTGCTTACGGTCAAATTTTCTTTAGTTTATCTTTAGCATTTGGAATTATGATTACGTATTCAAGTTATTTGCCGAAAAACTCAGATACAACAAATAACGCCTTTATCACGGGCTTTGCAAACTCAGGATTTGAATTATTAGCAGGGATTGGGGTCTTTGCGGCTCTTGGATTTATGGCAAATAATATGGGAGTACCAGTTGATAAAGTAGCAAGTGCTGGTGTAGGGCTTGCTTTCGTAGTATTCCCGCAAATTATTAATGAATTACCGATGTCACCTTTATTTGGCGTATTATTTTTCTTATCATTAACGGTTGCCGGAATTACATCCCTCATCTCGCTTGCGGAAGTATGTTTTGCTGCCGTATCTGAAAAGTTTAGCTTAAGCCGCCAGAAAACAATTGGAATTATGGGGACGCTTCTCGTACTTGTTTCTCTCGTTTTTGCGACACGTGGCGGGCTTATGTTCCTAGATGTTGTCGATTACTTCGCTAATAACTTCGGATTAATTACAATTGCTCTAGCGGAAGTAGTTACGATAGGACTCATTTTACGTCGTTTACCAGTTTATCAAAACCACGCAAACTTCGTATCTGATATTAAGTTAGGGACGTTTTGGAGGGTGAGTTTACTCGTTATTACTCCGCTTATGTTAGGGTACATGTTAATTGATGGTACAATCCAAAATATTAAAAAGAACTATGGAGGTTACTCAACGGAGTTTGTCGTAACATATGGTTGGTCAATTGCAGCAGCGTTCCTTATCATTGCGCTAATCATTAGTTTAAAGAAATGGAATGCACAAATACATTCAGATTCTGCTAAGCTTGAAAAAGAATGGAAAGATCGAGGTGTTTCATAATGAGTGGATCAGCGATTATGATGATGGTTATTGGAATAGTAGTCATTTGGGGAGGGCTCGCATTAAGCATTGCAAATTTATTTAAGAAAAAAGCATAAACTAAAAAACATCTGTACCGAAATGGTACAGATGTTTTTTTATGAAAAAATTGTATTAGAAAAAAATTGAATAACCATACTACAACTACGAGGAAGAGTGAAGAGGTGAATGGAAATTGGAACAAACAATTTATATTAAAATGCGTAATCGATTAAAAGTTTCTCCTACGTATGAAGTAAAGCTGGGAGATGTTGCTCAACTTGCCGGAGATGCTGCAGTAGTTCAGTCATTACAGGATGAGGTAATTTATAAAATTACAGCGCGTGATAAAACGCATGTTGTAATTGATGTTATGAAAATAATTGAGATTATTAGGCGAAAAACCGCTCATATACAAATTAATTTACTCGGTTCTGGACAAACTCTTGTTGAAATTATATATGAAAAAAAGAAAGTACATCCGATTTTTTTCGGACTTGTATGGTTGTTACTTTTCATTGGAGCAGCTCTTGCCATCATATATTTTCATGAAGATGTAAGCATGCAACAAGTGCACCAACGGTTATATTACATGATTACGGGAGAATTTAAGGCGCAACCACTTTTATTTCAAATTCCTTATTCATTAGGTCTTGGGCTAGGCATGGTTTTATTTTTTAATCATGTATTTCAAAAGCGTATTAATGAAGAGCCGAGTCCGTTAGAAGTGGAGATGTTCCAATACCAGCAATCACTTGACCAATATGTAATTGTTCATGAAAACAAGGATAATATGAAACAACTTACCGATGATTGAGTCTGGATTCGTTATTTTAATTGCTTTAGCAGGAGGAATTGCTGTAGGTAGCGGATATGTTGCGTTTTTAGCTGTACTTGGTATAATCCCTCGTCTAGCTCAATTAACGAGAAGTGGAAAGCACATTCAATATTTTGAGTGGGCAGTTATTGCAGGTACATTAACAGGAGCTTGGTGTAGTTTGAAAAACATTACATTTCAAACATCGCAATATTGGCTTGTTATATTAGGGATATTTTGTGGCACATTCATTGGAATGCTCGCTGCCGCATTAACGGAAGTGTTAAATGTTCTACCTATTTTAGCGAAGCGAGTAGGGGTAGAGGGGAAGATTGTTGTTTTACTCGTTGCTCTTGTACTTGGAAAAGTAATAGGCTCGTTGTTTCACTGGATTTATTTCGTAAAGTAGGAGGCAATATATAAATGACAGGGCGAAAACTAAAGGACGATTACGTAAATAAAGTGAAGGAATACCATCCGAAGCCAAATTATTTTATAAATTGTGTTAAGGCATTTTTTGTAGGTGGACTCACTTGTACAATCGGAGAAGTATTGATGAAATTTTATATACATTATTTTCATTTTAGTGAACAAGAGGCAGGAAATCCAACAGTCGCAACTCTTGTACTATTATCGGCGATTTTAACAGGTTGTGGTGTATATGATAAAATCGGTCAATTTGCTGGAGCAGGTTCGGCCGTACCTGTTACGGGATTTGCTAATTCTATGGCAAGTGCTGCGCTAGAGCATAAGAGTGAAGGAATTGTACTTGGGGTTGCTACAAACATGTTTAAGCTAGCGGGAAGTGTAATCGTTTTTGGTGTTGTCGGGGCGTACATTATTGGGTTAATAAGATATACTTTTAAAATTTTTATGTCTTAAAGGAGGGGCTAGTATGAGGTTGACAGGAAAACAAACGTGGGTATTTCAAAATGATATTTATGTGAATGCAACCGGTACTGCCGTCGGTCCAAAAGAAGCTGAAGGCCCTCTTGGAAAGGAATTTGATATTTCATATGATGATTTACATTGCGGAGAGGAAAACTGGGAGCTTGCGGAACGAAGATTAATGTCAGATTCTATTCAACAAGTCATGCAAAAAGCAAATGTAGAAACATCACAAATTGATTTCTTTTTAGCGGGTGACTTATTAAATCAAACAGTAACAGCAAATTACGTTGCGCGTAAGTGGGGAATTCCCTTTTTAGGCATGTTTAGTGCTTGTGCGACCTCGATGGAGACTTTAGCGGTCGGATCAGCCTTTATAGATGGTGGATTCGCAAATCGTGTTTTAGCGACGGTAAGTAGTCATAATGCAACAGCTGAAAGACAGTTTCGTTATCCAACAGAGTATGGGGGACAAAAACCAGGAACAGCAAATTCCACTGTTACAGGTGCGGGATCCATATTAATTAGTAAAGAAAAAAGTGCCATTAAAATTACGTCGGCTACGATTGGAAAAGTACAAGATTTAGGAATTGCGAACCCTTTAGATATGGGATCGGCGATGGCGCCGGCTGCGGCTCATACAATTCAGCAGCATTTTGAAGATTTGAAGAGAAGTGCTAATGATTATGATGTGATTGTTACCGGTGATTTATCTGCTATTGGGACACCGATCGCGAAACAACTGTTACTGGAAGAAGGTTATGATATTGGGCATATATATAATGATTGCGGATTAATGATTTATGATTCGGGTCAAGAAGAAGTATTTGCAGGTGGTAGTGGTTGTGCTTGTTCAGCTGTTGTCACATATGGTCATTTATTAAGCGAGATGCAAAAAGGGAATTTACAACGAATTTTTGTCGTTGCTACTGGCGCGTTATTAAGCCCGATGATGATGCAGCAGAAAGAAACAATTCCAACAATTGCACATGGTGTCGTATTTGAGAGAGTGAAGGGAGAGTGAATTGTGGATTTTATATATGCATTTCTTGTAGGAGGCGCTATTTGTCTAGTTGGACAAGTATTGTTAGATTTTGCAAAGTTAACACCAGCTCATTTAATGGCTACCTTTGTAGTGATAGGAGCAGTTTTAGATGGATTTGGATTGTACGATAAGCTTATAAAGTTTGCTGGTGCTGGGGCAACAGTTCCTATTACAAGTTTTGGACATTCCTTATTACACGGGGCAATGCATGCGGCAGAGAAACACGGATATATAGGGATTGGTATGGGTATGTTTAGTTTAACGTCTGCAGGCATTTCTGCAGCGATATTATTTTCATTTTTTATAGCACTTATATGTAAACCGAAAGGATAAATCAAATGAGACGAAGGGTTGTTTTGGTCACAGATGGAGATGAATATGCAAAGCGAACAATTGAGCTTTTAACGAAGGAATTTGGGGGAAGGTGTATTTCAGCATCACAAAGCAATCCAACCAAATTGACAGGGAAGAAAGTTGTTGAGCTTATTATGCAAACGCCATATGACCCTGTATTTGTCATGTTTGATGACAGTGGATTTATTGGAGAAGGATCTGGTGAAAAAGCTTTAAAATATGTAGCCACGCATAAACAAATTGATGTACTTGGGATTTTGGCGGTAGCGTCTAATACACATCATTGGGAATGGGCACGTGTAGATGTAAGCGTGGATCGAAACGGGAATTTAACGGAATATGGCGTTGATAAGTTTGGACTCCCAGATGGTGAAATTGGCAGAATTAGCGGAGATACAATTTATTGTCTAGATGATCTGAATGTTCCTGTCATTGTTGGAATTGGTGATATTGGTAAGATGTGTGGAAATGATGAATGGGAGAGAGGCTCACCAATTACTAAAAAAGCAATTCAGTTAATTTTGGAAAGGAGTGGGTTTTATGACGAAGCCTAAAAAAATAGATATCCCTATTTCAACTTTCATAAGTGACAATGAAAATTATTTAAAACAAACGGTTGGATTAGGCGTTACATTTGATGTTGGTATTCGTAAATTTCAAATTTTGAATAAAGAAATTGCTGTGTTATTCGTAAATGGACTTTGTGATACGAATTATATTATTCCTATTTTAGAAGAAGCTGTGGATACGAATGAAATAAGGGATGTTGAAGAAGATACAGTAAAGCTTTTAGAGAATCGTTTAATTCATCAGCAAGTAAGTAAAGTGAAAACGATGGATGAAGTAATGGTTCAAGCGTTATCAGGGCTTATTATTATATTTGTGGAAGGCGAAACAGAAGCGTTCGCGATAGATGTTCGAAGCTATCCAGGAAGAACACCGACAGAGCCGGATACCGAAAAAGTAGTACGCGGTGCGAGAGATGGATTTGTTGAAAATATCGTTGTAAATACAGCGTTAATTCGTAGAAGAATTCGAGATCCACGTCTTCGAAACGAAATTATTCGAGTAGGGGATAGATCGCAAACGGATATTTGTATTACATATGTACAAGATGTTGCAAATCAAGATTTAGTAAAGATTATAAAACAAGAATTGAATAACATTGATGTTGATGGCATTACGATGGCGGATAAAACAGTGGAAGAATTTGTTGTAAAGCAAAGCTATAATCCATTCCCGCTTATTCGATATACAGAAAGACCGGATGTAGCAGCCAATCATTTATTAGAAGGACATGTTTTAGTACTTGTTGATACATCACCGAGTGCTATGATTACGCCAACAACATATTTCCATCATTTACAGCATGCAGAAGAGTTTAGACAAAATCCAGCTGTCGGTACATTTTTACGTTGGGTACGTTTTTTAGGTGTTTTATTCTCCTTGTTTTTACTACCATTTTGGTTAGTGTTTGTATTTGATCCAACTCTTTTACCAGAAAATCTTGCTTTTATTGGACCGACTAAGATGACACATTTACCAATTTTATTACAAGTATTAATGGCAGAGGTCGGGCTTGAGTTTTTAAGGATGGCTGCCATTCATACTCCAACGCCGTTATCGTCTGCAGCAGGATTAATTTCCGCTATATTAATTGGTCAAATAGCAATCGATGTAGGTTTGTTTGTACCAGAAGTTATTTTGTATGTAGCAGTTTCTATGATCGGTGCTTATGCAACACCGAGTTATGAATTAGGGCTAGGGAATAAGGTTGGAAAATTATTTGTTATTATTTTAACAGGTCTCTTCCATGAGATGGGCTTTGTAATTGGTATGACGATATTGATTTTATTTTTAACGTCTATAAAAAGTTTGCAAACACCTTATTTATGGCCGTTTTTACCATTTGATTGGGGCGCATTAACAAAAATTCTACTCCGTCCGACGATGTCTAGTTTAAAAGTACGACCAAGTATTGTAAGACCTCAAAATGTAAAAAGACAAAAATAAACGGGATTATACACCCGTTTATTTTTTTTTAGCAAAAATTTATTGTTTTTTAACAAAAATCAAACATTTTTTGTGTACACTTAGAGTAGATATTGTGTATGGAAGGGGAAGAGGACATGATTAAATTATTTGTAAGTGATTTAGATGACACGCTCGTTTACAATGTGAATGATATGCAAAAAGAAGATGAACGTGCAATTTGTTGGTTAGCTGAAAAAGGGACAAATATTTGTTTTGCCTCAGGCCGCTTTACTCATCGAATTGATGAAGTTGTAAATAGGTTTACATTCCCGTATTACACAACGAGTTTAAATGGAGCGACGATGTTACTACCGGATGGGAAAATATTTCATGAATCAAGTTTTGAAGATGGGATTGCCCAGGAAATATATCGATATATCCATAAAAAGGGACTAGCAGATATTGTTTGTGCAAATGAGCAACGGTATACAAAAAGAAAAAATGAACATCATCATAATTTTGAAACGTATATGGGCGTGCATATCGCTGAAATAGAAGCATTAGAAGAGGAATTTGGTAAAACTGTACATCCTGCGAAATTGTTTGTTTTTGGAGAAGAAGAGACAATTGAAGCATTAGATCAAGAATTACGAGATACCTTTCAGAATGAAGCGGAAGTTTTTATGTCTGGTAAACGCTATGTTGACATTATGCCAAGAGGAGTAAGTAAAGGGAGTGCTTTAAGACGACTAATGGAACATTTGCAAATTGAAGCAAATGAAGTTGCATGCATTGGAGATTCTTTCAATGATATTTCTATGTTTGAAGTAACCCCGCATTCATTCACTCTGCATCATGCTCATCCATATGTGAAGGAGAAGGCAAATCATATAGTTCGTTCGGTTGAAGAAGCTATTATGAAATTGCCGTTACTTGTATAAAAAAAGAAGCTCGCTACTAGCGAGCTTCTTTTTACTTGAATAAAGATTTAACAAAATCAATGATACTTGAGAAGAAATCTTTCACTTTATCTAGGAAACTTTGCCCTTCTTCAGATCCTAAAAAGGCAGAAACGTGTTCTTTTGCTTTATTTAACTGACTGCCAACTTGATTCCAATCGATATTAAGATTTTTCATTTTATCAAATAGCGCAACTAAGTTATCTAACTGTTCATCCGTTAATGTAATACCAAGTTGATCCGCAATTTTTTTAATTAATGAACGTAAATCTTCAGTTGTTTTTGGTTGTTCTTTGGCAATTTCTTCTTTAATTTTCGCAACAAGTTGAACTGCTTTTTCTTCACCAATTTTATCGCCGAGCTGGGATGTTTGCACCATTTCTTCATTGGCTACTTTTTTTACTTCCTCAGGAATTGCTTTGTTTGATGTCGTTTCATAGGCTTTCATTAAGCCAGTTAAAGCAGCAGTTCCAGAAACTTTAAATGGTGCAGTAATTTGAATTTCAGCATCTTTCACACCTGCTGTAATAAGTGCGTTTGTGTACATTGCATCTGTTATTGAATTAATGTTTTTTGAACGTACAATGAGACCAGAACCTGGCTTTGTGTATGTGATCATAGAAGAGGAAATTGCTCTCGTACCAATTTGAGCTTTTGGAACAATCCCTTCTAGAAATTTATGTTCTTCCGCATTAGACACAGTAATAATTGTAGCATCTTTTGGTGCTTTCATTTCTTTTAACAGATCTTGTTTTTGTTGTTCAGACAAGTTTTCTCCTAGTGTAACAATTGATTCTCCTTCGATGATGTCTGCAAACGAAGCTGTTGGCATAATAAATACTGCTACAGCTAATAGCAGAGCTAGTAATTTCGTTTTCACGAAAAATCGCTCCCTTTCTCTTTCTAAAATTTTCGGGCAACACAGTTATTATAGTATATATTTCTTATTTGTCACCTAGCTTTTTCCACATTTCAAAAAAGAAGTATGTAGATTGTCGGATTCTTTTTGTTTCTAGTGATGAATGTGGTAATATAGTGCTGAGATAGTTGAAAGGAGACATATACGTATGAAAACTTTAGGATACATAGTAATGGAAAATGGTGAAAAAATCGATTTAGAATTTTTCCCAGAAGAGGCACCGAAAACAGTAGAAAACTTTAAAAAACTAGCAGAGCAAGGATTTTATGATGGTGTGACATTCCACCGCGTTATTCCTGGCTTCGTAAGCCAAGGTGGAGATCCAACAGGAACAGGTGCGGGTGGCCCAGGTTACTCTATCCCATGTGAAACTGATGGAAATCCTCATAGACACCTTGTAGGATCACTTTCTATGGCTCATGCTGGCCGTAACACAGGCGGTAGCCAATTCTTTATCGTTCATGAGCCACAGCCACACTTAGATGGTGTACATACTGTATTCGGTAAAGTAACAAGCGGTATTGAAACAGTATTAAACATGCGTCAAGGTGATGTAATGAAAGAAGTTAAAGTTTGGGAAGAGTAAGTGAATGAGAAAAGAGAGCTATTGCTCTCTTTTTTATTTTTAATAGGAATGGGGATTTCGTTTACGGTACATGATACAAGTAGTAATGTGATTGTAGTGAGAATATGTCGCTTATGAGAACAAAATTTTAACAAATCACATAGACTACATTATTAGATTACACATTTCAATAAAAGTTGTTTATTACATTCATTTTGCTAGAATTCATCTGCTCTAAGGTGATGAATAGTGAAGTGATAATGAGCGGTGGATGTTTCTTTTCACTTTCATATAACAGCGTTTCTTCTTTTATCTACTTAGAAAAAACAGTAATGAAACGTATATTTGACTTTCTTCTTTTCGCTTTGTATGATTATCAAGTTGTTTTAAGCTCTTCTCACTCTGTTGAAAATATTGTAAAATGAATGTGATATGAAAAGAGTGATTGAGGGGATTTAATAGTTTGTAACTTTTGTAAGAAGGGATAAGGGTTATGTTAATTCGTTTTAAAAAAAGTTATGAAAAGATTGCAATGGGGCTTCTTTCATTTATGCCAACTGAAAAAGATGTGAAAACATTACAATTGACTATGAAAGATTATGAAGCAAAGGATGATTGGCAATTGTATTTGTGGAAACAAAACGAAGATTTTGTTGGGATAATGGGGATTGTAAAAAAAGAGAATCAAGTTTTGGAAATTCAGCATTTGAGTGTGAACCCATCTCACCGTCATATGGGTATTGGGACGAAGATGGTTCAAGAGTTAAAGAGTAAATTTCTTGAATTTACAATTTGCGGAAATGAGCAAACAGCAAGTTTTTGCAAAAAATGTAAAGGGCTTGAACAAAATATACATTCGTGAAAGCAGAGATAAGTAGTTTATTACCTCTGCTTTCTTTTTTGTAATTGTTCGTTTCGTTCAGCGATGACTTCTGTTCGATCACGTAATGTGTGCTTATGTATTATAAATTCATTAGAAGTAGCATTCACGTCTTTCCAAGGAAGGTTTTGTTTCTGACATAATTCTATGCAGTACTTTTCTAATGTTGTATCCGACAATGGTAAAAATAACGGTGTAAAACTTTCTTCTTTCTGGATAGATTGCAATTTATCTTTGAGTAAGAACAGGAGTTGTGCCTCATTTATTCCTAAACGAAGTAAATGTGCACTGTTTTTTTCTAAAATCGTTATGGCGCTTTTCATCATCTTCTCTGCGCCATTCCAGTTAGAGCGTCTGTGATGGTATAAAGAAACTGCAATTTGAATGAGGCCGACTAAATAATGATCCCGATTTCCTCTCGGTTTTGTTTTCCAATACTCTTCCAGTATTTCGTGGCATTCAAAATAATCATAATCTCCGTGAAAATGAATTAAAAACTGTATGTATTCGGTAGGATACATTTTCTTCGCCCCTATCTAACGGTTATAAGTATAAGTTTATCATAGAAATATGAACAATAAACGACTAGGGAATTTCTCCCTAGTCGTTTATTGTTCATATTAGCAGAAGCAAGCTGCCCCTACAATAATTAGCAAAATAAACAATACAACAAGTAATGCGAACCCACCGCTAAAACCACAATCAACGTGACCCATAGTTTTTTGACCTCCTACATTGTTCTTACTACACTGTTATCATATGAAGTGGTGGGCATGATGCCATAGGCATAGGTCTATTTTTAATTAAATTTCTTAAAAAGGTTGGATAGAACATGAGTATGCTCTATACTTATGTTGTTATAGAAAAAATGTGGTGGGATGCTTTGTGCAGTATAATTTTAAAGTAGAGGCTTTTGAAGGGCCTTTAGATTTATTGTTACATTTAATACATCGTTATGAAATTGATATATATAATATTCCTGTAGCGGAAATTACAGAGCAATATTTATCTTATGTTCATACGATGAAAGAACTACAATTAGATGTTGCAAGTGAGTATTTAGTAATGGCTGCAACGTTATTACAAATTAAAAGTAAAATGTTGTTGCCAAAACATGAAGAAGATGTACTTGATAACGGTGATGACTTTATAGATGATCCTCGTCAAGAATTGATGGAGAGGTTAATTGAATATAAGAAATATAAGCAAGTTGCTACTGAACTAAAAGAAAGAGAACAAGAAAGAGCACAGCTATATACACGTCCGCCAATTGATTTTACATCATTGCAACAAGAAGAGGAGACAAGCTTGCCTCTTGATGTTACGTTATATGATATGCTAGCGGCATTTCAAAAATTAATGCGTCGTAAAAAAGCAAAGAAACCTGTGACAACACGTATTACTCGTCAAGAAATACCAATTGAACAGCGTATGACGGATATTTTAAAGCAGTTAGAAATACAAGGTGGTCGTCAAAGTTTTTATGATTTGTTTGTTGATGATGAACGGGAAATAATGGTTGTAACATTTTTAGCGGTTCTTGAGCTTATGAAAAATCAACAAATCGTAATTGAACAAGAACATAATTTTGATGAAATTTTCGTATCAAGCTATACTAAATCTGCATAGAGTTAGTATGGAAAATGGGATAGAAATAGTATATCTCATGCTAGGTTTGAATGTATCGTTTGGAACAAGAGAAAAAATATTGAACCGAACGCATTGATTGTGATTCGGTTTTTTGATGTGTATTTTTATGGAGAAAATAGGAGGAAGGAGCTCGTAAGATGGATAGAACAGAACAGAAATCAATCATTGAAGGGCTTTTATTTGTTTCTGGTGATGAAGGGATTTCTCCTGAACAAATAGCAAAAGTCCTTGAAATTGAAGGAAACGAAGTAATCGATATTTTAGAAGAAATGCAAAAAGAATGTGAAGGTGCACACCGAGGTTTGCAAATTGTACAGTATGCAAAAGTATATCGTTTTGCTACAAAGAAAGAACATGCGTCGTACTATCAAAAACTAATAGATATCCCAACAGCTGCTTCACTCTCTCAGGCTGCGCTAGAAACGTTAGCAATTGTTGCATATCGTCAACCCATTACAAGAACTGAAATGGAAGAGATTAGAGGGGTAAAAACCGATAAGGCGTTACAAACGTTAGTATCACACTTACTTATAAAAGAAATGGGAAGAGCAGAAGGACCTGGGCGTCCGATTTTATATGGAACGACGAAAGAATTTTTAGACACATTTGGATTAAAAACATTAGATGATTTACCTCCGCTTTCTGAAGAAAACGAACAAATGAATGAAGCGGATTTATTCTTCGGTTCTTTACAAGAGATATCGAAATAAAAGCTTAGCATTTTGCTAAGCTTTTTTGTATATCAATTATATACCGTGCCATACTAATTGAAAAAAGGAGACGAGTTATGAGAGGTATACGAAGTGTTTTATTATTAGTTTCTGTTTTGTTATGCTTTTCTTTAAATAGTGCATCTGCCAAAAGGTATATGATGTCTATTCATACCGCGTCTCCTTTACATATGCAGCGGCAACATTTTGGTAAAATGAAAGTGAGTTTCTTAAAAGTTGGACAAGGTGATGCAACACTTATTATATTGCCAAATGGACAAACGATGTTAATTGATGGAGGACCTTATGAAGCTGGTGAGGTTGTTATCCAAAAACTAATTGAAAAAGGAATTAACCATTTAGATGCTATCGTCAGTACTCATCCAGATATGGATCACATTGGAGGACTCATTCCGATTGTAGAGCAGATGCCGGTATCACTTATATTAGATAGTGGAAAAACATATAGTTCTCTTACTTATCATACGTATCGAAATCATATAAAGAAAAGGGGAATCCCTTTCATTTCAGTAAAAGAGGGACAATACATACCGCTAGATCCGCATGTTTCCATACAAGTATTAAACAACGGGAAGTCCAAAGATGAAAATAATGAATCTTCAATTGTATTAAAGATTCGGTATGGTAAGGCAGATTTTTTACTAATGGGTGATGCTGATGTGCGAACGGAAACTGAAATATTAAAGCAATTTGATGTACATGCAGATGTGTTAAAGGTGGGACATCATGGCTCATATACTTCAACAAGTGAAAGGTTTATAAAGAAGGTAGAACCACAGTTCGCGATTCTTTCTTATGGTAGCAGAAATCCGTATGGACATCCGCATCAAAGTGTAGTGAGACGATTAAAACAGCGTGGTATAATGATGTATGGAACAAATAAGCGTACAGTAGAAATGGAAACAGACGGCGAACATATTACAATTGGGTCTAGCGGATTAATGCCATTACTTAAGTGATTCATACGATAGATGATATTGTTCCTTTTTGGAAAAAATGAATAACATATATTATAATTGCGAGAGACGTACTAAGCTTCCTTTTTGTTAAACAAAGAGGAAATTTCATTAGAATGTATAGACAACTACTCGTGCATATATTAAGATGGAATTAGGCGAATAAGGTAATAATAACAAGTAGGTATTTCATGGGAAAGGATCGATGAAAATGAAAACGCAAGTTGTCATCAATGCCAAAATTTATACAGGTCAAGAAGTAGTGGAAAACGGATTTATTCGTTACACAGAAACAATTAAAGAAATTGGTTTGATGGCTCAATATGTATCACAAGAAAATGAAGCGGTTTTAGATGCGGCAGGGAAAATTGTGATTCCAGGTATGATTGATGTTCATATTCATGGTGGATACGATATTGATGCGATGGATGCAAATAGCGATGGGTTAGTAACTCTAGGTAAAGAAATGTTAAAAGAAGGAGTTACAACTTACTTTCCAACAACAATGACACAAGCTCCAGAAGCAATCGAAGCAGCACTACATGCTGCGAAGGAAGCGAAAGAAAAAGGAGCACATTTCGAATATATTCACTTAGAAGGACCGTATGTTTCAAAGAAACGTGCAGGTGCACAACCACTTGAACATATTGTTCCTGCGAATATTGAACAATTTAAACAATGGCAGGAAGCAAGCGGAAATTTAATTAAATTAGTAACATATGCACCTGAAGAAGAAGGTGCGTTAGAGTTTGAGCAATATCTTGCTGAAACTGGTGTTGTTGGCACAATGGGACATACCGATGCAATTGATGCGCAACTAAAAAATAGAAACATTACACATGCAACGCATTTATACAATCAAATGCGTGGATTACATCACCGTGAACCAGGAGTTGTTGGTCATGTGTTATTAAATCCAGATGTAATGGTTGAAGTAATTACAGATGGTATTCACATTCACCCGGATATGGTGAAATTAGCATATAAATTAAAAGGACCGAAAAAAGTAAGTGTTATTACTGATGCAATGCGTGCAAAAGGTCTTGAAGATGGATTATATGAGCTTGGCGGACAGCCAGTACATGTAAAAGATGGTAGTGCTCGATTAGAAGATGGAACGTTAGCTGGTAGTATTCTAAAAATGGATCAAGCTTTCCGAAATGTAATTGAATTTACAGGTTGTTCAATCGAAGATGCAGTACTAATGACATCAGTGAACCAAGCAGAAGAGTTTGGATTAAATAATAAAGGTGCATTAGCGGTAGGAAAAGATGCAGACTTTGTTGTGATGAATGAAGATTTACATGTATATGATACGGTTCGTTTAGGAATTCATATGAAGGAAGGGAAGTAATGAAATGAATATTCTTGTTGTAAAAACTCCAGAAGAACTAGCAGAAGCAGGTTATAAATTAATTGAAGAAGTTGTAAAAACAAAAGAAAATCCAACATTAGGAATGGCTACAGGAAGCTCTCCATTAGGTATTTATGCAGAAATGCGAAAAAATAAACTTGATACAAGCCGTGTAACCACTGTAAACTTAGATGAGTACGTAAATTTACCACATGAAGATAAAAACAGCTATCACTATTTCATGCAAGAACAGTTGTTTGATCATCTTCCATTTAAACAAACTTATGTACCAAATGGGATGGCAAGTGATTTAGAGGAAGAGTGCAAACGTTACGAGGGCATTCTAGCTGCTAACCCAGTTGACCTACAGATTCTTGGAATCGGTGAAAACGGTCACATCGGATTTAACGAACCAGGAACACCGTTTAATTCTCCAACAAACATTGTTGAATTAACAGAATCTACACGCCAAGCAAACCTTCGCTTCTTCGAAAAAGAAGAAGATGTGCCAACTCATGCAATTACAATGGGAATTGGAAGCATTATGAAAGCGAAACAAATTCTACTTGTTGCTATGGGTTCTAAAAAGGCAGAAGCTGTTAAAGAATTATTGCAAGGTGCATATAGTGAAGCGTGTCCTGCTACAGTTTTACAACGTCATCCGAATGTAACCGTAATCGCTGATCAAGAAGCTCTATCTTTATGCAGTGAGGCGATTGCTGATGAACATCGACAAGTATTCACCATTTCCGATCTATTATCAGATTCAAGAGTGGGTGAAACAGCTAATTGAGGACGGCGAATGGAAGCCGGGAGATAAAATCCCATCTGAGAATGAACTTTGCGATAAGTTCGAAGTGAGTCGTATGACAATCAGACAGGCGATTAATAATTTAGTGGAACAAGGTTATTTATATCGGAAACGTGGAATCGGTACGTTTGTCCAACTTCCGAAAGTGGAACAAAAATTGCAAGGAATGACAGGATTCACAGAAGATATGATTTCTCGTGGGATGAACCCAAGTAGTCAATTATTAAGTTTCCGCCTCGTTCCAGCTACTGCGAAAATAGCAGACCGGCTGAGAATACAGGAGGGAGAGTCGGTTTATGAAGTGAGGCGTATTCGCTTAGCTGACGATGAACCGATTGCTTTTGAGACGACATATTTGTCGCCAGCTCTTGTAAAAGATATTAACGAAGAAATATTGCAACAATCTTTATATGAACATTTAGAGAAAAAACTGGGCTTCAAACTTGTTAGCGCTACTCAATCAATTGAAGCTTCAATTGCAACGGATAATGAAGCGGAACATCTGCATATTCCTAAAAAGGCGCCAGTGCTTGTCATGCGTCAATGGTCATATTCAGAAGGTGAAGTACCGTTAGAGTATGTGAAATGTATTTATCGTGGAGATCGTTATAAGTTTATTACAAACATCGCACGTAACAAATAATATATTTCAGTTTGTGAAGTACAGTAAATGTCAAATTGTTTAACATGTAAAGAGAAAATACGACTCATCCTTACAAGGAGTGAGTCGTATTTTTATTATGAGCAATTACGTGGTTAACAGCATCTTTAACTGTATTTACTACATAGTGAGCGTGTTCTTTTACTGCGTCATCTGCTTGAGCCATAGCAAAACTGTGAGGAGTTAAAGCAAACATTGGAATATCATTATAAGAATCCCCTATGCAAGCAACTTCCTCTGGTTGTAATTGAAACTCCTTTAATAAAACAGAAATAGCAGAACCTTTACTAATATTAGGTGGCATTACATCTAAGCATTGTTCTGCTGAAATGAACGTACTAACTTTTCCATGAAATTTTTCATCAATTTTTTTCTGAAGAAGTTGTAAGCTCTCCTTTGTTCCACCGACAGAAATTTTATTCGGGAAAATTGTATCATCTATTTTCTGTAATAAATTTGGTTCTTCGACAGAAGTCATCGTTACTTGTTGCTCAAGTTCATGAATAAACGGTGTTTTTTCTTCAATGTAGTAATGATGTTCATCACTAACATAACGGAAATAAGGCTCTTCATTCGTCATGTGTAACAACTCAGGAAGAATGCTGGAATCAAAAGTTGCAGATAATAGCTGCTTATTTTCATTTGTATATACAAAAACACCATTAACACTGATGCGGTGGAAATTTGTATTTACAGCTTTCATTAAGTCTGCAATTTCATTATCAAGTCGGCCAGAAGCGAAACAAAGAATCACATTTTGTTCAGCAAGACTACGAAGTGCTACAATATCCTGTTCGTCAATTAAACCTCCGTGTTGCATCATTGTACCGTCGATATCACTTACAAACATTTTAATCATGTTGCTATCTCCTTTCTATGTACAGTTGCTCTTACATTATACGCATCATATATAAACATGTCTAAAAAATGAATTTTTATGAAATGGTAGATGTTTTACATTGACGACAAAGAAGAATGTTCTGTAACATAAAAGCAGGCTATTTAAGTACGAGGGTGGTGTTATATGAGTAATTATCTAGAAATTAAAAAAGTTTTAAATAATAATGTCATCATTGCTAGCCATCCTGAACATGAGGAAGTAGTAGTGATTGGTAAAGGAATTGGATTTGGGAAAAAAGCGAAAGATGTATTGGAGCAAGAACAAATTGAAAAAATGTTTGTTCTAAAAAATGAACGTGATCGTGAACAATACAAACTGCTAGTTCCACATGTGAGTGAAAAATTAATTGAATTAATGAATGATATTATGTTCTATATTCAAGAAAAAGCAAAATCGCCATTGAATGAACATATTCATATCGCTTTAACAGATCATATTTCTTTTGCGATTAAGCGTTTAAAACAAGGGTTTACAATTGATAATCCTTTTTTAGTTGAAACGAAAATGCTCTATCCAGAGGAATATAAAATTGCTGAAGGTGTTGTAAACCTTTTAAATTCTCGTTTGCAAATTACATTGCCGGAAGGAGAAATTGGGTTTATTGCACTCCATATTTACAGTTCACTTACAAATTCAGATTTATCTTCAGTTAATCAAAACTCCCGTCTCATTGCACAGCTTGTATCTTTAATTGAGACGAATTTACAAATTACATTAGACCAAGAAAGTATTCACTATTTACGCCTTATTCGTCATCTTCAATATGCTATTGAGAGGGTGAAAAAAGGAGAAAAAGTAGAGGAATCGCAAAGTTTTGCTGATTTATTAAAGGCGGAATATCCTGTCTGTTATAATTTAGCTTGGAAGCTAGTTAAGGTTATGCAAAAAGAATTGCAACTTCCTGTTTATGAAGCAGAGAGTATATATTTAACGATGCACTTGCAGCGCTTAGTGAAGGCAGAGCATGTGTAAAAAGACATATATTTTTGTCGAAAATGAAAACGTTAAAAAAAATCATTGAATCGCTTACAATAGTTATGTATAATAACTATTGCAAAGTTATACAAATTTCGACAAACACATTAAGGTATAAAACGAAAACGTTTGCCTTAATTATAGTGAACTTATACGTAAACCTATTTTTGACACGTGTTACTGATTCGATCAGGCATGAGTGGAGAAAAGTAAGGAATGTAAGCTAGAGAAAGGGATATACTACCCTTTGTATAGCTATCGTTCTATCTTTTTTTCCTCATGCCTTTTTGGCGTTTGTCGGAAGGTATCAATATAGATAAGAGAGGAAGGGTTTCCATGTTTAAGAAGATCTTTGGTGTTCTTCAAAAAGTCGGAAAAGCGCTTATGCTTCCAGTAGCGATTTTACCGGCAGCAGGTATTTTACTTGGATTTGGTAATGCATTTCAAAATCCACAGTTAACAAATGTTATTCCTGCTTTAAAAGCAGATTGGTTCGTAATGGTAGCAAAAATTATGGAACAATCTGGTGATATTATTTTCGCTAACCTTGCATTACTATTCGCAGTTGGGGTAGCAATTGGCTTAGCTGGTGGAGACGGAGTAGCTGGTTTAGCAGCATTCGTTGGCTACTTAATTATGAACAAAACGATGAGTGTGTTCTTAGAAGTAGATAAGCTAGTGAAAGTAACAAGTTCTGGAGCAGACCCAGTAAAAATTGGATTTGCAGATCCAGCGTATGCAAACGTATTAGGAATTCCAACGCTACAAACTGGAGTGTTTGGTGGTATTATCGTCGGGATAGTAGCGGCATATTGCTATAATAAATACTTCAACATTGAATTACCATCATACTTAGGTTTCTTTGCAGGTAAGCGTTTCGTACCGATTGCAACTGCAACATTCTCTTTAATAGTAGGTATTATCATGTGCTTCGTTTGGCCATACATTCAAGGTGGCTTAAACACGTTCTCACATCAAATGATTGATGCAAATAGAACGTTAGCAGCATTTATTTTCGGTTTAATTGAACGTTCATTAATTCCATTTGGATTACATCACATTTTCTATTCACCGTTCTGGTTCGAATTCGGTCAGTATACAAATGCGGCTGGCGAATTAATTCGTGGTGACCAAAAAATCTTTATGGCACAGTTAAAAGACGGTGTAGAATTAACAGCAGGTACATTTACAACTGGTAAGTATCCGTTCATGATGTTCGGTCTTCCAGCAGCAGCTTTAGCAATGTACCATGAAGCACGTCCAGAAAACAAAAAATTAGCAGCTGGTATTTTAGGTTCTGCTGCATTAACATCTTTCTTAACAGGTATTACAGAGCCACTTGAATTTTCATTCTTATTCGTAGCACCAGTATTATTTGGAATTCACGCAGTATTCGCTGGTCTATCATTTATGACAATGCAAATTTTAGGTGTTAAAATTGGTATGACATTCTCTGGTGGTTTAATCGACTTCCTATTATTCGGTGTACTACCAGGCCGTACGGCATGGTGGTGGGTAATTATTGTTGGTCTTGTACTAGCGGTTATTTACTACTTCGGATTCCGATTTGCAATCCGTAAATGGGATTTAAAAACACCTGGTCGTGAAGTTGCAAATGCGAATGAAGGTGCAGGAAAAGCAGAAGCTGGTGAACTTCCTCGTGAAGTATTAGTAGCACTTGGTGGTAAAGAAAACATTGCTTCTTTAGACGCTTGTATTACTCGTTTACGTGTACAGGTTAACGAACAAAAGAATGTAAATAAAGATCGCTTGAAAGAACTTGGAGCAGCTGGTGTACTTGAAGTTGGAAATAACATTCAAGCTATTTTTGGACCGAAATCTGACACATTAAAATCACAAATTCATGATATTATGTCAGGTCGTACACCTCATGTTGAAAAAGAAGAGCCTGTAAAAGTAGAAGAAGCTCCTCAAAAAGTTGATGAAAACGAAACAATCGTTTCACCAATTGAAGGGAAAATCCTACCAATTACAGAAGTGCCAGATCAAGTATTTTCAGGAAAAATGATGGGAGATGGATTTGCAATTGAGCCAACAGAAGGAACAGTAGTTTCTCCAGTTAACGGTGAAATTGTCAACGTATTCCCTACAAAGCATGCAATTGGTATTCAATCTGAAGGTGGAAAAGAAATTTTAATCCACTTCGGTATTGATACTGTAAAATTAAATGGTGAAGGTTTTGAAGCACTTGTAGCACAAGGTGACAAAGTGAAACAAGGACAACCATTATTAAAAGTAGATCTTGCATTTGTAAAAGAAAATGCACCATCTATCATTACACCAATTGTATTTACGAATTTACAACAAGGGCAACAAGTCGAATTGAAAAAAGATGGAAATGTTAAGAAGGGCGAAAACGCTATTATTGACATTCAGTAGGAATTTGACGCAAAATGTTTATAATTATAATAGGCGATGTGGTTGACCGAACATCGCCTATTATATACAATAGATGATGTAGTACTCACGTCTATACAACTAAAAAATACTGTAATTTAAAGGAGATAAATTATCATGGAAAAAATCTTTAAAGTAACTAGCGACTCAGGAATTCATGCTCGTCCAGCAACTCTACTTGTAAACACTGCAAGCAAATTTGGTTCTGACATTAACTTAGAGTATAACGGAAAGAACGTTAACTTAAAATCAATCATGGGCGTTATGTCTTTAGGTATTCAACAAGGCGCGGAAATTAAAATCACTGCAAATGGTGATGATGCAGCTCAAGCACTAGCAGCTATCGAAGAAACTATGAAAAACGAAGGATTAGGAGAATAATGACTCTTAACATTCAAGGGATCGCTGCATCAAGTGGGATTGCTATTGCAAAGGCTTTCAGACTTGAAAATCCTGAATTTAACATCGAAAAGAAATCAATTACAAACGAAGCTGCAGAAATTGCACGCTTAGAAGCTGCGCTTGAGAAAGCAAAAACTGAATTAGAAGCTATTAAGGACCACGCTTTTGCTGAGCTAGGTGCTGACAAAGCTGCGATCTTTGAAGCACATTTATTAGTGTTAAATGATCCAGAACTAGTAAACCCAGTAAAAGATAAAGTAAATAGTGAAAAAGTAAATGCTGAATTTGCAATGGATGAAGTTGCATCAATGTTTATTTCTATGTTTGAAAACATGGATAACGAATATATGAAAGAACGTGCTGCGGACATTCGTGACGTAACAAAACGTGTTCTTGCACATTTACTAGGCATTAACTTCTCAAATCCTGGTACAATTTCTGAAGAAGTAATCATTATTGCTGAAGATTTAACACCATCTGATACGGCTCAGTTAAACCGTAAGTATGCAAAAGGTTTTACAACTGATATCGGTGGACGTACATCTCACTCTGCGATTATGGCTCGCTCTATGGAAATTCCAGCTGTTGTTGGTACGAAAGTTGTTATGGAGAAAATCCAAAATGGCGATATCGTAATCATCGATGGTTTAGATGGAGAAGTAATTGTTAATCCATCAGAAGAAACTCTTCGCTCGTTTGAAGAAAAGAAAGCGAAATTTGAAGAGCAAAAAGCTGAATGGGCAAAATTAAAAGACCAAGCTACTGTAACAAGTGATGGACATCACGTTGAGCTTGTTGCAAATATCGGAACACCAAATGATGTACAAGGTATTATCGATAATGGCGGAGAAGGCGTTGGTTTATACCGTACAGAATTCTTATACATGGGCCGTGACAATCTTCCAACAGAAGAAGAGCAGTTCGAAGCATATAAAGCAGTTCTTGAAGGTGTAAAAGAAGGTCAACCTGTTGTTGTTCGTACACTTGACATCGGTGGAGATAAAGAGCTTCCATACTTACATTTACCAAAAGAAATGAACCCATTCTTAGGATACCGTGCAATTCGCTTATGTCTTGATGAGCAAGATGTGTTCCGTACACAACTTCGTGCATTACTTCGTGCTAGCGTATATGGTAACTTAAAAATTATGTTCCCAATGATTGCAACACTTGATGAGTTCCGTCAAGCGAAAGCAATCTTATTAGAAGAAAAAGCAAAACTTGTAGAAGCGGGTACAACTGTTTCTGATTCTATTGAAGTTGGTATGATGGTTGAAATTCCAGCTTCAGCAGTATTAGCAGATCAATTCGCAAAAGAAGTTGATTTCTTCTCTATCGGAACAAACGACTTAATTCAATACACAATGGCTGCAGACCGTATGAACGAACAAGTATCTTACTTATACCAACCATATAACCCATCTATTTTACGTCTTGTAAAAATGGTTATCGATGCTGCTCATAAAGAAGGCAAATGGGCTGGTATGTGTGGTGAGATGGCGGGCGATTCACTTGCTATCCCATTATTATTAGGATTAGGTTTAGATGAGTTCAGTATGAGTGCAACATCTATTCTTCCTGCAAGAACACAACTAAGCAAGTTGTCAAAAGCAGAAATGGAAACATTAGCAGAAAAAGCATTAATGATGTCAACTGCTGAAGAAGTTGTTGAACTCGTTAAAAGCATATAATCAATAAAAAAACCTGAGTCGATTTGAAATCGGTCTCAGGTTTTTTCTATGAGAAAAGTAAATCTTATTTTTTTACTATAGAGGATAAGGAACAGAATTAGATAGCGATAGCAACGATATCAGTTGGGCATACACGTAAAATACCAGTAAAAGTATTACGGTTTTGATTGTTCTTATCGTCTTTATTGTTATCTTTGTTGTCTTTGTTATTACGAGCTAAAGCAGAGAAAAGAGCAACACCGTTAGCGAAACCTTCAAAAATTACATTGTTGAAAGTGCCATTACCTCTAATGCTTAAAAGAGAAAGCTCTGTTCCAACTGAAATATTAGCAAGTACGTTACATACAGCTGGTTGTTGTGGTCTAACTACTTCTCTCTCTTTCTCTTTCTCATGATGTCTGCACTCTCTTTCATGATGATGACAGTCTCTAAAGTTATCACAGCATCCAAATGATCCAAACATAATCCTCATCACCCCCTTCACACTTATAATCTATGTAAGTTCAGTAGTGAGTGACTGGACAGAGAGTGGAATTTTTTCTAGGGGAATTTCTCATTTTAAAAGACTAGCTGGGTGTTTATTACGGAATGATGTTTAAAATAGGATAGATATCACAAAAAAGTGCAAAGACCACCGAAATGAATGAAATAGGTAGCCTTTACACTTTTTTGCTTTTATATAAAACGATGATATATACAGGAAGAGCTAACAGTAGCGGTACAATGGATCGTGCAGTATGTTTTTCTGATTCTAAGTGGAATGCTTCTTCTTTTGGGAATTGTAAAACTGAAATGTTTGCAGCATCGCCAATAAAATATAGAAGCAGTACAGTTACTATGTAACATAAAAGTGCAATAAAGCTTCCGTATGAACTCAATGAAAATCCCTCTCTTGTTATCTATTTGTTATCATTGTATCATAATTGTAACAAAAACACACGGTTATATTTCGATACTTTAACAAAATTCGACACAAAACGTCATTTATGTGTATGCGAATAGCATGAAATTTACTGTTTTTATGTGCGGATGTCGAATCATACATTTTAGTATTACGGATGTGTGACAGAATAAAAAAGAAACGAAGGTAATGAAATTACCTTCGTTTCTTTTTTATTCGTATGAAAGGGCAGTAAGACCCTCACATTGATTCAAGTTTCACTTTATTATTTTGCCCATTCACTCACTTGTTCTACGCTCATTCGTGGTGCAGGGTGGCCTTTTAAAGTTGATTCACCAATTGTAATAAGCATAATTGGTACGTAGCGAGATGAAACATTGAATTCTTCTGTAAGTGCTTGTGGGTTGAAACCACCAATCGCACAAGTATCCCAGCCAGTTGCTTTAGCTGCAAGCATAAGTTGCATTGCTGCTAAAGATGCATTTGAAAAGGCTGCATCTCTTGGGAATTGCTCACGTGCATATGCAGACTCAATATTTTTAGCTAAGCGCTCTTTTGCTTCTTCTTTCATAAATCCTTGTTCTACAATTGGACCATAAACTTGTTCAACATTTTTATAAGCTTCTAAATCACCTAAAATAGCGACTACAGCAGAAGCATCAAGAATTTGTTGTTGGTTATAAGCAATTGGATGTAATCGTTTCTGTACATCTTCACCTTGGAATACGAGGAATTTCCAGTGCTGTAAGTTCCAAGCAGAAGGTGCTTGAGCAGCTCCCTTTAAAATCTCGTGTAACTCTGTAGATGAAATTTCTTTCTCTGGGTTGAATGCACGTGTAGATGTGCGTTCATATAGAACATTAAAAAAGTTTTCGTTTGTCATTATATATCCTCCAAATTACATATCAAATTATGAAAAAAACAAATGTAATATATTCTACTTACATTTTGTAAGTTATCGAATTTAAGAATATAATATCTTTATTTTAATTGTCAAGTTTTAAAGCGGAAGCTAGGGCATTCATACAAACGATACAATTCCTATAATCATACACTAAAAAAGGAATTTATAGAGTGAAAAATGAAGAGAACATTCTCAATTAGCTTGTTAACATGTATCCCTCACTCATTAAAGTTTTTAGAGAACAGTTTTTTATAAAATGTTTGTGAGGAATTCTGTAGAACAAGATATATGAAGTGAGTGAAGACTAGTGATGAACATACTACATTTTTTATTAGAAAATACGGTTTTCCAAAATGTATTACAAGATCTTCAGTTAAATGTCCTTTATATAGAAAATGGATGCACACATCAACAAACGATAGAAAATATCCATCCAAAATGTATGTTTATAGCAAATAGTTTTGAAGAAGGCGAAGTATTATTTCAGAGGACTAAACCACATATTGTAATTATGTATGTAACAGATTTTTCTCAAATAAAATATATAAAGAATATGTATAATCCACAGAGTACATTTATTGTCATTTGGGATCAACAAATAACAAGCGAGTTTGCAGAGGTGCTTACGTTAGGAATACGTAATATTGTGATAGCCCCTGTGACTCCACAAATGGTGTTAGAGGAAGTAAATAAAAGTTTATATCAGCTTTCTTTAGTGCGACAAGTAAGTTTGCAACAAGAACTACTTCAAACGATGTTTGATTTTCGAAATGATCTATTATTTATAGTAGAAGACGATGAGATTGTTGATTGTAATACAAATTTTTTAGAGTTTTTCGGATATGAAAATTTGTTTGCGTATCGTGAGCAACATTTAGTATTTGCTGAACATCTTATTAGAGAAAATGGATACTATTCAACAACTCATGATATAACATGGTTAGATGATACATTATCATATGATAGAAGAATTAAGATGTCCAACTATGAAGGGGAAGTGTCAACTTTTTTATTGCGTGCGACACCATTGCCAGAAGATTTATCAAGATTTATTGTGAAGTGTACAGAGATTACCGAATTAGATGAAATCTATCAAGAACAAGAAAGACTTGCTATGATAGATTCGTTAACAGAGATTTATAATCGTTTGAAATTCCAACAAATACTCGAGGCAGAATGGGATAATGCGATGCGTAATAATGAAAATATAGCACTTATTTTATTTGATATAGATAATTTTAAAGCAGTAAATGACACGTATGGCCATGATTTTGGTGACTTAGCATTAATTGAGCTTGCAGAGCTCATGAAATCTAAAGTGGAGCAGCAACATGTATTTGCTAGGTGGGGAGGAGAAGAATTTATTATTTTAGTAACGAATACGGTAGAAAAAGAAGCATTTCAAGTTGCGGAATCATTACGATTTTTCATTGAAACAAAGCAATTCTCAGGAATTTCGAAATTAACAGCGAGCTTTGGAGTTGCATTATATGAAAAAGGGATTACAAGAGAAGAATTAATGCAACGAGCGGATATTGCATTATATGAAGCGAAAAAAAATGGGAAAAATCAAGTGTGTGTATATAGAAAAGAAAAAAAGTGATTTTTCGCAACAAATTGTTGCGATTTTTTTTTATTACTTGATAATAGAGTGTAGGGGGGATTTTGAACGAAGGAATTATGGAGGAACAATATGATGAAAAAAATAATGATGATAGTTTCAATATGTGCTGTAGTTTGTGGAGGAGTATACTATTTTCTCTATAATCCTAATATAAAGGAAAGTAAAGAATTAACAACTAAGGTGAATCCTGCTGTTGAATCAGAAGTACAAGAGAATATAGAAGAAGAAAAAAAAGAAAAGCAAATTGATTATGCTAGCATATCTCAAAAATTAGATCAATATTTAGTCGGAAAGCAATTCAATGGAACAGTTTTGGTAACAGATAAAGAGCATGTTATATTGAATAAAGGATATGGGTATGCTGATGTTCAAAATAAAATAGAAAATACGCCTCACACAAAATATCGTATCGGTTCTATTACGAAAACAGTTGTGGCTACATCTATTTTACAACTGCAGGATCAAGGGAAGCTAAATATTCAAGATAATGTAAATAAATATATTCCTTCATTTCCGGAGAATAAAAATATTACGTTATATCATTTATTAACGCATACCTCTGGTTTACCTGAACACGCAAAAGGCAATGTTAATGCTGCCTCCCGTTTACAGTTAATGAATTGGATTGGACGTCAAAATTTAGAATTTCCTGCAGGAACAGGTTGGAGATATACAGATTATAATTATATGGTGCTTGCCTATATAATAGAACATATATCGAAAAAACCTTTAGGAGATTACATAAAAGAAAATATATTTATAAAAGCAGATATGCATGAATCTGGTATGGGAAATATGGTACCTGGAGATAAAAATTTCACAAAGGGTTATGTGAAAAAAAATCAAGAGCTTGTACCAGCGCAGAAGGTAGGCATGGATTGGCTATATGGTTGTGGTGAGATGTATACGACAGTTGGAGATATGAAGAAATTAGACGAAGCAATTATAAATGGGAAACTTCTTTCTGAACAAAGTATACAAGCGATGTTTTCACCTTCAACAGAACGAAAATATGCATTTAGTTTTTACATATATCCGGATTATTTTCATAACCATGGTGTACTATCTGGGTGGAATACTTTCAATAATTTTAATAAAGAAAAAGGGACTTTTGTTATTTTATTTTCAAACGTGAAAAATAGTATGGATGATGACTTTAATAAAGATTTCCGAAAGATGGTAAGTGATTTATTAGAACAAAGGGGATGAGAAAATGAAACATAAAAATGTATCAATTGGTTTCATTGGTATTGGTGTAATGGGAAAAAGTATGGTGCGTCATTTAATGCAAGACGGTCATACAGTATATGTATATAATAGAACAAAATCGAAAACAGACTCTTTAGTGCAAGATGGTGCAAATTGGTGTGATACACCGAAAGAGTTAGTAAAGCAAGTTGATGTTGTAATGACTATGGTTGGGTATCCACATGATGTAGAAGAAGTGTACTTTGGGATAGATGGAATTTTGGAGAATGCAAATGAAGGCACAATCGCAATTGATTTCACGACATCTACACCAACATTGGCAAAACGTATTAATGAAACTGGAAAAAGTAAGAATGTATATACGTTAGATGCACCTGTATCTGGAGGAGACGTTGGTGCGAAAGAAGCAAGACTCGCAATTATGGTCGGTGGAGAGAAAGAAATATATGATAGATGTTTACCGTTATTTGAAAAACTAGGAACAAATATTCAGTTGCAAGGGCCTGCTGGAAGTGGACAACATACAAAAATGTGCAATCAAATTGCGATTGCTTCCAACATGATTGGAGTATGTGAAGCTGTTGCTTATGCGAAAAAGGCTGGATTAGATCCTGATAAAGTATTGGAGAGTATTTCAACGGGAGCAGCAGGTAGCTGGTCATTAAGTAATTTAGCTCCTCGAATGTTAAAGGGAGATTTTGAACCAGGTTTTTATGTAAAGCATTTTATGAAAGATATGAAGATCGCGTTAGATGAGGCTGAAAGATTACAATTACAAGTACCAGGTTTAAGTTTGGCGAAGGAATTGTATGAAGAGCTAATAAAAGATGGGGAAGAAAATAGCGGAACACAAGTGTTATACAAAAAATACGTAAGGGGGTAAATGAGATGGATCTTCAAAAATTTGATGAGATGATTGATACTGTACAAAGAGCAACATGTATACAAATTAATGAAAAACAAAAAGAAGCTTTTAAACAAAAATATGATTTTGAACCGAATTTCGAATATGGAAGAGATGAGAAAGGGCATTACGTTATTCGAACTTCAAAAAAGATGCTAGAAGAAATGGAATTTTATTTGGCATTGAAATATGATCGAGATGGAGTTGACCTTTACATGGAAGCGGAGATTGATGGTATATATCATGTATCTGTTAGCTATAGTGAAGACGCTTTGCATCTACAAGAATTGTTTCAATTTCTAGAAGAAAATAAATAAAAGTCCTCATTTGAGGACTTTTATTTTTAATTTTGTAATTATAAGCTAGAAGCCCGGCGGCATCGTTCGATTGGGAATGGAATCACTTGCGCGATGTGATTAGGACCAAATTGTTTTGTACGAGCATGGCGTACTATATAAAATGCACAGAGAATTGAAACAGGAATAGCACCGAATAAACCAAAAAGTAAAGCGCTTACACAAGATGCAACAAAACCTAAAACACCAACTTCTAACTCTTCCATAATAGCTCCTAGAATAATAGGAAGTGCTCCACACGTAACCCCTAGTATAAGTGCGATAAGTAAACTCATGATTCTCCCCCTCTGTTTGCGATTTTCTTTTCCTTCTTAGTTAATTGTAGTATATCATACATAAAACAGAATTTTCAGAAAAAGTTCAAAAAAAGTTCAATAAATGTTCAAAAAGTCTTAATAAATATACTTGAAAAATTGAAGGGAGAGATTGTACTGAAAAGAAGTAATAATACGGTTAGAACCATAAAAAATCAGGCTTATTTCAAAATGAAATAAGCCTGTTCCATAGGAGGATGTATATATGTAGAGTGAATAAAAGGTTGGAAAAGGGGGTCCAAGGCCTTTTATTCAACTAACTACCTTAATAGATTGGAACCCAGCCTTCAGTTGTAACAAAAATACGAATAGCTACAACTTGACGATCATCTTGCAAGGTAAAATAATGTCTTGCATTTTCAGGAACAGATATGAGATCGCCTGGCTCAAGTTCAACGTCAAAGAATGTCCCATCTTTTCCTTCAATGGCAAAGATGCCATGACCACTAACAATAAAGCGAACTTCATCATCAGTATGATGGTGTTCTTTTTGGAAATTAATTAATAGTTCGTCAAGGTTAGGTGTGCTATTTGAAAGTGAAATTACATCATGTGCTTTATAACCTCGGCGTGATGAAACATCAGCAATTTCTTTTGAAAACACAGCTAATATTTCAGCTTTGTTTTCATCTGTTAATGAGTAATTTTCTTTTAAATGAGTAGGAAGTTTGGAAATATTCCATTTCTCATATAAAACGCCTTCCTCTTGTAGAAATTTTGATACTTCCACTTCATTTTCAATGCGAGTATTTATTTCATGAATACGAATTTGCGCCATTAGAAACGCCTCCTTGAATTGATAATAGTTTTATATGAAATTGGAATAAAAACTCATAAGCTTCTAATCTTTTCTTTGCATCAAAGCTATCTCGGCCCCATACGGTAATACCATGGTTACGGATTAATACTGCCCCCGAATCTCCTTGTATATGCTTGCGGAAGTTTTCTCCAAGCGTTGGGATATGGGCATGGTTTTCGATAATAGGAATGTTTATTGTTGCACCTTCTTCCCAAATATCGAGAGCTTTAATAATTTCTTGATTTTGAAGTGTGACTGCATCACTATATAAATTTGTGATAACATTGTTATCGGTTGTATGAACATGAAGGACGCATCCAGCATTCGTATTATTATAAATATGTGTATGCAAGATTGTTTCTGCTGAAGGACGTAATTCAGTTTCTAATACGGGAACCCCTAGATGATCTACTAATAGAAAATCATCTGGAGTCGTTTTTGTTTTATCTTTACCACTTGCTGTAATGAGAAAAGTGAGTGGTTCATGACTAACCTTTATAGAAATATTACCACTCGTTGCTGGAAACCAATTTCGTGTTGTTAATTCTTTTTTTATCTCACTTAAGTCATACCATTGACGAAAAAGTTGTTTCATAATTTCACCTCCAACAAATGTTTTAATTCGTTTTGAATATCGTGAAACGATTCAAATGGTGTATAAGAAATATGATTTTCTTCACATTTTGTAATAAGGAAGTCACGAGCGAACACTTTATCCGCTTGTTTCGCAGCTTGTAAATCAGTAATTGAATCTCCGATTACAATATGGAAGTCATTTGTATTACTTAATTTACGGATGAGTGATGATTTACATAATCCGCAATGATTTTGACAATGATGATCACAAGGATGAGGCCAATTCACCGTAATGTATTCATTTGAAAAATCTGTTTCATTACAGTAAATTTGCTCTTTCGGAATGAGTCCTTGTAAGAGTGGATAGACGAAGAAATCCATTCCACCTGATATAACATAAAAGGAAATATTATTTTTATTTACCAATTGTATAAATTCATGAAAACCATTACGGATTTCAGCAGTCTCTATTAAAAATTGAATAATTTCATCGTGCAGATTAGTAGGTATGAATTGAAATAATTGAGAAACACCTTCTTGAATAGATAGCTCTTGTGATAAAATTCTATTCTTTACTTCTTCAGCTTCTGGTGGTGCAAATTTTTCCATAATGGACATAATGTTATCATTATTTGTAATCGTGCCATCGAAATCACAAAATACTTGAATACTCATAATTTCACCTCATGAGAGGGATTTCCCCATATTTGTAGTGCGCTATGCAAATTTATGTCATCTACTTCATGGAGTGGTTTATTTTGCAAAGTAGCATCAATTGCAGCACGGAAAGCTTTACCGCCGCCCTGCGCCCCATTTGGATGTCCATGTATTCCGCCACCAGCATTAATAACAACATCTTTACCGAAATCTCGTACAATAAAGGGAACGAAACCAGGGTGAATACCAGCAGACGGAACAGAAAAGCTCTTCTTGAAAAATGAATCGCCTTCAGTTAAATATTTTGAGATAGCAAGAGCTTCCTCTTTTTCTAGCGCAACACTTCCGTATGGAGATGGGAATAATGAAAAGTCAGCCCCAGCATAACGGAGTAGCTTTCCGAGTAATAATGGAGATGAAACTCCATATAACTTGGATGCGGAATAAGCACCACTTACAGCAGGGTGTGCCATAATAGGAAGCGGGATTTCATCATCTTCTGCAAGTGATTGTAGTACATCTAGTCCGTAAGAGAATACGTTAAATAATAGAATATCAGCTCCAGCTTGCACTGCACGTTTCGCATTTTCTTTTAAATCAAAAGTTCGTCCTGTTAAATTTACGGCATATAACGTTTTATGTCCGTACGTTTCATATACGGATTGTAAAACTTCTTTTCCAGATACGATGCGTTTCGTAAGTGGTGTTAATGCATTTTCGAATAATATCTCATCATCTTTTACGATATCTACACCACCAATTGCTTGATCGCGTAATTGCGTTTTTAAATACCCAATATTTCGTCCAATCATTCCTTTAAAAATACTCATTAAAAGGGGACGATCATGTACTTGTAAAAGATTTCGAATACCATCTATCCCGAATTTTGGACCAGGAAACTGTTTTTTTAATTCGTCTGAAAAAGTTAAGTCAATTAATTTTACTTCGCCATCAAGTGATAGCTTTCCAAATGTAGTCGTTAAAATTGCTGGTAAATCTGGACTGAAATTTAATAACGGATATTCGATTTTAATAATTCCGCGTTTCACTTTTTTACGTAAATACGAATTGGTATGTTCATGTGCAGCTAATTCCTCAACATGAATGACGTTACCTTTATGCTGCTTTAATTGTTCTTGCAATAAATGTGGCAAATGAGTCCAAGAGCCAATTGTTAAACCGAGTGCAATTTGCTCAGCTTTTTTTTCTAAGTTATGTGAATCATCATGGATTAAATATGTCGCTATAATTCCGCTCATTGTTATAACCTCCTAGTTAAATAAAAAAACCTCTCAGCTAAGGAGAGGTTTTTTTACAACCAGCTCCTTATCTGTCAGCGTAATGCTGCGAGAATTAGCACCGTGTCTACAATTGTAGATCGGTTGCCGGGTTTCGTCGGGCTCGTCCCTCCACCTGCTCTTGATAAGAAGTATTTAGAAATGTTTAAATTTTTAAGATAACTGAATTTTGTCAGATATTTTTCATGTTGTCAATTACTTTTTGAAAAAATTTAATTTATCAATTCGATGAATGGCTTCTCTTAACCTATCTTCTGTATGTAAGAGACCAACACGGACATACCCTTCGCCATGCTCACCAAATCCAACGCCAGGAGCAACTGCGACATGTGCTTTTTCTAGTAAAATATTAGAAAATTGCTCAGAAGTATATCCTTTTGGAACAGGAAGCCATGCAAAGAATGATCCTGTTGGAATGTTTACATTCCAACCAATTGAGTGACAAGCTGAAATAAGAGCGTTTCGTCGAGCTTCGTAACTATTTACAAGGTCTATTACGCAAGACTGTGAACTTAATAGTGCTTCGCGGGCGGCATCTTGAACTGCACCGAAGATGCTAACATACATATGATCTTGTAATAAGTTAATGGTTTCAATGACACTTTCATTCCCTACAGCAAAAGCGATGCGCCAGCCAGCCATATTAAAAGTTTTCGATAATGTGTAAATTTCGATTCCTGTATCTTTGGCACCGTCTGCTTGTAAGAAACTAACTGGCTTTTGACCGTCGAATCCTATAGCACCATAAGCAAAATCATGAACAACTAATATATTGTGTTTATTGGCAAAATGAATTGTTTCATCAAAAAAATCTTTTGATGCAGTAGCACCTGTAGGATTATTTGGATAGTTTAAAAACATTAATTTTGCACGCTCGGCAATAGAATCATCAATTTTTGCATAATCTGGTAAAAAGTTATTTTCTGCAATAAGTGGCATTGTTTCAAATTTTGCTTTTGCTAAAGCGACACCTGATAAATAATCTGGATAACCTGGATCGGGAACGAGAATCGTATCACCAGGGTTTGTAAAGCAAACTGGTAATTCTACTAATCCAGCCTTTCCACCAAACAAAATAGCAATTTCAGTTTTCGAATTTAATTCTACGCCGTATTCACGTTGATAGAATGTTGCTACAGCTTCTTTTAAGCTTTCGTGTCCGCGAAATGGCGGATATTTATGATGAATGGTCTTTTCAGCAGCATCTTGCAAAGCTTTTACGATATGCTGCGGTGTTGGTTGATCTGGATTACCTTGACCTAGATTAATAACATCGTGACCAGCTGCAACGACTTTGTTAACTTTTGCAACAAGTGAAGCGAAAAATTGTGTTGGCAATGATGTTACTATCTCAGAAGGTTGAAATGATTTCATACTTTCCACCTCTTTTGAAAGTTGTTACAATTCTAGTGACAAATGATATAATCTTTCCAGTATTTTGTAAAGAAAAAAATGAGAATGGGGCTGAAAAAATGAAAGTCGCATGTATTCAGATGGATATTGTCTTTGGAGATGTAGAAAAAAATATTGAGAATGCTAAAAATAAAATAAGCGAAGCGATGAAGGAAAGACCAGATGTTATCGTCTTACCAGAACTATGGACAACAGGTTATGATTTAACGAGACTCTCTGAAATTGCAGATAGGGATGGATTGGAAACGAAAGAAAAGTTGATAGAATGGTCGAAACAATATGGTGTACATATTGTTGGTGGTTCTATAGCAAAGCAAACGGAGCAAGGTGTTACAAATACAATGTATGTTGTAACGAATAAAGGAGAACTAGTCCATGAATATAGTAAAGTGCATTTATTTCAGCTTATGGATGAACATAAATATTTAATCGCTGGAAATCGTACTGGTGAATTTAAGTTAGATGATGTAGAGTGCGCTGGCACAATTTGCTATGATATTCGTTTTCCGGAGTGGATGCGCGTTCATACTGCTAAAGGTGCAAAAGTTTTATTTGTTGTAGCTGAATGGCCATTAGTTCGTTTAGCACATTGGCGTTTGCTATTACAAGCAAGAGCAGTTGAAAACCAGTGTTATGTTGTAGCATGTAATAGGGCAGGGAAGGATCCAAATAATGAGTTTGCTGGCCATTCTTTAATTGTCGATCCTTGGGGCGAAGTTGTTGTAGAAGCAAATGAAGAAGAAGCAATTCTATTTGGAGAGCTTACATTCGAGAAAATTAAAGAAGTACGCAAAGGAATTCCAGTTTTTGCGGATCGACGTCCAGAATTATACAAATAAAATGTTGACAAGTGATTTTTATTCTTGGTATAGTCTTCAACATAAAGTTAAAAATTCTAAAAAATTATACAACTCTTATCAAGAGCAGGTGGAGGGATTTGGCCCGATGAAGCCCAGCAACCGACCGTAATACCATTGTGAAATGGGGCGTTTATTTACGCCAAAAGGCACGGTGCTAATTCCAGCAGAAAGTAAAACTTTCTGGCAGATAAGAGGGGAGAAGATAAACTTCAAACCTCTTTCTTAGTGGAAAGAGGTTTTTCTACGTCAGAAAAACCTCTGAATATAAAAAAGGGGGAGAAGACGATGGGATATTATGCATTAACTGAAACAACAGCTATACAATATGCGAAAGAACACGGTTATTTTGAAAAGAAAGCAAATGTATTTTGTCATGAAATTGGAGATGGAAATTTAAATTACGTGTTCAAATTAGATGATGGAGAGAAGTCTATTATAATAAAACAGGCACTGCCATATGCGAAAGTAGTTGGTGAAAGCTGGCCGTTATCTATAAAAAGAGCGACAATTGAAAGCAAGGCACTGAAAATTTTTGCGAAGTATGTACCGGATTATGTTCCGGTAGTGCACAGTCATGATGAAGAGTTAGCAGTAACAGTAATAGAAGACTTATCAAGACTAACAATTACAAGAAAAGGATTAATAGATGGAGAAGAATATCCACTTTTATCCCAACATATCGGTCGTTTTCTAGCAAATGTTTTATTTTATACTTCAGATTTCGGTTTACAGTCAGAAGAGAAAAGGGGACTAGAAGGTACATTTGTAAACCCAGATCTCTGCAAGATTACAGAAGATTTAGTGTTTACAGATCCGTTTGGCCATTACGATACGAATGATTATGAGCCGGAATTACAACTAGCGGTTGATGAATTGTGGAGTGATAAAACTTTAAAATTAAAAGTAGCACAATATAAATATAAGTTTTTAACGAGAAAAGAAGCACTTATTCATGGTGATTTACATACTGGTAGTATTTTTTCATCACCTTCTGAAACGAAAGTGATTGATCCGGAGTTTGCAACTTATGGCCCATTTGGATTTGATCTTGGTCAATTTATTGCAAATCTATTATTAAATGCTCTATCTAGAGAGGAAGAACAGAGAAGTGTGCTATTTTTCCATATTGAGAAAACATGGAGCTATTTCGTAGACACTTTTACAAAGTTATGGATTGGAGAAGGTGTAGAAGCATATACGAAAGAAAAACAATGGTTGCCGATTATTTTGCAAAATATTTTTACGGATGTGGTCGGATTTGCTGGATGTGAGCTTATCCGAAGAACAATTGGCTTAGCACATGTAGCTGATTTAGATGAAATAGCAAATAAAGAAAAGAGAATTCAAGCCAAGAAACAAGCTTTATCCTTAGGTAAAGAACTAATAAAATATGAATCTAAAAACGCTGATATTCAACTGTTCCGAACATTATTTCAACAGACAGTTTCTGGAGGGGTAAAAGCATGAGTACAATTGTTACGATTCCGAGGTCTGTCAGTTGGAAAGGGGATGCTATTGCAGTATTAAATCAAACAAAGTTGCCGCATAGCACAGAATATAAAACATTAACGACGATTGAAGAGGTATGGAAAAGTATTGTCATGCTAGAAGTACGAGGAGCACCGGCAATTGGAATTGTAGCTGCATTTGGCTTGGCGCTTGCAGCAAAAAAATATACTACTTTACATATTGAAGAATTTCAAAAGAAGTTTAATAGAGATTGTAATTATTTGGGAACGTCACGCCCGACAGCAGTCAATTTATTTTGGGCAATCGATCGTATGAGAGAATCTATTCAAGAAATTACTACAATAAAAGAAGCACAAAAAATATTAGAAGAAGAAGCGCTTCTCATTCAGCAAGAAGATGAAGCAGTATGCAGGAGTATTGGAGAACATGCATTATCATGCTTTAAAGACGGTGATAACATTTTAACAATTTGTAACGCTGGCAGTATTGCAACTGCTAAATATGGTACTGCACTAGCACCGTTTTATATTGGGAAAGAAAAAGGTGTACATTTACATGCATATGCATGTGAAACGAGACCAGTTTTACAAGGCGGGCGTTTAACGACTTGGGAATTAAAACAGGCAGGTATTGATGTAACGCTTATTACAGATAATACGGCAGCTCATGCTATTCAAACGAAAGAAATCAACGCAATTATTGTAGGAGCGGACCGAATTGTCGCAAATGGGGATACAGCAAATAAAATCGGAACGATGAATTTAGCTATATTAGCAAAGTATTTCGATATCCCGTTCTACGTTGCAGCTCCGTTATCTACATTTGATATTACGAAACAAACAGGCGCTGGAATTGTTATTGAAGAAAGGGATGAAACAGAAGTTACGAAAATTTTTGGGAAACAAGTAACGCCAGTTGGAACTACTGTTTATAATCCAGCATTTGATGTAACGCCAAACGAATTAATTACAGGCATTATTACTGAGCGAGGTATTATACGCGGGGATTATAAACGAGAAATTGCATTATTATTTGAAAGACAAGCTAATATATAATAGCTTGTTTTTTTATGCCTAAATGTATTCTTTTCTCTTATTTATATAATGAAAGGAGGCGAAAAGAATGGAAGAGTGGATCAGGATGGTAGGTAATGTAGGGTTTCCGATTGTTGTAACATTATATTTACTCCATCGAATTGAAAGCAAATTAGATGGGGTAATTGTTGCAATAGAAAAGTTGCCGCGGCAATTACTACAGTATGACGATCCTCGCGATAAAAAATAAAGTTTGCTCTTCGTGAGCAAACTTTATTTTTTATTGAGCAGTATAACCACCATCGATAACGACAGCTTGCCCGGTTATACCTTTCGCTTTTTCGCTCGCTAAAAAGATTGCATAATCAGCGATTTCTTGTACTTGTAATAAGCGTTTTTGCGGTACAAGTGGATAAATGACTTCCTCCAAAACATTTTCAAGTGGTACATTTCGTGTAGTAGCTAAGTCTTGTAGTTGATTACGTACAAGAGGGGTATCGACATAACCAGGACACAGTGCATTTACAGTAATACCATGCGTAGCGCCTTCTAAAGCAGCAACTTTTGTTAATCCAATTACACCATGTTTCGCGCTATTGTAGGCGGATTTCCCTGCAAATCCAACGAGGCCATTAATGGAAGCGACATTAATAATTCGGCCATACTTTTGCTTTTTCATAATCGGAAAGGCATGTTTAATGGCGATAAAAGGAGCGATTTGCATAATTTTAATTAGTAGCTCAAACTTTTCGGTTGGAAAATCTTCAATTGGTGAAACGTGTTGCATGCCTGCGTTATTAATTAATATGTCTAATGAACCGAAATGATTAACAGTTTGGGAAATGGATGCTTCTATTTCTTCTTCGGATGTAACATCACATTTTAAGCCGATAGCTTGAAAGCCCTCTTTTTGTAGTTGTTCAGCAGCTTCTTTTGCACGTTCTTCAAGACGATCGGTAATAACAACTTTTGCACCTTCTTTTGCAAAAGCTTTTCCCATTTCATAACCAATACCACTTGCAGCACCTGTTAAAAAAACAACTCGATTTGTAACCATGATGAAAAACATCCCTTCGTAATAAAGTTCTCATATTGCTCTATTTAGAGAGTGGATAATAAAAATCCTGCAAAGATTTGGAAAAATATTGTTAGCTATCTTGTTTTGCAAAATAGTCTCTGCTATACTATTTTGTAAAGCAAGATACTTACGCTTATCTATCTTGTAAAACAAGATAGTGGGAGGATTTGAATTATGTCGACAAGTCAAATGCTGAAAGGGATTTTAGAAGGATGCTTACTTGCTATTATTTCTGAAGGTGAAATATACGGTTATGAAATGAGTGAGAAGCTAGCAAAGTATGGCTTTACAATGGCGAGTGAAGGAAGTATTTATCCGTTATTAATACGAATGCAAAAGGAAGGATTCATAACAAGTGTAATGAAAGAATCCCCAACTGGTCCAAAACGGAAGTATTATACGTTAACAGAAAATGGCGAAGATGCACTGGATGAATTTATGGATCGCTGGGAAGCGATGCAAAGTAGTGTGGAACGTCTACTTGAAGGGAAGGGGAGAAGAAAATAATGCTATCAAATGAAGCGCGAAAATTTTTATTAGATATGAGATTGTTTTTGACTGCAAAGAGTGTGAAAGAAAGCGATATTGAAAGCTTTATCGAAGACGCAGAACTTCATTTAATAGAAGGTGAGAGTGATGGGAAAAGTGTAGAAGAAATTTTCGGAAGCTCACCGAAAGAATATGCAAATGAACTTGTAAAAGTGATGGAAAGGGATAGACAGGAAACGTGGAAGCAAATTGGTTTTACAGTAATGAATATCGTATCGTTTTGGATTATGGCTTCTATTCTAATAGTGAATAACGGATTATTACAGATGTCACTTATTCAGTGCGTTGGATATAGTTTGTCATTGATTTTAGTTGTGATAGGTCCTAATTTTCTACTTCGCAAAATGACCTTCGTAACAAGTTTTACAAAAACATGGTTTGTTATGTGGTCTTTAGTCATAATCGCACCAATGTTTCTAATAGGGGCTGTAACGATATTAGATGTGATTTATCCTACAAAAATGTTTATATTCACCCAAATGCAAAGTTATATATTAGCCGGTGGTATTTTCATCATTACAGTAGCAATAAATATATATTTTAATGGATGGTTTAAAAACTTATATTTAATTATTCCACTTTCGATTATGTTATTGTTTAAAACATTTATATCAGAAGACCTTGTTCCAATTTTATTTCAAATTATATGTTTATACGGAAGTTTGTTTATTTTAATCTTCCTTGAAATTATGATGAAGACGAATAGAAGAGAAACGGTTTAATAAAGGAGGGATTATTATGAAGATTTCTAAAGAAGGGGAAAAGTTTTTAATTGATACGAAAGTATATTTAATAACAAAAGGAATGAAAGAAGAAGATGTGGATGCTTTTCTAGAAGATGCAGAACTTCATTTAATAGAAGGTGAGAAGGAGGGAAAGACGGTAAGTGATATATTTGGTGATTCGCCAAAAGAGTATGCAGAAGAATTAGCGAAAGAGATGGAGAGGGATAAAGGCGGGAGTATAAAGACTATTTTAGGAATGATAATTGGAATAGGGGGATATTGGTTACTTACAAATATTTTATTTGAAAGCCCAAATCATGAATTTACATTAACGAATGTACAATTAATTGGATACCCAATTGTTTTAATGATTACGATTGTAGGAATTATATTTGCTTTTAAAATGTCATCATTTAAGAGTAAAATAAAAGAATTTAGCATTATTTATGTAGCAGCATTGCTACCGATTTTATTACTAATATTATTGATGTTTATGAATAAATGGTATGGGACACCTGTATTACAATTAACGACTATACAAAGTTATATACTAGCTGGAGTTATCTTGTTAGTACTGTTAATTGGGGAAGCATACATACTTGGCTGGATTGGGATATTAACTGTTATTGTCCCGCTATTCATTATGTTTGTATTTAAAGAATTAGGGAAGAACAACCCATATTGGGGAATGCTAGAGCCGTTACTTCTGTACGGAAGTTTATATGTATTAATGAGATGGTCTTTGAAAATTGAGGAGAAAAAAACTGTAAGCTAGCTTTATATTAATAGCGAACGAACTGAATTTTTTATTAAGAGGAGAACAAATATGCAAAGTATATTTCTAGGTATATTGTCTATTACATTTTTAGGTTTAACGATTTTTGGGCTATATACTACCTTTTCGAAAAAGTTACACGATGACTATTTCGATACTTTATTAGATGACACATCAGGTTATGTTTTGTTCTTCGGTTTAATAGGTAAAGGGCTGCTCTGGATATGCAAAAAAAATATTTCCAAAGAAATATTATATAGAGATTTTTAGAGTAATTGTATTTATGTTTAGTTGTATATTTGCATCCGTTGCAGCCGGAATTTGGTTTGTTGATTGGAATATATTGTTTTAAACAGTAACAAGAGCGTTACTGTTTTTTTCTTTGCAATAAAGCACTTTGTAAAGAGAGTGCTTTTTGTTCGTTCGTTAATAGGGATTGAATATGGACATTTTCAGGACGAGGTACGATAGGGTACATAAGATTTGTTGGAGAAGGATGGTGCTCCGAGCCAGTTGGGGAATGAGGATCAGCGTGAGTAAGTTTTCCGTGAACACGTCTTGTAAATAAAATATGACCGATTTCGTGAGCGAGCGTATATATATTTTTCATGGGGGCAGCTGAATTTGTTAAAACGATATAACCAGTAAGTTGCTGTTGTTTCGCTAAAGAGTAAGCACAGGCAATGACTGCTGTTTCTTTGAAATAATCACTGCCAATATAACAAATATAAAGGTCGCATTCAGGAGCTTCATTTACACATGTTTGGAAAAAGGATGCTAATTTTTCCTGACTTTGAATAGAATTTTTATAACTAATTTCGCGGTCAGAAAAACGAAAAAGTTCATTTAAAATAATTACTTCTTTAATTTGAAATGTAATCGGGTGCCAAATTGACTCTGCAACTGCTAAATCTTTTGCGATACGATCATTAGAAATATCGGCGCCTGGCGTAATGCAAATACATATATTGACGTATGGATCCATAAGGAACACCTCAACTGAAAAATTCTTCCTATAATATATGTTGGGAAAAGACTCTATGTATGGATAACCGCCTTGTTTATTACAAGTCGAAAAAATTTCATAGTTCTATAACGTAGTGTGATCATCTTTTTGATATAGTAAAGAAAAGGGGGAGAATATATGTATACATTAAAAATCGTTTCAGACAGAGAAGCTCTTTATCAATTTGCAAGTTATGTAAGAGTTGTGCAAGGGGTAGAAGATGTATATGTAGAGGTGGGAGAACCTTTATATGAACATCCTTTAATGAAATTTTATGTACATATTAAGCTTGAGGAAACATATGAGCAACATAAAGCGTTGCAAGAAATAGCAAGATTAATAGAATTAGGGCGTTTTACATATGTCCATTATCGTAATGATGAAATAGAAGAAGCTTTTGAAGCTGTAAAATATGAAAGTTTTAAGAAATAAAGGTGAAAAAAAGGAGGCGAAAGCTTCCTTTTTTTCTTTAAAATTACATCAACAAAAGGAGAAAAATTTTGTTATGATAAGGAAGGGTGAGGAAAGGAGAGTTTACATATTGGGGTATATTGAAGAGTTACGTAAAGTCGTTGGTACAAGGCCGCTTATTCTAGTAGGGTCAGCAATTATTATCTTAAATGATAATCAAGAAGTATTGCTTCAATATCGTTCAGATACATATGATTGGGGGGTACCTGGCGGGGCGATGGAGCTAGGAGAAACGACAGAAGAAACTGCTCGCAGAGAACTGTTTGAAGAGACGGGACTAAATGCGAAAATTATGCAATTTATCGGGGTTCTTTCGGGAAAAGAAGTGTACTTCCAATATCCAAATGGAGATGAAATTTTTAATGTCATACATCTGTATCAGGGGCATCATGTGAGCGGGGAATTAAGGCTTGACCATGAAGGATTACAGCTTCAATATTTTCCGGTAGATAAGTTACCGAATTTGAATAAAACAACAGAGAAGATTTTACAAAAATTTCTATATGCATTAACAGAATAGAAGGTTAATTCCTTCTATTTTTATTATATTAAATATTTTGATTTTTTAGTATGTTTATAGTATGATAGGTGTAGACATACATCTTATGGAATTTCACCTAAAAACTGACTAGGGTACATAAGAGAGGGGCAAGTGCAAAATGCATAATGTTGTTATTACAGCTGCAGTTCGTTCGCCAATTGGAACTTTTGGGGGAGCGCTAAAAAATGTAACGCCAGTAGAATTAGCTGTTCCTGTACTTCAGGAAGCTGTAAAACGAGGCGGGGTAGAACCACACGAAGTTGATGAAGTGATTTTAGGTCATTGTATTCAAAGAACTGATGAAGCAAATACGGCGAGAACGGCTGCATTAGCGGCAGGATTTCCTGACACAGTTACGGGCTATACAATCCAACGCCAATGTTCTTCAGGTATGCAAGCAATTATGTCGGCTGCAATGCAAATTCAATTAGGTGTAAGTGAAGTTGTCGTTGCAGGTGGAGTAGAAGCAATGAGTTCAAGCCCTTATGCATTGAAACAACACCGCTGGGGACAACGTCTACAACACGGAGAAATTCGTGATACGGTGTGGGAAGTGTTAGAAGATCCGATTCATCATATTATGATGGGGGAAACAGCGGAAAATTTAGTTGAACAATATGAAATTACAAGAGAGGAACAAGATGAAGTTGCGCTTCGCAGTCATACATTGGCGCTAAAGGCAATTGAGTCTGGATACTTTGA
Source organism: Bacillus cereus group sp. MYBK245-2 (assembly GCF_051916145.1). NCBI lineage: Bacteria > Bacillati > Bacillota > Bacilli > Caryophanales > Bacillaceae > Bacillus > Bacillus cereus group sp. MYBK245-2. Next base: position 557,655 of record NZ_JBQAGB010000001.1, on the reverse strand, counting down.
CAATCAAATTGTTCCTATTACGATAAAAGAACGTAGAAAAGAAGTAGTATTTTCAAAAGATGAACATCCACGTGCTGATATTACAGCAGAAAAATTAGCTGGATTAAAACCAGCTTTCCGTAAAGACGGTTCAGTAACTGCAGGGAATGCATCTGGCCTGAATGACGGAAGCGCGGTTTTAGTATTAATGAGCGAAGAAAAAGCGAAAGAAAAAGGCTTACAACCGTTAGCTAGAATTGTTGGGTATTCAGTAGCTGGAGTAGATCCGAAAATTATGGGTATTGGACCAGCACCAGCAATTCGTAAAGGATTAGAAAAAGTAGATTGGTCATTAGAAGATGCAGATTTACTGGAAATTAATGAAGCTTTCGCTGCGCAATACTTAGCTGTAGAGAAAGAATTAGGTTTGGATCGTGAAAAAGTGAATGTAAACGGTAGTGGTGTAGGACTTGGACATCCAATCGGTTGTACAGGAGCTCGTATTACAGTAAGTTTAATTCATGAATTAAAGAGACGCGGATTAGAGAAAGGAATTGCCTCTCTATGCGTCGGCGGCGGTATTGGAGTAGCATTATTTATAGAAGCACTATAAAAAGAAGCAGCAATCGCTGCTTCTTTTTTTAAGAATCAAATAAATGATGAAATAATCGATCACGATTTTCAAAGAAAAGCTTCGTCGTTTGGTAATGCTCGGTGTCTTCTAAGGCGGATTCGTGAATTCCTTCTTGTGTTAAAGAGTATATAGTGGATTCAGGATAAGCCATTAAAATAGGAGAATGCGTCGCAATAACAAATTGTGAACCTTGTTCCGCTAGTTCGTGCATTCGAATGAGCATAGAAAGTTGTCTCATTGGTGATAGGGCGGCCTCGGGCTCATCTAAAATGTATAAACCTTGTCCTGAAAAACGATTCATAAATAAGGAGAAGAATGATTCACCATGGGATTGTTCATGAAGTGAAACACCGCCATAAGATTTTATAGCATCTATTTCATCAATATAAGAAGCAACGTTATAAAATGATTCAGCACGAAGAAAGAAACCGTCGTTTGGTGTATTGAAACTTTTGGAAATTCGAAGGTATTCATGTAAAGACGAATGTGAATCGTTTGTACTAAATCGGAAATTTTTCGTTCCACCTTCGGCATTAAATCCTAAAGCAATTGCAATCGCTTCGAGTAATGTTGACTTACCCGTTCCGTTTTCTCCAATAATGAATGTTACATTTGGATGGAAAGCTAGTGATTGTAATGTTCGGATAGCGGGTAGACAGTAAGGATATACGGAAAAACTAGGGATATTTTCTTTTTTTAATGTGACATTTTTTAAAAAGGGTACGTCAATCAATATATAAACCTCAATTCATAACAGATTTTGATTCTAAAAAGGCAGCAAATACAAGTGTAAGACAGCTTGTGGTGAAAATTGTATACTGAAGTGCGCCAAAACCGAGACCTTCCCAACCGAAAGTCATCCTCTTCCATATAAAAATGAAAAGAACGCTCATAAAGCCAACGAAAGCGGCGTGTATTTTATAATTTTTAAATGATTCCATAGAAAAAATCCAATGTATGTACTTAAAAACAAGGTAAAGAGAACAAGAAAAAAGACAAGTGTTAATGACACATGAACCCCTCCTTATTTTCTGAATATTTCATGTGGATTATATCATTTAAACTATCATATTCCAATGTGAAAATAAATATTGCATGGAGATTATTCATGTCGTTATGATAGTATGTAATCTATTGTAATTCTGAAAAGGAGCTAAAACATGCCGTTTACATTTGCACATCCAGCAGCAGTTCTTCCTTTTGCGAAAAAGCATTCTAAACATATTTCAGTAACGGCTCTTATATTAGGGAGTATGGCGCCTGATTTTGAATATTTTTTACACTTTAGACCGTATGGTATTATTGGCCATACATGGCCTGGGTTCTTATATTTAAATTTACCACTTGTATTTCTGCTCGCATATATGTATCATTACATTTTAAAAAAGCCGTTTATAACGCATTTACCTAAGCCATTTGCTGGCTACTATATTTATGTAGTAGAGGAGAGGTGGGGGCTTCATACATGGAAAGATTTCTTTGTATTTTGCTATTCCGCTTTATTTGGTATGCTCACGCATGTCGTTTGGGATGCGTTTACTCATCATACAGGCTACTTCGTTATGAAAATACCATTTTTACAAAGAGAATTACATGGTATTCCAGTGTATAAATATATGCAACACGGGAGTACATGTGTCGGTTTATTATTGCTATTGTACGTACTATGGAAGTATAAAGATGAAACAGGAAAAGATATGATGATAGCTTCAGAAAAAAGAAAGTATTGGATTTCGGCAATCATTGTGGCAGTTCTTATATTTGTCGTTCACGCTTTCGTAGATCCCTATTTTCATATTTTCCAAATAGGGGGTATAATAGTATCTGGACTGACAAGTTCGTTTTGTGGACTTCTCATTGTTTCTATAGTTTACAAAGCAAAGGACTAATTAATATTAATGAATGATAGTGTTAGGAGAAATTATATGATGAAAGCATGGAAAAGTATTTTTGTTTTATGTAGTTTTCTTCTTATGTTAAGTGGTTGCTTCCATCAAGAAGAAAAGAAAGCTGAACCGAAGAAGAAAGAATCTATTCCTGAAACAAAAGAATATGGTGGGCGTGAGCTGAAAAAAGTAGGACAAAAAGTGAAAGAAACAGGATGGGGTACTTTTAAATTAGAACAAATTCATTCTGTGAATCAAACATTTGAAGTAGCACCAATGAAAATTCACGTACAAGATGTGAAAGTAATCTCTTTATCGCAGATGAGTAAAGATGCAAAAAATACATTAAAAGTATATACGGCATTAACTCCTGAAGAAGTAAAGCGTAGATTAGGAGATAAAGTCAGTCAAGAAGATGCGGAGTTATATGCATCGCTAAGTGGTACAGAGATTAGTGATACGATTCGTTACGTTGAAATTACATATAAGGTGGAAAATAGCGGGAATAAAAATATACAATTTTTCTCTATGAATGATGTTGCGATTAATGATAAACAACATTTTAAAGTAGCAACGCAAAACTTTTTATATGATGAAGATACGCTCGTTGGTACAAAAAATGTATCAAGGGAAGACTATAAGCCTGGTGAAACAAGAGATGGTATTATCGGCCTAATACTTGATGATGGAAAAGAAAAGGTAAAGGATATTAAATTTACAACAGATAATGTAATCGCAGCAGATACAGAAACGCAAGATGTTGTAAAAGAGCCACAAACTTTTAACATCTCACTTTCTGAGTAAGTTGTTTTTAAATATATGCAAGAAAAAACAGTCAGCGCTCAAACTATTATGCTGACTGTTTTTTCTGTTCTTTTATGTATGAATCTACACTTTGAAAAGGCACCTTAATTTTAAACGCATCTTTTTGCTCATGAAATTGCTTTTCATTATAGGGGCCAAAACGTTTATTATGCTTTACGTCAATAATCCAATAATGCTCGCTTTTTTTATTTGCAATTGCTGCGTCAGGATTATTCGGATCTGACTTTTCCTCAGTTTGTTTTGCAATAATGTATTTATCATCCCAGGCTATGTCTGTAATTTTTGCAGGAATGTATTGTGTGGCGTATACAGCATCTTGCGTGGGGAAAAGTTCAAATGCATTTCCAGAAGTACGTATGAGTTCGTATTCATCGTTAATCGTATATGTTATATGATTTGTATTTCCAGCACAACCGGCTAATAGGAATGCGACGAATAGGATTATCCATTTTTTCAATATGGGAACCTCCTTTACAATGCTGTTGTAACACATTGTACAAGAAAAGTAGGAGAAACGCTAGTTTACAATGTTTTTTAGAAGTGGTACGATGAGACGGGTAAAGAAGGATATGAAGGAGTCGACATAAAAATGAAGTTAAAGATGCATCGTCCAGCGCTTGTAATGAATCGCATAGGTGCTTCCCTAATTGACATGTTTTTAATCTCGGTTATGTATGGTGCAGTAGTAGCTGTTATGACTGGAAATTATAGTGCTATTTTTAATCGCTTTAATATTAGTTTTGGCGATTATAGATATGATCTTGCAGTAGTTTTTATATTAATGGCGATATATTTTATTTTGCTACCCTTTATTTGGAACGGTGTAACACTTGGTAAAAAGGTAACGAGAATAAAATTAATTTCATTGAAGAGTGAAAAGTTAACATTACAAACATTAACGATTCGATTTTTTGTATTGTTATTACCGAACATATTACTACTTGGAATTCCGATATTATGTAACGTATATATGATGTTATTCCGCAAAGATAATTGTGGTTTTCAGGATTTAATTACAAAAACGAAAGTGATAAGTCTTGTATAACAAAAAGAGACCTTTTTATATAAAAAGGTCTCTTTTTGTTATACAAATATATTTTAATGGATATATAATAGGGAATAAGTTAATCTATATCATTTTCGGATTTAATAGATTGAAAATTAAGAAAATGTTATAGTGATTAAAATAATATGTTTATATAATAAGGGGGAAATTGAAATGACTGGAGGTAGCGTAATCTTTTGGGGGATTTTAATTTTCATCGGTTTAGTTTTCGATCAGCGTAATAGTAAGAAAAAAGAAGGAGTAAAAAAGTAACCGCTTACAAATGAATGAGCAACTTTTCTTGCTTGCAGACTAATCTCATAAAGGAGTATACTGAATGACGGTAAGACTTATAGAAGGGGTAATGAAAATGAAGCTTGCAGGAAAAGTTGCTATCGTAACTGGCGGTGGCATCGGTATTGGACGTAATACAGCTCTTTTGTTGGCTAAACAAGGCGCAAAAGTAATTGTGACGGACATCGATCAAGAAAGTGGACAAGCAACAGTGGAGGAAATTACGAATCTAGGCGGAGAAGCACTTTTTGTATCCTATGATATGGAAAAACAAGGAGATTGGCAACGCGTAATCAGCATTACTTTGAATGCATTCAGTCGCATTGATATGCTTTTTCAAAATGCTGGTTTATATAAAATAGATTCTATATTTTCACGCCAACAAGAGAACGATTCCAATGTACTTTGTATTAATGACGTATGGATAGAGATAAAACAATTAACGTCATCTTTTATGAAACAGCAAGAAGAAGTGGTGCTAAGTGACTTACCGATTTTCGGTATTATTAGCACGAAAGGACAATCATTTCATACAGTAGAAGCCCTCGTATAATAGTGAAAACCGCCCTCAATATATGTGGACGGTTTTTTTGTATGAAAATTATTTTTTAACGAATGCGTTGTTCGGTTTGACTATCAAAGAAATGCGCTTTATTCATATCAAATGCTAGTTTAATTTGGTCACCAGGTGAAAATGTATGTCTTGCATCAACACGTGCTGCAAAATCTTGATTTCCAAGTTTCATATATAAAATAGATTCAGCACCTAATAACTCAGCAACTTCAATTTTTGTTGTGAAGGCAGTAGATTGTGAAGCTTCTAAAAATAATAGTTCATCATGAATGTCCTCAGGACGAATACCTAAAACAATGTCTTTATTTACATAGCCTTGTTCACGTAATATCTTCATTTTTCCTTCAGTTACTTTAATTTTTGCAGCATTGTCTATAACGAAATCGGTTTCAGTTAATTTACCACGGAAGAAATTCATCGCTGGAGAGCCGATAAATCCACCAACAAAAATGTTTTCAGGTGTTTCATATACTTCTTTTGGAGTACCGATTTGTTGAATTTTTCCGTCTTTCATAACAACAAGACGAGAAGCCATTGTCATCGCTTCAGTTTGATCATGCGTTACATAAATTGTTGTTGTTCCAAGGCGGTGGTGTAACTTAGAAATTTCTGAGCGCATTGCAACACGTAATTTAGCGTCTAAGTTAGATAATGGCTCATCCATTAAGAACACTTTCGCGTCTCGAACGATTGCTCTCCCTAACGCAACACGTTGACGTTGTCCACCAGATAATGCTTTCGGTTTTCTATCTAAATATTGTTCCAGTCCTAAAATTTTTGCTGCATCTTTCACACGACGATCAATTTCATCTTTTGGTATTTTTCTAAGTTTTAATCCAAATGCCATATTATCATATACACTCATATGTGGATATAGAGCATAGTTTTGGAAGACCATTGCGATATCGCGATCTTTTGGAGGGACATCATTCATTAGCTTACCATCAATTGAAAACTCTCCTTTTGAAATGTCTTCAAGTCCAGCCACCATTCGCAATGTTGTAGATTTTCCGCATCCAGAAGGACCGACAAATACGATAAATTCTTTATCTTGAATGTGTAAATTGAAGTCTGTTACAGCTGTTACGTTATTATCATATATTTTATAAATGTTTTCTAATTTCAGTTCTGCCATGGTATTTCCCCCTAGAAATAATTATGCAAACGTTTTCTTTGAGTTCATTATAAACGAATAGATTCAAAAAATAAACAAAAAAATAAAACGTTTTCATAAATTGGAAGAATATTAGTAAATTTCGTATGTTTTCTTAGAAAAATAAGAATAAAAGTTGTGAGCGCTATTTTAAATTAAGATAGAATCTGTTATCATTCATTAATGAAAACGTTTGCGCCTTAAAAAGAGAAAATCGAATTATGAATGAAATGGGGTAGCATAATGGAAAAACAGTGGTGGAAAGAAAGTGTAGTATATCAAATTTATCCTCGTAGCTTTATGGATAGCAACGGTGATGGTATCGGGGATCTTCGCGGTATTATTTCAAAGTTAGATTACTTAAAAGAATTAGGGATTGATGTAATTTGGTTATCACCAGTCTATGAATCTCCAAATGATGATAATGGTTATGATATAAGTGATTATTGTAAAATTATGAATGAGTTCGGAACAATGGAAGATTGGGATGAGCTATTACATGAAATGCATGAACGTAATATGAAACTTATGATGGACTTAGTTGTGAATCATACTTCTGATGAACATAATTGGTTTATTGAATCACGTAAATCAAAAGATAATAAATATAGAGATTACTATATATGGCGCCCTGGAAAAGAAGGAAAAGAGCCGAATAACTGGGGAGCAGCGTTTAGTGGATCAGCATGGCAGTATGATGAAATGACAGATGAATATTATTTACATCTGTTTTCTAAAAAACAGCCAGATTTAAATTGGGATAATGAAAAGGTAAGGCAAGATGTTTATGAAATGATGAAGTTTTGGTTAGAAAAAGGAATTGATGGCTTCCGTATGGATGTTATTAATTTTATTTCTAAAGAAGAGGGATTACCAGCTGTTGAAACAGAAGAAGAGGGGTATGTTTCAGGTCATAAGCATTTTATGAACGGTCCAAACATTCATAAATATTTACATGAAATGAATGAAGAAGTATTGTCTCATTATGATATTATGACGGTTGGTGAAATGCCTGGTGTAACGACAGAAGAAGCGAAATTGTATACCGGGGAAGAACGAAAAGAACTGCAGATGGTATTCCAATTTGAACATATGGATTTAGACTCAGGAGAAGGCGGAAAATGGGATGTAAAACCATGTTCACTCCTTACTTTAAAAGAGAATTTAACGAAGTGGCAAAAAGCATTAGAACATACAGGCTGGAATAGCCTGTATTGGAATAACCATGATCAGCCTCGCGTTGTATCTCGTTTTGGTAATGATGGAATGTATCGCATTGAATCTGCGAAAATGTTAGCGACGGTGCTTCATATGATGAAAGGAACACCGTATATTTATCAAGGAGAAGAAATTGGAATGACAAACGTCCGATTTGAGTCGATTGATGAATATCGAGATATTGAAACGTTAAATATGTATAAAGAAAAAGTGATAGACCGTGGTGAAGATATAGAAAAAATAATGGAATCTATTTATATAAAGGGTCGTGATAATGCTAGAACTCCGATGCAGTGGGATGACAAAGATCACGCTGGATTTACAACAGGTGAACCTTGGATTACAGTAAACCCTAACTACAAAGAAATTAATGTGAAACAAGCGATCCAAAATAAAGATTCAATTTTTTATTATTATAAAAAATTAATTGAGTTACGTAAAAATAATGAAATAGTTGTGTATGGATCATATGATTTAATATTGGAGAATAATCCATCTATTTTTGCATATGTAAGAACGTATGGGGAAGAAAAACTTCTTGTTATTGCAAACTTTACTGCAGAAGAATGTGTATTTGAATTGCCTGAGGACATTACTTATAGTGAAGCAGAGTTATTTATACACAATTACGACGTAGAGAATGGACCGATAGAAAACATACCATTACGTCCGTATGAAGCAATGGTGTTCAAATTGAAATAAGAAAAATCCTTATACCACTTTGGTATAAGGATTTTTTTGATTACCATTTTAATATGGAGAATCCATATGGAGGAAGTGTAACTTGTAATACACTTGCTTCCGCTGAAAATTCTTCGTTTGTATAAATATTAATGATTTTCTTTCCAGTAACATGGAGAGGCAGTGAAGCTGTAATATCACTATTAGTCGGATTTAAAACGAAAAAGATAGTTTCATCTTTATATGTTTTTGTATAAGAAATATAATTATGTTCATCATTTGCTTCAATGAATTGGAAAGTACCATGTCCTCCAAATGCTTTATATTGCTTTCGTAACGAAATTAATGTTTGTACATGTGTAAATAATAGATGATCTTGTTCTTTCGTATCCCAAACCATACATTTGCGACAATCAGGGTCCATACCGCCATCCATACCAATTTCGTCTCCATAATAAATACAAGGAGAGCCGATGAAAGAAAGGTGGAATACATAAAGTAACTTTAATTTATTTTTATCTCCGTTACATGTTGTCAATATTCTTGGTGTATCATGGCTGTCTAATAAATGAAATGCTGCTTCATTTACATTCATAGAGTAGGAATGTAGAGATTCTATAATTTGTTTCATGAATTCATTTGCCTTAATGGAATCGTTAGCAAAGTAAGACAGTAGAGCGTTTGTAACCGGATAGCTCATTACAGCATCAAATTGATCTCCTTGTAGCCAAGGAAGTGCATCGTGCCAAATTTCTCCTAAAATATATACTTCAGAATTTAATGCTTTTATCTCCCTTCGGAATTCTCTCCAAAAGTTATGGTCGACTTCATTTGCTACATCAAGGCGCCACCCGTCTATATTGAATTCTTTTACCCAATAACGCCCTACTTCAAGTAAGTATTCTTTTACATCCGGGTGTGCAGTGTTTAATTTCGGCATATACGGTGTAAACGCAAAAGTATCATAGTTCGGAAGTGGCTCAGTTTTAATTGGGAACTCATGAATATGAAACCATTCTTTATATGCTGACTGTTCACCATTTTCTAGTACATCTTGAAATTTATCGAAAAAGTATCCACTGTGATTGAATACGGCATCGAGCATTACTTTTATACCATGTGTATGACATGCTTGAACGAGTTCTTTGAATGTTTCTTTTGTGCCAAATTGCGGATCGATTTCCATGTAGTCAATTGTGTCATATTTATGATTTGAATGTGCTTTGAAAATAGGTGTGAAATATATTCCCGAAACTCCAAGCTTAACAAGGTAATCGAGGTTTTGAATAATACCAGCAAAATCTCCGCCGAAAAAATTAGTTGGAGTTGGTTCAGCGCTGCCCCAAGGAAGGGTGTTTTCTGGATTCAGCGTACGATCGCCATTAGCGAACCGTTCTGGGAAAATTTGATACCAAACAGTATCTTTAATCCAGGAAGGTGCTTTGAATACATCATTTGCATGAATAAATGGAAAACAGAAAAAGTTACCAACGTCATCATTTGGAATGCTGGAAAAAAATCCACGTTCTGCATAAATAAGCGTTTCTGTCTCCGCTTTTAATTCAAATCCGTAACGTAAGCGCTTAAATTTTGGCTCGATGGAAATGGACCAATAATCAAATAATGCAGTAGAACCGGTTTTTTTCATCGGTGCACTTGAAGAAATCCACTTCCCGTCTGTCCATTCATAAGGATCACCATAAATAAGAGTGGTACTTTGAACATCGTCTCTTTTCGTACGTATTCGGATGTGAATCGTTTTTTCATCGTAAGCGTATGCGTAATTATCTTTTGGCCTATGATAGATGGCGTCTTTAAGCATATAAAAAATCCCCCTTTACTATCTCTATGCATATTGTTCCCTTAAGTATAATAATAAAGCATATGTTGCAAACGATTGCTTTTTGCATAGCTTTAATATTGCTTATAAGAGTAGTATTCATTTCGTATAAAGTCAATGTATAAAGAGTGTAGTAATAATATTTTAAAATTAATATTTGCAAAATGAATAAAAGAATGTATAATGATAGACAAATAGCGCAAACGTTTTCATAGATTGAGATATTGTTTGCGCTTCTATTAAAATATTAAATGCAAACGTTTTCAATCAGTAAGGTACATATACAATTCAGGGAGGTTTTTGGGATGAAGAAAGCATTATCATTATTAACGGTTTCAGCATTATCAATTGGTATGTTATCTGCATGTGGACCGAAAGATTCAGGGAAAAAAGAAGAAAGTAAAGCGAAGAAAGATTACGATCTTCTCGTTTGGGAAGATGAGAAAAAAGGTGTTGGTTTAGAACCAGCAGTGAAAAGCTTTGAGGAAAAATATAAAGTAAAAGTAAAAGTTGTTGAAATGCAAATGACAGATCAAGTGAAGAAGTTACGCCTTGATGGACCAGCGGGGACGGGACCAGATGTTGTAACATTGCCACATGATCAAATCGGAAATGCAGTAACAGAAGGTTTGCTTTCTGAAGTGAAAGCTGATGATGCTGTAAAGAGTAAATTTACTGATTCATCAATAGAAGCACAGACATATAACGGAAAATTATATGGTTTACCAAAAGCAATTGAGACACCAGTCTTTATTTACAATAAAAAACTAATGCCAAAAGCACCAGAAACGATGGACGAGCTGTTTAACTTCTCAAAAGAATTTACGAAAGATGGCAAGTACGGATTTTTAGCATTAGGAGATAACTTCTACTTTGCTAATGCATTCATGGCAGGTATGGGTGGTTATGTGTTTGGTGAAAAAGATGGAAAGCCAAATGCAAGTGATGTTGGATTAAATAATAGCGGAGCAGTACAAGGTGCTGAGTATCTTCAAAAATGGTACAAAGAAAAGTTATTCCCGAAAGGTATTATCGGTGAATCTGGTGGACCTGCTGCTGATGGGCTATTTAATGAAGGAAAAGCAGCATCTATCATGAACGGACCTTGGGCGTTCCAAGCAATGGAAAAGAACGGAATTGATTATGGCGTTGCTCCAATGCCGAAATTACCAAATGGTCAACCAATGAAAACGTTTGTTGGGGTTAAAGGATGGCATGTAACAAGTTTCTCTAAACAAAATGATTTAGCTACAAAGTTCACTGAATGGGTAACGAATGAAGAAAACGCAAAAATTCGATTTGAGAAGACGAAAGAAATTCCTCCAGTAAAAGCAGTAATGGAAGATCCAATTATTAAAGATAACGAAGCTGCAAAAGCAGTTGCAACACAATCTGAAAATGGAATTCCAATGCCAAACATTCCAGAAATGCAAGAAGTGTGGAAACCAGCTGGAGATGCGCTTCAATTAGTTGTTACGGATAAAGAGGCACCAAAGGCAGCACTTGATAATGCAGTGAAGCAAATTAAAGGTAATATTGAGGCAAATCATAGTAAGAAAAAATAAGGTGAAATTCGTGTCTCTAATATGAGGGGCACGAATTCTCTCCCAAGAAAAAAGGGGGAAGGAACATGCAAACATCTATGGAACCAGCAAACGGCTTAAACGGTTCAAAACATAGGAAAATGGCAACCATGTTATCAATCATTCCAGGCGTGGGCCAAATGTATAATAAACAATTTGTAAAAGGTCTTATTTTTCTAGTATTAACAGGTTCATTTATTGTAGCCTTTGCGGATTTATTAAATATGGGATTATGGGGAATTGTAACGCTTGGTACAGAAGTTCCACGTGACCATTCTGTCTTTCTATTAGTAGAAGGAATCTTGGCACTCATTGTCATCGTGTTTGGACTCGGAATATATGCATTTAATTTATATGATGCATACCAAAACGGAAAGAAACGGGATATAGGAACACCGTTAAACTCTGTAAAAGAGCAATACCGTAATTTACTAGACCAAGGTTTTCCGTATTTAATGGTTTCACCAGGGTTTTTATTACTTATCTTTGTCGTTGTATTTCCAATCATTTTCGTAATTTTAATTGGATTTACGAACTATGATTTATATCATTCTCCTCCAGCTAAATTAGTAGATTGGGTAGGGTTTAAAAACTTTATTGATATCTTTACATTACCGATGTGGAGAGAAACGTTTTTAAGTGTATTTTCTTGGACTGTCATCTGGACATTCGTTGCAACGACATTACAAGTTGCGCTTGGTATTTTCTTAGCGATTATCGTAAATCAGCCTGGTATTAAAGGGAAGGCGATTATTCGAACAATCTTCATTTTACCGTGGGCGGTCCCAGCATTCGTATCTATTCTTGTTTTCTCTGGTATGTTTAATGAAACATTTGGAGCAATTAACAATCAAGTATTAGCTTTATTCGGAATTGAAAAGATTGCTTGGATGACAGATCCATTTTGGGCGAAGATTGCTTTAATTATGATTCAAACGTGGCTTGGATTCCCGTTCGTCTTTGCAATGACAACAGGTATACTGCAATCGATTCCAGGAGAATTATACGAAGCGGCTACAGTAGATGGAGCTACAGCTTGGCAACAGTTTCGTAAAATTACATTGCCACTTGTTCTATATGCAACAGCACCAATATTAATTACGCAATATACGTTTAACTTTAATAACTTTAGTATCATCTATCTATTTAACGGCGGAGGTCCTGCTGTAGCTGGACAAGACGCAGGTGGAACAGATATTTTAATTTCATGGATTTATAAGTTAACGATGACTTCCGCGCAGTACGGAAAAGCAGCAGCTCTTACAATGATCTTATCGTTAATCGTTATTACAGTTGCGTTATGGCAATTTAAGAGAACAAAATCATTCCAAGAAGAGGATATGATGTAAATGAATATTAAAAGACAAAAGATGTTACGTCTCTCATTAAGTTATCTCGTTATTTTCGTAATGTGTGCCATCATTTTCTATCCATTATTATGGATTATTGGCTCATCGTTTAATCCGGGTGATAGTTTATCTGGATCAAGTATTATTCCGCAAAATGCAACGCTAGATCATTATCGTAAGTTATTAGATTTAGAGAATAGTAATTATTTACTATGGTATAAAAACACATTAAAAGTAAGTGTTTTAACGATGATTTTTTCAGTGTTAGCAATTAGTTTTACTGCTTATGCATTTTCGAGATACCGTTTTGTTGGAAGAAAAAATGGTTTGTTAACATTTTTAATTTTGCAAATGATTCCAAACTTTGCAGCGTTAATCGCTTTATACGTATTAGCACAGTTAACAGGATTAATTGATACGCACCTTGCGTTAATTTTAATTTATGTAGGCGGGGCAATTCCAATGAATACATGGCTTATGAAAGGGTATTTTGATACGATCCCGAAAGAATTGGATGAGTCAGCTCGTATGGATGGAGCAGGACATTTCCGTATTTTTTGGCAAATCATTATGCCACTTGCAAAGCCAATCGTAGCGGTTGTAGCGTTATTTACTTTCATCGGCCCATTTACAGATTTTATTTTAGCGAGTATTATTTTGCGCACACCAGAAAATTATACGTTAGCAGTTGGATTATATGAAATGGTGGCGAAGAAATTTGGGAATGAATTTACAACGTTCGCAGCGGGTTCCGTATTGATTGCAATCCCAATTTCAATTTTATTCCTATCACTACAAAGATACTTTATCTCTGGTTTAACTGCTGGAGGTACGAAAGGATGAAAAATGGGACATTATGTCCCATTTTTCTTTTCATCTTCCTATAAAACATTTTATAGGGAGATGAAAAGAGATTTGACATCCCATATGAAAAGAAGTGAAATAAATAGTATATTATAGTATAGGAAAAAAGAGCTCTATCCCTTACAATACATGAAGAGGGAGAATATGATAGGTTTTACAAGATAGAATCAATGAAAGTTTATGACTTCCCCTATTACTTGCAACGGGTGCAAGATGAAAATATATATAATGGCAGAGAAGTGAAAGGAGGGGGATTTTTATGACAGTTACAATTAAAGATGTGGCGAAGAAAGCGAATGTAGCACCATCTACCGTTTCTCGTGTAATTGCTGATAATCCAAGTATAAGTGAAAAAACAAAGCGTCGTGTTCGGAAAGTAATGAGTGAACTAGGGTATCATCCTAATTTAAACGCAAGAAACCTAGCTAACCAAACAACAAAAACACTTGGCCTTGTTATGCCAAGTTCTGCAAGTAAAGCTTTTCAAAATCCGTTTTTCCCAGAAGTTATAAGAGGGATTAGTTCGTTTGCACATGTGGAAGGGTATGCACTTTATATGTCGACAGGTGAAACGGAAGATGAAATTTTTAATGGTGTTGTAAAGATGGTGCAGGGGCGCCAAATTGGTGGTATTATTCTTTTATATTCAAGAGAGAATGATCGGATTATTCAATATTTACATAAACAAAATTTCCCGTTCGTATTAATCGGGAAACCATATGATCGTAAAGAAGAAATTACATATGTAGATAATGACAATTATACAGCTGCAAGAGAAGTAGCAGAATATTTGATTTCATTAGGTCATAAACAAATCGCGTTCATCGGCGGTGGATCAGATTTACTTGTAACGAGAGATCGTTTGGCTGGTATGAGTGATGCTTTAAAATTAGCAGATATTGTATTACCAAAAGAGTATATTTTACATTTTGATTTCTCAAGAGAGAGTGGTCAACAAGCTGTGGAGGAATTAATGGCGCTAAAGCAACCACCGACAGCAATTATGGCAACGGATGACTTGATTGGACTTGGTGTGCTAAGTGCACTTTCTAAAAAAGGATTCGTTGTACCGAAGGATGTTTCAATTGTAAGCTTTAATAATGCTTTATTATCAGAAATTGCGAGTCCGCCACTTTCGACAGTTGATGTGAATATATACCAGCTAGGATATGAGGCAGCAAAAGCTTTAGTTGATAAAGTTGAGAATGCGGAGTCTACTGCAAAGTGTATCATTATTCCGCATAAATTATTGAAGCGTCAAACTTGCGATCATTATGCAAAAAAAAGCTAAGAGTTTAACTCTTAGCTTTTTTTTGTAGAAAGGCTTCTAAACGGTCACAGCCTTCTTTTAAAGTTTCAATACTATACGCATAGGACAAGCGAAGGTAGCCTTCCCCATATTCAGAGAATGCTGTTCCGGGAACGACGGCAAGTCCAGCTTCTTTCACAAGATCAAGTGCAAAATCAAATGATGAAGATGTTAAATGACCAACATATGGGAATAAGTAAAATGCACCTGTTGGTTTTTCAACTGTTAAGCCCATTTGAGTGAGTCTATTATATACGTAATCACGGCGTTTTTTGTATTGATGACGCATCATTTTTGGTGCATCTTTAGCAGCTGTTAATGCTTCAATTGCAGCATATTGAGCGATTGAAGTAGCGCACGTTACGTTGTATTGATGAACTTTTAATATATGCCCAGCTAAATAGTTTGGTGCGAATAATAGACCGATACGCCAGCCAGTCATAGAATGTGATTTTGATAAACCGTTAATGACGATAGTCTTTTCGCGCATTTCTGGGAAATGAGCGATCGATGTATGTGTTTGTTCATATACAAGTTCGCTATAAATTTCATCAGAAAGGACGAAAATATTTTTATCTTTTAAAACATCTACAATATCCTGTAGTTCTTCTTTTGATAAAGTTACACCAGTTGGATTAGAAGGATACGGCAGTACGACGCATCTTGTTTTTTCTGTAATGGCATTTTTTAGTGCATCGGCTGTTAAACGGAAGCCAGTTTCACGAACATCTATAAATACAGGGGTTGCACCGCATAATCGAATAATCGGCTCGTACCCTGGATAAATAGGGGCAGGTAAGATGACTTCTGTTCCTGGCTCTAAAATCGTTCGAAATGCAACATCAATTGCTTCACTAGCACCGATTGTAACGATGGTTTCGTTTTCAGGTAAATAATGTAAATCGTAGTTATCTTTTACAAAGTTACAAGCTGCCTTGCGTAATTCTAGTAAACCAGCGTTATGTGTATAGCTTGTATAATTTTCTGTAATAGCCCGTTTTGCCGCTTCTTTTACGAGAGAAGGTGTAGGAAAATCAGGTTGTCCAATTGTTAAAGAGATAAGATTATCATAGTTTTGAATCATGTTAGAGAATTGACGGATTCCAGAAATTTGGATGTCCTTTACTCTAGGGTTAATGAATTGTTCCATTGTATCTCCCTTTCTTCCGTTTGAAAATTAAGTTCATTTTAACATATTTTCTATCATTTCGCTTGCGTATATGGTATGTAGAAAGAGAGGGATAATAGAAAAAAAGCCGCTGTAAGCGACTTTTTAATATCCGTATTCCCAATCTATTTCATCTTCATTCCAAAGTACAGAGGATACTTTGCCAAGGTGAACAACTGATTCATTCACAGCGCATGTGCAATTTTCTTCTCCTGTTTTATGCTGTAACTCTTCATACACTGATTTTTCAACGTTTTCTAGAACGACCAAATTTTCTTCTTTTAAAACAAGCGTAGTACCCGCCATATTTATCTTCCTCCTACTAAAATAATGATCACTTATTTGTAAACATAGATAGTATGGATTATATGCTGTATTTTGCTATAGTTGTCCGTCTTATGAAGTATTTTTTATTTTCTTTGTAATCCGTATTCATTGTATACTGCCGGGCAGAAATTTGGTACAGGGTTTACATTCATTTCGAAAATCTGTAACAATTATTATGTGTTGTTAACAAAGAATTAACAAATATGTTAAGAAAAATCAAAATTTTAAAACAAACAAACCTGTAAAATGATATAATCATATCAAAATACATATAGGGGATGAGAGGCTATGGAGCTTATCCGTGATTTAATGATCCAAATTGCCATCATTATTTTGCCACTATTTTTATACGAAGCGATTCGTTTAAATCGTTATCAAGAAATGCCTCCGAAGCCGAACCGCTACTTTATTATGTTTTTATCTAGCATTACACTCGTTCTCTCTATGACATACTCTATTTGTTTTGGGGACGTTTGCGGGTATAACTTTCACCCAATCCCAATTGTTAGTGGTTTTTATATGGTGGGATTGTTGGTTTAATCCCGGCCGTTATTTTTGTTGTCTATGAATGGGTGCTAAAGGGCATAAACCTTCTTCCAGTCATAGAAGTAATATTTCTATTGATAGTTCCATTATTTTTATCAAAGAAATGGTCTCTATTTTCAAGGGATAAGAAGCTAATTTTAGCATTTATGATTTCATCATTGTACGTACTTGTTTCTTTAGTGATTGGTATGATTAACGTTCTGTTAGAAACGGGATTTACACCATATGTTTCGCACTTATATAGCGGATATATATTTGCTTCGCTTATTATGGTTATGACAATGGTATTTCAGGTGTACTTAACAGAATATTTAAATGAAAATGCAATACTACGTACAGAGATGCAAAAGTCAGAGAAACTTAATATTGTAAGTGAATTAGCAGCAAGTGTTGCACATGAGGTTCGAAATCCACTCACTGTTGTTCGTGGTTTTATTCAATTGCTAGAAAGTACGGAAGATGTGAAGAATAAGGATTATATGCGTCTCGTATTAGCTGAATTGGACCGGGCAGAACAAATTATTTCAGATTATTTAAATTTAGCAAGACCACAAATTGAGAAAAAAGAACATATTTGCTTATCCGCTCAATTAATAGAAATGACAACTCTTATGTCATCATTTGCAGCGATGCAAGGTGTATATTTGCAAGTTGAGATTTCTGAAAGTCTTTATACGATCGGTGATAAAACGAAATTGAAGCAAGCTATTATGAATGTTGTTAAAAATGGTATTGAAGCAATTCAAGGAAATAAAGGATATTTAAAAGTAACGGCTATGCAAAAAGATGAAACGATTGTAATAAGAGTTAAAGACAGTGGTGTTGGGATGACGAAAGAACAATTAGCAAGGCTCGGACAACCGTATTATTCTTTAAAAGAAAAAGGGACAGGATTAGGACTAATGGTAACATTTAGTATTTTACAAGCGCATAATGGTACGCTGGAATATAAAAGCGAAAGTGGGAAAGGGACTGAAGCAATTATTATATTGCCAGCTGTAAGAAATAAGGAATAAAAGTTACCGATAGAAGGTAACTTTTTATTTTATATTAGAAAAAATATATTATGCTATTCAGTTGTTTTTTCTTGTTTTGTTCGGCTAAATAAACTTCTAAATGATTGGAAAAAGCTTTGTTCTTTTGAGGCGGCGACTAATCTTTTTGTTTCTTGAATTTCGCGAATTACTTGCATAAGTTGTGCATCACGGTTGCTATCTTTATTATAAATTTGATTTACGAGTTTATTCATTTTTTCTTCTTGTTTAGATTCTCGTTTATACATATGATTCATTAATAAGTCCATCTTTTCTTTTTGCAGAGCATCTGTTTGAGCGGCATGATCCACTAACTCTTGTAGCATTTTTTCTTGAGATCCTTCTTTTACATAAACTTGTTGCATCAACTCATCTAGCTTTTCATCTTTTAAACGATTTTGGGTAATAAGGGTAGAATTTTGATGAATAATGGCTTCATTTAGTTGAGCGAGCATTTCAAGTTTTAACATGAACTCCTCGAAGTTACGCCCATCTTCTTTTTCTTTCGGTTGTATTTCTTGCGTATCTTGTATAACTGGTACAGGTGGGGCCTCTTTTTCTTTTAAAATAATTGGTATCGTTTCTGAAATATCTTCCTGCAATGTAGCAGCTCTTTCATGTATAGATTTCAATAGTTTTAAATCATCAAGTTTATAAATACGAGCATCAGCTGTTTTGGAAATTATATAACCATGTTCCTCTAACAGTTGACTATATTTGCGGACTATATGTTTTGGGATGCCTGTTTTATTCGTCACATCTTTCGTTTTATAGGTAGCTTCCATGATATTTCCTCCCCAAAAAGTATCGTATATATCATTTCAATCTTTTATGAGGACTTCCTTTGAAAAAGAATGTCGGAAGGCTATTAGTTTTCTACAGCATTAGTGAAAAGATGAAAAAAAATGAGAGTTTTTGGCGGAATGGCGAAGAAGAGCTAAAATAATGTCTGAAAACATATACAGGATAAGTTTGTTATAATAAAGTGAAACTTTAATCAGTGGGGGTTTTGTTCATCCACCACTGATTATCAGCCCTCACCAATCGGGCTTTTACGGACAGTTAATCCCCCACCTAACTTCTTTGCTTTCGCTGAATTTTGAGGTGGGGGTCTTACTGCTCGTTAATGCGTGATAACTGAGGAAAAGAAACAGGTAGAATCACGGAGGTATACATGAAACAATTAAAAGGTATTATCATTTCAATTATTGCAATTCTTTCTATTGTAGTAGCGATGTATGAAGTGCTTGTTCCAGAGGAAACAAGTATTAAAAAAACAAATGCGTATGATCAAGTTCTAGAATTTCCGAAAGATCGATATCCAGAGACAGGGAAACATATTACGGATGCTATAAAAGAAGGACATTCAGAAGTTTGTACAATCGACCGTGGTGGTGCTGCGGATAGAAGAAAATTATCGTTAGCTCCATACCCATCAAAAAAAGGGTATGATCGTGATGAATGGCCAATGGCGATGTGTAAAGAAGGCGGAAAAGGAGCGCATATTGAATATATAAGTCCAGCCGATAACCGCGGAGCAGGCTCTTGGGTAGGAAATAAGTTAGATAAATACCCAGATGGTACGCGTGTGAAATTTGACGTAAAGTAGTAGTTGCATATTTCATAATGAAGGAGAAGGGAACGATGGAGTTAACAATTTCGTATTCGCAATTAATGTTGATGAACTATGACGGTGATCAACCTTACGTTGACTGGACGGATGAAGATTTTGAAAGAGGTTATGCGAAGGCAGATGGAACTGTTATTTTTGAAGCACTTTCTGATTATACTTGTGAAGTAAAAGTGACCCTAGGGAAACATATTGAGAAAGAAGAAGTAATTAGAACGGTTACAGTTCCTTTTACAGTTGAAAATGAATGTATCGTTGTAGCAAGTATTCTTTCAAATAAATTTCAAATTCCTATTCCAAATGGTGAGTATACGGTTGTATTACAAGCAACACCTCTTGAAGAACCAACGGATGATGAATTATATAAAATACAATATGAATTCTTTTTTGAAAGTAAAGAATAAAAAATGGGGTATCCTCAAAAAGGATACCTCATTTTTATTATGCGTTTGTTTTTAGCAAGGAACGAGCGTCTTTTGCCGCTTGCACCATGTGCTCTAAAGCTGGAATAACTTCTTCTGTTCTTCTCGTTTTCAAACCACAATCAGGATTAATCCAGAAATATTTAGGATCGCATACTTTTAAAGATTGTTCTACGATTTTATACATTTCATCTTTACTTGGTACACGTGGGCTATGAATATCATATACACCTAGACCGATGCCTTTTTCATATGTTGTATGTTTTAATGTATCAATAAATTCACCGTGACTTCTTGATGTTTCGATAGAAATCACATCTGCATCTAATGCGCGAATCGCATCAACGATATCTTCGAAGTTACTGTAACACATATGAGTATGAATTTGTGTTTCATTTGCTACAGATGAAGTTGCTAAAAGGAAGGATTGTACTGCCCATGTAATATAAGCGTCCCAATCTTTTTCTTTTAGTGGCATTCCTTCACGAAGTGCTGGCTCATCGACTTGAATTACTCGAATTCCGGAAGATTCAAGTAGTTCAATTTCATGACGAAGAGCTAATGCAATTTGATATGAAACTTCTTTTCTTGGAATGTCATTTCGAACGAAGGACCAATTTAAAATCGTAACAGGTCCAGTTAACATTCCTTTTACAACTTTCTCTGTTAAGCTTTGTGCATACACAGTTTCCTTAATAGTCATTCCGTTAATAAAGGCTACATCACCATAAATAACAGGTGGTTTTACGCAGCGGGAACCGTATGATTGCACCCAACCGTTTTTAGTGAATGAGAAACCAGCAAGGCGTTCACCAAAATATTCGACCATGTCAGTTCTTTCAAATTCACCATGTACAAGAACATCAAGACCAATTTCTTCTTGGTAACGAATCCATTTTTCTGTCTCTTTTTCAATAAATTGTTCATATTGTTCATTTGAAATAGCACCGTTACGCCATTCTTTTCGCGTTTGGCGAACTTCAGTTGTTTGCGGGAAGCTACCGATAGTTGTTGTTGGTAACAACGGTAACTTCAGGGCAACTTGTTGTAATTCATATCGTTTTTCAAATGGAAGAGGACGTGAAAAATCTTCTTCTTTTAATGCTGTTCGTGCTGCTTTGACATCTTCTCGGTTACGTGCAGCAGATGAACGAATTGTATGATGTACATTTCGATATGTTTCCAGCTCATTATGAATGCTTTCTGTACCTTGAGTTAGAGCGGAATGAATAAGAACTAACTCTTCTAATTTTTGATTTGCAAATGCCAACGCATCAAATAGCTCAGTCGATAAGTGAGTTTCTTCTGTTTTATCGATTGGCGTATGCAATAAGCTACAAGAAGGCTGAACGATGAAATCTTTCGTTTGGACTTGTTTTTGTAACGTTGTAAATAACGTAAGAACTTCATCAAGATCGGCTCTCCAAATGTTACGGCCATCTATACAACCAACAGCTAAAGTTTTATCAGCTGGGAATCCATATTTTGAAATAGCATGTAGATTACCTTCTTTACCATGAACGAAATCTAATCCAATACTTGATACTGGGAATGTAATAATTTCTTCATAGTTTTCTTCTACACTATCAAAATATGTTTGTAAAAGAAGATTCGCATTTGGAACTTCTTTACGAATAGCTTCATAAATTTCTTTTGCTTGTTGAACTTCTTCTTTCGTTAAAGAAGCGAAAATCGGTTCATCAACTTGAATGATTTGTGCACCAGCTGCATGTAGTTCTGAAAGCAGTTGTACGTAGGGTGCAACTAACTGTTTTAAAATAGTAGCAAATTGTTCTTGTGTATAGCCTTTAGCTAATTTCAAGAAAGTATATGGTCCTAAAATAACAGGTTTTCCATCTATTCCTAATTCTTGTTTTGCCTCTTCGTATAAGCGAAGTGGACGATTATCTTTTAAAGAGATTTGTAATCCCTCTTCATATTCTGGAACGATATAATGATAGTTTGTGTTAAACCATTTTGTCATTTCGGAAGCTACGTGATCTTTAGAGCCACGCGCCATTGCGAAATATACATCAAGGTAAGATGTAAACTCAGAAAAACGTGATGGGATAAATCCTAGCATATAAGCAGTATCCAAAACGTGATCGTAATATGTAAAGTCGCCAATTGGAATAAGTTCAATCCCTTTTTCTTGCTGTGCTTTAACGTGTTGAAGACGAATTTCTTTCATTGTTGTTAAAAATTGTTCTTCATCAATTTTATTAGACCAAAAAGCTTCCAATGTTTTTTTCCACTCTCGTTGTAGTCCGATACGTGGATAACCTAAGTTACTTGTTTGAATTGCCATTTCAAATTCCTCCCCAATTGAAAGTAAGCATTTCCGTTTACTAGGAAATACCTATAACAAAAAGCATAAAGGCATAGAAAATAAGCCTTCCTTTTTGTTTTAACACCTCATCATCATCCGTGAATCTATCAGTGTTGTTAAAACAGGCAGGTCTCCTGACTTATGCTTCATATGATTTCTTTCGCCTTCCCGTTTTCACAGTGGCATTAAAAAGAAATCTCAGCATTTACAGTGGCGGGACCGTGTTGGAGTTTCACCAAGCTTCCCTTTTAAACACGAAACAAACTGTTCGTGTACCCATTTTCCTTTTGAAAGGAATTTAACAAGCGATATGATATTGAAACAAATTCTAACACAATTTTTGGAATTTTGTCTACTGTTTTGAAATAAGAAAATTCTAAAGTTTTGTATTTTAATTATTTGTATTTTTCTGATTTTTTAGAGTGGAGAAACATGAGGAGAATTGAAATAAAGTGCGATTAAATTTATAAAGAAATGGGTACCTATACATACATAAGATGCCAGTTATGTTATTAAATAATTGGTTTATCTTATATAGAAAATTAAACAAGCATAACCCCATCCTAAATTAGAATGGAGTTATATTTGTTTTAGAATTTGAAATAAAATAACTATATTGTCATTTTACAGTTTCTATTTTGAAAGTTTAATCCGCATCTATATCAATTTCTGAAAGTCGCCCGGCAACAGCATCTGCAAGAAGGGTGTTTAACCATTGCAATTCAACTGTAATATGTTCAATAACGCTTTGCAAAATATATAGTTGTGCGCGTGGGATTTTTCCTTTGCTACAGTCATAAATAGTTTGCATGTTATGTAAATATTGAACGGTATCATTTTTCTTTTTTTCTAAAATAGGAATTAACTCTTGATCATCACCAAAATGAGCGAAAGAGAGTGCCGAATAAATTGGTTTATATATTTGATTTTTTGCCTCGAATTGTTTTAATAGTAATGTGTGAAATAAACGTTTACCTTCGTTTGTTATATGAAAAATTGTTTTATCTGGTCTATTTGTATCTCGAACAATAGTTGTAACACGAATTGCCCCTTGTTTTTCTAATTGCTCAAAGGCATAGTAAAGTGATCCTTTTGCATATTTAATATAACAGTCCATTTGTCGTTCTTTCATTATGTGCTGCACTTCATATGGATGTTTATCCCCTTCGAGTAGCAAGCCGAGAATGACTAATTTCATGCTCATGCTGTCTCAACCCCTATATATATAAACTTTATACATATTATAAACGGCATATCCGTTTTCATAAAGGGATATGCCGTTATATTAGCTTACTTGCTTTTGTTTTTGTTTCGTTTTTGGTCCTGTAAAAAGACGCTCATTTCCCATAAGTAAAATGCAAATAATACTTAGTACAGCCGGGATCAGTGCCCAGAAGAATGTACTGGCAATAGATGTAGCTAGAGCTTCTTTAATACCAGTTAATATTTCAGCTGGTATTTTATCGGTAGCACCTGGTGATAATAAGAAACTTGTGTCTCCACCCTTTGGAGCTAATTTTGCTAGTTCAGGTGGGAAGAGAGTGTTTAGTTTATCTGTAAAAATATGATTTTGAATTGTACCGAAAATTGTTACACCAAGAGTCATACCGAGTGAACGGAAAAATGAGTTTGTTGATGTAGCAGAACCACGGTCTCTCATTTCTAATTTGTGAATCGAAGACATACTTAAAACTGAGAATGAGAAACCAACACCAAGTCCAGCGAGAACCATAAATAGTGTTACGAGTAGGCGAGGTGTATCCATTGTTAAAGTGCTTAGTAAATAAATGCCAAGAACGAAGAAAACTCCAGATGCCATCATAATGTTACGATAACTTGTTCGAGAAGCTAACTGTCCACCCGTTTGACTTCCAATTACAGAGCCAATCATCATAGGTGTTAAAATTAACCCAGCATTTGAGGCTGAACCACCGAGAACACCTTGAACGAAGATTGGGATATAAACTGTACAGATGATAAAAGCGGCACCATAGAAAAAGGCAACACCTTGGCTAGCTGCGAATAAAGGTTTTTTAAATAGATGGAAAGAAATGATAGGATCGGTTGCTTTTCGTTCTACGAAGAAGAAAATAATAAGCATAATAACAACTGTTGTAAATAAGCCGATAATCACAGTGGAATTCCATGCGTATTCTTTACCACCAAGTTCTAATGCGAACATTAAGCAAACGATACTAATAACAAGTGTAATAGCGCCAGCCCAATCAATTTTTTGTTTTCTAAATTCTAGAGATTCACTATAATATTTCGTAATGAAGAAGAAGGAAATAAGTCCTAATGGAATATTAATATAGAAGACCCAGTGCCAACTTATATAGTCTGTAATATAAGCACCTAATAAAGGGCCGAATACACTAGATGTTCCGAAAACAGCACCGAATAGCCCTGTCATTTTTCCGCGCTTTTCTGGTGGGAATATGTCGTACATAATAGTGAAGGCGATAGGCATAAGAGCGCCGCCACCAATTCCTTGAATTGCTCTATAAATACTTAATTGCTCAATACTAGATGCTGTTCCACAAAGTGCAGAACCGAACAAGAAAAGAATAAGGCCACCAATATAAAAGCGTTTCCGTCCATACATATCAGAAAGTTTTCCGAAGATAGGCATCCCTGCCATTGTTGCTACCATATATGCAGACGTGACCCAAACGAACTTGTCAAATCCTCCTAGGTCTCCAACGATTGTTGCCATTGCTGTTGCAACGATTGTATTATCCATTGCAGCCATTAAAATACCAAGTAGTAAACCCGCAACAACAAATTTTGTCTTGCTGGAGTCTTTTTTTGATAATTGAGATTCCAAAGATAACCCTCCTTTAATAATAAGTAAACTATATTAAGTTTTGAGTGCAGCGCATAAAAATTATAAATATATTTTTTAAAATCAATTTACACAAGTGCACTGACAAAGCCATAAAGAATATTATAGTCAAATTTGACTAAAAGGCAAACTTTTTCTTCCGTCAAAATATTCTGTTGTATGGACAGCAAAAGAGTGAGTAATACTTAGTAGTGGTAAAAAGTCAATGAAGGAAATTGTAAAAAAATATTTCAGTAAGAATACCTGCTGTTAACAGATGAAAAATGGTTTTTTCTTGACTTTGTCGAATAGGATAAAAGGAAGAGTAATAACTATATATCGTTTGTAACGAGCTTTATTAATATTGTGTAGAGAGGCAGAATAAGGTCGTATGGATATGATGCATCTGAAATGGGGTGAATATTATTATGAAAATATGGAAACGAATTCCGGATCAAGGAAGGCGTTCAATACCGCTACAACCGGTATTATGGATTGATGGCTCAAAAAAGGAAAACGAATGTCCTAACGTAGCAGTTACATTACAAATCCGTAGTATGTATAAAGAAAAATTTTCATATGAACTGACCTGTGATGTAAACGACATACTTATTATTCGAATTGAAGTTGAAAATAAAGGAATGAAAATGATTTCACGAGTTGTAGTAAGTCATATGATTCGAGATTATTTTGCATATATTCCAAATTCATTAAAGGCTGATAAGGGAATGAGCGAGTTTCTGTTCCAGCTTGTAAGGTGGAGAATCGATAATTTATTACCAAATGAGAAGGTAGAATTAATTTGTAAAATAAAAGCAAATAAAGATAAAGAACTCAAAAACACACTATTTCAGGCTACATATACATTTCAATATAACGGAGTATCATATGGTCCGCTGCAAACAAATGAAGTTGTTGTACGGCAATGATAAAAAGGAACCTGTATGAAAGGTTCCTTTTTTAGTCCCTTTTTTGTTCGATCCATATTTACAATAGCGTCAATTTGATTATATGTAATGAAGTTTACTCCGAAAGAATTAAATAGTAATTTTAGCGACAACAGAAACCACGATAGTAAACGTATAATATCTGATAGATTTTTCTTTTGTAGCATGTAGGTCACCATATTTCTAAAATGATGTATGGTATATATGAAATAGAATAGAAATGGTAGACAAGCTTAAGCGGAAATGTACACTCAATATGTACATTTTTTATTTTGTAGAAAAACATAATTGTTATAGAAACATATATTGGTATAGAAGGGAGGCGAAGTATGAAACATAAAGGGAAAATTAGTGGATTATTACTTGGGAATACAGTGGCAGTTACAGAATGGATTGCGCTTCAGGATGTAATTACAAAACTGGATTCGCGATCATTTTATACCGTCTTTATTATTTATATATTGCAAATGATACTCAGCTATTATTTTGGACATTGGTATGATAAAAGAGCGAGTGGGCGTATGGATACGGAAGTAGGAGGAATGGCAAGTAATGATTTTGTAGTTGATTTTTTTGAGAAAGTAGCTGCTTTATCAGAACGAGATTCTCATAATATTACAGTGTACATTCTTTCTGTGAAAGAATGGAAAGGACTAAAAGAAACAGTGCAAGAAAAAAAATTGGAGGTGTTAGTACAAAAGTTGGAGAGTACGATTGTAAAGACAATTCGTAAAGGCGATGTCGTTACGAAGTGGGATGAAAATAAGTATGTTATTGTGGCGATCGATAACGGACATGAAAAATCGACAATAACAAACCGATTAATGAAAAATATTGAAAGTGAAATAGAAAATGGCTTGTTA
This sequence comes from Bacillus cereus group sp. MYBK245-2, assembly GCF_051916145.1. NCBI lineage: Bacteria > Bacillati > Bacillota > Bacilli > Caryophanales > Bacillaceae > Bacillus > Bacillus cereus group sp. MYBK245-2. The sequence goes on along the minus strand of NZ_JBQAGB010000001.1, from coordinate 530,331 downwards.
AGTATGACTCTATTATTTGGGGCTGCTAGTTATCCAATAGAAGGAAAAACGTTTGAAGAATTGTTAAGAAAGGCACAAAATCAATTGTACCAGCATAGAAATTCGTAAAAAAATAAGTAAAACTTTGATGTAAAGAAATATGATATGAAGAAGTTTTGATTGTAACATTTTTTTGACTTTTATTACAAAAAGGACTTTTTTTGTAATAAAAGTCTTTAAAAATATATGAAATAGGCATATAATTATGATGGATGTGTCAATGCATTTTGCACAATGTGTTTCACTTTAAAAGTGTAGAGGAAAGCATACTCTACACTTTTCCTTTTTAGGGAATAGTTGCAAGATAGCATTTATACTGTGTAAAATGAACAAAGAGATTATTTGATAGAAAGCGGGAAAGGGAATGATAGAATGATAGACGTGAGAGAACAACGAACATCTTTTATCAGGTGAATGATTACTGTTGTTCTTCAAATTAGTATGGTTGTGATGAATTCCGTTGTACTTTTATGTAATACATAGTATGAATAGGTTTTAAAAAGTGCCAAGTAAAAGATGGATATGAAACTGCTATTTAGTTCAAAAATGGAAAATGTAATTTCAAGTAATACAATTTGTACAAGCATTATAAACAATATGAATGATTTTCGTGAAAAAGGTGCGAGTGTGGAGTTTATAGAAGGTTATATAATTTCATAGCTTTTTACACGATGATCGTATATAAGTAGGAGGAAAAAGATGTTGAAATATAGTAAATTAGCAATTGTAACTGCATTATCAATGACTTTACTAGCGGGGTGTTTTGGGCCGAAACCAGAAGAGGAATTATATGTTGCATTTGAAAATGCTGCAAAGCAAGAAAAAACAATGTTTGAAGATGCAAAAAAACTTAAAACTTTAGAGAAAGAGGGACAAGAATTATATAACCAGATTGTTCAAGAAGGAAAAGATAATAATCAAACTGTTAAGGAAAAACTAAACCAAGCAGTGAAAAATACAGATGAACGAGAAAAAGTGCTTAAAAAAGAAAAAGAATCTTTAAATAAGGCACAAGAAGAAGTGAAATCGGTAGATAAATATGTGAAGAAAATTGAAGATAAGAAATTGAAAGATCAAGCAGATAAAGTGAAAAGCACATATGAGAAACGACATGATTCATTTAACAAAATGTATGACAGCTATAATAAATCGTTAAAACAAGAAAAAGAATTATATACAATGCTACAAGATAAAGGTACAAAATTAAAAGATATTAGTGAAAAAGTAAAAGTAGTAAATCAGTCTTATAAAGATATTGAATCAGAAAAAGACAAGTTTAATGAATTTACGAAATCTTATAATACAGAAAAAATAGCTTTTTATAAACAAGCAAATATTAAAATTAAAGAAGAGAAAAAATAAAACAGTTTGGCCTACAATTGGCCAAACTGTTTTATTTTTTTGTATAGGTACGACTATACCATGGGACAGGTTCACTTAATTTTTTTTCTTGTTTTAGCGCTTCAGGACCAATATAATCTTGAAGTGTTTTTTTTGCTACTGTTAAAGATAAGGTTGTTTTCGGATTTCGATAGGAGGATTCAAGATGACCGAGATGTGGTAGGATTCGAAAATCTTCTTTTGTAGGAGGAATATGGAAAAAGTAATCACCTAAACGTATAAGAACATCAGATTGTTGTTGGCTAAAACGTGGATTTCTAGAGAAATGTAATCCTTCTTTAATAGCTTTTTTTTCAGTAATTAAGCGTTCTAAAGCTGTCTTTTTTAACCAGTATAAATACTTCGGATTAGTTGCAGCTTTAGCATGACGATTCACAACGAAAATAGATTGAGCTAGTCGATTAATAGAATGTTGGTTTTGTAATTGAGATTGTGGTTGTGAAGGTTTCATATTAAATCTCCTTTCAATTTTTCATTATTATACCATAAGTAAAAGTGATTTTTATTATATGCAAAAAGTGATTGTATATATTTTCAATATTAAAGCAATATTGTTACAAAAAACAACTATTTTGTATAATAGTAATAGAATGTGTTTTAGAAATTTGATAATGAAAGAGTGAGAAGTTTGAAAGAAATATTAAAACAGCAATATGCCATTATAGATATTGGATCTAATACAATGCGTTTAGTTATTTATGAAAAGCAAAACGGAGGTTTTTATAAAGAGATTGAAAATACGAAAGTGGTTGCAAGGTTAAGGAATTACTTAGTCGATGGTGTGTTGATTGAAGAAGGAATAGAGGTATTGTTACAAACATTATTTCAATTTCAAGAAAGTACACGATTCCATCAGTTGCGCCATGTACTTTGTGTTGCAACAGCAACAATTAGGCAGGCTGAGAATCAAGAGGAAATTAAAAAACTTGTTGAAGGACAAACAGACTTTACTCTTAGAGTATTATCAGAATATGAAGAAGCACGTTACGGCTATTTAGCGGTTATGAATTCAACTTCGTTCTCGGAAGGGATTACAGTAGATATTGGTGGAGGAAGTACGGAAGTTACATACTTTCGAAATAGAGAGATTTTAGAGTATCATAGCTTTCCTTTTGGGGCACTTTCTTTAAAGCAACAATTTATTAAAGAGGATATACCTACTGAAGAAGAGTTGGACAAGCTTCAAACGTACCTAGAATATCAATTTCGAACATTACCATGGTTAATTGATAAGAAATTACCCCTTATTGCAATTGGTGGTAGTGCGAGGAACTTAGTGAAAATTCATCAAAATTTAATTTGTTATCCTATAGCAGGAGTACATTTATACAAGATGAAAGAAGAAGATATTAAAAATGTGAAAGAAGAATTGGAAGGCTTGTCGTTCATAGAACTTCAAAAATTGGAAGGATTGGCAAAAGATCGAGCGGATACAATTGTTCCCGCAGTCGAAGTATTTCATACGCTTGTTAATGTTATAGAGGCACCAGCATTTGTATTAAGTAGAAAAGGATTAAGAGAAGGTGTTTTCTATGAAGAGTTGACAAAAGATTTGGGGATTTCATATTATCCGAACGTGGTCGAAGAAAGTTTGTATTTATTATCACATGAATATGAAATGGACATGGAATTTGTAATGCAGCTTATTAAACATGGAAGATTAATTTGTCAACAGCTTGAAGAAACAGGGCTGATTTCTATGTCAGTAAAAGACTGGGAAGTGTTCCATCAAGCAGCGAAAGTATTTAATATAGGCAAATATATAGACGAAGAAGCGAGCCGCTTACATACGTTTTATTTATTAGCAAATAAAACAATTGATGGTATGATGCATAAAGAGCGAGTTAGATTAGCGCTGATTGCGTCTTATAAATCAAAAATGTTATTCAAACAACATCTGTCTCCGTTTGAAGGATGGTTTGATAAAAACGAACAAAAAAAAATTCGCCTATTAGGGGCTGTTTTACAATTTTCAGCAGCTCTAAATATAAGACAAAGATCGCTTGTTGAATCGATATCTATAACAGAAAGTAAAGAAGGATTAACATTTAAAATTGTATGTGAGCAATCGGCATTAGCGGAAAAAGTGCAAGCTGAAAAGCAAAAAAAGCAGCTGGAAAGAGTATTGAAAACGAATATTAACTTATTCTTCGAATCAAAACACTAAGTTGTACGGATGTCTTTACAAAAAATTAACACTTTGGAATATTGTAATTTGTTAAAATGAAAGTAACTAAATTATAGTAAAAAAGTTTCAAGGGAAGTGTGAAGAGGATGGAAATGTTGAAGGGGAATATAGTCAATTTAAATGATACAGCTTATTACAACAATAGAGAACTAAGTTGGTTAGCATTTAATGAACGTGTACTACAAGAAGCACAGGATGAGATGAATCCGCTTTTAGAAAGATTAAAGTTTATTAGCATTTTTAGCTCCAATTTAGATGAATTCTTTATGGTACGTGTAGCAGGATTGAAGGATCAAGTGAGCGCTGGGTTTAACCAACCAGAAAATAAGGCTGGCTTAACACCAAAAAAGCAATTAAATAAAATTGCGATAAAGGCCCATGAATTAATGACTGTACAATATGATACGTTTAAAAATTATGTGTTGCCAGCGTTGGAGTTAGAGGGGATTGAGCGTTTAACATTCCATGATTTGACGAAAGAACAAAGAGAATTTATAGAAGAGTATTTTGATGAGCAAATTTTCCCAGTCTTAACACCTGTAGCTATCGATGCGTATCGTCCATTTCCTATGTTATTAAATAAAAGTTTGAATTTAGCTACTCTTTTATATGATGAGAAACAAGTGGAGGAAGAAAACCGCACGAAGTTAGGAATTGTACAAGTTCCTTCATTACTTGAACGTTTCATATTTTTACCGAGTGAAGGGCAAAAGCATAAATTTATTTTATTAGAAGATGTAATTAGTGGTTTTACTCATAAATTATTCACTGGATATAAAGTATCATCTGTTACTCGTTTCCGTATTACACGCAATGCGGATTTAACGATTCATGAAGAAGGTGCGAGAGATTTATTAAAAGTAATTGAAAAAGAATTAAAAAAGCGTAAGTGGGGAGCTGCTGTACGTTTAGAAGTTGGCAAAGAACACATTGATGAAAGAGTATTAGCGTTATTATATGAAGTGTTGGAAGTAAAAGATGAAGATGTGTATATAATGGATGGACCGTTAGATTTAACATGTCTATTTTCTTTATATAAAAAACTAGCGCCTTTATATGAACATTTAGTATATCCGGCTCTTATTCCGCAACGACCTCAAGATTTAGGGGATGCGGAAGATGTATTTGAAAAAGCAATTGAGCATGATATTTTATTACATCATCCGTTTGAATCGTTTCAGCCAGTAGTTGATTTTGTTCGTGATGCAGCAGACGACCCGAATGTACTTGCGATCAAACAAACATTATATCGAGTAAGTGGTGATTCTCCAATTATTCAGGCGCTAAAGGTAGCGGCTGAAAAAGGGAAACAAGTGACGGTATTAGTTGAGTTAAAGGCAAGGTTTGATGAAGAAAATAATGTGCATTGGGCTAAAGAATTAGAACAGGCGGGTTGTCATGTGATTTACGGTGTAAGTCATTTGAAAACACATAGTAAAATTACGCTAGTTGTAAGAAGAAAAAACGGAAAAATTGAAAGGTTCGTACATCTTGGAACCGGAAATTACAATGATGCAACCGCAAAGCTATATACTGATTTTGGCTATATTACATCACGAAAAGACTTTGGGGTCGATGCAACAAATTTCTTTAATTATTTGAGTGGTTATACAACAAAGCCGCATTTTCATCATTTATCGGTTGCACCATTTGATATAAGAGAGCAATTTATCGATTTAATAGATGAAGAAATTCGTTATCATAGGCAATATGGAAATGGATATATCATTGCTAAAATGAATTCATTAACTGATAAACCACTTATTAAAAAAATGTATGAAGCATCACAAGCTGGAGTAAAGGTAGAGCTCATCGTTCGAGGAACATGCTGCCTACGACCTGGTATTCCAAATGTAAGTGAAAATATTCGGGTAGTTAGTGTTGTCGGGAGATATTTAGAACATAGCCGTATTTATTATTTCCATCATAATGGAGAAGAGAAAATATATTTATCTTCAGCTGACTGGATGACAAGAAATATGGAGAAACGTGTAGAAATATCTTTCCCGATATTAGATATTGAAATGAAGGCACGAATTAAGGCGATTTTACAGCTTACTTTAGCTGATAATGTGAAAACACGTGAACAAAATAAAGACGGTGAATATTATTATGTTATTAATAATGGGGCAGAAGAGATTGATAGCCAAGTGAAGTTATTTAAGATGGCGTATCAAAACACAGATGCTGAATAATGAGAACAAAGTAAAAAACCTCTTTTTTAAGAGGTTTTTTACTTTGTTCTCTACTTATTATAAAGGATGCGTAGAGAGAATACTTTTTATTATAAGCATGTTAATGGATTATGAATCGGTTAAGAAAGGAAATAACATTAGTAGAATTGTTGCGGTACATTAATAATAGAATGGTTGTTGACAAGGTCCGCCATAACAAGGATAAGGTGTCGGCGGTGGGAAAGGTGGTGGATATGGTGGGTAATACGGTCTAGGACCGAAAGCTAATGCTCCGCCAAGCAGTCCACCAGCAATACCAGCTAGAAATGGGACGCCAAAAAACGGAAAGAAGCGTGAGTCGCCTACTGGACCAATAGGTGCTGAACGGACTGGGATTGGTTGATAATATGGATACATGAACAAACCTCCTTTATTGGACTCACTTTTATCATATGGTAAATGAAACATGGATGAGCGCGTACAAGAAAGGATATGTAAGAAAATAGGCGAATGATTACGAATGTTGGAGTGTAAAAATTGTTATCTCAGGTTTTGCCATAAATCGGAATGGGACACGTGTTCTGCCAAGGCCGCGATTGACATAGAGAGCTAAATCTTGGATCGTATAGAAACCTTCTACATAGTTTTTAGCAAGTGCTGGGGTAATAATAGCCCCTAAAAAAGGGATTTGTACTTGTCCGCCATGGCTATGACCAGAAAGTTGTAAGTTAACCGGATATGTAGCAATTTGCGGTGCAATATCTGGTTCGTGAACAAGAACAATGTTATAAATGTTTTTCCGAGCGCGCTGTAGCGTCTCCTTTATTTTTGGTTTGCCTAATAGTATATCATCAAGACCGAAAATTGAAATTTCACTATTATCCAGTAGACGGATTCTCTTTTCACTGTTTAGTAACAGTTCAAATCCAGATTCACGCATGATGTGTTCGTAGTATTCCGTTCCATATCCGCCGTGATCATGGTTGCCATAAATAGAAAATTTACCGAAGGGTGCTTGTATATTTTTTAAAATAGATGCAACGAAAGGAGTGTCAGTATATGTTTGATAATTATCAATGAGATCACCAGTAAAGAGAACAATGTCGGGTTTTACAGCATTAATTTTAGAAACGATTTGAGATAAATGTTGGAGAGAGAAATAGTATCCGAGATGTAAATCACTAAATTGAAGAATCTTCATACCGTGAAAGCTTTTTGGTATGAGTTGTGATTTCAATGTATGTTCTGTAAAAGAGAGCAGATGAGGCTCAATATATTTAGCGTAATAGTATCCGATACTAGTCGTTATAAATGAATATAGGCAAGTACGCATTCCAGTTTTTAAAAAATCTCTTCTTGTAATTTTCTTCATAAAAATATGAGTATACCTATTTGTCTTATATTACATGTGTTCGTTACATTTACAGGTTACTCAAATCTCCTTTCGTTTTTTTAAATATATTTTAAATCATGTAAAAGTAGTATAGATAACGAAAAAGTGAATAAAAAGAAATCTCTTTACGTTAAAATATCAGAAAAGTTTAAAAATATAAAGATTTCTATTAAATAAAATGATAAAATGAATGTGTATTCATTTTTTGGAGGGGGATATATATGAAAGAAAAAGTAGTTATTGTAACAGGTGGATCGAGCGGAATGGGAAAAGGAATGGCGACTCGCTTTGCAAAAGAAGGGGCACGAGTTGTTATTACAGGACGTACAAAGGAAAAACTAGAGGAAACAAAATTGGAAATTGAACAATTTCCAGGACAAATATTACCGGTACAAATGGATGTAAGAAATACGGATGATATTCAGAAAATGATTGAACAGATTGATGAGAAGTTTGGACGAATTGATATTTTAATCAATAATGCAGCTGGAAACTTTATTTGTCCAGCAGAAGATTTATCTGTGAACGGCTGGAATTCGGTTATTAATATTGTGTTAAACGGTACATTTTACTGTAGCCAGGCTGTCGGAAAATATTGGATTGAAAAAGGTATAAAAGGAAATATCATTAACATGGTAGCAACATATGCGTGGGATGCAGGTCCGGGAGTTATTCATTCGGCTGCAGCGAAGGCTGGAGTATTAGCAATGACGAAGACACTCGCTGTTGAGTGGGGACGTAAATATGGAATCCGAGTTAACGCTATTGCGCCAGGACCAATTGAACGTACGGGCGGTGCTGATAAATTATGGATTTCAGAAGAAATGGCTAAGCGTACGATACAAAGTGTTCCGCTTGGAAGACTGGGTACGCCAGAAGAAATTGCAGGTCTAGCTTATTATTTATGTTCAGATGAAGCTGCGTACATAAATGGAACTTGTATGACAATGGATGGAGGACAACATTTACATCAATATCCATTTTAAAAGGGATAAGGAAAATGTGACGGAATTGTGACATATGAAAGAAAAGTGTTTACAAGAGGTCATATATACGTTATATTTAAGACCTCTTTTTTCTTCATAGTAGAATTGCTAATTCCCCTTAGCATTTTACCCCTCTAATCCCTTCAGGAAAACTGAAGGGATTTTTTATTATTTTTCCGTAAATATCATGTTATAATTTTTGAAAAGTAAAGGGAGGGAAGCACGTTGATAGATGCATTAGATGTAATGAGTAACTTGGATAAAGTCCTTCCTTATTATCAAGCAATTTTTAGTGCTGATGAACATACTGTAATTGGATATGAAGTAGTAGGGCGTATTCAAACAGAAGAGGGCATACAAAGTTTAGCTTCTTTCTTTCATGATGACTCTATTCCAAGTGAGTTTCAACTAGAAGCGGATAACATTATAGTAGAAAAAGCTTTAAATCGTTATTTAGAAAGTGATCAAAAACTATTATTATTTATACATCGGAATGCTAACGTATTGATGAACGATGATGATGAAAGTTTGCTTCAACTTTTATTGATGTATGAAAAACAAGGTTTAAATTTGAAAAACATTGTTTTAGAAATTACAGAACATGAATGTAAAGAAGATATAGAGCAATTTAATCATTTGCTTATGTATTATCGTACATATGGTATTCAAATTTCGATTAATAAAGTCGGAACAGGTACAAGTAATTTAGAACGTATTAGCGTGTTAGCACCTGATATTTTAAAAGTAGATTTAACAAATTTAAGGCAAACTGCACTTTTACAATCTTATCAAGATATTTTATATTCTTTATCATTACTTGCTAGAAGAATTGGTGCGACATTGTTATATGAAGAAATAGATGCTTTTTATCAATTACAATATGCATGGAAAAACGGTGGTAGGTACTATCAAGGGAATTATTTGAAAGAATGCTTACCTGATTTTATTGAAACGAACGTTTTGAAAGAACGACTTGGTAATGAGTGTCATCAATTTATTCAACATGAGAAGAAAAAACTACAAAAGATTTATAATTTAACAGAAATGTTACGTGATCGAATTGGCGATGTTTTAGCCAAACAGAAAAAGAATGAAGATATAAATGATTGGTTATTACAATTTAGCCAAAGTGTATCACAATGTAGTTTTCGTATATTTATTTGTAACGAAGATGGTTTCCAACAATCAGGAAACGTTATGAAAAAAGATGGGGAATGGATTGTGATGCCTGAGTATTACATGAAGAACTGGAGTTGGCGCCCGTATTTTCTAGAGAATATTATGAAAATGCGTTTTGAGAATAAGGCAAGACTTTCAGATTTATATGCTGATATTGAAACCGGTGAGATGGTACGAACATTTTCTTTCCCGATTGATGATGAAAACTTTTTATTTATAGATTTATCGTATGAATATTTATATGAAGAAGATGTTTTATTTTAATGCACGAAGAGATTCGTGCATTTTTTGTTTGTTTTTATCATAAATTGGTAATAGTGAAAATGGTGCCGAAAATGCTGTCTATCGTTGTAAAGATTTTACGAACGAAACCAGCCCTTTCTTTGCATAATCATTGTTACAATGAATACTACAAAGACAAGTTTTCTAAAAAGGAAGGTGAAAAAATGAGGAAATATGGAATATGGTTAGTTCTATTTGTATGTGTTGCCTTTCTAGTTGGTTATAGTGTTACAACTGTTTTAGGAAAAGAGGAAGTGAAAGTCGATCGGAAAGAAGTGTTTGTAACGATACAAAAAGGCTATGAAAGCCAATTTTCAATTCGTGGGAAGCGTTTGCCGATGAATAAGATGATAGAAACGTTATCACCATATTTTACAGAGAATTTCCTTCAAGTATTTACAGATGAAAATAGTAGAAGTGATAAACAAAGTGGTGAATATTTACTTCCAGCAAAAGAAGCGCCATTTTCTTTTAATTCAGAAACGAAAATGTCATATGATGAAGAGCATAAAATTTTATATGTTTATGAGCGGGCGAAAAGTGGACAATATCAAATTGTAACATTGCAAAGAGATCAAGGGAAATGGAAATTGGCCGGATATCATGAAAGCCAAGAACTTTTAACTGAAATAAAAAGGTTACAACAATTATAAAGTGAAACTTTAATCAGGGCATATCCTGTTTAATATGAACTTGCCACAATCAGATGCATACTTCCAAAATATAGCGGGATAAAAATAGGAATAGGTCTTTACCTATTCCTATTCTATATTAAGAAGTTGTTGTAATTTTTCAATTTGAAAACCAGCAACAACTTCTCCATCAATTACAACCGTCGGAGTTGAATAAGAATCATAGTCATATAAAAGACGATTGCGAGCAGCGGCGTCTTTTTTTACGTCAAATTCTTCGTATACAACGTTATTATGCTTTAAAAATTCTTTCACAATAACACATGGCGGACAATCAGGTTGTGTGTAAACCTCAATTTTTTTCATTGCAATTCCTCCTTTTTCCTGTTTTTTATTATATTCTTCCAGTATAAAAATCGCAATAAAGAAGGGAAAAGATGTTCTTTCTGTTTTTTCCTTCGTATTTCGACAAATTTTTAGTTGAGTTTCTGGCCAATAACCTTTATCCTAGAGTGTGGAACATTTTTTCTGTTATGACGGATAGAATGAGTATAGCTGTAAAACCTATTGGTAGGAAGATCAGAGAAAGGAGAGATTTCATGTCTCTACTCCAAGGAATTTTAACTCGACTTGTTAGTCTACAAGAACAAGCTGAAAGCGGTGAAGTAGCACAACGCTATTTTGAAGTGAACGGTGAGCGCAAATGTAGCGTGAAATTTTTCGATAAAAGTGAAATGTATGAGTTAGAAGTGTATCAACAAGGTGAAAAACCTCAAGTGTATCAATTCGATAATATCGACATGGTTGCAATTGAGATTTACGATATCATTTCTTGATACATATAAAAAAGGTGTTGCCATAGGGCAACACCTTTTTTAGTTCTATTACTTTTAGTATATATGTATAAGGATTTTTTATTTTTCCTACAATGGTAATAAAGTGAAAGTGTAATTAGTAGGGTTTCTTCGTCCTATACAGCTTATTATCCATCACCAATTGAGGACGGATAGTAAATAGCGGGATGAAAATAGTGAGGAGGTGTGTTATATGGAACGTTTACCAGTTGTGATTTGTCCTAATTGTCACAATTCTGCTGAGATTATTCATGTACTAACGGCTCAATCGAATCAAAACGTAATTTATACGTGCCAAGTTTGCCAATATGTAATTCGGAATATTGAAACGAATAAAGGGTAGGGAGTTATAATTTTGGTTTTTGTCCCATACAATGAGAATACGAAAAGTCTGTCTAATTGAAAGGACGTGACTATGTGGCCGGTGAACATAAATTTTATAATGTTTCAGAGAGACATTTAAATTTTGATATGGTCTTTACCCGTATTTGTAATTTCATTGAAAAGGATCCGCGAAATTTATATCGTTTATCCATTGGGACAGACTCACAAGCACATCAAAAGGATACGAGGTTTATTACGGCAATTCATATTCATCGCGTTGGAAAAGGAGCCTGGGGGTGTTTACACCATCAATCAGTAAAAGATAAGCCAGAAACTTTACGTGAGAAAATATATTTAGAGACGCAGTTTAGTCAAGAAATTGCATGCCTATTTACTCCAAATCATATACAAACAATATGGGATTTATTGCATCCATATGCTCAAGATGGTGCTGGTTTTATAATGGAGATTCACTTAGATATCGGAAATGATGGTTTAACAAAAGAATTTATTCTAGATATGACAGCGAAAATTCAAGCGATGGGATTAACTGCAAAAATTAAGCCAGATGCTTATGCGGCGTTTAGTTATGCAAATCGATATACGAAATAAAAACAATTTATATATTTCTTTCACTAAAAACTGAATATTACATCTATTAAATAGGCTGAAAATTTTATATAATAATGGTAACGATGCGAGTATAAGGAGAGGGGTATATGAAAAGGGAATTTGTTTTAACGGAAGAAGAGGAAAGTTTGTTACTAGATATTTTATTTCAGCAAAATTATGCGAGTGAAATTTTAGCTGTGGAACTTACAGATATCGAGAATGGTTTAAAAAAGACAGACGTGATGCAATATAAAAAAATCACAAGGTTATTTTACAGATTAAAAAATAAAGGGTATTAAGCGCTACCGGAATGGTAGTCTTTTTTTTGTGTTATATGCTAAAATAGCTGTGTAATTTTGTTTTTTACTGAAAGAATGTAAGGACAAAATAATAATGTGAAAACGCTGTCATAAAATGTGAATAGAGCCGGTAATTATAAGCAGGAAAAAGGGAAAATGGGGGATGTAATATGATTAGTATTCCAAAAGACGAGTTTCAACAAATTTTTGTAAAAGATTTAATGATTTCATCAGAAAAAGTAGCACACGTCCAAATAGGGAATGGTTTAGAGCATGCTTTACTCGTACTTGTGAAATCTGGATATTCGGCGATACCTGTTTTGGACCCGATGTACAAATTGCATGGGTTAATTAGTACTGCTATGATTTTAGACGGTATGTTAGGGCTAGAACGCATTGAGTTTGAAAGACTTGACGAAATGAAAGTAGAGCAAGTAATGAAGAAAGATATTCCGGTTCTTAAGTTAGAAGATTCATTTGCAAAAGCATTAGAAATGACTATTGATCATCCATTTATTTGCGCTGTCAATGAAGATGGGTATTTTGAGGGGATTTTAACACGTCGAGCGATTTTAAAATTGTTGAATAAAAAAGTAAGGCAACATAATCGATAATGTGAGAAAAGTGACTTCATAGAACCGAAGAAGTCACTTTTTTTTCGTGCATATCAGTTGTGTATGTATTATATTTAAAAAGATAAAAAATATAAGCGTATGTAGTTAAATTAAGGATGAAAAGCTTATTGAGATAAGGTGTATGGAAGCTAAGGAAAGAGGGAGAAAGTTGCAAATTGATGATTTTCAAATGATGGTTGTGTTAGCACAGGAATCAAATATGAGAAAAGCGGCGGAACGTTTATTTGTTTCACAACCTGCGCTTAGTCAACGATTACAATCTATGGAGAAACAATGGGGAATGAAGTTTTTTATTCGCTCGCAAAAAGGATTGACAATTACACCTGAAGGGGAAAAAGTCGCAAATTACGCAAAAGAAATGCTACAAAGGGAAGAGGATATTAAAAGTGAGCTAGCTGTTTTTAGAACAGAAACTCATGGGACGTTAAAAATAGCTGTCGCATCAGTTATTGGTCAATATTGGCTTCCTCCTGTTTTGAAGAAGTTTGTACATAAATATCCTTCTGTAAAAATATCGCTGTTTACTGGCTGGAGTAGTGAAGTGCAAAAGCAATTTTATGAAGGAGACGTTCATGTTGCTATATTGAGAGGAACACAAGAATATAAAGGCCAGAAGCAACAATTATTTGAAGATGAACTTTATTTAGTGGATAAAGAAATAAAAGATATTTCGATGTTAAAAGAAACAAATAGACCATTTATTCAATTTAAAAGTGATTCGACTTATTATGGACAAATACAAAATTGGTGGTATGGTTTATTTTCTAATCCACCTAAGAGAACAATTGTCGTTGATCAAATTGAGACTTGCAAACAACTCGTTTTAAATGGTATAGGTTATGCTCTTTTACCTTCTACTGTTTTAAAAGAAGTACAGGAAAATATGTATAAAACACCTGTCCAATTAACGAGAGAAACATGGTTATTGACGAGTGAATCAGCTAGACAATTGAAGCAAGTACAAGCATTTTTAGAAATTATAGAAGAAATTCAAATGGAAAAATAGGATTATTATCTTGCTACTCGCCCTATCGTTTGGTAGAGTAACATTATAAATGGATTTAGGAGGCAACAAGAATGAAAATGATGGACGCTAACGAAATTATTTCGTTTATTCAAAAAAGTGAAAAGAAAACTCCTGTAAAGGTATACATAAAAGGGGATTTAAAAGAAGTAACATTCCCTGAAACGGTACAAGCATTTGTAAATAAAAAGTCTGGTGTATTATTTGGAGAATGGTCTGAAATTAAGACAATTCTAGATGAAAATAGCAAGTACATTGTTGATTACGTTGTTGAAAATGACCGTCGTAATTCTGCAATTCCAATGCTTGATTTAAAAGGTATTAAAGCTCGTATTGAGCCAGGTGCGATTATTCGTGACCACGTTGAAATCGGCGATAACGCTGTTATTATGATGAATGCAACAATTAATATCGGTGCTGTAATTGGTGAAGGGTCTATGATCGACATGAACGCGGTACTTGGTGGACGTGCAACTGTTGGTAAGAACTGTCACGTAGGTGCAGGCGCAGTACTTGCAGGTGTTATTGAGCCACCTTCAGCAAAACCAGTTATCGTTGAAGACGATGTTGTTATTGGTGCTAACGTAGTTGTGTTAGAGGGAGTTACAGTAGGTAAAGGTGCAGTTGTAGCAGCAGGAGCTGTTGTAACAGAAGATGTACCTCCATATACAGTTGTAGCAGGTACTCCAGCACGTGTAATTAAAGAGATTGATGAGAAGACAAAAGCAAAAACTGAAATTAAACAAGAGCTTCGTCAATTAAACCCAGAGAAATAAAAACAAAAAAGCGTAAGAGCATAAACAGGCTCTTACGCTTTTTATAGATAGAGGTGCAAAAATGGTAGTAAGCAAATTCGTTCAAATTCGTAGAGACTTACACAAAATACCAGAAATTGGATTTAAAGAGTGGAAAACACAACAGTATATTTTAGATTACATAGGAACGCTTTCGAATGAACATGTGGAAGTGAAAGTATGGAGAACAGGTGTCATTGTTAAAGTAAAGGGAAGAAATCCAGAAAAAGTTATAGGTTATCGCGCAGATATAGACGGTTTACCAATTACAGAGGAAACTGGATATGAGTTCGCTTCTGTTCATGAAGGAATGATGCATGCATGTGGACATGACTTACATACGGCAATCGGTTTAGGCCTCCTAACAACAGCTGTAACAGAAAGAATAGATGATGACCTTGTATTTCTATTCCAACCAGCTGAAGAAGGGCCTGGAGGGGCTCTTCCTATGTTAGAGAGTGAAGAGTTAAAAGAATGGAAGCCGAATATTATTCTCGGCCTTCATATTGCACCTGAATACCCTGTAGGAACAATTGCTACAAAAGAGGGGCTATTATTTGCAAATACATCAGAGTTATATGTTGATTTAAAGGGGAAAGGTGGACATGCAGCTTATCCTCATACTGCAAATGATATGATTGTCGCAGCTAGTCACCTTGTTACACAGCTTCAGTCTGTTATTAGTCGTAATGTAAACCCACTTGATAGTGCAGTAATTACAATCGGAAAAATAACAGGCGGTACAGTTCAAAATATCATAGCAGAAAAGTCTCGATTAGAAGGAACGATTCGAACGTTATCAGTGGAATCAATGAGTCGTGTTAAAAGTAGGATTGAGGCAATTGTTGCAGGTATAGAAGCTTCCTTCCAATGTGAAGCGGTTATTGACTACGGAGCGATGTATCACCAAGTATACAACCATGAAGCATTAACGAGAGAGTTTATGCAATTTGTAAGTGAACAAACTGATATGAAAGTAATTACATGCACTGAGGCAATGACAGGTGAAGATTTTGGTTATATGCTTCAAGAGATTCCTGGATTTATGTTTTGGCTTGGAGTAAATTCAGAATATGGTTTACATCATGCAAAATTAAAGCCAGATGAAGAGGCTATTGAGAAAGCTATCGTATTTTTAGATCAATATGTAAAGTGGAAGGGAACTAGAAAGTAAATTTGCTCGCCAACTTTGTAACAATTTAAAGTGGGTATTCGTTAGTTCCAAGGTGAAAACATCTTTTATATCTGTTTTGGATACACATCGGCATACAAATGGATAAAATAATGAGCAGTGGTTTTGAGCCGCTGCTCATTATTCATTATCACTTATTGAGAAGATGATTAGTTAACTAGCTTATATATGTTTACAATTCGTGTGGAGAGTGTGTAAAATCAAGGTGAAACGTAGAAAAAAGGGTGGGGAATTACGTGCAGATTAGCAGTGCGATTTTATGTTTTGTTTTATATACATATGTTATTATTGCGGCGGTTTATTTTGGGATAAGTTTTTATGCCTACCGTTTAGCGAATAATCATGAATATGAAGAGACATACAACTGGGTGAAAAGGTATTTATCACCTGTACTAGAAATTATGAATGGGTTTGTTCTTTTTTTATTTATTGGATTAATTGCTTTTTCAACGAGCTTAGTAGGAAATAAGACTACATTATTTGTACTAGGTATCATTATTTTTATGCTATTAGGAATTCGTATTGGTAATACGGTATTTTGGAATGAGAGAAAAGTAGATGGTTGGACGGGAATGCTAATACCGTGTATGCTAGCTGCTATCGTGACGAATATAGAACATGAATATTATCAGTTGCATTTTTGGCTCATAATTGTTTTAACAATTCTCTCTGTGTTGTATATAAGTACTGTCGTGCTAACATACATTGCAAATGAAAAGGGAGATGTAAAAGGTACGCATTTCTTTAGAGGGCGTGCATTGTTATGGAGTGTGCCAACGATGGCGGTTATAGCAATTATTGCGATATTAGTAAATGGGTATCAATTTACGAATTGGCAACTGTTTTTAGAAAATTGGTGGATTTTCATTCTTTCGTTTATCGCTTTTTTAGGTGCAACGCACTATTTATTCCATCAACACCATTATATATTGGCATTGCTATTCGCATTCACACAACTATTATTTGCTTTCTTCGGACAAGAAACGTTATTATTCGTTTTTGAAACGTTTAGTTCATTTGGAAACATATTTGTATTTGGTATGTTAATTTTCAGTATCGCATTTTATTTACAACAGTATTTTTATATGCAAAAACAAAAATAAAGAATGATATACAGGTTTTTGTAGCAAATCTAAAGTATGTTACAATAAAAATACATAGTATTCGATGTTATTGGAGGAATTTCTGTGGGTGAAAAAGAGAAAGAATTTGCTGTCATTGGGCTTGGGCGTTTTGGTGGAAGTATTTGTCGGGAACTTGCTCAATTAGGTATGGAAGTAATGGCAATTGACTCAGATGAGGATAAAATTAATGAGTTTGCAAATATAGCTTCACATGCTGTAATTGCAGATTCAACAGATGAGATGGTATTAAAAAGTCTTGGTATTCGTAATTTTGATCATGTAGTCGTTGCGATTGGAGACAATTTAAATTCAAGTATTTTAACAACATTAATTCTGAAAGAGTTAGGTGTAAAAAATATTACTGTAAAAGCTCAAAATGATTACCATGAAAAAGTATTAAGTAAAATAGGAGCAGATCACATTGTGCACCCAGAGCGTGATATGGGAAAAAGGATTGCTAATAATATTGCATCAAGTAATGTGCTAGACTATCTTGAGCTTTCAGATGAGCATAGCATTGTAGAGATTATTGCAAATAAAAAAATTGATGGTCATTCTTTAATCGAATTAGATATTCGTGCGAAGTTTGGATTGAATATTGTAGCGATTAAACGTGGTAAAGAAGTTATTGTATCCCCTCGAGCTACGGAAAATATTCAAGCGGGAGATATATTAATTGTAATTGGTCATGACGATGAAGTAGATCGTTTCAAGCACTTTTTAAGATAAGAGAAAAGGACAATACCATAAAGGTATTGTCCTTTTTTCTTATATCTCCATAATGATTGGTAAAATCATTGGGCGACGTTTCGTTTTCTCATATAGGAATGGTGCTAATGTATCTGTAATTTCATTTTTAATTTCAGACCATTGCGTTGTTTTACGTTCCATTACTTTTTCTAAATGAGTTGTAATTAATGTTTGAGCATCATTAATTAAATCACTACTTTCGCGCATATAAACGAAACCACGTGAGATAATATCAGGCCCTGCTGCAACTTTAAATTCTTTCATATCAATGCTTACGACGACAATAACAAGTCCTTCTTCAGAAAGGATACGACGATCGCGTAATACGATATTACCGATATCTCCAATACCATTTCCGTCAATATAAACAGATCCAGATGGTATTTTACCAGCTACACTTGCTTCATCTGAACGTAAGGCAAGAACATCACCATTATCCATAATGAAACAGTTTTCTTCTGGAATACCACAATCATTTGCTAATTTCATATGCATACGTTGCATACGATATTCACCATGAATTGGCATGAAATACTTCGGTTTAATTAGACGAAGCATTAGTTTTTGTTCTTCTTGTCCACCGTGTCCACTCGTATGAATGTTTGACAGTTTTCCGTGGATTACATCAGCACCAGCACGGTACAACATATTAATTGTACGGCTTACACTAACTGTATTACCAGGGATTGGTGAAGAAGAGAACACAACTGTGTCGCCAGGAATAATTTGAATTTGACGATGGGTACCATTAGCAATACGTGAAAGTGCTGCCATTGGCTCCCCTTGACTACCTGTACATAAAATAACAACTTTATTAGCCGGTAGACGATTTAATTGAGATGCATCTATGAATGTATCTTTCGGACAGCGAATATAACCGAGGTTTTGTCCGATTTCAATCGCTGCCTCCATACTTCGGCCAAATACAGCCACTTTACGATTGTTTTCAACAGCCGCTTCAACGACTTGTTGCAAGCGATGGATATTTGATGCAAAGGTTGCGAAGATAATACGACCTTCTACTTTGCGGAAAATATCTTGAATACTATCACCAACACGGCGCTCAGACATTGTAAAGTTTGGAACTTCACTGTTTGTACTGTCAGATAAGAGACAAAGTACACCGTCTTTTCCGATTTCAGCCATTTTTGTTAAGTCCGCTGGTTCACCAACCGGTGTGAAGTCAAATTTGAAATCTCCAGTATGAACCACTTGTCCTTGAGGTGTTTTCACAACAACTCCGTATGAATCTGGGATACTGTGAGTTGTACGGAAGAAGGAAACAGATGTCTTTTTAAATTTAATAACATCATCTTCTTGAATTTCATAAAGCTTTGCTTTACGAAGTAATCCGTGCTCTTCTAATTTGTTTTTGATTAGTGCAATTGCTAATTTTCCGCCATAAATCGGAATGTTCACTTGACGTAATAAGTAAGGAATTCCACCGATATGATCTTCGTGACCATGTGTAATGAATAACCCTTTAATTTTATCTTCGTTTCGCACAAAATAAGTGTAATCTGGTATTACATAATCGATTCCGAGGAGTTCGTCTTCTGGAAACTTAATTCCAGCGTCAATTATAATAATTTCATCTTGAAATTGAACAGCATATGTATTTTTACCGATTTCACCAAGACCACCTAAAGCAAAAACGGCTGCTTGATCATTCTTTAGAAATTTCATATGACTATACGATTTCCGCTAATGTTAAATCAGCGTTTTCTTTTTCATATTCAAGATGATTGCCAGTCACAGACTGAACGAATTCGATATTATATGCGAACTTATTTAATTTTGTACGAACATCCTTTTCAGACGTAGCCTCTAAATATAAAACTTTTGTATTTTCACGTACTGGAACCTCAGTCATTTTTTCTTGATAAAATACTTTAAAAATCATTTGGAAAACCTCTCCTTGTCTATGTTTTGCATTATCTGTTACTTATTATAAAGCAAACAGTCACGATTTTCATGTTTTTTCGAATGAGAATGAAGAAAAAGCCCGAAATGGGCACAATTTAAGCGATCGTCTTTTTACGGACTAGATCTTTTAAATAACGCTTCAGCTTTTTCTTCAGCTTCTTCAGCATGATTACTCCTTCCTTTCCTTATTTTAAACATGCATATTACTAGTGAAAACGCCGTCTCTGATATAAGAAAGAGGACAAAAGTGAATGTTGAATCTTGTCTTTTCTCATACAGAGAAAGTTATTCTATAGTAACGATTAGTAGCCGTTAGTTATAGATATAGTATGAGAAAGAATAGAAAAGAAAATTCATACGAACAAGTATCCACATTTTTTACTAATATATATATGCAGGTTTTATAAATAAGGTCAGAAAGTGAACGCTTTCTTCACAGATGTTTAATATGTTATACTTTTTTTTAGCATTTGAAAAGCGATAATCAAAATAGGAATATAGAGTAACAGAAAGGATTTTGACAAATGAATGATAAAATTGTCTTTTTTGATATTGATGGAACATTATTAGATCATGATAAGAAGATTCCGCAATCTACACGAGATGCAGTAAGACAGTTACAAGAAAAAGGCGTGCATGTAGCAATTGCGACAGGACGTGCACCATTTATGTTTGAAGATATTCGTAAGGAACTGAATATCCACAATTATGTTAGCTTTAATGGACAGTACGTTGTATTTGAAGATGAGGTAGTATTTAATAACCCATTACATCCAGCTGCTCTACATAAGTTTACTCAGTTTGCAAAACAAGAAGGATATCCGCTTGTATATCTTGATCATCAAGAAATGAGAGCATCAGTGGAATATCATGATTATGTGAAAGAAGGGTTTGGCAGTTTACATTTTGAGCATCCGGCATATGAACCTGATTTTTATGAGAAGCGTAATATTTATCAAACACTTCTTTTCTGTGAAGTAAATGAAGAAGAAAAGTTTATAAATCAATACCCAGACTTTCATTTTATTCGCTGGCATGCGTATTCAATGGATATTATTCCAAATGGTGGTTCTAAGGCAAAAGGGATTGAGAAATTTATTGAAAAATTAGGATTTAACCGTGAACAAGTGTATGCATTTGGGGATGGCTTAAATGATTTAGAAATGATTGAAGCAGTTGGGACAGGTATTGTGATGGGGAATGGTCATGAAGACTTGAAAAAACTTGCGAATCATGTGACAAAGGATGTTAGTGAAGACGGTATATATCACGGTTTAAAATGGGCTGGATTGCTATAAGTGAATATGGAATCTATTTCATATAGTAAAAAGGCGGAAGAGTGTATTCCGCCTTTTTTACTATCGCTCCAGAGGTTTTGAAT
This sequence comes from Bacillus cereus group sp. MYBK245-2, assembly GCF_051916145.1. Classification (NCBI taxonomy): domain Bacteria; kingdom Bacillati; phylum Bacillota; class Bacilli; order Caryophanales; family Bacillaceae; genus Bacillus; species Bacillus cereus group sp. MYBK245-2. Next base: position 509,142 of record NZ_JBQAGB010000001.1, on the reverse strand, counting down.
CATCAGGAGCGGCAAATGGATTTTCTTTATTAATGTGGTCATAGAACATAACACCATTTAAATGGTCAATTTCATGTTGAAATACAATTGCTGGTAACCCTTTTAAACGTAATTTTACTTCTTCGCCGTTAATAGAAGTTGCTTTCACTGTAATTCTTGTATAACGAGGGACATAACCAGGTACTTCACGGTCTACTGATAGACAGCCTTCACCACTTTGTAAATATGTACGTTCAACAGAATGGCTAATGATTTTTGGATTGAATAATGCATGACTATATAACGTACCGTCCGTATCTGTTACATGAACCGCAATCATTCTTTTTGAAATACCGATTTGCGGAGCCGCTAATCCGATTCCAGGGCGTAAACTATATTTTTCAGCCATTTCAGGATCTTGGCTATTTATTACAAATTCAATCATTTCTTTAAGAGTATTTGTATCTTCTTCGCTCGCTGGTAGTACTACCTCTTCTGCAACGTTTCGCAAAATAGGATCTCCTTCGCGAATTACATCTTTCATTGTAAGCATATGTAATCTCTCCTTTCCCTTTTAGTCTACCAAAGGAGATGGAAAAAGTCATCGGCAAGTAAGGGGAAGATAGATCGGTTATGTAGGAATAAAAAGAAAGAGACGGCAGAGCCGTCTCTTTCTTTCCATAGTTGTTTCATTTTACATTAGCGAATGCAAGCAGCACCAACGATAATTAAAAGAATAAACAACACAACGATTAAGGCGAAGCCGCGTCCAGACCCACCACAAGAACCGCCATAACCGTAGGAAGGATATGAACAAGTTGGATAGCAATATGAATATCCGTACATGAGATGACCTCCTTTATCATTTCCCGCTAATACTGCGGTTACTATAATGTATGGAGGGAAGAGTAGAAATGTATGGGTAATTACCTATAAAAGGAAGAAGAGTTTGTATATTTTTGCTAAGAAGAGAGAAAAACTAAAGGGAATTAAATCGTTTACATATTATTCTAAGAGAAAAAACAAGTTAAAAAGGGAATAATATAACAGTAGGTTAATGCTTACTAATACAGATGTGAAAAATAAAAACACGTTTGTGTAGGAGAAACCTGCAGATTATTTATAAAAAAACGTATTCAAAGTAATTGACATCGTAATTAGAATAGTTGTAAACTAAAAAACGTGATCAAGATTGTATTAATATGTTTCTGAAAAAACATTAGTACAGATTGTTAGGTACACAAAATTATTCTCAACCGACAAATAAATTTGTTGGTTTACATTGTTGCGGTTTCCATCTAGCTAATAGATAGTGAAAGCGTTTCAGAATATGGTTCAAGAGAGGAAGAGGTGAACGGAATGGGTACTAAAACAAAAAAGACCCTATTTAATGTTGATGAGCAAATGAAAGCTATCGCAGCTCAATTTGAAACATTACAAATTTTAAATGAAAAAGGCGAAGTTGTGAATGAAGCAGCTATGCCTGAATTATCTGATGATCAATTAAAAGAATTAATGCGCCGTATGGTGTATACTCGCGTACTAGATCAACGTTCTATTTCTTTAAACCGTCAAGGACGTTTAGGTTTCTACGCACCAACAGCTGGACAAGAGGCTTCTCAATTAGCAAGTCATTTCGCACTTGAAGCAGAAGATTTCATCTTACCAGGATATCGTGATGTGCCACAATTAGTATGGCACGGTTTACCATTATACCAAGCATTCTTATTCTCTCGTGGACATTTCATGGGTAACCAAATGCCTGAGAACGTAAATGCACTTGCTCCACAAATCATCATCGGTGCGCAAATCATCCAAACTGCTGGTGTTGCGTTAGGTATGAAATTACGTGGTAAAAAATCTGTTGCAATTACTTACACTGGTGACGGTGGTGCTTCACAAGGTGACTTCTACGAAGGTATGAACTTTGCGGGCGCATTCAAAGCTCCAGCAATCTTCGTTGTACAAAACAACCGTTATGCAATCTCTACTCCAGTAGAAAAGCAATCTGCAGCTAAAACTGTAGCACAAAAAGCAGTAGCAGCAGGTATTTACGGAATTCAAGTAGACGGTATGGATCCATTAGCTGTATACGCAGCAACTGCTTTCGCTCGTGAGCGTGCAGTAAATGGCGAAGGTCCTACTTTAATCGAGACTTTAACATTCCGTTACGGTCCACATACAATGGCTGGTGATGACCCAACTCGTTACCGTACAAAAGATATCGAGAACGAATGGGAACAAAAAGATCCAATCGTACGCTTCCGTGCATTCTTAGAAAACAAAGGCCTATGGTCTCAAGAAGTTGAAGAGAAAGTAATCGAAGAAGCAAAAGAAGATATCAAACAAGCAATTGCTAAGGCTGACCAAGCTCCAAAACAAAAAGTTACTGATTTAATGGAAATCATGTACGAAAAAATGCCTTACAACTTAGCTGAACAATATGAAATTTACAAAGAAAAGGAGTCGAAGTAAGCCATGGCTCAAATGACAATGATTCAAGCAATCACTGATGCTTTACGCGTTGAAATGAAAAATGACCCTAACGTACTTGTGTTTGGTGAAGACGTTGGTGTAAACGGCGGTGTATTCCGTGCTACTGAAGGTTTACAAGCTGAATTCGGTGAAGACCGTGTAATGGATACTCCACTTGCAGAGTCTGGTATTGGTGGACTTGCAGTTGGACTTGCACTTGAAGGATTCCGTCCAGTTCCAGAAATCCAATTCTTCGGTTTCGTTTATGAAGTAATGGATTCAATTTCTGGTCAATTAGCTCGTATGCGTTACCGTTCTGGTGGACGTTGGACTGCTCCAGTAACAGTTCGTTCTCCATTCGGTGGTGGTGTTCATACTCCTGAACTACATGCTGATAGCTTAGAAGGTTTAGTGGCTCAACAACCTGGTCTAAAAGTTGTTATTCCATCTACTCCATACGATGCAAAAGGTCTTTTAATCTCTGCGATTCGTGACAACGATCCAGTTATCTACTTAGAGCATATGAAATTATACCGTTCATTCCGTCAAGATGTACCAGAAGGCGAATACACAATTGATTTAGGCAAAGCTGACATCAAACGTGAAGGTACAGATGTATCTGTTATCGCTTACGGTGCTATGGTTCACGCTGCATTAAAAGCTGCTGAAGAACTTGAAAAAGAAGGTATCTCTTTAGAAGTTGTTGACTTACGTACAGTTCAACCATTAGATATCGAAACAATCATCGCTTCTGTTGAAAAAACAGGCCGCGTAGTTGTAGTTCAAGAAGCTCAAAAACAAGCTGGTATTGCAGCTAACGTTGTAGCGGAAATTAACGACCGTGCAATCTTAAACTTAGAAGCTCCAGTTGTACGTGTTGCAGCTGCTGATACAGTATTCCCATTCTCTCAAGCTGAGAGCGTATGGTTACCAAACCACAAAGATATTGTTGAAGCTGTTAACAAAGTAATGAACTTCTAATTTTTACTTATTCATGTGCAAAAGAAATCAGCACATGCTGATTTCTTTTGCCATATTCCATAATAAAGAAATGAATCAGGGGGCTGAATTCCGTGGCATTTGAATTTAAACTACCAGATATCGGTGAAGGTATCCACGAAGGTGAAATCGTAAAATGGTTTATTAAACCAGGCGACGAAGTAAACGAAGACGACGTACTTCTTGAAGTACAAAATGATAAAGCAGTAGTAGAAATTCCTTCTCCTGTTAAAGGTAAAGTACTTGAAGTACTTGTAGAAGAAGGTACGGTTGCAGTAGTTGGAGATACATTAATTAAATTTGATGCTCCTGGATACGAAAACCTTAAATTTAAAGGCGACGATCATGACGAAGCTCCTAAAGCTGAAGAAGCAAAAGAAGAAGCTCCTAAAGCTGAAGCTACTCCAGCAGCAACTGCAGAAGTAGTAAATGAGCGCGTAATCGCTATGCCATCTGTTCGTAAATATGCTCGTGAAAACGGCGTAGACATTCATAAAGTAGCTGGTTCTGGTAAGAACGGTCGTATCGTAAAAGCTGACATCGATGCATTTGCAAATGGTGGACAAGCGGTAGCAGCAACTGAGGCTCCAGCAGCAGTAGAAGCTACTCCAGCAGCAGCGAAAGAAGAAGCACCAAAAGCACAACCAATCCCAGCTGGTGAATATCCAGAAACTCGTGAGAAAATGAGTGGTATCCGTAAAGCAATTGCGAAAGCAATGGTTAACTCTAAACATACAGCTCCTCACGTAACATTAATGGATGAAGTAGATGTAACTGAACTTGTTGCTCACCGTAAGAAGTTCAAAGCTGTTGCAGCTGACAAAGGTATTAAATTAACTTACCTTCCATACGTTGTTAAAGCTTTAACATCTGCATTACGTGAATATCCAATGTTAAACACTTCTTTAGATGATGCTTCTCAAGAAGTAGTTCATAAACATTACTTCAACATCGGTATCGCAGCTGATACAGACAAAGGTCTATTAGTACCAGTTGTTAAAGATACAGATCGCAAGTCTATCTTCACAATTTCTAACGAGATCAATGATCTTGCTGGTAAAGCACGTGAAGGTCGTTTAGCTCCTGCTGAAATGAAAGGCGCTTCTTGCACAATTACAAACATTGGTTCTGCAGGTGGACAATGGTTCACTCCAGTTATCAACCACCCAGAAGTAGCAATCCTTGGTATCGGTCGTATCGCTGAGAAACCAGTTGTGAAAAACGGTGAGATCGTTGCAGCTCCAGTATTAGCATTATCTCTAAGCTTTGACCATCGTTTAATTGACGGTGCAACTGCTCAAAAAGCATTAAACCAAATTAAACGTCTATTGAATGACCCACAATTATTAGTAATGGAGGCGTAATAACAATGGTAGTAGGAGATTTCCCAATTGAATTAGATACAGTCGTTGTTGGTGCAGGTCCTGGTGGATACGTTGCGGCAATTCGTGCAGCACAATTAGGTCAAAAGGTAGCAATCATTGAAAAAGCTAACCTTGGTGGCGTATGCTTAAACGTTGGATGTATTCCTTCAAAAGCGTTAATCAATGCAGGTCATCGTTATGAGAATGCAATGCATTCTGATGACATGGGTATCACTGCAGAGAATGTAAAAGTTGACTTTACAAAAGTTCAAGAATGGAAAAACGGCGTAGTTAAGAAATTAACTGGCGGTGTTGAAGGCCTTCTTAAAGGTAACAAAGTTGAAATCATTCGCGGTGAAGCTTACTTCGTAGATGCTAACACATTACGCGTAATGACTGAAGATGCAGCTCAAACTTATACGTTTAAAAATGCTGTTCTTGCAACTGGTTCTACACCAATCGAAATTCCAGGATTCAAATACTCTAAACGTGTTATCAACTCTACAGGTGCTTTAAGCTTACCTGAAATTCCTAAAAAACTTGTTGTAATCGGCGGCGGTTACATCGGTATGGAATTAGGTACTGCATATGCTAACTTCGGTACAGAAGTTACTGTAGTAGAAGCTGGCGACGAAATCTTAGCTGGTTTCGAAAAAGCTATGAGCTCTGTTGTTAAACGTGCTCTACAGAAAAAAGGTAACGTAACAATCCATACAAAAGCTATGGCTAAAGGCGTTGAAGAAACAGAAACTGGCGTAAAAGTTAGCTTCGAAGTTAAAGGTGAAATCCAAACTGTAGAAGCAGATTACGTATTAGTAACTGTAGGTCGTCGTCCAAACACTCAAGAAATCGGTCTTGAGCAAGTTGGAGTTAAAATGACTGACCGCGGCATCATCGAAATCGATGAGCAATGTCGTACAAATGTACCAAACATCTATGCAATCGGTGATATCGTTCCTGGACCACCATTAGCTCACAAAGCTTCTTACGAAGGTAAAGTAGCTGTAGAAGCAATTAGTGGCCATGCGTCAGCTATCGATTACATCGGAATTCCTGCAGTATGCTTCACTGATCCAGAATTAGCATCTGTTGGTTACACTAAGAAACAAGCTGAAGAAGCTGGAATGACTGTAACTGTATCTAAGTTCCCATTCGCTGCTAACGGTCGTGCATTATCATTAAACAGCACTGACGGTTTCTTACAACTTGTAACACGTAAAGAAGATGGTCTTCTTGTAGGTGCTCAAGTTGCAGGTGCAGGCGCTTCTGATATTATTTCTGAGATTGGTTTAGCTATCGAAGCTGGAATGACAGCAGAAGATATCGCTCAAACAATCCACGCTCACCCAACATTAGGTGAAATCACAATGGAAGCAGCTGAAGTTGCTCTTGGAATGCCAATTCACATTGTAAAATAATTTAAGTAATGAAAATAGCCCATCTCTTATTTAAAGAGATGGGCTATTTTTTATTTTATAATAAAAGTGGCTTGCAAGGTCTTTATACGTACTTGTCGAATGAATATATAATAATTTAATTGAATTGTTAAAACATATATAAATCCAAAAGCCGTATATATGCTTTCGTGTAATATGTAATTGATTCAAACTTAATACCATATATTAATAAAATAGAGCATGTCAAAGGAGAAGGTTCCATGAAAATATTACATGTTATATTTTATCATTTTTTATTATGGAGTGGTTTTTCTGTTGTATTATCATTGTCAAATGGTGATAAGTTGCATTATAAAGTCATTCTATTTTTTGTATTTCTTTATTTAGCATATGTGATCGCATATTTTGTATTGCAAATTAGAAAGCAGGCATTATTCCTTACGTGTTCAAATTGCATACTTTTCTTAATTATATTTTCTATTTTTTAAATTAACGTTTATAGAAATACATTGTTCTTCCATTAAATAATTTCAACTCTCCTTCTAATTTCTTCGCTAGAAAACGGCAAAATTCATTTGCTTTTCCTTTATCACCAAATGTTGCATTAGGTGGTAAAGAAACTTGAATATAAGTTTGTTCCTTTTCTATACCGATACCAACATAAATGGAGTCATATCGATCGTGCGTAGATTGTAGTTTGAATGTTGTTGCTGATGTATCTAAAATTTCATACGGAAAAGCGGTATTTGTATAAGCGTAATTAATTTGAACACCAGTTTTGGAAGTAACTGTTTTATAATAATGAAAAAGTTGTTTTATATCATCTATTGAAACAGATTGTTGATTGGATTTAGGTACAAGCGTAATAAAGGCATGTTGCATATAAGTTCCCCCTAACTTAGTAGAATACTCTCATTCTACATCCTACTGAATTTTTTGACAATTAAAAGGAGTATTCCTTTTTTTGTTTAATATACTTAATGAAAGGTGATGTAGAAAGGTGGAAACCGATGTTTGAAAAATTGTATGATGAGCATGAAAGTGTGAAGGTACGATTTTTGGGGTTTATGACACATGATACTCCTTATGATTTTGGCGTTATTTATACAAATATGTTTTTTGGAAAGCCACTTATTGTTTGCATGCAAACAGGAAGGTCTACTTTACTTGGACGAGATGATGTAGAGAATGTTCAACATTTGCAGGAAGTGTTCAAATTAGGTTCAGAAGAGGAAGCAGCTGAGTTAGCTCAGTTTTTCTCATTTTTAGTTCCATCTACATCTTTGCATGCGGAATACGAAGAATAAATAATGTAAAACAGTCGTACGTATAAATACGGCTGTTTTTTTGTTTGAATATCGCATACTAATTTAAAATAAAAATATTTAATGTGTTATACTAAAAACCTATTGACGCAAAAAGTATAACATATTAAAATAAAGACAGAAAGTTAAGCGGTTACAAAAAAGTTTTTGGGATTATAAACTTAGGGGGAAATGAAAAATGGGAACAATCGTATGTCAAGATTGTGAAGGTACAATTGCACACTTCGAGGATGAGAAAGTAACGGTACTTTACGGGAAATGTGGATCTTGCGGATGTGATCACACAGAGCATACAAAAGCCCAATAATTGATAGGAAATGGACAGCTGAAAGTTTTTAGGACCATAAACTTAGGGGGAAATGAAAAATGGGAACAATCGTATGCCAAGTATGTGAAGGAACAATCGGACATTTTGAAGATGAAAAAACGACAGTGCTTTACGGAAAATGCGGAACAAATTGTGACTGTGCTAGTAGAGATAATGCGAAAGCTTAATGATAAATAAATAGATTACTATTAAAACTCAGGGGGAAAAGAAAAATGGGAACAATCGTATGCCAAGTATGTGAAGGAACAATCGGACATTTTGAAGATGAAAAATCAACAGTACTATACGGGAAATGTGGATCTCATTGCGACTGTGACCATAAAGAACATTCAAAAGCTTAAATAAAAAAAGCGCCTACATATGTAGGTGCTTTTTTTAATAAACTGTAGTTGTGTTGCCAACTGTTGCAACAATTGCATCATCTCTAATCGGAATAAATCCTATGGATGTCTGTGGTGTGTTAGGAGAAGCGTGGTAGCTCATAAGACGGCTATCGATACGGGTAATAGTATCGGTTAAGAAAGCGGAAATAAAAGCGTAAGGGACTCGTCGCTCATTTAACGCGTATATAATTTCTTCTTTTGTTTTTACACCTACGCCATGCCCATAAAAAAAGAAATTTCCTAGATAGATTGTATTTTCTCCTTGCCACTCGATTGTAGCTGGGTTCACTAGTGGATTTTTAAAGTAAACGAGATCACCTGGGACAAGATCGCCACCCGTCTTTGTTATGAGCTTTAAATCTTGATCGTAGTCCCACGTATAAAGTAAAAGGTTTGCAAAGAGACGGTTGAAGGTTTCTTCCTCATATAATGCTAGTAAAGCTTTGTAAAAAATAATGATCATAGCGGTGGCACATTCAGTTCCATATAGTTTTCCGTTTTTGAAAATATCTTGTATGGCAATGGAAGGGGGTATGTTTGGAAGGAGCTCGAATCCTCCAAGAGATGTTCTTTTCCAATACTGAGGGTTACAAAAAGATTGTTGAAATGTGCGAAACTGAAAACCACTTTGAAAAAGTTCTAATGCAGAAGTAATAATATGAACACGCAAATTTAGATCAAAGCTGAGTTCACCAGATGTTCGGAAGGAATAGATTTCTTGATTTCCTGCCATTATAGATAAAATTTGTTGTTTCTCATTTGCAAATGGCTCATATTCATTTGTGATATAAGGATGTACAATAGAACGGCCTATTACAATCATAATAGTATCCCCACCTATACGTTACATTACATAATATCGTATGAGAAAAGGCCAAAAGGGTGAAAGAAAAGCCTATCAACTGATAGGCTTGTACTCTTTAATCACGCGTAATGTTTGTAATGTCATATCTTCAGGACCTTGTACAGGTAAACCTGCTTCTAAGTTTTTACGAATATACTCTAAGTTATCTTGTGTAATAATTTCCCCCGGAGTAAAGATTGGAATCCCTGGCGGATAAACCATAACGAAATCAGCTATAATACGACCTGCTGCATTTTCAAATGGGATGACTTCTGTTTCCGAATAAAAAGCATCTCGAGGAGAAAGTGCTAAAACAGGTATTTCTGGAATTTCTACTTGCACTTGAACACCTTTATCAGCTTTATTTTTAAATGTTGCTGATAAATCTTGTAATGCTGCAATAAGTGTATTTGTCTCACTTTCTGTATCCCCAAAAGTGACAAGACATAGTATGTTGTATAAATCTGAGAGCTCTACTTCAATGTTATATTGCTCTCTAAGCCATACTTCAGCCTGATGGCCTGTAATACCTAAATCTTTTACAGATACAATTATCTTTGTAGGATCATAGTTAAAAGTAGCATCCGTACCTAGCATTTCTTTCCCTGGACAGTAAAGATGTTCGATATCATTTATAGCATCACGAACTTGTTCCGCTAATTGTATTGTTTGTTCTATGAGTGCCGTTCCTTCTGTAGCAAGACGTTTTCTAGCAACATCTAGGGAGGCTAACAAGATGTAAGACGTTGATGTAGTCGTAAGCATGCTAATAATAGATTGAACATGTTTTACGTTCACAAGGCCTTCTTTTACATTAAGAATAGAACTTTGCGTTAAAGATCCACCTAATTTGTGAACACTTGTTGCTGCCATATCTGCACCGGCTTGCATCGCTGACATCGGCAGTTCATCGTGAAAATGAATATGAACACCATGAGCCTCATCAACGAGTACAGGGATATCGTAAGAATGTGCTAATTGTACAATCTGTTCTAAGTCCGCAGCAAAGCCAAAGTATGTTGGGTTAATAACAAGTAGGCCTTTCGCATCTGAGTGCTCTTCAAGTGCCTTTTTGACAGATTGAATTGTGATTCCATGTGAAATACCAAGTTTTGGATCAATTTCAGGATGCATGAAAATAGGTTTTGCACCTGAGAAAATAATAGCTGACATTACTGATTTATGCACGTTTCGTGGTACTAGTATTTTGTCACCAGGACCGCAAACGCTCATCACCATTGTCATAATTGCGCCACTTGTACCTTGAATAGAAAAGAAAGTATGATCCGCACCAAATGCAGCGGCTGCTAAATCCTGTGCTTCTTTAATCATACCTTTTGGATGATGTAAATCATCGAGCGGCGCAATATTAATTAAATCAATTGCTAATGCATTATGCCCAATAAATTCGCGAAATTCAGGATCCATGCCCTGTCCTTTTTTATGCCCTGGAATATGGAATTGAATTGGATTTCGCTTACTGTGCTCAACTAAAGCGGTAAACAATGGTGTTTCGTATTGGGACAATCTATACACCCCTTCTTTTTTTAATATTTATTAGAGTTTGTTTTATATAATCTTGTTCTAAAAAAGTTACGTTCTTTTTTAGAATGAGACTTGTTTTTCTGCCATTCACAAAAGCTTTTTTGAGATGGGAGCTTCACTTTATTTTCTATAAAACAAAAGCATTATATCACCAATAATTATAGATGTATAGCAAAAAATATTTTTACGGTGAGTATGTTAAATAGTAGCTTCCTACTAACTTCTAGTGGAAGGCAATTCCATTAAAATGAATAAATAGTGTATAATGCAAAGTGGCTATAGTGAAGTAGAAAAAATCACTTTAAGATAGCGTATTGAAATAAGAAGAAATGATAAATGAGGTGCGAAATGGAATATCAATATCCGTTAGATTATGATTGGTCAAATGAGGAAATGGTTACAATTGTGAAGTTTTATGAAGCGATTGAGAAAGCATATGAAAAAGGAATTGTAAGAGAAGAATTAATGGGTTTATATCGTCGTTTTAAAGAGATTGTTCCATCGAAAGCAGAAGAAAAGAAAATTGATAAAGAGTTTCAAGAAGTAAGTGGATATTCTATATACCGTGCGATTCAGAAGGCTAAAGAAATTGAAGAAGAAAAGCTTGTGAAAATGTAAAAAATATTTTGAAAAATAAAAACTGAAGTGATATAATGTGATAACAACTAAAAACGGACAATATAAATTGTCCGTTTTCTACTATCGATTACAAAGTGCATATAAAGGAAGGAGTGATTGCATCGTAGATTCAATCTTAGCAAGGAATTGTTCGTTGGTCATTGCTGAAAACTCCTCTGGTGATATATGAATACCAACTAATAATTCTGCTTTTTTCACAGTAGCTAGACGTTCAATCATCTTTTGTAAATCATTTGTTTCAAGTGTTTTATGTAATTTTACACTTGGTTTAGTATGGTCAATGGACCAAACGAAGTCATTTGGAATATTTGTTTTTAAATCATTTATATGTTCTAAGAAGGCGTGAGCCGTCTCCACTTTTTGTGGACACTCATAGATTAAACCAAAGTATATGAAGGCATGAGTACCCCATAATCCAATTTGGAAATGTGGTAGCATTTTATATCCGCGTTTATTTGTTGAAAAAGCAACCCAAGTATCGTTTGGTGGATTGACTTTGCGACGTGCGTGTTTTGCTACATGATAAAAAAAGTTCTCATCAGTTTGTTTGGATAAATACGCTGCAAACTGTTCCCCTAAAGCTTCTAGCTTAGGATGAATGTTCGTTTTAATTGCACTCATTCGTTCTTCGAGACCATCAACTGTAAAGACCTCAAAATCAGTTGATTTGAATGTTTGTAGTGTCATGATTGTTCCTCCAACTCCTATTTTGCTTTTATTTTAGCATAGCTTGTACTATTCATAAAAAAAACAGCACAAAAAAATTTAAATAAAAAAATATAATTTTGTTGCATAGATGATTTATCCAACATAGTATAGTATAAAACAAAAAATCAGAAAATTGAATCAATTCTAGTCCGAGGGCAGACGAATATTGGGAGGAGGCAAATAATATGAGACAGGTGATTAATGCGTTAAAGAGAACAGATGCTGAAAAGAGAATACCGGTGCTACGTTTGGAGCTAGATTATGAATTAGCGACTTTATATGATGCGATGATGGAAAATGATAAACAGAAAAAAGAAGAGTGTGTACAAAAGTTAGAAGTGTTAAGACTTGAAATGATTCGTTTAGAAGCGTAATAATAGTATATGTATAAAAAATTAGTTGGTGCGAACCTTATAAAGGGTTCGTTTTTTCTGTGAACAGTATAGATCGGAGTGTTTAAACATGCAAGAAGTATGGAAAGACATCGATGCACACGCCAAACAGTGGATTCGGGATGCGGGAGAGCGTTTAATGGCATCAATGAAAAAAGCACTTATTATAGAAACAAAATCAAATGCAGCTGATTTAGTAACAAATATGGACCGAGAAATAGAGCAGTTTTTAATTGGGAAAATTAAAGAAACATTCCCACATCATCATATTTTAGGTGAAGAGGGCTATGGAGACGAGGTAACTTCTTCTGACGGGGTTGTTTGGTTAATTGATCCAATTGACGGCACGATGAACTTTGTTCACCAAAAAAGAAATTTTGCAATTTCAATTGGAATTTATGAGAACGGTATCGGAAAGATTGGACTTATTTATGATCCAGTTCATGATGAATTATATCATGCGTTAAAAGGGGCTGGAGCATTTTGTAATGAAGTACCAATACCTTTATTACAAAAAGGTACTGTAGAGCAAGGTATTGTAGCTTTAAATGCGATATGGCTTACCGACAATCCATTGCTTAATATGGAAAGTATGATGGCACTTGTTAAGAAAGCAAGAGGCACGAGATCATATGGCTGTGCAGCATTAGAGATGGTATACGTTGCAACTGGAAGAATCGATGCATATGTAACGCCTAGATTATCACCATGGGACTTTGGTGGGGGACAGATAATTGTAGAGGAAGTTGGAGGCAAGGTAACAACATTCTCCGGAGCGCCACTTTCTATCGTAGAGAAGAGTAGCGTATTAGTTGCGAAGCCAGGGGTGTATGAAGAAGTGTTATCGTTTATATCCAAGTAACAAAAAAAGTAAGAGGCTGTATACAGGCTTCTTACTTTTTGACGTTATTGCGATTTACGCATTTTTCTTTTTGTTACAAAACCGTATCCAACTGTAACAAATGTGCCGATAATGCAAATAATAATACCGATTGGACTATTTTCAGCAATCATAATGCCGATACCGATTAAGAAAATAACACCGATAATTGCAGTTAATAAAAAGCGATATTGAATGTGTTCCATTTCTTCACCCTCCAATCTCATTTTACTTTCACAAAAGTAAGAATACAACTATATTTTCATTCTTGATTTTATTTTAATTGCTATTGTATCCCCTTCGCTCTTATAATAGAGAAGGATTAAAAAGACATTAGGAGTTGGACATGTTGAAAAAACGACAAGATTTACGTAATATAGCAATTATTGCCCACGTTGACCATGGTAAAACAACACTTGTTGACCAGTTATTACGTCAAGCGGGGACTTTCCGTGCGAACGAACACGTTGAAGAGCGCGCAATGGATTCAAATGATCTAGAAAGAGAGCGCGGTATTACAATTTTAGCGAAAAATACTGCGATTCACTATGAAGATAAAAGAATTAACATTTTAGATACACCAGGTCACGCTGACTTCGGTGGAGAAGTAGAACGTATTATGAAAATGGTTGATGGTGTTTTACTTGTTGTTGATGCATATGAAGGTTGTATGCCACAAACACGATTTGTTTTAAAGAAAGCTCTTGAGCAAAACTTAACTCCAATCGTAGTTGTAAATAAAATTGACCGTGACTTCGCTCGCCCTGATGAAGTAGTTGATGAAGTAATTGACTTATTCATCGAACTTGGTGCAAACGAAGATCAATTAGAGTTCCCAGTTGTATTTGCATCAGCAATGAACGGAACAGCAAGCTTAGATTCAAACCCAGCAAATCAAGAAGAGAATATGAAATCATTATTTGATACAATTATTGAACATATTCCTGCACCAATTGATAACAGCGAAGAGCCACTTCAATTCCAAGTAGCACTTCTTGATTACAACGACTATGTTGGACGTATTGGAGTTGGACGCGTATTCCGCGGTACAATGAAGGTTGGACAACAAGTTGCTTTAATGAAAGTAGACGGAAGCGTAAAACAATTCCGCGTAACAAAATTATTTGGTTACATGGGATTAAAACGTCAAGAAATTGAAGAAGCAAAAGCTGGAGACTTAGTAGCTGTTTCTGGTATGGAAGACATTAACGTTGGTGAAACAGTATGCCCAGTTGAACATCAAGATGCGTTACCATTATTACGTATTGATGAGCCAACACTACAAATGACGTTCCTTGTAAATAACAGTCCATTTGCAGGTCGTGAAGGTAAATACATTACATCTCGTAAAATTGAAGAGCGTCTTCGTTCACAATTAGAAACAGATGTAAGTTTACGTGTAGATAATACAGAGTCTCCTGATGCATGGATCGTATCTGGACGTGGGGAACTACATTTATCTATCTTAATTGAAAACATGCGTCGTGAAGGTTATGAACTACAAGTATCTAAGCCAGAAGTAATTATTAAAGAAGTTGATGGCGTAAGATGTGAGCCTGTAGAGCGTGTACAAATCGATGTACCTGAAGAATACACTGGTTCTATTATGGAATCTATGGGTGCACGTAAAGGTGAAATGTTAGATATGGTGAATAACGGAAACGGTCAAGTTCGCCTTACTTTCATGGTTCCAGCACGTGGTTTAATTGGTTACACAACAGAATTCTTAACATTAACTCGTGGTTACGGTATTTTAAACCATACATTCGATTGCTACCAACCAGTACACGCTGGACAAGTTGGTGGACGTCGTCAAGGTGTTCTAGTTTCACTTGAAACAGGAAAAGCATCACAATACGGTATTATGCAAGTTGAAGACCGTGGTGTAATCTTCGTTGAACCAGGTACAGAAGTATATGCTGGTATGATTGTCGGAGAACACACTCGTGAGAATGACTTAACAGTTAACGTTGTGAAAATGAAACAACAAACTAACATTCGTTCTGCGACGAAAGATCAAACTTCAACAATGAAAAAACCACGCTTAATGACTTTAGAAGAATCATTAGAGTACTTAAACGATGACGAGTTCTGTGAAGTAACTCCAGAATCCATTCGTTTACGTAAAAAGATTCTTGATAAGAGCGAACGTGAAAGAGCTGCTAAGAAAAAGAAATCTGTAGAAGCGTAAAATAGTAAAACAGCTACCTTTAATTAAGGTAGCTGTTTTTTTATGTTTATTTTTTAGAATATTTACTCTTTTTGTGGACAGTATTTTTTTCACAGGTTACTCTTGTATTAAGTACATAAAGAAAAATGGTTTGATTTATGAGGAAGGGGGATAAATAGTGTTAGAAAGAATGTCGTTTTTTGCGAAGTTATGTAAAGTTGATGAAAATCCAGAACTAGGGATGTGGTTACTGTATGGCGTCATTATTATATTAAGTGCACTTGTGTATAATTTAGGTTTTGCAAGAAAGCTATCTATAATAAAAAATATAGTGATATATATATCGTTAGCGATTGGGTGTACAGTGTTAACTTTCTTTGCAGTTTTTTTACCTGTTGGAGAGGGGCTTGTTGTAGCAGCAATTGTACTTGGGATTTATAGGTTGAGATTACGTCAAGCAAGACAACAAAAAGCAGGATGAGGGGGGAAGCTTTATGCGTTCCGTACAAGATGCGTTATATAATTGGTTAACAATTAAAACAGTTGCCGAAGCACGTCCGGATGATAGTGCTGCAAAAGAAACGTATTTGTTATTTCAAAATATGATATATGAAGAACATAAATTGAGAAATGTGGAAGTTAAGAAGAACGAGGAAATGTATGTAGTTACATATGAAATAAATGGAGAAAGAAAATCTGCAAGGTTTCCATTAGAAGCTATTGATTGTTTTTTGGATCAAATGAATCGCGAACCTGAAAAATATAAATAAGTCCTTTATCATATTGATAAAGGACTTATTTATATTTTACCAATCGTCTTCGACTTTTTTATCACGATATAATCGAAAATTACCACTTGCATGACGTTCCATCGTACGTTCAGCAATTCGTTCCGAACATTCCATGCACATATATGTATGAATAGGGCGATTACGCAGTTTTTTTGCCATAGGATTTTCATCATCTAACATATCTTTTTTATCACAAATCATACATTTGACTCTCATTTCGTCACCTCAATACGAATTCTATCAGTATAAGTATATCATGGAAGTGTAATGTTTTTGAATAATAGCGGGAAAAAATAATATTTTCGCAATTCAAAAAATAGGTTATGATAAGGATATATGAAGTATATTTGGAGGTGGAAATATGGCGAATGTAGTAGAGCCCACATTAACGGATGATTTAGTACAAACGTTACGTAAAGAGTGTATTGTTATGGTAGCAACAACAGATTTTGAAAAACAAGTTCCTAACGTAAGTGCTATTTCTTGGGTGTATGCAGTGAGTAAAACTAGTATTCGATTTGCAGTAGATCAACGTTCACGTATTGTGGAAAATATAAGACATAGTACTGGAGTGGTATTGACTATAATGGCGAATGAATCCGTATTTTCCATAAGTGGTGCAGGTGAAATTTTGACTGATAGAATGGAAGGCATTCCTTTAAAATTGACTGTAATAGAAGTAAATGTACAAGAAGTACGTGATGTTATGTTTTATGGTGCAAAACTTGCAATTGAACCAACATATGAAAAAACGTATGATCTTCGTGCAGCTAAAAAGCTCGATAACCAGGTGTTAGCAGGAATGAAAGAATTATAAATGTGATAAATAAGAAAGTCAGTTATTAACTTTTGTAATTACTTATTGTGATTTTATGTTAATAATTATAATTAAAAGTAATATATTGAATAGAAATGAATAAAAAATAAATAAAAGGTTTAATGGCTATAAATTTCGATTCTACCTCGTTTATACGGTACATATAATTATAACAATGGTTCGTCCATATTTTATGGATGAAACCCTTGTTCTACAAATTTAAAAGTGGAGTCAGGGGGTAACAGGTTGGATAAAATTTATGTGTTAGATACGAATGTACTTTTGCAGGATCCTTTATCTATTTTTTCATTTGAAACCAATGAAGTAGTGATTCCAGCAGTTGTATTAGAAGAGGTTGATTCGAAAAAACGTTATATGGATGAAGTAGGACGAAACGCTCGTTATGTATCTAAGTTAATAGACAAATTTCGTGAAATAGGAAAACTGCATGAAAGTATTCCGCTAGAAAACGGCGGTACATTTCGTATTGAATTAAATCATCGTTCGTTTGTCCAACTACAAGATATTTTTGTAGAAAAAACAAATGATAATCGAATTTTAGCTGTAGCAAAAAATCTATCTTTAGAAGAACAAGAAAAAGAGGACGGGAAGTCTGTTATTTTAGTAAGTAAAGACGTGCTCGTAAGGGTAAAAGCAGATGCAATAGGTTTAAAGGCGGAAGATTATTTAAGTGATCGGGTTATTGAAGTGGAAAATATATATTCAGGATTTTTAGAAGGATATATATCAAAAGAACAATTGGATTATTTTTATGAAAAAGGCGAATTGCCTTTATCCGAAATTGCAAATCATCCTTTTTATCCAAATCAGTTTGTAGTAATGAAAGATGCGTTAGGTGGATCTAGTTCAGCACTAGGTATTGTGGATCATTTAGGTAAGAAGGTAAAGAAACTTATTTTTCATAATGAACAAGTATGGGGAATACGACCACGAAATGTGCAGCAAATTATGGGATTAGAATTGTTGCTTCGTGAAGATATTCCGCTAGTCACGCTAACAGGGAAAGCTGGTACAGGAAAGACATTACTAGCTTTAGCTTCGGGGCTCATGCAAACGGAAGATTTAGGGTTATACAAAAAACTACTCGTTGCACGGCCAATTGTTCCAGTTGGGAAAGATATCGGTTATTTACCGGGAGAAAAAGAAGAAAAGTTAAGACCGTGGATGCAACCGATTTTTGATAATCTAGAGTATTTATTTAATACGAAAAAACCAGGAGAGTTAGATGCTATTTTAGCTGGAATGGGTTCGATAGAAGTAGAAGCTCTTACGTATATACGCGGGAGAAGTATTCCAGATCAATTCATTATAATTGACGAAGCACAAAATTTAACGAAGCATGAAGTGAAAACGATACTAACGAGGGTAGGAGAAAAAAGTAA
The DNA here is from genome assembly GCF_051916145.1 of Bacillus cereus group sp. MYBK245-2. Taxonomy (NCBI): domain Bacteria; kingdom Bacillati; phylum Bacillota; class Bacilli; order Caryophanales; family Bacillaceae; genus Bacillus; species Bacillus cereus group sp. MYBK245-2. Next base: position 490,703 of record NZ_JBQAGB010000001.1, on the reverse strand, counting down.
AATCGTATTAATGGGAGATCCTCAGCAAATTGATCATCCGTATTTGGATGAGTATAATAACGGTTTAACATATGTTGTAGAGAAATTTAAAGAGCAACGTATTAGTGGTCATGTGAAATTTGTAAAAGGGGAGCGATCTAATTTAGCTCAACTAGCAGCAGATTTATTATAAAAAGGAGTGAGCTGAAGCTCACTCCTTTTCTTTAAATAATTGTAAATTTGCGGATGTTACGGATTGGATTTTGTCTATTAGATCCATCATTGTAATATAAATGAACAGGTCCATCTTCTTTTAATGGTTTTCCTTCTTTTGAAAAACCAAGAATAGCATGTTTGACAGTTTCTAATGGAAGCGTTATTGTATCATCTACTGTTTCGATCTCGACTTGCGTAGCGTCATCTGAAATTTCGGCGTTAGCAAGAAAAGGTTGAAATGGTATACCGAACGTTCCAGTAATTAGCTGTTCTTTTTTAAATTTCTTTACACTTTGTTGTATCGGCGGGAAAGCAGCACCATCACGGATTTCGCGATCCCAATGTTCCGAAGTGTTTTTTAAATAAGCTTCTAGTTCTGAAGTGTTTTCTCTCGTTTCATCAAAGTAAGTTGTCAAATCTACTTTTCGATCATCAAAGATCCAAACGGTTGGATCGATAGTGATTGGAAAACGAACTTTTCCATTAATAAATAAAATTTCGCTCATTGTTGTTCCCCCATTTGTGTTATACTCCCACTTTTCAGTATAATAGTATTAGACACTATTGTCACAAAAAATGTTTCTATTGCAATTTATTAAAACTATCGCTAATATTAATAGATAGGAGAGAGTAGGACGGAAACGGAGGGAATCAATTTGGCGTCTGAGACAGTATCAAATCATCAGGAAAAGGCACTAGCCCTTCTACAAGCGGATGCGGAGAAGATTTTAAGACTTATTAAGGTGCAAATGGACCATCTTACAATGCCGCAATGTCCATTATATGAAGAAGTGTTAGACACACAAATGTTTGGACTATCCCGCGAAGTCGATTTTGCAGTTCGCCTTGGTCTTATTTCAGAAGAACAAGGGAAAGCAATGTTAGGAGAGCTTGAACGTGAGTTATCTGCACTTCATGAAGCATTTACAAACAAACAACAATAACGGGTTCAAATAAGGGGGCTCAAACTGAAAAAGTTTGAGCTTTTTATTTGTATAATAAAGCAGGAAGAATCAATGTACATATGGAATACAACAATAATTAAATTGAAACAGAGAGAGGAAATGAAATGAAAAGAGTATGGAAATCAATGGATTATTCATTATTACTTCCTCTTGTTATCTTATGTGTGTTGGGAGTTATAATGGTATATAGTTCTAGTTCCATTGTTGCGATTTCGTCAAGATATAACTGGCCAGCAGATTACTTTTTTAAAAAACAATTATTGGCCCTTGCTATTGGGACGGTAATACTAGTGATTGTCGTTATAATTCCTTACAAATTTTGGAGGAAAGGAATGGTTCTAGCTGCGATGGGGCTAGGGAGTCTTGTCTTACTAGCAGCAGCCTATCTTTTCGGTAAGGAAATCAATGGTGCAAAAGGATGGATACTGGGTATACAACCTGCCGAGTTTGCTAAAATAGCGGTTATTATTACGCTAGCAAGTTTTTTTGCTAAGAAACAAGAGAGGCAAACTCCTTTTTTACAAGGGATTATCCCCCCTATAGCTGTTGTCGGTGGATCGATGGTATTAATTTTATTACAAAAGGACTTAGGGACTGACCTATTAATAGGTGGAACAGTGTTAATTATGTTCTTCTGCTCAGGAGTTAATGTTAACTTGTGGATAAAAAGATTCTTTTTAACTTCTATCATATGGATTCCAGCATTGTATTTTATTGGGAGTTATAAATTGAAAGCTTACCAAAAAGCTCGATTTTCAGTTTTTCTTGATCCATTTAACGATCCTCAAAATGATGGATTCCAATTAGTTAATTCGTTTATTGGAATTGCCTCAGGTGGGTTAAATGGTAGAGGATTAGGGAATAGTATACAAAAGTATGGCTACTTACCAGAGCCGCAAACGGATTTCATTATGGCAATTATATCTGAAGAACTAGGTTTTATAGGTGTAGCTATCATTTTAATCTGTTTATTACTTATTATTATTCGTTCGTTTAGAGTAGCACAAAAATGTAAAGATCCATTTGGAAGTTTAATTGCAATCGGAATTGCAAGTTTAATTGGCATACAAACTTTTGTTAATGTTGGTGGTATGTCAGGATTAATACCGCTTACAGGAGTACCTTTACCGTTTATTAGTTATGGCGGTAGTTCCTTGTTGGCTAATCTGATCTCGATGGGTATATTATTAAATATTGCTAGTCATGTGAAACGACAAGAGAAACAGCAAAATGAGGAAATGAAAGAAAGAGAACAAGATGGACCACGTCTTGTTGTTGTAAAATAAAAAACACATTGTGCTTTAGAGCGCGATGTGTTTTTTATTTTTAAGAAAAGTCAAATGTGATGTAATAATTAGCTTTAACATCAAAGGGTATATCACATTTATTTTAATGTGATATACAATTAAGTTGTTACATAAGGAAGAGGTATGCTATACTATTTTTGTGAGACAAATTGCTCAGAAAACTTATCATTTGTTAAAAAATAAGGTATGATGGATAAAAATAAAGTGAAGCTTTCTAAGTATAATATAATGTAGAAAGTGAAGAACTTCACGCTCTTTATGGTGTGTATATATTTTATCTCTAGAGTGGTAGGAAAGTAGAGGGGGAAAATCATGACAAAGCTGCAACGTATTCAAAAAGTATTGGTAGCTAACCGTGGAGAGATTGCAATTCGTGTGTTTCGAGCTTGTTCGGAACTGGGATTAAAAACAGTTGCAATCTATTCTAAAGAGGATAGTGGTTCTTATCATCGTTATAAAGCCGATGAATCCTATTTAGTTGGGGAAGGAAAAAAGCCAATTGATGCTTATCTAGATATTGAGGGCATTATTGAGATTGCGAAAAGTAATCATGTAGATGCAATCCACCCTGGATATGGTTTCTTGTCAGAAAATATTCAATTCGCAAAACGTTGTGAAGAAGAAGGGATTATCTTTATCGGTCCAAAAAGTAAGCATTTAGATATGTTTGGAGATAAAGTAAAAGCAAGAACACAAGCGCAGCTAGCACAAATTCCAGTTATTCCTGGTAGTGATGGGCCAGTAGATTCATTAGAAGAAGTCGAAGAATTTGCTGAAAAGTATGATTACCCGATTATTATTAAAGCTTCCCTTGGCGGTGGCGGTCGTGGTATGCGTATTGTACGTACTAGTGAAGAATTAAGAGAATCGTATAATCGAGCAAAGTCAGAAGCGAAAGCAGCCTTTGGTAATGATGAAGTATACGTAGAAAAATTCGTTGAAAAACCTAAACATATAGAAGTTCAAATTTTAGCAGATGAAGAGGGCAATGTTGTTCATTTATACGAGCGAGACTGTTCTGTACAACGTCGTCATCAAAAAGTAGTAGAAATTGCACCTAGTGTGTCGCTTTCAGATGATTTGCGTCAGCGTATTTGTGATGCTGCTGTGAAATTAACGAAAAATGTAAATTATTTAAACGCAGGAACAGTTGAATTTCTTGTAAAAGATGATAATTTCTATTTCATTGAAGTAAATCCGCGTGTTCAAGTAGAACATACAATTACAGAAATGATTACAGGAGTCGATATCGTTCAATCACAAATTTTAATAGCTGATGGACATGCATTACATAGCAAATTGGTGGGTGTTCCAAAGCAAGAGGAAGTTGTTGTACATGGATTTGCAATACAATCTCGAGTAACGACTGAGGATCCACTAAATAATTTCATGCCGGATACAGGAAAAATTATGGCATATCGATCAGGTGGTGGCTTTGGAGTTCGTCTTGATACAGGTAATAGTTTCCAAGGTGCTGTTATTACACCGTACTATGATTCTTTACTTGTAAAAGTTACAACATGGGCGCTTACTTTTGAACAAGCTGCTGCAAAAATGGAACGTAACTTAAAAGAATTCCGTATTCGTGGTATTAAAACGAATATTCCATTCCTAGAGAATGTAGTAAAACATAAAAACTTCTTATCAGGGGAATATGACACTTCATTTATTGATGCGTCACCTGAACTATTCTTGTTCTCGAAACGTAAAGACCGAGGAACGAAAATGTTAAATTACATCGGGACAGTAACAGTAAATGGCTTCCCAGGAGTAGGGAAAAAAGAGAAACCAATTTTCCCAGATGCTCGTATACCGAATGTATTACACTCAGAGCCAATCCAAAATGGAACGAAACAAATTTTGGATGAGCGTGGAGCAGACGGATTAGTAAAATGGGTACAAGATCAAAAACGTGTACTTTTAACGGATACAACATTCCGTGATGCGCATCAGTCATTACTTGCAACGCGTATTCGTACAAAAGATTTACACCAAATTGCAGAGCCGACAGCGAGAATGTTACCGAACTTATTCTCAGCAGAAATGTGGGGCGGTGCGACGTTTGATGTTGCATATCGTTTCTTAAAAGAAGATCCGTGGGAACGATTACTAGATCTTCGTGAAAAAATGCCAAATGTTTTATTCCAAATGTTACTTCGTTCTTCAAACGCGGTTGGTTACAAAAACTATCCGGATAATTTAATTCAAAAGTTTGTGGAGTGTTCTGCTCAAGCTGGAATTGATGTGTTCCGTATTTTTGATAGCTTAAACTGGGTAGAAGGTATGAGAGTTGCGATTGATGCTGTACGAGATACTGGTAAAATTGCAGAAGCAACTATGTGTTACACAGGGGATATTCATGATCCGTTACGTAGTAAATATGATTTAAATTACTATAAAAATTTAGCAAAAGAATTAGAAGCATCAGGAGCTCACATTTTAGGTATTAAAGATATGGCGGGCTTACTAAAACCAAATGCAGCATATGATTTAGTTTCAGCATTAAAAGAGACGGTATCGATTCCGATTCACCTGCACACACACGATACGAGTGGAAATGGTATATTAACGTATACGAAAGCAATTGAAGCAGGTGTTGACATTGTCGATGTAGCAGTAAGTTCTATGGCTGGTCAAACGTCACAACCAAGTGCGAACACGCTATACTATGCGTTAGGTGGAAACGAAAGACAGCCAGATGTTAATATAGATTCATTAGAAAAATTATCTCATTACTGGGAAGATGTACGTAAATACTACGCACCGTTTGAAAGTGGTATGAATGCTCCTCATACAGAGGTATATATGCACGAAATGCCAGGCGGACAGTATAGTAATTTACAACAACAAGCGAAAGCGGTTGGCTTAGGCGATCGTTTCGATGAAGTGAAAGTAATGTACCGCCGTGTGAATGACATGTTTGGTGATATTGTTAAAGTAACGCCATCATCTAAAGTTGTCGGTGATATGGCATTATTCATGGTTCAAAATCACTTAACAGAACAAGATGTTTTAGAGCGTGGACATTCTATGGATTTCCCAGGATCTGTTGTTGAAATGTTCTCTGGAGATTTAGGACAACCATATGGTGGTTTCCCGAAAAAGTTACAAGAAATTATTTTAAAAGGGAAAGAACCATTAACAGTAAGACCAGGTGAATTATTAGAACCAGTAGATTTCGACGCGTTAAAAGAAGAGCTATTCCATAAACTTGGACGCGAAGTGACGATGTTTGATGTAGTTGCATATGCATTATATCCAAAAGTATTTATGGATTACGAAAAAGTTGCTGAGATTTATGGAAATGTATCTGTGCTTGATACACCGACATTCTTCTATGGTATGAGACTTGGTGAAGAAATCGATGTGGAAATTGAACAAGGTAAAACATTGATGGTTAAACTAGTATCAATTGGAGAGCCTCAGCCAGATGGAAATCGTGTTCTTTACTTGGAGTTTAACGGTCAACCACGTGAGATTGTTGTGAAAGACGAAAGTGTGAAAGCGACAGTTGCACAACGTGTGAAAGGAAACCGTGAAAATCCAAACCACATTAGCGCAACAATGCCAGGAACGGTTATTAAAGTAGTTGTAAAAGAAGGCGATGAAGTGAAAAAAGGCGATTCTATGGCAATTACAGAAGCGATGAAAATGGAAACGACAGTTCAAGCGCCGTTTAATGGTAAAGTGAAAAAAGTATATGTTAACGATGGAGATGCAATTCAAACGGGTGACTTACTCATTGAATTAGATCACTAAAATAAAAAAGGGTTGTGGAAACACAGCTCTTTTTTATTACGAAAAAATACCTTGCCAATTCGGGCAAGGTATTTTCATTTATTTTGTTTGTTTAGAAGTTGATGCAGCTTCTTTTGCATTCACTTTACTTCTTGTACCTAACATAACTAAATAGCATAGTACAGCAAACAAGCAAGAAATGAATAGTGAATGTAATAATGCCATTGATAAACTAGCATTTGTAAATACGACTAAAATTCCTACGATAGCTTGAAGTGTAACAAGGATAAATGAGATGATCCATCCCCAGTATACGACAGGCTGCTGTTTGTAATGGCGGATAGCGAGAATCATCGCGTATAGTATCCAAGCGAAAATTAACATCGCTGCAACTCTATGTCCCATTTGAACCCATTCATGTAATTGAGTTGGCATAGGTCTATTTTTGCTACATAAAGGAAAGTCTGGACAGGCTAAGCTAGCTCGTTCGTGACGTACTAAAGCCCCTGTGTAGACGACAATATAACTGTAAATTGTTACACCATAAATATGAAATTTCATTTTTTTGTCCATAATAAGTGAACGTGCATCAAATTTTTGGTCGATTTCAAAGATAAGACACGTTAATAAAATGACAGAAGCAAATGAAATTAAGGAAATACCGAAATGGATAGCAAGTACAGCTGGCATTTGCCCCCAAACAACCGCTGCGGCTCCCATTAATGCTTGTGCAACTAAAAATACGAAGGATAAAATTGCTAACGTTTTTGTTTCGCGCACATGTTTATAATATTTCCAGGACAAAATACAAAGGAGAGTGACAAGAATTCCTGCTGATCCTGATGTAAGGCGATGACTTAGTTCAATAATAGTTTCCATTGATAAATTAGATGGAACAAATTCACCGTTACAAAGTGGCCATGATTTACCGCATCCTTGGCCAGAGCCTGTTTTTGTAACTAAGGCGCCTCCTAATAAAACTATTAATAAATCAAGACTCGTAATGACTGCTAACCATTTAATAAAGCGTTGCAATCTCTTTCACCATCTTTCTGCTATGAAGTTATTGCGAAATATTTTCATTCCATTATGTATAGAATAAAACGCGCTAGTTCCTATGATATATAAAAAATAATAAAATAGCAAAGAAATGGAGGGGGAAGACAGGGAAGAGAAAACGGGTGTGGAAATAAGGTTTATAAGGAAATTTTTAGGTGAAAAATAGGCTATTTTGAAAAGAAATGGGGAGAATACGTGTTAAATATGACAAAAAAGTTTATTATAGAAGGTAACATCATGTTATGATATGGATAAGTAACAATTAAGTTTTTTATGTTCGACACAAAAAGTTCATGTTTTCTTCACAAAATGTTCGGGAAATATGATTTAATATATTGGAGTATGGGCGTAGATTAGTAGTAGAATGGGTTAACAATGTTTCTACTGTAATAATATTGCTATATAGAAGCGAAATATTTCAATTTGAAATAGGCGCAAAAAGAAAGATGAAAGTTTTAAGAGGGGGTTAAAGTGATGAACCATGCAACAAGTGAGCTGCATGATGAGTCTGCTGTTACAAGCGTACCGGAAACAACTCGGTTACAAGATTTAAAAGCGCTCGTTAAAATGGGGATTGTAAACTCAAATACACTTACTGTATTTACAGGATTTTGGTTGGCATTACACTTTAATGGATTAAGTGTAATGGACAATCTGGATAAGTTATTCTTTACAATCGTTGGTTCTGGATTAGTTATGGCAGGGGTATGTTGTTTAAACAACTACATTGATCGAGACATCGATCCATTAATGGAAAGAACAAAGACCCGTCCAACGGTTACTGGAAAGTATAAACCAGGATTTGCACTTACATTTGGACTAGTTATATTACTTCTTGGTTTTGTATTTTTATTATTAACAACACCAATGGCAGTCTTAATGGGATTTATTGGTGCTTTCACATATGTTGTTCTATATAGTTTATGGACAAAGAGAAAGTATACACTAAATACTGTTGTAGGTAGTATATCTGGTGCAGTTCCACCTTTAATTGGATGGGCAGCAATCGATCCATCTTTAGGCCATCCAATTGCTTGGATGTTATTTTTAATTATGTTTATTTGGCAAATCCCACATTTCCTTGCATTAGCAATGAAACGTGTTGATGAATATCGAAACGCAGGAATTCCAATGCTTCCTGTAGTTCATGGATTTGAAATTACGAAACGCCAAATTATGATTTGGACAGTATGTTTATTACCACTACCATTTTATATGAGTGGACTAGGGATAACATTTATGGTAATTGCAACACTGCTTAACATCGGATGGATCGTTTTAGGTTTTTATGGCTTCCGTAAGAAAGATGACATCAAATGGTCCGTGCAAATGTTTGTTTATTCCCTAAATTATTTAACAATCTTATTTGTATCAATGATTGTAGTTACATTCTTCTAAGACAACGACATAATTGGATTTCTTTACGTTGAGATTTACTTTACTTAACTATAAAGTACAATCTAATTCACAAGGAAAGTGGGGGTTGTTTGTATGAAGAAACAGTGGCGACTGCTTTCGTTCGTTTCACTGCTGGCTTTACTGTTAGGGGGATGCGGTAAAGCCTTTCAATCTACTTTAATTCCGCAAGGAGAGGTAGCAAAAATGCAATACGATCTGCTCTTACTAGCAAGTGCAATCATGGTAGGAGTAGTACTAGTAGTTACTATTATTTTCTTATATGTAATTGTGCGTTTCCGACAAAAGAAAGGTCAGGAAGATTATATTCCGGAGCAAGTTGAAGGGAATCACAAACTAGAAATTATATGGACAGTTATTCCGATTATTCTTTTGCTAATCTTAGCTGTTCCGACGGTTACATATACATTCAAACTTGCTGATGTAAGTGCGATGGAGAAAAAGAATATTGATAAAGATACTATCGTTGTTGATGTAACAGCGAATCTTTATTGGTGGGAATTTTCTTATAAATCAGAAAAGATAGTAACTTCTCAAGATTTAGTCATCCCCACAGGTAAGAAAGTGTATTTGAATTTGAAGGGTGCCGATATTAAACATTCGTTTTGGGTTCCATCTTTAGCTGGGAAAATGGATACAAATACAGATAATGTAAACAAAATGTGGTTAAAGGCAGATAAATCGGGCACTTATAATGGTTTTTGTACAGAATTTTGCGGCCCATCACATTCTTTAATGCAATTCAAAGTGAAAGCTTTAGATGAAAGCGAGTACAAAAAGTGGCTTGCTGATATGAAGAAAATTGATGGGAAGAAAGAAGTAGCTTCAACAAAGGCGCAAGAAGGCCAAGAAATATTTAATAAAAGCTGTATTGGTTGTCACGCAGTTGGATCTAATGATAGTAGACCACCTTCCGCTCGTATCGCACCAAACTTAGCAAACTTTGCGGATCGCGATACAGTTGCCGGCATTGCTGAAAACAATGAAGAAAACTTAAAAAAATGGCTGAAAGATCCTGAAAATATGAAACCAGGAAATAAAATGACTGGTAAATATGGCAACTTAACAGACGATCAAATTGATGCATTAAATGCATATTTACAAACGTTAAAAGTTGAAAAGTAAAGAGGGATTATTCGCGAAGGGGAGGTTGAAAACGTGAGTTCTGTAGCAAAAAAACAGGGGATGGGTGCTGTCATATGGGATTATTTAACGACAGTAGACCATAAAAAGATTGCCATTCTCTATTTAATTGCAGGTGGATTGTTTTTTATAATAGGCGGAATAGAAGCTCTATTTATTCGCCTTCAATTAGCGATTCCTAACAACGCTTTTCTTGTTGGGGATGCTTATAATCAAGTATTAACTATGCACGGTACAACAATGATTTTCCTCGCAGCTATGCCACTCGTGTTTGCATTTATGAACGCCGCTGTACCACTTCAAATTGGTGCACGTGATGTAGCGTTCCCGTTTTTAAATTCACTCGGATTTTGGTTATTTTTCTTTGGTGGAGTATTTTTAAATTTAAGTTGGTTTTTAGGTGGAGCACCTGATGCAGGATGGACATCTTATGCATCTTTAGCTTTAGCCTCTAAAGGCCATGGTGTTGATTTTTATGTGCTTGGCTTGCAAATCTCCGGTATAGGTACATTAATTGGAGGTATTAACTTCCTTGTAACCATTATTAATATGCGTGCGCCAGGGATGACGTATATGCGTATGCCGATGTTTACATGGACGACATTTGTAACATCTTCATTAATATTATTTGCTTTTCCGCCGTTAACTGTAGGATTAGGACTTTTAATGTTAGACCGCTTATTTGGAACAAGTTTCTTTAATCCAGCACTGGGCGGGAATACAATTATATGGGAGCACTTATTCTGGATTTTCGGTCATCCAGAAGTATACATTCTTATACTCCCAGCTTTCGGAATATTCTCAGAAATCTTCGCGACGTTTTCGAAAAAACGATTATTTGGTTATTCGTCGATGGTGTTTGCGACAGTATTAATTGGATTTTTAGGGTTTATGGTATGGGCGCATCATATGTTTACTGTTGGGCTTGGTCCAGTTGCAAATGCTATTTTCTCAGTTGCAACAATGGCGATTGCGGTTCCGACCGGTATTAAAATATTCAACTGGCTCTTTACGATGTGGGGCGGAAGTATTCGTTTTACGACACCGATGATGTGGGCAGTAGCCTTCATTCCATCATTCGTAATGGGAGGAGTTACAGGTGTTATGCTAGCATCTGCACCAGCTGATTATCAATTTCATGATAACTATTTCGTAGTAGCTCACTTTCATTATGTAATTGTCGGTGGTGTTGTATTTGGTTTACTTGCAGGAGCCCATTATTATTGGCCACTGATGTTTAATAAAGTATTGAATGAAACGTTAGGAAAGATAACATTTTGGTTATTCTTTATCGGTTTCCATTTAACGTTCTTCATTCAGCATTTCCTTGGCTTAATTGGTATGCCACGTCGTTACTACACATATCTTGAAGGTCAAGGGTTGGAAATGGGCAATATGATTAGTTCTATTGGAGCGGTATTTATGGCTCTTGGAACGATTGTTCTTCTATTCAATGTAATTAAAACAACAGTATCAAAAGAAAAGGCTGGTCGTGATCCGTGGGATGGACGTACATTAGAATGGACAATGCCAGCACCTACACCAGAATATAACTTTAAACAATTACCATTTGTTCGCGGGTTAGATCCGTTTTGGATTGAAAAACGTGAAGGGAATAAAGAGATGACAGCGGCGGAACCAGTGGGTGATATTCATATGCCAAATCCATCATTTTCACCATTTATCATTTCTTTAGGATTGTTTATAGCGGCATTCGGTGCAATGTATATGCAGGGTGGAAAAGATAAGTTTTGGTTATTAGTAGCAATTATCGGTTTAATTATTACGTTTGGTACAATGTTCCTACGTTCAGTAATTGATGATCATGGATATCATATTCATAAAGAAGATTTAGAAGATAAGGGGGGCAAGGCGTAATGCATGTAGATGAAAAATTAACGAATGAAACATTTCCAGCAGAGCCTGAAAAAGCAACCCTTGAGGGGAAAAATAAGTTTGTCGGTTTTTGGTTATTTCTTGGAGGCGAAACAGTATTGTTCGCTTCCTTATTTGGCACATATTTAGCGTTAAAGAATTCTACAAATGGCGGACCAACATCTCAAGAGATGTTCCAAATGCCACTCGTTTTCATTATGACGATGCTTTTATTAACGAGTAGCTTAACGAGCGTATATGCGATGTATCATATGAAAAACTTTAATTTTAAGAAAATGCAACTTTGGCTACTGGTAACAGTGCTGCTAGGATTAGGGTTTTTAGGGTTTGAGATCTATGAGTTTTACCATTATACACATGAATTTAAGCATACTATGAGAAGTAGTGCATTTGGTTCTGCGTTTTATGCTCTTGTTGGTACACATGGACTCCACGTATTGTTTGGATTGTGTTGGATTTTAACATTAATCTTTAGAAATGCGAAGAGAGGTCTAAATTTATACAATGCACCGAAGTTTTATGTTGCATCAATTTATTGGCATTTTATTGACGTAGTTTGGGTGTTTATTTTCACTGTAGTATATTTAATGGGAATGGTGGGATAAACAATGGCGATAAAGCAAACGAATAATCCTAAAGTTGATCTCGTTTACCGGAAGAGGAAAAGTGCGGAGGAAATGAAGCATCAAGTTATTACATTTGCATTAATGATATTTTTAACATTAGTTGCATTTGTAGCAGTAGCATATCCGAAAACTTTCAGTCCGATTTTCTCAGTACCATTTATTTTACTATTAGCGGTGGTACAAGTAATTTTTCAATTGTACTATTTTATGCATATGAGTCATAAAGGACATGAAGCAGCGAGTTTCTTTCTTTATTCAGGTCTGCTAATCGGGTTAATTACAATTTTAGCTTTTATGACAATCGTGTGGATTTGAAAAGTGAAGAGGGAGCTTGTGTTGCCACAGCTCCCTCTTCATATTATGTGAAAAGATAACCTGAAGAAGGTAGGTGTGACAATGAGTAACTTGTGGATATTTGGTTTTCAAGCGCTATGGAGTCCAATCTTTTTATTATTTATGCTTTCGATCCTCATTGGGTATTTTTTAATTATTGGGCCATATAGAATGCGATTTGAACATGCGACAAAGGTAAGTAAGAAGCAAGTTTTTTATTTTACGACCGGGATTGTTCTTTTGTATTTTGTAAAGGGAGGGCCTATTGATTTAATTGGTCATATTATATTTAGTGCACATATGTTTGAAATGGCAGTTATGTATATTGCCGTTCCGCCGTTATTGTTGCTTGGTATACCAGTTTGGTTATATCGTTATATTACTTCTTTTAAGTTCGTTCAAATTATATTGAAGATATTTACTAAGCCACTTATCGCATTGTTTGTATTTAATGGCCTGTTTTCTTTTTATCATTTACCAGTTGTTTTTGATACAGTAAAACAAAGTCAAATTGCTCATCCTATTTGTCTCGCTATATTATTCTTTACGGCAATCATGATGTGGTGGCCGATGCTAAATCCATTACCAGAATATCAAACGTTAAGTGATATAAAGAAACTTGGTTATATGTTTGCTAATGGTATATTATTAACGCCAGCTTGCGCGTTAATTATTTTTGCGACGGCACCGTTGTTTGCAACGTATACGGATCCAGCTGCTTGGATGAAGGCGATGGAATTATGTGTACCAGCGGGAACTTTATCTGATTTAAATATAACTGGACCAGAATTTTTACACTGGATGCCTGTTTTACAAGACCAACAAACAGGCGGCATCATTATGAAAATTGTCCAGGAAATAGTGTACGGTACGATTATTGGTTATGTTTTCTTTCGATGGGCGCGTCGAGAGCGTGAAAAGGATAAAGAGCAGTTACAACAATTGCCGCCGTATTTACAAACGAAATAAAAGTGAGTGCATCAATATGATGCACTCACTTTTATTTTACTCAATGATTTGGAATTCTTTTAACTCTTTTTCGACATTTTGTAGGAGTTGTTCGCTTTTTTGAAGTACATTCGTTGGGAAAATTTCACCATCACCATATTCAACGCCGTGAGGATAATAGTGTTTACCTAATAAGGGAGGAAGTAGCTTTATTTCAGCGTGTCTACTACCAATGTCACCTTCAACAGCTAAACCTTGTACACGTAAATAATAAACATCGTTTAATATTTCGAATTTATAATCGTATGTAACTCGTTCATAATCCCACTGTCCAGCAAGTACAAAATGGTTCTTTTCCATAATCTCTGTTAATAGTGTTAAATCAACGACGGCTCCATTAAATTTTGTATTTGTAAATTGCATAAAATACCTCCTTTTTTTTATGTTACATCATTATTTTTATAATAGTATGAATAATAAGAAAGTGCAATTCATATTGAGAGAAAAGGGATAATCCAGACTTTTTTTGCAAAAATATGATATAGTGAAAAGAGTACGGTACACACAAAAAAAGGAAAGAAAAGGATTTGTGTATATCTCAATTTTATGTTTTGTGCAGGAGGTATATCGATTGAAGAAATTATTGCGTATCGTAATGATTACAATTTTAATTTTAGCTGTTGATTTATACGGGAAATTACTCGTTTCACAATATATATTAACCCCATCTCAATCAAAGCAAGAAAATAAAATTGTGAAAAAGAAAAAACAAGTGAATGAAGACTCTTCCGATACGGTTTTAAATATGATTGGTGGGGACTCTGAAAATTTATTAGCAAAATGGGGCGAACCTTCTCGAATAGAACCATCTGCTTACGGATATGAATGGTGGGTATACAATCAAGATTTATCTCAGTATGTTCAATTTGGGGTTGCTGAACGCAAAATTGTAACGGCGTATGTCGCTGGTGAGCAAGTTAAGGTGCCACCTTATTATATAAATGAAAAGTATGAAGATGTGTATAAAAAGAATCCACTTTCTCATGAGATTTCGTTAAAAAGAGGAAAGAATAGTTATCAATTTGAGTTATCTGATACTGAAGTGATGGAACAACCATTAGTACCAGTAGAAGATGGTTGGGCACAATTATATTTTGATCATTTTACGCATGAGCTTGTCGGTGTTCGTTATATGGATGACGAAACGTTATTGCGTCAAAGACCGTATCAGCTCGTTTATTCGGGTGAATTATTAGCAGAACAACCATTAACTCCAGATAAAATGAAACAAATAGAGAATGGGAATATGCAACAAATTTTTGATTTAACAAATATTATTCGAAGTCGTCATAATTTACCGTTATTAGCGTGGGACCAACAAACGGCAGAGGTGGCAATCGGTCATAGTAAAGATATGAAGGATAATAATTACTTTTCACACGATTCACCTACATTAGGTACGTTAGGAGATCGTTTACAGCGCGGGAAAGTAGGATTTCAGCTTGCCGGTGAGAACATAGCGGCGCAACATAGTGATGGGGTTGCGGCATTGCAAGGTTGGTTAAATAGTGAGGGACATCGAAAGAATTTATTGAATGAACAATTTACAGGATTAGGTGTTGGCGTATACGATAAGTTTTATACACAAAATTTTATTCGGAAATAAAATGAAACTGTAAATTGTGGATGGGAATCTTCCCCTATGCAAATAGTAGGATAAAAAGGTGCATGAATCGTCTAAAAATAGGCGAACCATGCGCCTTTTTTTTCTTATTATATAGTAGATATACATGAAGAGGTGAGGATTATGCCGACAACAAAAGGACCGTTACATCCATCGGTTCAACAGTTTAAAGAGTTTGTAAACCATCACCCTAAAATGGTTCATGAAGTTCGAAGTGGTCATAAAACTTGGCAACAGTTTTATGAGGAATGGTACTTACTTGGTGAAGAAGATCCAATATGGGCAACTTTTAGACCGGATGGAGCGCCTGCTTTTTCTTCGGTAAAAGAAAAGAAAAAAGAAAAAGGAAAAGAAAAGGATACTCGAACTGAAGAGGAAAAAACTGCTGATGTGATGGGACAAATGCTTTCTTTCTTTAAAAAGTTAGACGTGGAACAAATGCAACATCATTTAGCGAATGTGACGAGTGCGATTGGTAGTGTGCAACAAGTTTTTCAACAATTTCAAGGGAAACGCACGCAGCAAGAAGAGAGTACTTCCGAAAATAATCCATTTTTCTTTCAGAAGGATTAGGAGGAAAGCGGATGAGAGCAGAAATTATGGAGTTTATAAAGGCTGATGAGGATTTATCTCGCTATATTAGGGAGCAACCGTACTGGTATAGAAAACTAACGCGAAACCCTGAAGAAAAAGAGGCATTTGAGTTAGCAGCTATGCAACATTTCAAAAAAACGATACCAGATAAAGTTGAGAAATTTCAAAATCAATTGGCAGTTGCTTCCATTATGATTGATATGTTTCAGTATATGAAGCAGCAAAATGCAACATAATTGGAAGGGAAAACTATGTCCGTCATGCAGAACTTTTGATACAATAGAAGCGGATTATTTAAAAAGGAGTTGCAGCATGAGCATGACGGAAATTTGTTTAGTACGACATGGACAAACTGATTGGAATTTTCAAGAGATTATTCAGGGACGTGAAGATATTCCGCTTAATGAAGTGGGGAAGAAGCAAGCGAGTCAAAGTGCAGCTGCTTTGCAAGCGGAGGCATGGGATATAATTATAAGTAGCCCATTAATTAGAGCGCAAGAAACAGCTAAGGAAATTGCAGAGGCAACTGGATTACAATCAATTTTATTAGATGAGCGATTTGTTGAACGTAATTTTGGTGAAGCTTCTGGGAAGCCAGTTGCGACTGTTAGGGAATTAATTGCAGAAGGTAAAGTAGAAGGTATGGAGCAAGATGAAGAAATTGTAGCTCGTTGTTTTGCTGCGGTAAAAGACGTTGCAGAAACTCATTCTGGCAAACGTATTATTATTGTAGCCCATTCTCATGCGATAAAAGCAATTTTACATGCAATTGCTCCGGAAGATATTTCGTTTAAGACACCGTTAAAAAACGCATGTATTAGTTATGTGAATGAAAATAGTGGGAAGTGGGATGTTGTTAAATACAACATTGCGGAACATATTAATGTATAAATGCGTACTGAAATTATTAAAAAATAGTTAGAATGATATCTTTCTGTTTAGTGAGACACTTCAATTAGTAGTTCTATTCTAAATGTGGTATGATAAATACTCGGAGGTGTCTCTCATGATTGTAGCGACGCTAGAAAGCGTATTAATATTAGATAAGGCAGAGCAGCTTGCAAAAGCGATCATCTGTTCAGATATAGCAGAAGATTACCGTAAATGTTATAAAGACTTGCATGAAGATATGGAAGTTCAGACGTTAATTCAGCAATTTACAGCGATGAAAGAACGATATGAGGAAGTGCAACGTTTCGGTAAATATCATCCTGACTATACTTTCGTTTCGACGAAAATGAGGGAATTGAAGCGTTCTGTAGATTTACATGATAAGATTGCAGCTTTTAAACGAGTAGAAACGGCTTTACAAAAGTTGTTAGATGAAGTGAGTGTAGCAATCGGTTCTGAGGTGTCCTCTTCCATCAAAGTTCCAACAGGAAATCCATTTTTTGATGCTGGTGGCTGTGGTGGCGGTTGTGGTACCGGCGGAGGTTGCGGTTGTAAAAAAACGGGGTAAATCACCCCGTTTTTTAGAAGATAGAAGAAAACGTATACAGAGTTTGTCCTGTAATGTCATAAATTTCTGATTGGTTTTCATAAAATATAAAATATATGTTTTTAAAAGGAGAAGATGGAGAAGATTATGTTCGGGCAACGACAAAGTATGATTGTTTATTTACATTCATTGAAACATGCCAAGATTTTAAGAAAATATGGTAACATACATTACATATCAAAACGTTTAAAATATGCAGTAGTATATTGTGATATGGAACAAATTGAGCATATGATGCAAAAGTTGAACAAACTTCCTTTTGTGAAAAAGATAGAACAGTCGTACCGCCCGTATTTAAAAACGGAATTTGAAAATTCACGTCCTGATCGGGCAAAAGAATACGATTATAGCTAATAGAAAAAATCCCCTGCTAATTTTAACAGGGGATTTTTTATTTGAAATAACACATTATTTCATTGGAGGAATAAAATTATTCATTCGTAAAATACCAATTAAATGATTGAAAAACAGTTCTTTTTCTGGGAAAGTTGTGGATGGTTTTACCGTAAAGGTAGTCACTTTTTTTCCAAGTTGTTCTGCCGTTTCTTCAAATAAAATGACGCGTTTACTTTTTTTATTTTCAAGTACAGGAATGCCTTCACGACATATGTATAATGGTTGGAAATCACCAGTAGTAGTTGGTTTTAATATTACAACAAGTGAGCACACTTTTTTTTCATTTTTAATTGTTTCAAATTGTAACATATGTGTTATACGTTCTTGATTTGCTTTGGCAATTTCAAGTAATTCATATAAATCAGAGTAGCCCTCTCCGAGTTCTATAAAGCGTTGAATCATATCTTTTCCTCCTCTTTCTTTTACTGTACCATCTCACTTTTTAAATGAAAAGTAGACAAAGAAAAAAAACCCTGCAAAGCAGGGCCCTTCTTATACTAGCATGTACTAGTAAGAAGGCAAAGGGAGAGGAGAAACCGGAGGAAGAACTTATGGGGAAACGTAAGTCTTCTCCGCGGTTGGCAACAACATCGAAGGTGATGTTGTTATAGTTATTTATGTCCAATCTAAATGAAGATATACATGATGAAATTAAATTTTATGTTGGGCTTTTTATTTTTCTTTTTTTTATTTTATGATAGGATAAAAAAGATAAAGTGAAACGAATAGTTCGTGTTAGCGAATGGTGAGATGAATACATAAAAATGCAGAGCGGTTATTTTAAGCTAAGTTCTTCTAGTCTTCGTTGGAAGATGAATGGAATCGTAAAGTTTGGTAGCGGTTACCGAATGGAGAAGGGCTTTCTATAATTGCTCGATAGATTGAAATAAAGGTAGTGACAACAGATGAGAGTAGTTTCAGGAAAATGTAAAGGACACCCACTTAAAGCGGTGCCAGGTAATACAACACGTCCAACGACTGATAAAGTAAAAGAATCCATTTTTAATATGATAGGCCCTTATTTTGATGGGGGTGTCGCTCTTGATTTATTTGGTGGTAGCGGTGGTCTTGGAATCGAAGCTATAAGTAGAGGGATTGATAAAGCGATTTTTGTTGATCGAGACAATAAAGCGATAAAGGTAATCCATCAAAATTTAGAAAGTTGTAGAATACAGGAACAAGCTGAAGTATATCGGAATGATGCAGAACGTGCGATAAAAGCACTTATAAAACGTGAAATGTCATTTGATCTTATATTAATTGATCCTCCATATAAAGATCAAAAAATTGTATCTTTAATTAGTGTAATGGATCAACATGGATTGCTACATAACGATGGTTTAATTATGGCGGAGCATGGTAATGATATAGTTTTACCCGAGTCTATAGGAAGACTTGTAAAAGTGCGAGCTGAAAATTATGGTATTACAGCGATATCGATTTATAAGTATGAAGGTGAGGGGACGGAATGACAAGTATAGCTATTTCTTCGGGAAGTTTTGATCCAATTACCCTTGGGCATCTGGATATTATTAAAAGGGGAGCAAAAGTATTTGACGAGGTATACGTAGTAGTTTTAAACAACTCGTCAAAAAAACCGTTCTTTTCAGTGGAAGAGCGTTTAGATTTAATTCGAGAAGCAACAAAGGATATTCCTAATGTCAAAGTAGATTCACATAGTGGACTACTAGTTGAGTATGCAAAAATGCGTAATGCGAACGCGATTTTACGTGGATTACGAGCAGTTTCTGATTTTGAATATGAGATGCAAATTACTTCTATGAATCGAAAGTTAGATGAAAACATTGAAACCTTTTTTATTATGACAAACAATCAATACTCATTTTTAAGCTCGAGCATTGTGAAAGAAGTTGCGAGATATGGAGGAAGTGTAGTAGATCTTGTACCTCCTGTTGTAGAACGTGCTTTAAAAGAAAAGTTTCAAACCCCGTTAAAGTGAACGGGGTTTTTCTTTGTTGCTTCGAAAAAATAATAAGATGACATATACATGTAAACAAAATAATGTAAATATCGGTCCGTAGTGTATAAAAGATGTCCAAATTTCATGCAGAATAGAAGAATGATTCGATAAAAAGACAGGGATATCTTTTTGCATAGGTGAAAAAGAGCTTACTTTTTCATAAAATGGTTTCCAAAATATAAAAGTAAAAATAGGAGCAAGAATACTTTGGATAATTCTTGCGAAAAAATAGGGCTTAAATCTAATGTCTGTTTCAGCTAATATGCTAGCGACTTGTGCCTGAATAGAAAGGCCGCTAAATGCTAAAATAAAGCTTGTTACCATAGCTTGCTGCAGGAGGGGTGTTTCATTTATTTGACTAATCATTTGGCTTCCAAGTGTCATTTCAAACATGCCAGATAATATTGGGATACTAAATTCAGTAGTTAGTTGGAAGAATGATAAAATATGTTGCATAATAAAAGAAAGGGCTGCTGTAATATGAAATACAGTAATCATTTTATTTAAAACAGAGAATAAAATAATAAATCCACCAATCATAAGTAGCGTTTGAATAGAAGAAACGATAGCGTCCCCAAGTAATTTTCCTATTGGTCTTTTTTCTTGCATACGTGTCTCGTGTAGAATTGAAAAAGGGTTTTGAAAAGGGTGTTTTTTAGTAACATGTTTATCATGCGTGGAACTGTTGTTATTGCCGTAAAAACGCATCAGTAACCCGACAGCAAAATTACTTAAATAATGTGCAGCAGCTAATACGATTCCTAATTTCGGATTATTGAAAAAACCGATAGAAACAGCGCCAAAAATAAAAAGTGGATTGGATGAGTTTGTAAAAGATACGAGGCGCTCTGCTTCAATTTGTGTTAGCTGATTGCTTTTGCGCAGTCTAGCGCTTAATTTGGCGCCAGCGGGAAAGCCTGAAGCCATTCCCATTGCCCAAACAAATCCGCCTATTCCTGGAACGCGGAAAAGTGGTCGCATAAGTGGTTCTAATATAACGCCTATAAATTTTACAACACCAATACTAATGAGAAGTTCGGCAATGATGAAAAACGGTAAAAGTGAAGGGAATACAACTTCCCACCATATATTTAACCCTCGAATGGAAGCTTGTAAAGCAGCTTGGGGGTGGAGTACAAGAGAAAAGGTTAAAAAAAGTGTTGATATGGTAAGGAAAGCCGTTTTCCATTTTTCATACATGTAAGTAAATCCCCCTTTGTCCCAAAAAACGTTCATTTCAGTATACGTGGATACGTAGTGAATTTAGACCATAAGTATGAAAAAGGAACGAAAAAAATTAAAGGGTGAGAAAAGTGAAAGAACCGAAAATTGGCTTAGCTCTTGGATCTGGGGGCGCAAAAGGTTTTGCTCATATTGGTGTTATAAAGGTTTTAAGGGAAAATGATATACCGATTCATATGATTGCAGGAAGTAGTATGGGGGCTTTAGTAGGTACATTTTATGCCGCTAGTTCAAACGTTGAAAGACTGTATAAACTGGCAAATGTTTTTAAGAGGAAATATTATTTAGATTTTACGGTTCCGAAAATGGGATTTATTTCTGGAAAACGTGTCAAAGATATGATTAAAATGTTTACATATAATAAAAATTTAGAAGAATTAGATATCCCGACGGCTGTTGTGGCTACTGATATCTTAAAGGGGGAAAAAGTTGTTTTTACAAGTGGTCCAGTTGCAGAGGCGGTGAGAGCGAGTATTTCTGTACCTGGAGTGTTTGTGCCAGAGAAAATAGATGGACGATTATTGGTAGATGGCGGAGTGATTGATCGCATCCCAGTATCGGTTGTGAAAGAGTTAGGTGCCGATATTGTCATTGCTGTTGATGTATCCCCGATTAAAGTAAATGGAGAGGTTACGTCTATTTATGATGTAATTATGCAGAGTATTGAAATTATGCAACATGAGCTTGTGATAAATCGGCAAATTGCATCTGATTTAATGATGCGCCCAGCTGTAGAACAATTTAGTTCCCGGGCTTTTACAAACATTGAAGACATTATTCGAGTTGGAGAGGTAGAAGCGGAAAAGCATGTTGCAAATATTCATTTATTAATTGAGCAGTGGAAGGAGAAACATAATGTTTAAGCGTTTTCGGTTTATATATGCAATTTTAATAGGGGTTATATTGGCAATGTTACTTGTTTACGTACGCCTGCCGTATTATGTGACGAAACCAGGAATGGCTGCAAAATTAGAGCCTTACGTTCAAGTTGAGGGAGGAACAAAAGAATCTGGTGATTTTATGCTTGTTACGGTTTCAATGGGACCGGCAAATGTAGTGAATTTAATAGCGGCACAGTTTAATAAATATACACATATTTCAAAAGCGGAAGAAATATTGCAAAAAGGTGAAAGTGATGAAGAATATCAATTTCGCCAAAATTATGCGATGAAAGATTCGCAAAATGCAGCGATTTATAATGCTTATAAACGTGCAAATCGTACTGTTTCTTTTGAAAATAAAGGTGTGTTGGTTGCTGGTGTAGCGAAAGGGATGCCTTCAGAAGGAAAGCTTAAACTTGGAGATGTTATCATTGCCGTCGACGGAAAAACATTTGAAAAGACAGAACAATTTATTGAATATATGACAGGGAAAAAAGAAGGAGATACAGTAAATATTGAGTACAAGAGGGATGGGAAACAGTTAAAAGAAAATTTAAATGTAAAGACTATTCCGAATGGAAATGGACGTGTTGGTATAGGTGTTTCTATCGTTACGGAAAGAGAATTAGTGGTAGATCCGAAAGTGAAAATTGACTCTCATGAAATAGGAGGACCATCGGCAGGTCTAATGTTTACATTAGAAATATATAATCAGCTGGTGGACGAGGATTTAACAAGAGGGCATGAAATAGCTGGAACAGGTACGATTAATGAAAAGGGAGAAATTGGCCCGATTGGCGGTATTCAGCAAAAAGTAGTCGCTGCAAGTGATGCTGGTGCTGAAGTGTTCTTTGCACCAAATGAAAAAGGTGCGGAGAAATCGAATTATAAAGATGCACTTGAGGCTGCGAAAGATATTAAAACGAAAATGAAAGTTGTGCCAGTTGATACGTTGGATGATGCATTAATGTATTTGGAAAAAATGGGCAAGAAATAAAAAAATCTCTCTGAAAAGAGAGATTTTTTTATAGGAATTTTGCAGTTGTTTCATCGTAACGAATTGGGTGATGTGTTGCATCTTGTTTTAGTAGTTGTGTTCGTAATGGTTCTTGTATGATGGAGAAATATACAGAATTGGCTTTTCGATCTATGTGTAAAGTAGGATGGTCAAATGTTTTTGTATGGGTAAGGATTGGAAGCTCTATTTTTTTCTTGTTTTTTGAAAGGTACGTTTGTCCTTTTTGTGACATGCCTAATAGACGAATGTATGGTGCATGTTGTTCTATATTTGCGCAATGTATTTCTTCTTTTGTTGTATTTGTTAAAATATGTGTACAAGCTCTTTGTAATCTAGTCCACGTATAACGTTTCGTTTTTAACGCTTCCATGAATGAATGGAAGGAGGAACTGGTTTGTATTTTTGATAAAATACGATGCTCTAACCCTTCCTCAATTTCATATATATGTCGTAAGTCTTCTGGAGACATTGTCATAAGTTTGTATTTAAAAAATGAAAAGTATTGTTCCCAATTATGTAATGTCCCGTAGTTTTGTTTATAACTTGCTAAAAGAGAAGCAGTCGCTTTTGGGATGAAAGGCTCAATTTCTGTAAAGGAACTATTTTCACTAAAAAGTTGTTTGCGAATACTTGTTGCGCTTGCAATATGTTGGTCGTTAAATGTTTCATCATGATAATGAGATGCGAACCTTTTTATCGTTTGTGCTTGCATAGAACTATTTTGCATTAGAATTGCTTTTATGTATTGGAAGCCTAAAATGTTATTTGGTTGTGACATGTCTATATTTTTTTCAGAAGATAAAATGTGTAGGAAAGCTTCAGATGTAGCTTTTGCGTAACTATTACCTGCGTTCATAAATTGCTTTACAAGACGATTAAAAGTCTCTTCTTCATTTTTCTGCACAGAGATGGTGTTATAAAAATTTTCGATTTGTCCATCTTCACTGCCGAAACAAATTTCAGAAACGTGTAGGGCGTTTAAAATAGAAATAGCGCCATTTGCAAAGGTTTCGGCCTTTTGCGTTGAAAAGGCATAAGGAAGCTCTACAACGAGGTCTACACCGCATGCTAAGGCCATTTTGGTACGATACCATTTGGATACGAGTGCTGGCTCACCACGTTGTAAAAAAGGGCCACTCATAACAGCGATTGTAATATCAGAGTGTGTTAACTTTTTTGTTTGTTGCACATGATAAGCATGACCGTTATGAAAAGGGTTATATTCAACAACAATACCACTGGCTTTTATGGTAATCTCTCCTTTCGATGTAGCATCTTTTTGAAAAACGTGATACTCTATATATTATTTACTATGATGACTTCATTATAGTGTAAAGAAAAAACATTGACAAATATAAAATGGCTAGCTATAATTTTGTTTGTTGCCTTGAGGTGATATGATATGAAATGGTCCATCCATCAATTGAATAAATTGAGAAATAAAGGATTGACATTGGATGAGATGGTAGATGTAAGTGAGCTAAAAGAGGTCGAGAAAGATATTCGTGAAATTAATCCTGTTCACGTAACAGGAAGAGTTGATTTTGGCTCCGGTAAGTTTACGTTCCATCTACATATAACTGGAAGCATGGTTTTACCATGTTCTCGCTCTTTAGTAGATGTGACATTACCATTTGACATTAAAACAACTGAGGTGTTCCAAACTTCACAAGAAGAATTTGAAACTGAAGCTGAAATTCATTGTTTAGAAGGAGAAGTACTTGACTTACTGCCCGTAATCAAGGAAAATATACTTTTGGAGATTCCAATGCAAATTTTCAGTGATGATGTTTCTGGTGGAGCACCGACGCAAGGTCAAGACTGGCAAGTGATTTCGGAAGAAGACAAAGAAAAGCCTGTTGATCCAAGATTGGCAGGACTTGCAAAGTTTTTTGACAAATAATCGGAAGACTGGTTCAGGCCTTCATATGAAAATAACTATTTCTTTTAAGGAGGTGGGAAGAATGGCTGTACCTTTTAGAAGAACTTCTAAAACAGTAAAAAGAAAGCGTCGTACGCATTTCAAATTATCAGTACCTGGTATGGTAGAGTGCCCAAGCTGTGGTGAAGCGAAATTAGCTCACCGTGTATGTAAAGCATGCGGTACTTACAAAGGTAAAGAAGTAATCAGCAAGTAATTGCGGGAAAATAAACGTAGAAGATATCTTCTACGTTTATTTTTTTTGTCTTATTCTTCATTTGTTGTATTCTATCTTTTCTAGTAACTGCATATGTTTAATAAAAAATGCATAGGGAGGACTAGAGAGATGGCGACAACAAGACAAGATGCTTGGACTGATGATGAAGATTTGCTTCTGGCAGAAGTAGTACTCCGGCATATTCGAGAAGGTGGAACGCAATTATCTGCCTTTAAAGAAGTGGGAAGACATTTATCTCGTACACCAGCAGCATGTGGCTTTAGATGGAATTCTTACGTTAGAAAGCAATACAAAGAACGTATTGAAGAAGCGAAGCAACTGCGTAAAGTGGAAAATTATGAAGTGAAAGAGACGAAGGTATTAGAACCTACGTCAATTACATTGAATGATGTTATTGATTTCTTGCAAAATTATAAAGATGAAAACTCTTTAGTGGTGTTGCAACAGCAAATTGAATCGTTACAAACAGAGAAAGAGAGCCTGTTGGAGCGATTATCAGTATATGAGGAAGAATATAGAACGTTGCTTGATTATATCGATCAAAAAAGAAGTGTAATGGTAGCGGAAAGAAATAGCGCTCGTTCGAATGGGAAATTAGAGAAGTTAAAGAAATAAAAAAACAGCTGCTATGTAGCTGTTTTTTTATTTCTTATGCAGACTCTTCGTTTGTAACCGTATTCAAATTTGTTTCTGGGTGCCAAACGTAAAAATCACCATCAGGTACTGACACAGGTTGGAAATTTAATTTATCCCAAAAACCAGCTGAATGGATACGTGCGATCGTTTTAATTGGGAACTGTAGTTCCTTCGCATAATTTACAAGCATTTCTCCGAATCCTTGTTTTTGGAAAGTTGGTAATACTTCAAGTTTATAAAGTTCTAGGTAAGTACCTGTAATTTCGAATGGTTCCCCGCCGTTCCTTTTCATGTATAGACTCATACGTGCAATGAGTGATCCACCATAATAAATACCGTAAAATGGAGATTCACTATTGTTTTCAATAATGTTTGCTTGTAATTCTTCTAACATGGATAGTTCTTGAGCTCCGCAGCCTTTAAATTTTTTAAACTCGTCTAATGTTTTATAATTGATGAGCAAGCGCTCAACTTTTGGGAATCCCATAACATCACATCCTTTTTGTCTCATTGAATGCAGAAAAGTGAAAATATTTATAATAATATTATAACTCATTTTTTTATTTTTATGAAGATGATAGTGTATTTCTTTTATTATTTTTTGAGGATTTGCTAAACTAAGAGTAGAAGCATAGTAATAAGTAGTCTATACATATTGGAAGAAGAGGTGGCATTTGTTCATCTTTAGTTAATTATGATTCCACACGAATCGAATCGAGTGTTTGAGGAATAAAAGGGGAGGGGGAAAAAGGGACTTGTGTATCGTGTTCAGATGAGTTCCTTACGTGAAAATGAAAATCGGAGTTGTGGGACCAGGAGCTATTGGTCTATTGTATACATTTTATTTACAAAAAAGTAATCAAGATGTTACGTTGTTTACAAGGACAGCTAAGCAGGCTGACGAATTAAATATAACGGGTGTAACTTGTATTAGGGAGGGGAAACGTGAAACGGTATTCCCGCCAGTATTACCAATAGAAAGTATGCTAGACCAGCAGCTAGATTATATATTTATTGCTGTTAAGCAATATCATATAACTGACATACTACCTTTTGTGCGAGGGAAATCCTCAGTAGTCTTTTTGCAAAACGGAATGTCACACCTTCATGCTATGCAGAAAATAGAGAATGAAAATATTGCAGTTGGAATTGTAGAGCATGGTGCAAAAAAAGAAGAAAGACATACCGTTTATCATACAGGGATAGGTGTAACGAAGTTTGGAATCGTGCGCGGTCGGTCTATACATTTTGAAAAAATATTTAATTGCTTTCCTTTTCCGCATTTTCCAATTCGAATAGAAGATGATTGGAAGGGTGTTATGCACAAAAAATTAGTAGTGAATGTATGTATCAATCCATTGACGGCATTATTACAGGTCAAGAACGGAGAATTGATTACGAACCCGTTTTTTAATCAGATGATGGAGCAAGTATTCCAGGAGGTCGTTTTTCTCGTTAAAGAAGAAAAAGAAATGGTATGGGAAATGGTACGTTATGTATGTGAAAGAACGTCTCATAATACATCATCTATGTTGGCAGATGTAAGGGCGAATAGACAAACAGAGATTGGTGCGATTGTTGGATATGTATTAGAAGAAGCGAAGAAACAGCAACGATCCGTTCCGACACTTCAATTTTTGTTCGATGCAATAAAAGGGTTAGAAGTAAAAGTATAAGTGTAATTCTTTGCTTTTACGTGAAACATTGACTACAATGTGGATTGGTGAGAGAACAGGATACGAAAGGAAGAATTATATGGAGATAAAAGAAATCTCTGTTCCGCAACAAGGTGTTGTAGCGGACTATATGAACGGTAAAAAAGAGATACAGTCGTGTTTTGATTATATGTTAACAGAAGATGCTTTTAAACAGCGTGTACAAGATTTGCGTGAGAGGGAGTTTTTCCGCCAAGATTTAGTAGCGCATTTATTAGAATATAATACAAAATTACAAGCGGGAGAAGCTACAATTCAAAATGTAAAAGCGCTTGGAGATGAAGATACATATGTTGTTATAGCTGGACAACAAGCTGGGTTATTAACTGGACCACTTTATACGATTCATAAAATTATTTCAGTTTTACAGCTTGCGAAGGAAAAGGAAGAAAGTTTAGGCGTTAAAGTTGTTCCTGTTTTCTGGATTGCTGGTGAAGACCATGATATGGATGAAATTAATCATACTTTTGTAACGAAGAATAAAAAAATAAAAAAGACCATTTTTCATGATCGTAATCCGAAAAAGGCGAGTGCTTCAGAGTCTGAGCTTTCTTTGGAAGACTGTAGAAAGTGGATTGAAGAAATTTTTAAAACATACCCTGAAACGAATTTTACAAAGGATGTACTGCAATTTATTGATGATTCTTTAGGGGAATCGAATACGTATGTAGATTTCTTTGGTCACCTTATTATGAAAATGTTCATAAATTCTGGTTTAATTCTTGTCGATTCGCATCATCCTGAATTAAGAAAATTAGAAGTGCCGTTTTTTAAACAAATTATAAGTAAGTATAAAGAAGTGCAAGAGGGGCTTCATAACCAACAGGAAGTAATTAAAGAATTAGGGTATAAGCCAATTATTGAAACAAAGTCTAATGCAGTACATATATTCATGGAAATTGATAATGAGCGAGTGTTGCTTGAAGATAATCAAGGGAAGTTTGTTGGGAAGGATGGGACGTATTCCTTTTCATATGAGGAATTGATTGAAGAGATGGAAAGAAGCCCAGAGCGCTTTAGTAATAATGTTGTAACGCGCCCTCTTATGCAAGAGTATGTATTTCCTACATTGGCGTTTATTGGAGGTCCAGGGGAATTAGCTTACTGGAGTGAATTACAACAAGTCTTCCATACTATCGGTTTCCGGATGCCGCCTGTCGTTCCTCGTATTACAATCACTTATATTGAGAGGGATATAGCGACAGATTTACACGATTTACAATTGCAAGAGAGTGACCCGTTTTTAAATAACGTAGATAAGTTGCGTGAAAACTGGTTATCTAATCAAATAGAGGAACCGATAGATGAACGATTTGTAGAGGCGAAAAAAGAAATAATTGATATTCATAAGTCATTACAACAGTTTGTGAAGAAAATAGATCCTGGATTAAGTTCGTTTGCAGGGAAAAATGAGTTCAAAATTAATGAACAAATTGAACTGTTGGAAAGAATGTTGAAAAGAAATGTTGAGAAAAAACATGAAGTGGAACTAAATAAATTCCGTCGTATACAATTTGCAATCCGTCCATTGGGAGCGCCACAAGAGCGTGTGTGGAATGTATGTTACTATTTAAATCAGTTCGGTTTGGATTTCGTTGATCGTGTAATGGAAAACTCGTTTTCTTGGAATGGAAAACATCACGTTATAAAACTATAGAATCTTGCTCTTAGGAGCAGGATTTTATTTTTATCCCGTTGAATTTACTGTGAAGTGAATTTTTTCTGAATTATTAATTTTTAAAAAGCTAATATCGTAATTATGCAGGATACTTAAATATATGACAAAATAGCACAAAATGTAAACGTATTATTATCTTTTTCGACAGTTTTTTATTTAAATTCCCGCAAAAGATGATAAAATTTAGTATATAATAAAAGAAAATAGCGATTTGTATAGTATGCTGCCTTTGTAGGCAAGTTAAATGAGTCGTTCTTTCATAGTATTTCGTTCTCTAGTCGTGAGATATACGTTTAGAGGAGGAGATACATTCAACATAATTAATTGGAAAAAGAGTAGGTGCAACAATGTTTAATCACGTAACAGTGCTTTTGAAGGAAACAGTAGATGGCTTAGATATAAAGCCAGGTGGTACATATGTAGATTGTACACTGGGGGGAGGAGGACATAGTTCTTATTTATTATCCCAATTAACTGAAGGCGGAAGATTAATCGCGTTTGATCAAGATGAGATAGCAATTCAAAATGCGAAAGAAAAATTCTCTTCATACGGTGAGCAGTTCATAACAGTAAAGAGTAATTTCCGTTACCTATCTGAAAAACTACAGGAATTAGGTATAACAGAAGTAGACGGTATTTTATTTGATTTAGGTGTTTCATCCCCGCAATTAGATACACCAGAGCGTGGCTTTAGTTACCATCATGATGCACCGTTAGATATGCGAATGGATCAAGATGCCCCATTAACAGCCTATGATGTTGTAAATAGTTGGTCATATGAACAACTTGTAAGAATTTTCTTCCAGTATGGCGAAGAGAAATTTTCAAAACAAATAGCAAGAAAAATTGAAGCGTATCGTGAGAATAAAGCTATTGAAACGACAGGGGAATTAGTAGAACTAATTAAAGAGGGTATTCCAGCTCCTGCTCGTAGAACGGGAGGACATCCTGCGAAGCGAGTGTTCCAAGCGATCCGTATTGCGGTAAATGATGAATTGAAAGTATTTGAAGAAGCGTTGGAATCTGCAATTGAGATGGTCAAGCCAGGCGGAAGAG
The DNA here is from genome assembly GCF_051916145.1 of Bacillus cereus group sp. MYBK245-2. Classification (NCBI taxonomy): domain Bacteria; kingdom Bacillati; phylum Bacillota; class Bacilli; order Caryophanales; family Bacillaceae; genus Bacillus; species Bacillus cereus group sp. MYBK245-2. Next base: position 460,539 of record NZ_JBQAGB010000001.1, on the reverse strand, counting down.
TTAGTGTTATAACATTCCATTCTTTAGAAGACCGTATTTGTAAAACGACGTTTAAGCGAAATAGTACAACGCCACAATTGCCACCAGGATTACCAATTATTCCTGATGAGTTTAAGCCGAAATTAAAGCTTATTACAAGAAAACCGATTTTACCTTCTGATATAGAGTTAGAAGAAAATAATCGAGCGCGTTCTGCGAAATTGAGAATCGCTGAAAAACGATAAAAAGGGGAGAGAGGTATGAGTAACTTAGCTGTAAAGTACAAGCAACAAGCGCAAGAAGAGGTTCAGATTCAAACGCCCCCACAGCAGATGGTTCAGCCAAAAGCTAAAGCGAAGATTACAAGAATCGAAAAACTGTTGTATGTAGCGTTTATTGGCTTTTTATTGTATGCCTGTGTAGCGTTTATTGGAAATAAAGCAGGCCTTTATCAAGTTAATGTAGAAGCTGCGACAATAGAACAAAAAATTGTACAGCAGCAAAAAGAAAATCAAGAATTACAGGCTGAAGTAGAGAAGTTAAGTCGTTATGAACGAATCGCTGAAGTTGCAAAAAAACACGGGCTAGAAATTAATGCGAATAATGTGAAAGGCCTCAAATAAGGCAATAGGTGTGAAGGGAAAATGAAGAGAGATATGACTAAATTTCATACCAATAAGGGAGCAGGGTATTTTATGATTTTATTCCTCCTGCTCTTTTTGCTGTTATTAGCCCGATTTTTTTACATACAAGCGACAGGAACAGTGCATAATCAGGATTTGGATAAACTTGCTAAGCAAAAACATAGTAAAACAGGAGTTCTCGAAGCAAATCGCGGGACGATTTATGATCAAAACGGTCATGTGTTAGCGCAAGATGCAAACTCTTATAAGCTTGTAGCCGAATTAAAAGGTGCAAAGCCGGTTGAGAATAAAGAGGATACTGCAAAGAAAATTGCGGGCGTACTCGGAAAAGATGAAGAGAAGATTTTAGCTACATTAAATAAAAAAGATAAAAGTCAAGTCGAATTTGGAACGCTAGGTAAAGATTTGACGAAAGAACAGAAGGAACAAATTGAAGCATTGAAATTGCCAGGTATATCTTTTATTACTGAAAATGCAAGAGTGTATCCGAACGGTGATTTTGCATCTTACGTTATAGGTCATGCTAAACCGAATGAAGAGGGAACTTCGGTGGGACAATTTGGTTTAGAAAAAAGTTTAGATAAGTATTTAAGTGCTTCTAACGGAAAAGTAGCTTATACAGGTGACCGTAAAGGTGTGTCTCTTGACGGTGGAACAGTGAATGTAAAGGCACCTAAAAACGGAGATAACACGTATTTAACGATAGATCAACGTGTTCAAAGTTATTTAGAAGATGCGATGAAATCTGCAAGTAAACATTATGACCCAGAAAGTTTAATAGGGATTGTTGCAGATCCAAAAACAGGGAAAATATTAGCGATGTCTAGTAAACCTAGTTATGATCCGAATGATCGTCAAATTCAATATTTCTTCAATGACGCAATTGCAAATGCATTTGAACCTGGATCAACCATGAAAATTTTCACGCTAGCAGCAGCTATTAATGAAGGTGTGTATAAGGGACAAGATTATTACCAGTCTGGTACATATCAAGTCGGGAACCGCAAAATAAAAGATCATAATGGCGGCGCTGGATGGGGATCTATCACATTTGATGAAGGGGTAGAGCGCTCTTCCAACGTAGCGTTTGCTATTTTAGGTGATCAAAAACTTGGTCCAGACCGTTTCAGAAAGTATATCCATGCTTTCGGATTAGATGAAAAAACGAATATTGATTTACCTGGTGAAGGTTCAAATACCATTTTATTCGATCAGCAAATACAGCAAGTAACGACAGCTTTTGGACAAGGCTCCACTGTAACACCAATTCAGCTTGTACAAGCTGCAACTGCTATTGCGAACGATGGAAAAATGATGAAACCTTATACAATTGATAAAATTGTAGATCCGATAACAGGGGAAGTAAAATTAGAACATAAGCCAGAAGAAGTGGGCAAACCGGTGACAAAAGAGACAGCAGCGCAAGTAAGACAGTTATTAGAACGCGTTGTTACATCGCCGAAAGGAACAGGAACTGCTTATAAAGTTGATGGCTATTCAGTTGGTGGTAAAACAGGAACAGCGCAAATTCCGGATGGAAAAGGGGGCTATATGACGGGAAGAGAGAATTATATATTCTCGTTCTTAGGTATGGCACCTATGGATGATCCGCAACTTGTTGTGTATGTAGCTGTTAAACAGCCAAAATTGAAAGATGATGAGAGTGGTGCACAACCTTTAGCTGATATTTTTAAATATGTAACGAAGAATAGTTTAGAGTATTTAAAGATTAAGCCTAATGAAGTGAAAGATCCGAAGAAATATGTGAAAGAGCAGCAAACTGCTGTTCCAGATGTAACGGGAAAAACGATGGAAGAAGCGAAAAAAGCCATTGATAAAGCAAAACTTCGTCCAATCGTATTAGGTGAAGGGAAAGTGCAGCAACAAGTACCGAAAGCAACCGAACAAACATTGAAGGGTGATCGAGTGTTCTTAGTGGGAGATCAACCTACAATGCCGAATATACAAGGCTGGGCACTTCGTGATGTTATGAATTTAGCAAAAACATTAAAGCTTAACCTAAAACCTACTGGTACCGGATATGTAACCGAACAAAGTGTACCAGAAGGAACATTGTTGCAACCTGGTACAGAGTTAGGTGTAACACTTGTACCGCCACTTGAACCACAACAAGAAGCAGAAAAGCCGTAATGGTAAAAGAGAAGAAGTTCTAATTAAATAAGTACAAGCATATATTGGAACAAGCTAGGCGTAAGGGAGGCTTGTTCCAATATGCGTGTATCAAATGTAACAGTTAGAAAACGACTTATTTTTATACTCATATCAGGTATACTTATTTTCACTATCATCGATATTCGTCTTGGATATGTGCAATTTTTTCTTGGGAATATGTTAACGGATCGTGCGAAAGATTCATGGAGTCGTAATATTACTTTTGAACCTGAACGTGGGAAGATTTTAGACCGAAATGGTGTGGAACTTGCTACGAATAAAAGTGCTCCAACTGTCTTTGTTGTACCGAGGCAAATTGAAAAACCAGCAGAGACTGCAGAGAAGTTAGCTGCAGTATTAGGTGTGGAAAAAGATGAGATTTATAAGAGAATTACAAAAAAAGAATCAATTGTAAGGTTAGATAAAGGCGGAAGGAAAATATCACATGATAAAGCGAAAGAGGTAAGAGGATTAAGTTTGAAAGGTGTTTATATTGCAGAGGACTCTATCCGGTACTATCCATTTGGCAACTTTTTATCACACGTATTAGGGTTTGCAGGTAGTGATAACCAAGGTCTTATGGGACTAGAAAAATATTATGATAAAGAACTAAATGGTGATGAAGGTCATGTGCGCTTTTTTGCAGATGCAAAAGGGCAAAGGATGCCTAATGTTGGCGATGATTTCAAAAAACCAGAAGCTGGTTTGAATTTAGGCTTAACAATTGATGCACGTATTAATAGAATTATGGAAAGAGAAATGAATATTGCAGAGTCGACATATAATCCAGATGGTATGATTGCGATTGCGATGAATCCGAAAAATGGTGAAATTTTAGGTATGTCGAGTCGGCCGAGCTTTGATCCAGCAGATTTTCAAAGTGTTTCTCCAGAAGTGTACAATAGAAATTTACCAGTATGGAGTACGTATGAGCCTGGTTCAACATTTAAGATTATTACGTTAGCCGCAGCTTTGAATGAAAATTTAGTAGACTTAGAGAAAGATACGTTTTATGATGATGGAGCAGCTGAAGTTGGTGGAGCTAGATTGAAATGCTGGAAAGCAGGAGGCCATGGTAGCCAAACGTTTTTAGAAGTAGTTCAAAACTCTTGTAACCCAGGATTTATTGAACTGGGTGATCGCCTTGGTAAAGACCGATTATTTAAATACATTCGTAATTTTGGCTTTGGACAAAAAACCGGAATTGACCTGCAAGGTGAAGGTAGTGGGATTTTATTTAATTTAGACAAAGTCGGTCCAGTTGAGCAAGCAACAACTTCATTCGGTCAAGGTGTTTCTGTTACGCCAATCCAACAAGTAGCGGCAGTAGCAGCGGCTGTAAATGGTGGGACATTGTATCAACCGTATATAGCTAAAGAATTTATTGATCCGAAAAACAATCAAGTTGTAAGTAAAAAGACACCTGTAGCAAAAAGAAAAGTTATTTCCAAGGAAACTTCAGAAAAAGTTCGGTATGCATTAGAGAATGTTGTAGCAAAGGGATCTGGTAAAGGTGCTTTCATTGATGGGTATCGTGTAGGTGGAAAAACAGGTACGGCTCAAAAAGTGAAAGATGGTAAATATTTAGAGAATAATTATATTGTATCTTTTATCGGTTTTGCTCCAGCAGATGATCCAGAAATTGTTGTATATGTTGCTGTTGATAATCCGAAAGGTGTAACGCAATTTGGTGGAGTAGTAGCGGCTCCAATTGTTGGGAATATTCTTCGGGATGCACTTCCTGTTATGGGAGTGAAACCGAGAAAAGAACAAGTTGAGAGAGAATATAAATGGGGCGATACACCAACTGTGGAAGTTCCGAATTTAATTGGTATGAAAAAGAAAGACTTACAGACGCAACTCGTCGATTTGAAGCTTGATATAAGCGGAGATGGAGAGAAAGTCATTAAACAGTCCCCAGAAGCAGGAGCTAAAGTGAAAGAAGGCTCAAAAATTAGAATTTACTTCGGGAATTAAAGGTAACCTAGTACGTTTTATGGTACAATTGGTGGAAGTGAGTTCTTTATAGAAGAGTTACTTAATTTGAGACCGCAAGAGTCTCGGTTATAAATAGGTCTATTTATTAGACAGAGTAGCACTTACCTCCTATTTTACATAATTAGGAGGTAACGTGTTGCTTATTAATAAAAGAGATAAATACACAATGTAGAGAGGGTTTAGTGAAATGAAGTTGCATACACTTGTATCATGTTTGCATGATTTTCCAGTTGTTCCAAAAGAAAATCCAGAAATCACATCTATAGAAGCTGATTCACGTAAAGTGAAAGAAGGAAGCTTATTTGTATGTATGAAAGGATATACGGTTGATAGCCATGATTTTGCTAAGCAAGCAGCGGCACAAGGAGCGGCTGCTATTGTTGCGGAAAGACCAATTGATGTTGACGTTCCAGTTGTACTTGTGAAAAATACTTTTCGTTCGTTAGCGGTTTTAGCTGATTATTTTTATGGTCAACCAACACACAAGTTACATTTAATCGGTATTACAGGTACAAATGGAAAGACAACAACATCGCATATTATGGATGAGATTATGCGCGCACATGGTCATAAAACGGGGCTAATTGGAACGATTAATATGAAAATCGGTGATGAAACATTTGAGGTGAAAAATACAACACCAGATGCACTAACACTTCAACAGACGTTTGCAAAAATGGTTGAACACGGTGTGGATAGCACAGTAATGGAAGTTTCGTCACATGCTTTAGATCTTGGCCGTGTACACGGATGTGATTACGATGTAGCAGTGTTTACAAATTTAACACAAGATCATTTAGACTATCATAAAACGATGGAAGAATATAAACATGCAAAAGGGTTGCTATTTGCGCAACTTGGCAATAGTTATAATCATAATCGTGAAAAATACGCGGTATTGAATAACGATGATGCTGTAACAGCGGAATATATGAGAAGTACTGCAGCAACTGTTGTAACGTATGGAATTGATACAACAAGTGATGTTATGGCCAAAGATATCGTTATGACAAGTGGTGGAACTACATTTACGCTTGTAACACCGTATGAGAGTGTAAATGTTACGATGAAATTAATTGGGAAATTTAATGTATATAACGTACTAGCTGCGACAGCGGCAGGACTTGTTTCTGGTGTAAGTTTAGAAACAATCATTGATGTAATAAAGGAACTAGCTGGAGTTCCAGGACGTTTTGAAGTGGTTGATGGTGGACAAAATTATACAGTTATTGTTGATTATGCACATACACCAGATAGCTTAGAAAATGTATTGAAAACAGCAAAACAGTTTGCAAAAGGTGACGTATATTGCATCGTCGGTTGTGGCGGTGATAGAGATAGAACGAAGAGACCAATCATGGCAAGTGTTGCAACACGATATGCAACTCACGCTATTTACACTTCAGATAATCCAAGAAGTGAAGAGCCAGGAGCTATTTTAGATGATATGGTACATGGTGCAAATGGAAATAATTATGAAGTAATTATTGATAGAAAAGAAGCGATATACCATGCAATTGCTAACGCAAAAGCTGAAGATATCATCATTATTGCTGGTAAGGGTCATGAAACATATCAAATTATTGGTAAAGATGTTCATCATTTTGACGATCGTGAAATCGCTAAAGAAGCAATTACAGAGCGTTTAAACAACGAAGAGTAACAACGTGAGAGGAGGACTACATGTGCTTGAGCAAGGTTTATTAGTAACGGCTGGGGTAGCATTCTTAATTTCTGTTGCCCTTTCGCCATTGTTTATTCCATTTTTAAGAAAATTAAAGTTCGGACAGAGTATTCGTGATGAGGGACCAAAATCACATCAAAAAAAATCAGGGACACCGACAATGGGTGGTATCGTCATATACGTATCTATGATGGTAACTTCACTTATTATGGCGATTAAGTTTAATCATTTAGGTGCAGAGGTATCGTTATTACTATTAGTGACATTTGGTTACGGATTGATTGGATTTTTAGATGACTACATAAAGGTAGTTAAGAAGAGAAATCTTGGTTTAACATCAAAACAAAAATTAGTAGGTCAGCTTGTTATTGCTATTGCGTTCTTTTTAATTGGAAAAGGGCAAGCGTTCCACACATACATCATGATTCCGGGAACGGATGTTAAGTTTGAATTAGGTTGGGCGTATTTTGTACTTGTACTATTTATGCTTATTGGTGGATCGAATGCAGTTAACTTAACTGACGGTTTAGATGGTTTATTATCAGGAACAGCTGCTATTGCATTTGGAGCATTTAGTATTATTGCTGTGGCACAAGAGCAATTTGGAGTAGCGATATTCTGTATGGCAGTTGTAGGAGCTGTACTTGGATTTTTAGTATTCAATGCGAATCCAGCAAAAGTGTTTATGGGAGATACAGGTTCATTAGCTTTAGGTGGAGCCATTGCAGCTGTAGCAATTTTATTAAAACAAGAATTGCTACTTGTAATCATTGGCGGAGTATTCGTAATGGAAACTTTATCGGTTATTATTCAGGTTATTTCGTTTAAAACAACAGGAAAACGTGTCTTTAAAATGAGTCCATTACACCATCATTATGAATTATGTGGTTGGTCAGAATGGCGTGTTGTTGTGACGTTTTGGTCTGTAGGATTTTTATTAGCTGTGTTAGGAATTTATATCGGGGTGTGGATGTAATTGAAAACTGTAACTGAATTTCAAAATAAGAATATTCTTGTATTAGGCATTGCAAAAAGTGGTTATGCAGCAGCTACATTGTTACAAAAGTTAGGGGCAAATGTTATTGTAAATGACGGAAAGCCTTTAGCAGAGAATGTACTTGCTGCAGAATTACAAGCAAAAGGAATGGATGTTGTATGCGGTGGTCATCCTTTAGAATTATTAGAGAGAAATATTTCTCTTGTAGTAAAAAATCCAGGAATCCCGTATTCTAATCCAATATTAGTTGCTGCGAAAGAAAAGCAAATTCCAATTGTTACGGAAGTTGAATTAGCATATCGTATTTCAGAAGCACCATTTGTTGGGATTACGGGGTCTAACGGTAAAACGACGACGACAATGCTTACATTTGAAATGCTAAAAGAAGGACAAAAGCATCCCGTAATTGCAGGGAACATTGGAACTGTTGCGTGTGAAGTAGCACAGGATGCAAAAGAAAATGAAGTTGTAGTTACAGAGCTTTCATCGTTCCAATTGATGGGAGTAGAATTGTTCCAACCTAAAATTGCTGCGTTTTTAAATTTATTTGAGGCCCATTTAGATTATCATGGGACGAAAAAAGAATATGGCTTAGCAAAAGCAAATATTTTTAAAAACCAAACAGAAAATGATTATAGTGTAATAAATGCAGATGATGCAGATGTGATGGCTTTATCTGCTTATAGTAAAGGTCAAAAAGTACTGTTCTCAACAACGAAAGAAATTGAAGATGGTGCGTGCATAAAAGATAATGCTCTTTATTTTAAAGGTGAAAAAGTTGTTGAAGTAGGTGATATCGTTTTACCTGGTCAACATAATTTAGAAAATATTTTAGCAGCGATGAGTATCGCAAAATTATTGGGTGTTTCTAATGAAGCGATTACGGCAGTTTTAAAACGTTTTACAGGTGTAAAACATCGTTTAGAATATGTAACAACTATAAACAACCGTAAGTTTTATAATGACTCAAAAGCAACGAATATGTTAGCGACAGAGAAAGCTTTATCTGCGTTTACACAACCGACTGTGTTATTAGCAGGTGGGCTGGATCGTGGAAATGAATTCGATGATTTAATTCCGTATTTCAAAAATGTTAAAGCGATTGTAACATTTGGACAAACAGCTCCAAAATTAGTAAGAGCTGCAGAAAAAGCGGGATTAGATACAATTGAAAGTGTCGATACTTTAGATGAAGCTGTAGTGAAAGCATATGCTCATTCTACAGATGGCGATGTAATTCTTCTTTCTCCAGCATGTGCAAGCTGGGATCAATTTAAAACATTTGAAGAAAGAGGAGACATTTTTATACAAGCTGTGCATAAACTTATATAAAGTAAATCAAAACATCAGTAGGCTAACACCTACTGATGTTTTGTTACATAGGGCAAAAGTTTCTGCCTAAAGAGGTGGTGTTTATGGGTAATGAAGAAAACGCCTGATTTTATTCTCATCATCGTTACACTTGCGTTGTTAACAATCGGAATGATTATGGTTTATAGTGCGAGTGCGGTTTGGGCCTCTTATAAAATGGGGGACTCATTCTTTTTTGCAAAAAGGCAATTGCTATTCGCAGGTCTTGGTGTAGTGGCTATGTTTTTTATTATGAAAATTGATTATTGGGTGTGGCGTACGTATTCAAAAGTAATTTTGCTAGTTTGCTTCATTCTTCTTATTCTCGTTCTTATTCCTGGAGTAGGTCTTGTTCGAGGAGGAGCGCGAAGTTGGATTGGAATCGGGGCATTTTCCATTCAACCGTCCGAATTTATGAAGTTTGCGATGATTATTTTCTTAGCGAAATTTTTAGCGGAACGACAAAAATTAATTACCTCTTTTAAACGTGGTTTACTACCAGCTCTAGGTTTTGTATTTCTTGCTTTCGGAATGATTATGTTACAGCCGGACCTTGGCACAGGAACGGTAATGGTTGGGACATGTATCATTATGATATTTATCTCAGGAGCAAGGGTCTTTCACTTTGCAATGTTTGGTTTGCTTGGTGTAGCAGGATTTGTAGGGCTAATTGCATCAGCACCGTATCGGATGAAACGTATTACATCATATTTAGACCCGTGGTCAGATCCGCTTGGAAGTGGATTTCAAATTATTCAATCGTTACTCGCAATTGGACCAGGTGGATTATTCGGGCTTGGACTTGGACAAAGTAGACAAAAGTTTCTTTATTTACCTGAACCGCAAACAGACTTTATATTTGCAATCTTATCCGAGGAATTAGGTTTTATTGGTGGTTCATTTGTGTTATTATTATTTAGTCTATTATTATGGCGTGGGATTCGTATAGCTTTAGGAGCGCCAGATTTATATGGTACGTTTTTAGCAGTAGGTATTGTGGCGATGATTGCGATTCAAGTAATGATTAATGTTGGTGTTGTAACAGGATTGATGCCTGTTACGGGTATTACTTTGCCGTTTTTAAGTTATGGTGGATCAAGTTTGACATTAATGTTAATGGCAGTAGGTGTATTATTAAATATAAGTCGCCATTCTCGCTACTAAACCCTGTTTTATAAGACAGGGTTTTTCGTATGTGTACGAAGAAACAATATGTATATAGAAATAAATACTGTAATAAGAAAAAGAGAAGCGGAGGAGTTAGTAGTGCGTGTATTAGTAAGTGGTGGGGGCACTGGAGGTCATATTTATCCGGCTCTTGCTTTAATAAGAGAAATAAAAAAATTAAATCCGGAAGCAAGGTTTTTATATATTGGTACGGAGAATGGATTAGAGAGCACAATCGTGCCCAAAGCAGGTATACCGTTTCAATCTATTGTTATAAGTGGATTTAAGCGTAAAATATCGTTAGATAACGTGAAAACGGTGATGCGTTTCCTAAAAGGTGTACAAGATAGTAAACGATATATTCGTCGTTTTAATCCAGATATTGTAATTGGAACAGGTGGATATGTATGTGGACCTGTTGTATATGCTGCGGCAAAATTAGGTATTCCAACTATTGTACATGAACAAAATAGTGTACCTGGTGTAACGAATAAATTTTTAAGCCGCTATGTTGATAAAGTTGCAGTTTGTTTTGAAGCGGCTGCAGAACATTTTCCGCAGTCAAAAGTGGTCATGACAGGAAACCCAAGAGCGTCAGAAGTAATGGATCAAAATGGAATGAAGGGAAAACGTTCAGTAGGTTTATCTCTTCCTAAAAAATCCGTGCTTATTTTTGGTGGCAGCCGTGGGGCTAGACCAATTAACGATGCTTTCGTAGAGGCAATTGAACAGTTTGGAAATAAAAGTTACGAAATATTGTATGTAACAGGTGAAGTTCATTACGACAAAGTGATGGATGCAGTGAAGCAAAAAGGGAATCCGAATAATGTTATTATTAAACCTTTCATTCATAATATGCCAGAAGTACTTACCGGTGTAGACCTGGTTGTCTCAAGGGCTGGAGCAACAACACTTGCAGAATTAACAGCGTTAGGTAAGCCAAGTGTGTTAATTCCGAGTCCTTATGTAACAAATAACCATCAGGAAAAAAATGCACGTTCTGTTGTCGATAAAGGAGCAGCAAAAATGTTGCTTGAAAAAGATTTAACAGCTGAAACACTTATTCGTGATATTGACGAGATTTTATTAGATGCACAAACATTACAAAATATGAAGCTTGCTGCTGGGCAATTAGGTATTCCAGATGCAGCAAATAAGTTGTATGAAGTAATGAATAAGCTTGTAAAAAAATAACGTTAGGTGAACGCCCTGCATACTACTGTAATAAGGATGCTTAGTATGGGGGAGATTGGTTTATGGAGCAATTAGTAAATGAGCTTATAGAAGCAAATGTTGGTCGTGTGTTAGTGGATGAACCGTTAGCACGTTATACAACTATGAAAATAGGTGGACCAGCTGATATTTTAATTGTGCCAAAGCATGTTGCCGGTATTGAAAAAACGTTGCAGTTAGTAAAGAAATATAAAACAAAGTGGACTGTAATTGGTCGCGGTTCGAACCTTCTTGTATCTGATCTGGGTATAGAAGGTGTCGTTATTCGTTTAGGAGAAGGATTAGACCACTTAGAAGTCGAAAAACATAGGGTAAGAGTTGGTGGTGGGTATCCCCTGATTAAATTATCAACTTTACTTAGTCGTCAAGGGTTAGCGGGTCTGGAGTTCGCAAGTGGTATTCCAGGAAGTGTTGGCGGTGCAGTGTATATGAATGCAGGAGCACATAAATCGGATATATCAAACATATTATCAAAAGCTCTTATTTTGTTTGAAGATGGAACAATTGACTGGTTAACGCATGAAGAAATGGAGTTTTCCTATCGTACATCTGTATTGCAAACGAAACGCCCTGGTATTGTTTTGGAAGCTGAGTTTCAATTACAGATAGGAGAGCGTGAGGGAATTGTAAGTGTCATGCAAAAGAATAAAGATTACCGCCGTGAAACACAGCCATGGAATCACCCTTGTGCAGGAAGTGTGTTTCGGAATCCAATTCCATACTTTGCAGGAGATTTAATAGAGAAGGCGGGACTTCGTGGTTATCAAATAGGTGGAGCTCAAATTTCTGAAATGCATGGGAACTTCATTATTAACACTGGTGGAGCTAGCGCGCAAGATGTATTATCTTTAATAGCATTAGTAAAACAAACAATCAAGGATAAATTTAGCGTAGAAATGCATACAGAAGTAGAAATCATTGGAAGATAACGGTTATTCGTTCCGCTCATTATCATTTATGTTATAATAAGAAGATAAGAACGGCATGAGGAACATGCCGTTCTTTATGTTACGTAGGGGGATCGTACATGAAAAATAGTAAAGTGATTAAACTACAGGATCGTGTACCAAAGTTAAAAAATCAACAGAAAAAAAACAAGAAAAATGTTAATCATCGGTTGATTCTATACATATCAATTTTATTTTTATTAGTGCTCTTTTTAATTTATTTTCGGTCTCCGCTTAGCAATATAAAAAAGATAAGCGTGTTTGGAAATCATTATATGACAGATGAACAAGTGATGAAGGAATCAGGTGTGACATATGATACAAGTTATTTCCGAGTGACAGCACATAAAGCAGAAGAAAACTTAACGAAACGAAAAGAAATTAAAGCAGTAAATGTAAAGAAGCGTTTTCCAAATAAAATTGACGTTCATATTGAAGAATATTTAACGATTGGTTATATAAACAAAGATGGGAAATTACAACCGTTATTAGAGAACGGGAAAACACTTGATGTACTCCCGAACGGAAAACTTCCTGTTGCAGCGCCAATTTTTGAACCTTTTAAAGAGGAGAAAATGAAGGAGTTAATTGCTGAGCTTGAAAAATTAACACCAACTATTTTAAGGTCTATTTCTGAAATTCGTTATTCACCGACAAATGCGAATGAAGACCACCTTACTTTATATATGAATGAAGGGTATGAAGTGAGCACTACGATTCAAAATTTCGCAAAACGTATGGAAGCTTATCCACTTATCTTAAAAACAATTGAGCCAGGTAAAAAGGTATTAATTGACTTAGAAGTAGGGGCGTATACGAAAGAATTAGGAGCAGAAGAAAAAAAAGAATAGAATGATAGTTTTCACTACGTTATTGTAGAAAAAACGAAACGAATGTTCTGCTTGGTGCATAGGAATTTACAAGAATGGTTCATTTGATGAAAAATATGTAAAAATTCTTAGATTCATACTAGGATTGGTACAAGTTTCACTTTTCTATGAGTACATCTTAGTGTAGACTTATACTTGGCGGTAATCTTTACACTTGAAATAGAATTATTTCAAGATAAGCAGTTATTCACAGTTTACTGCAATATTCTTAAATGAATGTTAAATAAAAATAAGAAAAATATAGGGTTAAAAAAGGGAAACGTATAAAGACGTTGAATATTTTTCTTATAAATAGTAAAGTTGCGATTGTTGTTCCATATATTGAGTTGTATGGTATAAATAAAGAAGGAGGTGCCAAAGAATGAACAGCAATGAAATATATGTTAGTCTTGACATCGGTACATCCAATGTTAAAGTCATCATTGGTGAAATGGTTAATGACAGCTTAAACATTATTGGTGTTGGAAATGTAAAATCAAATGGTTTAAAGAAGGGATCGATAGTTGATATAGACGAGACTGTTCGATCAATTAAAAAAGCAATTGAACAAGCTGAGCGCATGGTGGGAATCCACATTGAGCAAGTTGTAGTAGGTGTCAATGCAAACCAGGTACAGCTACTTCCGTGTCACGGAGTAGTCGCTGTTTCAAATGAAGATCGTGAAATCGGGAATGAAGATGTCTTACGCGTTCTAGATGCAGCACAAGTTGTGTCAATTGCTCCAGAACGTGAGTTTATTGATGTGGTACCTCGACAGTTCATTGTAGACGGTCTTGACGAGATTAACGATCCGCGCGGGATGATCGGTGTAAGATTAGAAATGGAAGGTACACTTATTACAGGCTCGAGAACTTTACTACATAACCTACTTCGTTGTGTAGAAAAAGCAGGTCTTGAAATTGTTGATATTTGTCTTCAACCTTTAGCGGCTGCAACAGTTGCTATATCTTCAGATGAAAAAAATAGAGGAGTAGCCCTTGTTGATATGGGGGGAGGATCTACAACTTTATCTATTTTTAAAGATGGAGAGTTACAAGCAACGAGCGTATTACCATTAGGTGGAGACCATATAACGAAAGATATTGCGATTGGGTTGAAAACTTCAACAGAAAATGCAGATCAAATTAAGTTGAAATATGGACATGCTTTTTATGATACAGCGTCGGAAGAAGAGATGTTTACGGTTCCTATTATGGGAAGCGATCAAACAGAACAATATTCTCAGTTGGAATTATCGGATATAATAGAGGCTCGTGTAGAGGAAATTTTAATGTTTGTTCAAGATGAAGTGCGTAAGTTAGGAGTAAAGCAAGTAGCTTCTGGTTATGTACTAACTGGTGGAATTGCTTCTATGCCAGGTGTTCTTGATCTTGCATATGATATTTTACATGAAAATGTTCGTATAGCAACTCCTGATTATATTGGCGTGCGTGAGCCCCAATATACAAGTGGAGTAGGATTAATTAAACATTCATATCAAAAAGCTAAGTTGCGTGGGAAAAATGTGCAGGAAAAACAAGAGCATTTTGAACCAGTACCAGCACCAGCTCCAACGCCGGTACAACAGCAACCTGCGAAACAAAAAACGCGTAATCAAAACAATAATAATCAAAATGATGACCGTATGATGTCAAAAGTAAAACGTGTATTCCGTTATTTATGGGATTAAAATTGGACACGAAAAATGAGGTTCTAGGGGGATTTCGACATGTTAGAGTTTGATACTACTCAAGATCAATTAGCGAATATAAAAGTTATCGGTGTCGGCGGTGGCGGAAACAATGCTGTAAACCGTATGATTGAACACGGTGTACAAGGTGTAGACTTTATCGCTGTAAATACTGATGCACAAGCATTAAATCTATCAAAAGCTGAAACGAAAATGCAAATTGGTGGAAAATTAACACGTGGACTTGGTGCAGGTGCAAACCCTGAAGTAGGGAAAAAAGCAGCAGAAGAAAGTAAAGAACAGATCCAAGAAGCACTTCGTGGTGCTGATATGGTATTCGTAACTGCTGGTATGGGAGGCGGAACTGGAACTGGTGCAGCTCCAGTTGTTGCTCAAGTGGCAAAAGAATTAGGTGCATTAACAGTTGGTGTTGTAACACGACCATTTACATTTGAAGGACGTAAGCGTGCAACACAAGCGGCATCTGGTATTGCGGCATTTAAAGAAAATGTAGATACACTTATTGTAATTCCAAACGATCGCTTATTAGAGATTGTTGATAAAAACACGCCAATGTTAGAGGCATTCCGTGAAGCAGATAACGTATTACGTCAAGGTGTTCAAGGTATTTCTGATTTAATTGCAACACCAGGTTTAATTAACTTAGACTTCGCAGACGTAAAGACAATTATGTCTAATAGAGGTTCTGCTTTAATGGGTATTGGTTCTGGTAATGGAGAAAATCGTGCTGCTGAAGCTGCGAAAAAAGCGATTTCTAGTCCATTATTAGAAACATCTATTGATGGAGCTCAAGGTGTTATCATGAACATTACGGGTGGAGCTAACTTAAGCTTATATGAAGTACAAGAAGCGGCAGACATTGTAGCTTCAGCTTCAGATCCAGAAGTAAATATGATCTTCGGTTCGGTTATTAATGAAGGATTAAAAGATGATATCGTTGTAACTGTAATTGCAACTGGTTTTGATGATACAATTGCAACTCAACCACCAAAACCAATTATCCGTCCGAATGTGAATCACACGCAACAACAGCAACAGCCAGTAGCTCAACCACCAAAACAACGTGAAGTAAAACGTGAAATGAAGCGTGAAGAGCCGGTTGTACATGAGCGTCATTCAGATTCAGATGATATCGATATTCCAGCATTCTTACGTAATCGTCGTAGACGATAAAAGAAAAGGAGCATTTATGCTCCTTTTTTGTTTTATACAGGGAAAAGATCTGCTAAGCAGGTCTTTTTTTATTGTAATTTATTCCGCTTTTTGCTGGGTAGCCCAATTGGTTCAACTAATAATCAGTGGGGGGATGAAGAAAACCCCCACTGATTAAAGTTTGAAAAAAAGATAGCATTCTATGAAACATATACTTTTATTTTTTACCGACAGATTATGTCTAGAAAGCACAAAATAACAAAAAAACACCTCCGCAAATTGACACACTTTCCTATTGGATATGCATTATACTAGTCTCAACTTAAAAAAAGAGGTGAATTGTTTGGTTGTTTACGCCGACGTTGTTTGGTTGTTAAACGCCTGCATTGATTTTCTTTTACTTTTATTAACAGCTACCGTGTTAAAAAAGAAGATCAAAAGATGGAGGCTTGTATTAGGGGCATTGATAGGTTCAACCATTGTTATTTTTGCCTTTACTCCTTTTGCTTCTGTGATGACACATCCAATTATGAAACTACTGTACTCGTTACTTATTGTGTATACAGCATTTGGGTTTACAACATTTAGAAATTATGCACAAACTGTTTTTACTTTTTACTTTGTAACCTTTATGGTTGGCGGAGGGTTAATGGGCACTCATTTCTTTTTGCAAACGAATGAAATGGTAAATGGGTTGGTTCAATCTCAATCAATTTCTTACGGTGACCCAATTAGCTGGTTGTTTGTTATTTTTGGTTTTCCAGTCATTTATTATTTTTCTAAAAAGCGGATTGAAAGCGTAGAGGTTACAAAAATACACTATGATCAAATTGTGAAATTGAAAGTTCAATTAGCTGAAGAGGAGCTAGAACTTGCAGGCTTAATTGATAGTGGAAATCAACTTTACGACCCGTTAACGAAAACACCTGTTATGATTATGCATATTTCATCGTTAGAACATTGTTTGCCGGCTTGGTTAACAGAACAAATTTATTCCAAAACAGAAATTCCTCAAATACCAGAAAATGATTCTGGGTGGGCGACAAAATTACGCTTAATTCCTTTCCGAGCAGTGGGAGTAGAAAGTCAATTTTTATGGGCAATTAAGCCAGATAGTGTACAAATTTATCATGAAGGAAGTTCTATCGTTGTGAACAAAGTATTGATTGGATTAAATACACAACAGTTATCAACCAATGGAGAGTATCAATGTATTGTGCATCCGAAAATGTTAATTTCGCAAAAAATGGTAATTGCTTAATAATGGGAGGCGGGATAATATGATGAAATTAAAATTTTATTTAGTATACCTTTGGTATAAAGTATTGCTGAAATTAGGAATTAAGACCGATGAAATTTATTACATTGGTGGAAGTGAAGCGTTACCACCGCCGTTAACGAAAGAAGAAGAGGAAGTTCTTTTAAATAAATTGCCAAAAGGAGATCAGGCGGCAAGATCGTTACTGATTGAACGCAACTTACGGCTAGTCGTATATATAGCAAGAAAATTTGAAAATACAGGGATAAATATTGAAGATTTGATTAGCATTGGAACAATTGGTCTTATTAAAGCGGTAAATACATTTAATCCAGAAAAGAAAATAAAATTAGCAACATATGCCTCACGTTGTATCGAAAATGAAATTTTAATGCATTTGCGCAGGAATAATAAAAATCGTTCAGAAGTTTCTTTTGATGAACCGCTTAACATCGATTGGGATGGAAACGAACTTTTATTATCAGATGTATTAGGTACAGACGATGATATTATTACAAAAGATTTAGAAGCGACTGTGGATCGTCATCTTCTAATGAAAGCATTACATCAATTAAATGATCGTGAAAAACAAATTATGGAACTTCGGTTTGGGCTTGCTGGAGGAGAGGAAAAGACGCAAAAAGATGTAGCGGATATGCTTGGGATTTCACAGTCATACATTTCGCGTTTAGAAAAAAGAATCATAAAAAGATTACGAAAAGAATTTAATAAAATGGTGTAAAGAGTAAGGCCAGCCGTTATCTAGGCTGGTCTTATTCTATTTAGTTGTATGAGGAAGGACAACTAAAATGAAAAATGAAGAGAAAACCGCATGCATAAAATCCCCTTCAAAGGAAATACTTTACACTGTACAGCAACTCCCGATAGGAGGGAACACTTTGACGAGAAACAAAGTAGAAATTTGCGGTGTTGATACAGCTAAACTTCCCGTACTAAAAAATGATGAAATGCGTAAATTATTTCGTGAAATGCAAAGTGGAGAGATAAGCGCAAGAGAGAAATTAGTGAATGGAAACTTACGTCTTGTACTGAGCGTCATCCAAAGATTTAATAACAGAGGAGAATATGTTGACGATTTATTTCAAGTTGGTTGTATCGGACTTATGAAATCCATTGATAACTTTGATTTAGGCCAAAATGTAAAATTTTCAACGTATGCTGTGCCGATGATTATTGGGGAAATACGCAGATATTTGCGTGATAACAATCCGATTCGCGTATCTCGCTCCTTACGAGATATTGCGTATAAAGCGTTACAAGTAAGAGAAAAGTTGATTGCAGAAAATTCAAAAGAACCGACAGCAATGGATATTGCAAAAGTGCTTGAAGTGACTCATGAAGAAATTGTTTTTGCTTTAGATGCAATTCAAGATCCAGTTTCATTATTTGAGCCGATTTATAACGATGGGGGAGATCCTATCTTTGTTATGGATCAGTTAAGTGATGAAAAACAAAAGGACGAGCAGTGGGTTGAAGAGTTAGCTCTAAAAGAAGGAATGAAGCGTTTAAATGATCGTGAGAAAATGATTATTCGAAAACGTTTCTTCCAAGGAAAAACACAAATGGAAGTTGCAGAAGAAATTGGGATTTCTCAAGCGCAAGTGTCACGTTTAGAGAAATCAGCTATTAAACAAATGAATAAGACGATTCAAGGATAAGGTTTCACCATTTATGGTGAGACCTTTTTATATGTCATATAGTTTGTTTGCGTTCATAGTAGGGGAGCTGTGTTCATATAATGAAAATAATATGAGGTTGGCAAGAGGATGCTTCCTGTTCATTTGAGAAACAATGTTTTTTCGATTCGTCATATATAAGGGAGAGGATGAAAGTGATACGAATTTCGGAATTACAGATGAAAGATATAATAAATGTTTCAGACGGAAAAAGGCTGGGTAATATTGGAGATATCGAAATCGATATGAACACAGGAAAAATCGAGTCTATTATTATTTCCAAACAGGCACGTATGTTAGGGATCTTTGGGAAAGATATAGAAATTGTAATTCCTTGGAAAGAAATTGTGAAAATTGGGGAAGATGTCATACTTGTTAGAGTAAATTCTGTTAATTCTGTAACAGAATCAATACAAACACCGACAATTTCATAAAGAATATTACAAATTCCTCTTTTTTTTCTGTTAGGATTATGAAAAAATAAAAGTATGGTAAAATAGACAGGAAGTACCATGCTTTTTTATGTTATTTTAATTAAAAGGAGCCGCTATTATGAGAGAGCCATTTAAATATGTGGACGGTATACTGTATTTACAAGCGTGGAAAGAACTTGGGAACATTACTGCTGGATTTACGACAAAAGATGGTGGGGTAAGTACGGGCTCCTTTCATGCGATGAATTTAGGATTACATGTGAATGATATTGCGGAGAACGTTCATGAAAATAGACGCATTTTAGCAAATAAGTTACAAAAACCATTAGAAAACTGGATTTGCTCTGAACAAGTTCATGATCATCATGTTGAAAAAGTAGGAGAACAGGAAAAAGGAAGTGGCGTTTATTCATATGAAGACGGCATTTCAAAAACAGATGGCATTTATACGACTAATAATGATGTTCTTCTAACATCTTGTTACGCGGATTGTGTTCCACTCTATTTTTATGCACCATCACATGGTATGATAGGACTTGCGCATGCTGGATGGAAAGGGACTGTAAAAGAGATTGCAAAAGAAATGATTCAAAAATGGAATGCAGAAGGGATTTCAAGTGATGAAATTCATGTTGCGATTGGACCAGCAATTGGATCTTGTTGTTACGTTGTTGATGATCGAGTGCTAACAGCAGCAGAGCAAGTAGTAAACGGTTCTGTCCCTTATAAAAAAATTTCTGACGGACAGTATGCAATTAATTTAAAAGAAATTAATCGTATACTATGTTTACAAGTAGGCATAAAAGAAGAGAATATTGTAATGTCATCTCTTTGTACAAGCTGTGAAGAGCAACTCTTTTTCTCTCATCGTCGTGATCAAGGTAAGACGGGGAGAATGTTGAGTTTCATAGGTTTTAAGGAGGAAGAAAGCAAGTGACAGTACAAACAAATTTAACAACTGTAAATGAATCAATTAAACAATCTTGCGCACGAGCAGGACGTTCGTTGCAAGATATTAAACTCGTTGCGGTTACAAAAACGGTAGGAATTGAAAAAACAAACGAAGTAATTGAAGCAGGAATTATCGATTTAGGTGAAAATAGAAATGAAGGTTTCTTACAGAAGTACGAACATTTCGGTTCAAAAGTGAATTGGCATTTTATTGGATCATTACAAACGAGAAAAGTAAAAGAAATCATTAATGAAATCGATTATTTACATTCATTAGATCGTCTTTCACTTGCAAAAGAAATTCAAAAACGTGCGGATAAGAAAGTGAAATGTTTTATTCAAGTGAAAACATCATCTGAAGAATCAAAGCAAGGATTGGCAATAGAAGAAACCGTTTCTTTTATTCAAAGTTTGCAAGAATTGGATAAGATTGAAGTGGTTGGACTAATGACAATGGCTCCATTTACAGAAGAAGAGAAAGAAATCAGACGCTGTTTTAAGACATTACGTATGCTACAAACAGAGGTGCAGGAGTTAGAATTGTTACATGCGCCATGTAAAGAATTATCAATGGGAATGTCTAATGATTACACCATTGCAATTGAAGAAGGTGCTACATACATTCGTTTGGGGACGATTTTAGTAGGAAAAGCGTAAAAGGAAGGAGAATCTTATTATGAGTTGGTCAAAAGTAAAATACTTCTTTTTTGATACACCTGAAGAAAAAGAAGCAGCTCAATATAGTTATGAAAAGGAGCAAACAGACATGAAGAAGCAGCAAGATCCGCCAGAACAACAAGATGTTACGTTTCCAAAAGCGCAAACGAAACAAAATGTTGTGAGCATTGAAACAGCGAAGCAATCTTCAAAAGTTGTTTTATTAGAACCACGCACATATTCGGAAGCGCAAGGAATTGCGGACCATTTAAAAGGTAGACGAGCTGTTGTGATTAATTTACAACGAATGTCTACGGATCAGGCTGTACGTATCGTTGACTTTTTAAGTGGTACTGTATACGCTATAGGCGGGGACATTCAAAAAATAGGACCGAAAACATTTATGTGTACGCCTGAAAATGTAGATATTGTTGGTGCAATTTCAGAGTTATTCGGTGAAGAAGAAGACACAAATATAAAGAGGTGGTAATACGCCATGGAAACCGTTTTAAGACTTTTAGTTTATGCTATCGAGATTTACTCGTGGGCACTTATTATTTACATTCTCCTATCATGGTTCCCAGGTGCAAAGGAATCAACTTTCGGAGAGTTTCTTGCGCGTATTTGTGAACCATATTTAGAACCATTTCGCAGATTTATTCCGCCGCTTGGTATGATTGATATTTCGCCACTCGTTGCGATCTTTGCTTTAAGACTTGCGACAAATGGCTTGGTAAGTTTATTCGGCTATTTCTTATAGTAAGAGGTTATATGTATGAGCATCTACGAGCATTTTAGACCTGATGAAGTGGTCTTTGTGGATAAAGTGTTAGAGTGGAAGCGAGCAGCGGAGTACCATCAAGTGAAGTTAACAGACTTTCTTGATCCAAGACAACAACAAATTGTCACGATGGTAATAGGACAAGGAGATGTTGCTGTACAGTTTGATGGTGCAACGTCTCAAGCAGAGCGCAAAAGAGCACTCATTTATCCGGACTATCTAGTAGTAAATGAAGAGGAATTTCAAGTAGAAGTATTGGAAATTGACTATCCTTCCAAGTTTTATACGCTAGAGCATAGGAAAATATTAGGTACATTTATGTCTCTCGGTTTAACGAGAGAAAAATGTGGTGATATTTTGCTTCAAGAAGATCGTGCCCAAATTGTAGTCGCGAAAGAAGTTGTATCTTATATTGAGATGAACTTACAATCTATAGGAAAAGTGAAAGTCTCCTTATCACCAGTGCAAGGGGAAAAAATTCTACAGATACAAGAAACGTGGGGGGAGAAATCCGGAACAGTTTCTTCACTTCGTTTAGATGTTATGTTAGCTGAAATGTTACATATATCTAGGCAAAAAGTACAACCTTTCATAAAAAATGGTTTAGTAAAAGTGAATTGGAAAACAGTGGAGCAAACCTCTTATGAATGTTATCCAGGAGATGTTTTTTCAGTGAGAGGATATGGACGCAGTAAATTGTTTTCTGTAGAAGGTAGAACAAAGCGCGACAAATGGAGAATTTTGTATGGTATACTAAAATGATTGGTTTTTTAGAAGGAAATCCTCCTATTTTGTCGAAGAAAAGATATAATTGAAAGAGGAAATTTAGATAACTACTTGGAGGTGGCGTTGTGCCGTTAACACCATTAGATATTCATAACAAAGAATTTGGTCGCGGATTCCGTGGCTATGATGAGGATCAAGTAAATGAGTTTCTTGATCAAATTATCAAAGATTATGAATTAGTCATTCGTGAGAAAAAAGCTTTAGAAGAACAAGTTGCGCAATTAGAAGGGAAGTTAGATCATTTCTCTAATATTGAAGATACGTTAAACAAATCTATCGTTGTTGCACAAGAAGCAGCGGAAGAAGTAAAACGTAATGCGCAAAAAGAAGCAAAATTAATTGTACGTGAAGCTGAAAAGAATGCAGACCGTATTATTAACGAAGCTTTAGTAAAATCAAGAAAAGTTGCTTTTGATATTGAAGAGCTAAAGAAACAAGCGAAAGTATTCCGCACTCGTTTCCGTATGTTATTAGAAACACAGCTTGAAATGTTAAACAACGATGATTGGGATAAACTAATTGAGTTAGAAGACGAAGTAGACGAGCTGTTGAAAAAAGAAGAAACAGTGTAAGCTTGACGTTTTTCTCATTATTACATATAATTTTAAACAACATATTTATTAAGAAAAACGAAGATAGGGATAAGTACCTTTTTCATACCTTATATAGCGAACTGAGGATGGTGTAAGCTCAGGATAAGGAGATAATGGGAATATCACCCTGGAGTTCCGCGCTGAACAAATAGAGTAAGCGTAGGCGTATATTCGCGTTAAGAATATAAAGAGGATTGTATACATACGTATAGGATCTACTAGGGTGGTACCGCGGGAGACTTTCTCGTCCCTTTTTGGGATGAGAAAGTCTCTTTTTTATTCCGTTTTTTAGGTCTTTCTTTTATACATGTAAGGAGGAATTGAGCATGGAGTACAAAAATACATTACTAATGCCAAAAACAGAGTTCCCGATGCGTGGGAATTTACCAAAACGTGAGCCTGCAATGCAAGAAAAGTGGGCGGAAATGAATATTTATGAAAAGGTACAAGAACATACGAAAGGTCGTCCTTTATTTGTACTGCATGATGGACCTCCATATGCGAATGGTGACATTCATATGGGACATGCATTAAATAAAGTATTAAAAGACTTTATCGTTCGTTATAAATCAATGACTGGTTTCTGTGCACCATATGTCCCAGGTTGGGATACACACGGTTTACCAATTGAACAAGCTTTAACAAATAAAGGTGTAAAGCGTAAAGAAATGACAGTTGCTGAGTTCCGTAAGTTATGTGCAGAGTATGCATATGAACAAGTAGAACGTCAGCGTGAGCAATTTAAGCGTTTAGGTGTACGTGCTGATTGGGATAACCCATACATTACTTTAGAGCCAGCTTATGAAGCACAACAAATTAAAGTGTTTGGTGATATGGCGAAAAAAGGTTATATCTATAAAGGACAAAAACCAGTTTATTGGTCACCAACGAGTGAATCAGCTTTAGCGGAAGCTGAAATTGAATACCAAGATAAAAAATCTGCATCTATTTACGTAGCATTCCCTGTAAAAGATGGAAAGAACGTATTAGAAGGTGATGAGAAATACATCATCTGGACAACAACGCCTTGGACGTTGCCTGCAAACTTAGGTATTTCTGTTCACCCAGAACTTGAATACGCTATTGTAAAAGTAAATGATGAAAAATATATTATTGCTTCTGAACTATTTGAGACAGTTGCAAAAACGTTAGAGTGGGAAAACGCTGAAGTTGTGAAAACAGTAAAAGGTAGCGAGCTTGAGTATACAGTTGCAAAGCATCCATTCTACGATCGTGATTCATTAGTTATGCTAGGAGATCACGTAACAACAGATGCAGGTACAGGTTGTGTTCATACAGCACCAGGACACGGGGAAGATGACTTTATTGTTGGTAAAAAGTATGGCTTAGAAGTACTTTGCCCAGTTGATGATAAAGGTGTATTAACAGAGGAAGCACCTGGATTTGAAGGCTTATTCTATGATAAAGCTAACAAGCCAATTACAGAAAAATTAGAAGAAGTAGGCGCATTACTGAAACTAACATTCATTACGCATTCATATCCACATGATTGGAGAACGAAAAAACCTATTATTTTCCGTGCGACAGCACAGTGGTTTGCATCTATTGAAGCATTCCGTAAAGAATTATTAGAAGCTGTTGCGGAAACAAAATGGGTACCAGCATGGGGCGAAACTCGTCTTCATAACATGGTTCGTGACCGTGGTGACTGGTGTATTTCTCGTCAACGTGCATGGGGTGTGCCAATTCCTGTATTCTATGCTGAGAATGGTGATCCAATCATTACGGATGAAACAATTAACCATGTAGCTGATTTATTCCGTGAACACGGTTCTAACGTATGGTTTGAGCGTGAAGCGAAAGATCTATTACCAGAAGGATTTACACATCCAGGTAGCCCAAATGGTGAATTCCGTAAAGAAACAGACATCATGGATGTATGGTTCGACTCAGGTTCTTCTCACCAAGCGGTATTAGAAGAGCGCGATGACTTACAACGTCCAGCAGATTTATATTTAGAAGGATCTGACCAATATCGTGGTTGGTTTAACTCTTCATTATCGACAGCAGTTGCTGTAACAGGAAAAGCGCCATATAAAGGCGTACTAAGCCATGGTTTCGTATTAGATGGTGAAGGACGTAAAATGAGTAAGTCGATTGGAAACATCGTCGTACCGAAGAAAATTATGGATCAATTAGGCGGAGATATTTTACGATTATGGGTATCTTCTGTTGACTATCAATCTGATGTACGTATTTCGGATGATATTTTAAAACAAGTAGCAGAAGTGTATCGTAAAATCCGTAACACATTCCGTTTCTTATTAGGAAACTTAGACGACTTTAAGCCAAGTGAAAATACAGTAGCTGTAGCTGAACTTCGTGAAGTAGATCGTTACATGTTAGTGAAATTAAATGACTTAATTACAAAAGTAAAAGAAGCATATGAGACATACGACTTCGCTGCTGTATATCATGCAATTCATAACTTCTGTACAATTGATTTAAGTTCGTTCTACTTAGACTTTGCAAAAGACATTTTATACATTGAAGGTGCGAACCATGAAGATCGTCGTGCAATTCAAACTGTATTATATGATGTTCTTGTTGCATTGACGAAACTTGTAACACCAATCTTACCGCATACAGCTGATGAAGTATGGCCATACATTCCGGGTGTAACAGAAGAAAGTGTACAATTAACTGATATGCCAGAAGCTGTACAATTAGATGGTGCAGAAGCATTAAAAACAAAATGGGATGCATTTATGACATTGCGTGATGACGTATTAAAAGCGTTAGAAGTGGCTCGTAATGAAAAGGTAATCGGTAAGTCATTAAATGCAAGCATTACGCTATATCCAACTGCAGAAATGAAAGCTATGTTAGAGTCTATTAACGAAGACTTAAAGCAATTATTCATCGTTTCTGAGTACAAACTTGGTGGCATGATGGAAGAAGCGCCAGCAGATGCACCGAAGTATGAACATACAGCGGTTGTTGTTGCTCAAGCAACTGGTGAAACATGTGAACGCTGTTGGGTAGTTTCAGAAACAATTGGTAAAGATGCTGAACATGAAACATTATGTGAGCGTTGTGCAACGGTTGTTAAAGAAAATTATGTAAAATAATAAGGGGTGACTGCACGTAAAGTGCAGTCATTTTTTGGTTAACAGTATATTGAAATAACTTTCACTCTCTTTCCTATGAAGGAAAAATGTGTGAGAGGTAAGCATATAAATTTCGGACACACTAATCGTACATTGCAACTGGGAGGAATGTACACGTGAATGAAATGTATATGGAAATCAAAGAAGAATTGCAATTGATGCGAAAAGAGTTACAAGAGAGGCTAGCTAAAGAGGTTATGTACAAATATAATACAGAGTTTAGCGAAGAGCTTGGGTATGAAATGAAGGAAGAGATAAAGAAAAAACTATTATTACATGATATAAAAGAGGATTTAAAAGATGTAGAACGTGCATTATTTAAAATGGAAATAGATATGTATGGTATTTGTGAAGACACAGGGAGAGTAATGTCGGTAAAACAAATGAAAACGATGCCGACTGCACGTACCATTCATGAATTTTTCTATGAAAAAGTAAATGTATGAATGGGCACAACGATATTATATTACCTTTTTTTTATTTATTTTATTCTTCTATAAAGGTTCATTGTGAAAAGGTTGCAGCTATGCTAAAATTTTGAGGTACACTGTCTTTGTGGGGGAAATGAAAATGATATATTATGTAATAGCGTTATTTGTCATTGCCATCGATCAAATATCGAAATGGCTAATTGTAAAGAACATGGAATTGGGTACGAGCATTCCGATTATCGATAATGTATTATACATAACATCACATCGAAATAGAGGAGCTGCCTGGGGCATTTTAGAAAATAAAATGTGGTTTTTCTACATTATTACAGTCGTTTTTGTAGCATTTATCGTATTTTATATGAAAAAATATGCAAAAACAGACAAGCTTCTAGGAATTTCATTAGGTCTAATTTTAGGCGGAGCAATTGGTAATTTTATTGATCGTGTATTTAGACAAGAAGTAGTGGATTTCATTCACGTGTATATTTTCTCGTACAACTATCCAGTATTCAATATCGCTGATTCAGCATTATGTATTGGTGTTGTATTAATTATTATTCAAACATTATTAGAAGGCAAGAAAACGAAGGAGTAATTGAATGAGTGAAGTAGTACAAGTAACAGTTGCAGAAGAACAAAAAAATGAGCGAATTGATAAATTCGTTGCAGGAATAAATAATGAATGGTCACGTACACAAGTACAACAATGGATTAAAGATGACATTGTTACAGTTAATGGAAAAGCTGTAAAAGGGAATTATAAAGTTAGAGAAAATGATGAAATTACAGTGACGATTCCTGAGCCAGAAGAGTTAGATATTCAGCCAGAAGATATGAACTTAGAAATTTATTATGAAGATGCAGATGTACTTGTTGTTAATAAGCCGCGTGGTATGGTTGTACATCCAGCACCAGGTCATACAAGTGGTACACTTGTGAACGGTCTTATGCACCATTGTACAGACTTATCAGGCATTAATGGTGTGATGCGTCCAGGTATCGTGCATCGTATTGATAAGGATACGTCAGGCCTATTAATGGTTGCTAAAAATGATATGGCACACGAATCACTTGTAAATCAACTTGTAGCAAAAACAGTAACGAGACGTTACAAAGCGATTGTACACGGTGTTATTCCGCACGATAAGGGAACGATTGATGCTCCGATTGCTCGTGATAAGAAAGAACGTCAAAGTATGACGGTTGATGAAAATGGTAAGCATGCTGTTACGCATTTCCAAGTGTTAGAGCGATTCAAAGATTTCACACTTGTAGAATGTCGCTTAGAAACAGGGCGTACACATCAAATTCGTGTTCATATGAAATATATTGGCTATCCACTTGCAGGAGATCCAAAGTATGGACCAAAGAAAACGTTAGATATGAACGGACAAGCACTTCATGCAGGTATTTTAGGATTTGATCATCCTCGCACTGGTGAATATATTCAGTTTGAGGCACCGATTCCAGAAGTGTTTGAAGACGCATTAAATATTTTACGAAAATAGTATTGACAAATCATAAGAAAACTGAGATACTGACAACAGTTAAATAATGATCCTTTAACACAGCCCCGTGAGGTTGAGAAGGTAACGGTTTGAAATGCATAGGGTATGCTATACCCTTTTTCAAAAGTCCTCTCGCACACGCTGAGAGGACTTTTTTTTATACCATTACTCTCACGCAAGAAAAAAGCTTGGAGGTGTAGAGCATGCAAGAGAAAGCTGTCGTTTTAGATGACCAAATGATTCGCCGCGCTTTAACACGAATTAGTCATGAAATCGTGGAACGAAATAAAGGTGTCGATAATTGTGTTCTTGTCGGAATTAAAACTCGTGGAATTTTTATTGCACAACGTTTGGCAGAACGAATTGGTCAAATTGAAGGAAAAGAAATAGAAGTTGGAGAGCTAGACATTACGTTATATCGTGATGATTTAACGCTACAATCGAAAAATAAAGAACCACTTGTAAAAGGTTCTGATATCCCTGTAGATATTACGAAGAAAAAAGTTATCCTTGTAGATGATGTATTATATACAGGCAGAACAGTTCGAGCAGCAATGGATGCTCTGATGGATTTAGGTAGACCATCACAAATCCAATTGGCGGTTCTTGTTGATAGAGGTCATCGTGAACTACCAATTCGCGCTGATTATGTAGGAAAGAACATTCCAACATCAAGTGAAGAGCGTATCGAAGTTGATTTGCAAGAGACAGATCAACAAGATCGAGTAAGCATATACGATAAGTAAAGCCCTTTTAAATGTAGTCCTGTGAGGCTGCCAAAGGGTCTTGGCTTTCATATGTCAAATTTGGCATACGAAAGTGTAGGACTCTTTGTGCACAGGCACAAAGAGTTTTTTTATTGCAAAGATTTAAACTGAAGGAGGATGTAACAATGGAACAAAAGCCAGTGTTAGACGTTAATGAAGTACCGAAACCGGGAAAATGGTTATTTTTAAGTATACAACATTTGTTCGCGATGTTTGGATCAACAGTGCTTGTTCCGTTTTTAACAGGATTGAATCCGTCAGTAGCATTAATATCAAGTGGATTAGGAACGTTAGCGTTTCTTCTTATAACGAAAGGTCAAGTACCTGCCTATCTAGGATCATCATTCGCCTTTATCGCACCGATTATAACAGCAAAAACGGCAGGTGGACCGGGAGCAGCAATGCTTGGTGGGTTGCTAGCAGGGCTTGTGTATATCTTAATCTCAATCGGAATTAAGAAATCAGGATCAAAGTGGATTATGAAATTACTACCACCAATCGTAGTTGGTCCAGTAGTAATGGTAATCGGTCTAGCTTTAGCACATACAGCAGTTAACATGGCGATGAATGGTGCGGATGGCAAATATAGCTTTACACACTTTTCAGTAGCATTAGTAACATTAGCAATTACAATTATATGCTCAATATTCGGAAGAGGATTTTTCAGTATCATACCAGTGTTACTTGGCATTATCGGCGGATATATTTTCGCTTACTTCCAAGGGCTAGTAGACTTAAAGCCGGTAGCTGAGGCAAAATGGTTTGTTGTACCAGATTTCACAGTACCATTTGTAACATACACACCAGAGTTTTCATGGAAGATCGTACTCTTGATGGTACCAGTTGCACTAGTAACAATTTCAGAACATATCGGACACCAAATTGTACTAGGAAATGTTATTAAAAGAGATTTAATTGAAAAACCTGGTTTACACCGTTCAATCTTCGGTGATGGAGTAGCAACATTAATCGCATCACTAATCGGTGGACCACCGAATACAACGTATGGTGAAAACATCGGTGTGCTAGCAATTACAAGAGCGTACAGTGTATACTTATTCATCGGTTCAGCCGTATTCGCAATCATGTTCGGATTTATCGGTAAGATTTCTGCACTGATTCATTCGATACCAACACCAGTTATGGGTGGTGTATCAATCTTACTATTCGGTGTAATCGCATCAAGCGGATTACGTATGATGGTAGACGATAAAACAGATTTAAGTGACAAACGAAACTTAATGATTGCATCAGTAATACTAGTAATCGGTATTGGTGGAGCGGTACTTCACGTAGGAGAATCATTCCAAGTAGAAGGAATGGCACTAGCAGCAATTGTAGGTGTACTGCTAAATTTACTACTACCGGAAACGAAACAAATAAAACAATCTAAGCAGATTGCTTCATAATAATAACCTTTTAATTCAGTCCTGTGAGACCGAAAAGGGTGGCTTCTTTCTTGCACCCTAGTCTCACAAGACTAGGGTATTTTTATGCAGAGGTTGTTATAAAAATACAAAAGTGGTAACATAAAAATCAGAAAGATGAGGGATGACGATGAGCCATTTGTTAACGATGAGTGAATTATCGGAAATAGAAATTTCAGAAATCCTAAAAGACGCAGAAGATTTTGCGAATGGGAAAGAAAGCAAAACGACAGAGCAAACTTTTGTTGCGAACTTGTTCTTTGAGAATAGTACGAGAACAAGATTTAGCTTTGAAGTTGCTGAGAAGAGATTAGGACTTGATGTTTTAAACTTTTCAGCTGATGCATCTAGCGTACAAAAAGGAGAAACATTATACGATACGATAAGAACACTAGAATCAATCGGAACAAAAGCAGTGGTCATCCGCCACGAGCAAGATCGCTACTTCGATGAACTAAAAGATCAGGTGAATATTCCAATCTTAAACGCTGGAGATGGATGTGGGAACCACCCAACGCAGTGCTTACTCGACCTTCTTACCATTAAACAAGAGTTTGGAAGATTTGAAGGATTGAAGATTGCGATAGTAGGAGATGTTCGTCATAGCCGAGTAGCACGTTCGAATGCAGAAGCATTAACGAAACTGGGTGCAACAATTTACTTCGCAAGTCCAGAAGAGTGGAAAGATGAAGACAACACATTTGGAACATACAAACCATTAGATGAGCTTGTTCCAGAAGTGGATGTAATGATGTTACTTCGTGTACAACATGAGCGTCATGATCATTATGAAACAGATATTATGAAAGAGTATCATGAGAAACACGGATTAACAGTGGAAAGAGAACAGCGTATGAAAGAAGGAAGCATTATTATGCATCCAGCTCCTGTAAACCGAGATGTTGAAATTGCAAGTGAACTTGTTGAGTGTGAGCGTTCACGCATATTTAAACAAATGGAAAATGGAGTTTACGTAAGAATGGCTGTACTAAAACGCGCCTTACCAAATGTATTAGGAGGAATGAAACATGAATTACTTGTTTAAAAATGGTCGTTATATGAATGAAGAAGGAAAAATCGTAGCAACGGATCTTCTCGTACAAGACGGTAAAATCGCTAAGGTAGCAGAAAATATTACGGCAGATAATGCTGAAGTAATCGATGTGAACGGAAAGTTAATCGCACCTGGATTAGTAGATGTACATGTACACCTTCGTGAACCAGGTGGTGAACATAAAGAAACAATTGAAACAGGTACACTAGCAGCGGCAAAAGGTGGATTCACTACAATTTGTGCAATGCCAAATACACGCCCAGTACCAGATTGTAGAGAACATATGGAAGACTTACAAAATCGTATTAAAGAAAAAGCGCATGTTAACGTATTACCATATGGAGCAATTACAGTACGTCAAGCGGGTTCTGAAATGACAGATTTCGAAACGTTAAAAGAACTTGGAGCATTTGCTTTCACTGATGACGGTGTAGGCGTACAAGATGCTAGCATGATGTTAGCTGCTATGAAACGTGCAGCGAAATTAAATATGGCAGTAGTTGCGCACTGTGAAGAGAATACTCTTATTAATAAAGGTTGTGTACATGAAGGGAAGTTTTCTGAGAAACACGGATTAAACGGTATCCCATCAGTATGTGAATCTGTACATATTGCAAGGGATATACTGCTTGCTGAAGCGGCAGATTGTCACTATCACGTATGTCACGTAAGTACGAAAGGCTCTGTACGTGTAATCCGTGATGCAAAGCGCGCTGGAATTAAAGTAACAGCAGAAGTAACACCTCATCACCTAGTGTTATGTGAAGATGATATCCCATCAGCTGACCCTAACTTTAAAATGAACCCACCGCTTCGTGGAAAAGAAGATCATGCAGCATTAATTGAAGGTTTATTAGATGGAACAATCGATATGATCGCAACTGATCATGCACCGCATACAGCAGAAGAGAAAGCGCAAGGAATTGAAAGAGCACCATTCGGAATTACTGGTTTTGAAACAGCATTCCCGCTTTTATACACAAACCTTGTGAAAAAAGGAATTATTACATTAGAACAATTAATTCAATTCTTAACAGAAAAGCCAGCTGATACATTCGGCTTAGAAGCAGGTCGCCTGAAAGAAGGTAGAACAGCTGATATTACAATTATTGATTTAGAACAAGAAGAAGAGATTGACCCAACAACATTCTTATCAAAAGGAAAAAATACACCATTCGCAGGTTGGAAATGCCAAGGATGGCCGGTAATGACAATCGTTGGTGGTAAGATCGCATGGCAAAAGGAGAGTGCATTAGTATGAAAAGACAACTTATCTTAGAAGATGGAACAGTATTAATTGGAACAGGTTTCGGAGGAGAAATCGAAAAGTCAGGTGAGGTTGTATTTACAACAGGAATGACTGGATATCAAGAAACATTATCTGATCCATCATATTGCGGTCAAATTGTAACATTCACGTACCCATTAATCGGAAACTACGGCATCAACCGTGACGATTTTGAATCGATTCACCCATCTGTAAATGGTTTAATCGTAAACGAAATTTGTGATCACCCATCAAACTTCCGTAATGAAATTTCGTTAAATGACTACTTAAAAGAAAGAAACATCCCAGGATTAGCAGGGATTGATACGAGAAAATTAACGAGAAAAATTCGTCAATACGGTACATTACGCGGACGCCTTTGTAATATGGATGCAGATGTAGAATACATCGTGAGCCAATTAAAAGCGACAGTATTTACAGATCATGTGAAACGCGTATCAACGAAAGATCCATACCCAAGCCCAGGCCGCGGACATCGCGTTGTACTAGTAGACTTCGGTATGAAACATGGTATTTTAAGAGAATTAAATAAACGTGATTGCGATGTGATTGTAGTTCCTTACAATACAACAGCTGAAGAAATTTTACGCCTTAGCCCAGATGGGATTATGCTAAGTAACGGACCTGGGGATCCAAAAGATGTACCAGAAGCAATTGAAATGTTAAAAGACATTATCGGTAAAGTTCCTTTATTCGGAATTTGTCTAGGACATCAATTGTTCGCTCTAGCATCTGGTGCGAATACAAGTAAGTTAAAATTCGGCCACCGTGGGTTAAACCATCCAGTAAAAAATCTTGCAACTGGAAAAGTAGCAATTACATCTCAAAACCATGGTTACGCAGTAGAAGAAGAATCAGTTGAAAATACAGAACTTGAAATTACACATGTTGCTTTAAATGATGGAACAGTAGAAGGTCTTCGTCATAAGAAGTTCCCAGCATTTACAGTACAATACCATCCAGAAGCTTCAGCGGGACCAGAAGATGCAAATGATTTATTCGAAGATTTCTTAACAATGATTGAAAACTTCAAGAAAGAAGGGGAAGAGTTATGCCAAAACGCCTAGACATTAACACAATTTTAGTAATCGGATCAGGACCAATTGTAATTGGGCAAGCAGCGGAGTTTGACTACTCTGGTACACAAGCTTGTCAATCTCTTAAAGAGGAAGGTTACAAAGTAATCCTTGTTAACTCTAACCCAGCAACAATTATGACCGATACTGCAACAGCAGATAAAGTATACATTGAGCCTTTAACATTAGAATTCGTAAGCCGAATCATTCGTAAAGAACGTCCAGATGCAATCTTACCAACATTAGGTGGTCAAACAGGTTTAAACATGGCTGTTGAACTTGCAAAATCAGGCGTACTTGAAGAGTGCGGAGTTGAAATTTTAGGAACAAAATTGTCAGCAATCGAGCAAGCGGAAGATCGTGATTTATTCCGTACATTAATGCAAGATTTAAATGAACCAACACCACCAAGTGAAATCATTCATAACCTTGATGAAGCATATAGCTTTGTAAACGAAATTGGTTATCCAGTAATCGTTCGTCCAGCATTCACATTAGGCGGAACGGGCGGCGGAATTTGCCATAACGAAGAAGTGTTAATTGAAATCGTAACAAGTGGTTTAAAACATAGCCCAGTAACACAATGTTTATTAGAGAAAAGTATTGCTGGTTGTAAAGAAATTGAATATGAAGTAATGCGTGATTCAAATGATAACGCGATTGTAGTATGTAACATGGAAAACATCGATCCAGTTGGTGTTCATACAGGTGATTCTATCGTTGTAGCACCGAGCCAAACGCTAAGCGACCGTGAATACCAAATGTTACGTAATACTTCATTACGAATTATTCGTGCACTAGGAATTGAAGGTGGATGTAACGTTCAGCTTGCACTAGATCCATATAGCTTCCAATACTATGTAATCGAAGTAAACCCACGTGTAAGTCGTTCATCTGCATTAGCATCTAAAGCAACTGGATATCCAATTGCGAAATTAGCAGCGAAAATTGCAGTCGGCTTAACATTAGATGAAATCGTAAACCCAGTAACGCAAAAAACTTACGCTTGCTTCGAGCCAGCATTAGACTATGTTGTTTCAAAAATTCCACGCTGGCCATTTGATAAGTTTGAATCAGCGAACAGAACACTTGGAACGCAGATGAAAGCAACTGGTGAGGTTATGTCAATCGGACGTAACTTAGAAGAATCATTATTAAAAGCGGTTCGTTCTTTAGAGCTTGGCATTTATCACTTAGAATTAGACCACTTAAAAGAACTTGATAAAGAAACAATGAAAAAACGCATTATTAAAGCAGATGATGAGCGACTGTTTATCGTAGCAGAAGCAATTCGTCAAGGTGTAACGAAAGAAGAGATTAACGAATGGTGTGAAATGGACTTCTTCTTCTTACAAAAAGTTGAAAATATCGTAAATATGGAACGCGAAGTAAAAGCGAATGTAGGAAATATGGAAGTACTACAAACCGCAAAAGAAATGGGCTTCAGCGATCACTACATCGCAGCAGCTTGGAACAAAACGGAGCGCGAAATTTATGATATGCGTAAAGAAAATAATATGACGCCAGTATTCAAAATGGTAGATACTTGTGCGGCAGAGTTTGAATCTGCAACACCGTATTACTACAGCACATACGCTGAGGAGAACGAATCAATTGTAACAGATCGTAAGAGTGTAGTAGTTCTAGGATCTGGTCCGATCCGCATTGGTCAAGGTGTTGAGTTTGACTATGCAACAGTTCACTCAGTATGGGCAATTAAAGAAGCTGGATATGAAGCGATTATCATTAACAATAACCCAGAAACTGTTTCAACAGACTTCAGTATTTCTGACAAATTATACTTTGAACCATTAACGATTGAAGATGTAATGCACATCATCGATTTAGAAAAGCCAGAAGGTGTTATCGTTCAGTTTGGTGGACAAACGGCGATTAACTTAGCGGCGAAATTAGAAGAACATGGTGTGAAGATTTTAGGAACATCACTTGAAGACTTAGACCGTGCAGAAGATCGTGATAAATTCGAAGCTGCTTTAACAAAACTTGGTATCCCACAACCAGTTGGTAAAACAGCAACGACTGTAGAACAAGCGGTAGCAATCGCAGAAGAAATTGGTTACCCAGTATTAGTAAGACCATCTTACGTACTAGGTGGACGTGCGATGGAAATCGTATATCGTCAAGAAGAACTACTGCACTACATGAAAAATGCAGTTAAAGTTCACGCAGATCACCCAGTATTAATCGACCGTTACATGGTCGGTAAAGAAATTGAAGTAGATGCAATTTCAGACGGTGAGAATGTATTCATTCCAGGTATTATGGAACATATTGAACGCGCTGGAGTTCACTCTGGTGACTCAATTGGAGTATATCCACCACAAAGCTTATCTGAAAAATTAAAAGAACAAATTATTGAACATACAATTGCACTTGGAAAAGGATTAAACATTGTTGGATTACTAAATATCCAGTTTGTCGTATTCGAAAATCAAGTGTACGTAATTGAAGTAAATCCACGTGCGAGCCGTACAGTACCATTCTTAAGTAAAATTACAGGTGTACCAATGGCAAACGTTGCAACGAAAGTTATTCTAGGGCAAGACCTAGTAGAGCAAGGATACGGAACGGGCTATCACCCAGAAGAGAAAGAAGTATATGTAAAAGCTCCGGTATTCTCATTCGCGAAATTACGCTCAGTGGATACAACATTAGGACCTGAAATGAAATCAACAGGGGAAGTAATGGGTAAAGATTTAACGCTTGAAAAAGCATTATATAAAGGATTAGTTGCTTCTGGAATTAACATCCCAACGCACGGATCAGTAATCATTACTGTAGCGGATAAAGATAAAGAAGAGGCGATGGAAATTGCAAAACGTTTCCATGAAATCGGCTATAACTTATTAGCAACAGCTGGAACAGCACAATCATTAACAGAGCAAAATATCCCAGTACAAGTTGTAAACAAAATTGATTCTGAGGACTACAACTTACTAGATATTATCCGCCAAGGAAAAGCACAGTTTGTAATCAATACATTAACAAAAGGCAAACAACCAGTGCGTGATGGTTTCCGCATTCGCCGTGAATCAGTAGAAAATGGTGTAGCTTGCTTAACATCACTTGATACAACGAGAGCAATCTTACGAGTATTAGAATCTATGACATTCTCAGCTCATTCAATGAAAGAAATTACGCAAACAAAGCGTCACGAGGTGGTACATGCATGATGCAAAAGCAAAATATGATCGTCGTTAATCAAAAAGAAATCGCAAAGAACATTTACGAATTAGTGCTTCAAGGAACTTTAGTACAGCAAATGAACGAACCAGGGCAGTTTGTACACATTAAGGTAGCAGAGGGCATTGCGCCCCTTCTGCGCCGCCCAATTAGTATTTGTAATGTAGATCAAGAGAAGAACGAATTTACAATGCTATATCGTGCGGAAGGACAAGGGACAAAAACATTAGCAACTAGAAAACAAGGTGAAATGGTAGATGTATTAGGACCATTAGGACACGGTTTTCCTGTAGAAGAAGCAGAAGCTGGTCAAACAGCTTTACTAGTAGGCGGGGGGATTGGTGTACCACCACTTTATGAATTATCACAGCGCCTCGTTGCAAAAGGTGTACGTGTGATTCACATCTTAGGTTTTCAAACGAAAGATGTAGTTTTCTATGAAGAAAAATTTGCAGAACTTGGTGATACGTACGTTGCGACAGTAGACGGTACACACGGTACAAAAGGATTTGTCACAGATGTAATTGATCATTACGGAATTGACTTTGATATTCTTTATTCATGTGGTCCGTTAGCGATGCTTCGTGCATTAGAAGGACGTTACAAAGAGAAAAAAGCCTATATTTCATTAGAAGAACGTATGGGCTGTGGTATTGGAGCTTGTTTCGCATGTGTATGCCACTTACAAGAAGATCCAAGTGGACATTCTTACAAGAAGGTGTGTAGCGACGGACCAGTATTTCCAATCGGGGAGGTTGTACTATGAACAGATTGCAAGTTGAATTACCGGGATTATCATTAAAAAATCCAATTATACCAGCATCTGGATGCTTTGGGTTTGGTCGTGAATATGCACAGTTTTACGATTTAAGTGTACTAGGATCAATCATGATTAAAGCGACGACAGAACAACCACGCTATGGAAATCCTACGCCTCGTGTTGCTGAAACACCGGGCGGCATGTTAAATGCAATCGGACTTCAAAACCCAGGATTAGAAAAAGTAATGAATTCTGAATTACCATGGTTAGAACAATTTGACCTTCCAATCATTGCAAACGTTGCAGGTTCACAAGCTGAGGATTACGTAGCGGTTGCAAAGGAAATTTCTAAAGCGCCTAATGTCCATGCACTGGAATTAAATATTTCTTGTCCAAACGTAAAAACAGGTGGTATCGCCTTTGGTACAAATCCTGAAATTGCTGCTGATTTAACGAAGCGAGTAAAAGAGGTTTCTGAAGTACCTGTATACGTGAAGTTGTCACCGAACGTGGCAAACATTGTGGAAATTGCAAAAGCGATTGAAAATGCAGGTGCAGATGGTTTAACGATGATTAATACATTGCTTGGTATGCGTCTAGATTTAAAAACAGCTAAACCAATTTTAGCAAACCGTACAGGCGGATTATCAGGTCCTGCGATTAAGCCAGTAGCAATTCGTATGGTACATGAAGTAAGCCAAGCGGTTAACATTCCAATTATCGGAATGGGTGGCATTGAAACAGCGGAAGATGTAATCGAATTCTTCTACGCTGGCGCAAGCGCAGTTGCAGTAGGTACAGCGAACTTTATCGATCCGTTCGTATGTCCGACAATTATTGAAGAGTTACCAGCATTACTAGATGAATTAGGATTTGATCACATTTCGGAATGTCAAGGAAGGAGCTGGAAGCAAACATGTCACAGTCGTTAATCGTTGCACTAGATTTTCCAGGGAAACAAGATGTAGAACAATTCTTGCGCCACTTTGAAGGGGAAGAGTTATTTGTCAAAGTTGGTATGGAGTTATTTTACAAAGAAGGCCCTGCAATTATTACGTACTTAAAAGAAAAAGGACATAAGATTTTTCTAGATTTAAAACTTCATGATATTCCAAATACAGTAAAAAGCGCTATGCGTAGCCTAGCTAGTCTAGATGTTGATATGGTAAATGTTCATGCTGCTGGGGGAAGCAGTATGATGAAAGCTGCGATTGAGGGATTAGAGGAAGGTAAGCAAGAAGGAAAAGAGAGACCGATTTGTATTGCAGTTACACAACTAACAAGCACTTCGGAAGCTATGATGAAAAAAGAGATCGGCATTGAGAAAACGTTAGAAGAAGCGGTTGCTCATTATGCAAAACTAACGAAAGAAAGTGGACTTGATGGCGTTGTTTGCTCAACGCTTGAAGTTCCAAAACTACGTGAAGTATGCGGAAATGAATTTGTAACAGTAACACCGGGGATTCGTCTTGCGAGCGATGATGTAAATGACCAGGTGCGCGTAGCAACACCGAAACGTGCGAGGGAACTTGGCTCAAGCTATATCGTAGTTGGACGTAGTATTACAAAAGCAGAAAA
Organism: Bacillus cereus group sp. MYBK245-2; assembly: GCF_051916145.1. Taxonomy (NCBI): domain Bacteria; kingdom Bacillati; phylum Bacillota; class Bacilli; order Caryophanales; family Bacillaceae; genus Bacillus; species Bacillus cereus group sp. MYBK245-2. Next base: position 421,252 of record NZ_JBQAGB010000001.1, on the reverse strand, counting down.
TCCGCTTGAAGCGTATAAAACAGTAAAACAACAGTGGGAAGGTGTAACAGTATGAAAAAAGAAATCGCATCGCATTTATTAGAAATTGGAGCAGTATTTTTACAACCGAATGATCCATTCACATGGTCTTCAGGTATGAAATCACCAATTTATTGTGATAACCGTTTAACTTTATCTTATCCGAAAGTACGTCAAGCAATTGCAGCTGGATTAGAAGAGTTAATTAAAGAGCACTTCCCAACTGTAGAAGTTATTGCAGGAACAGCAACTGCTGGTATTGCGCACGCTGCATGGGTAAGCGATCGTATGGATTTACCAATGTGCTACGTACGTAGTAAAGCAAAAGGTCACGGTAAAGGGAACCAAATTGAAGGAAAAGCTGAAAAAGGTCAAAAAGTAGTAGTAGTAGAAGACTTAATTTCAACTGGCGGTAGTGCAATTACATGTGTAGAAGCACTTCGCGAAGCTGGCTGTGAAGTATTAGGAATCGTATCAATCTTCACATACGAGCTTGAAGCAGGAAAAGAAAAACTAGAAGCAGCTAACGTAGCATCATATTCTTTAAGCGACTACAGTGCATTAACTGAAGTTGCAGCAGAAAAAGGTATGATCGGACAAGCTGAAACGAAAAAATTACAAGAGTGGCGTAAAGATCCAGCTAACGAAGCTTGGATCACAGCGTAACACGAAAAAAGACGACTGCGGGGGAACGCGGTCGTCTTTTTTATATAAATTCAATGTAAAGTTCCATCAATATTAAAGAAAATCATATGACGATCCCCTTGCTAGCAACTATTTAGCGTTTTCCACAACTTCATACCCTCTCACAAACAATAGCGTCATATAAGAAACAATAAATGAGAAGATGCTATACATGCCAACCCAAAAGAAAAACTTCGGAGTAAAGGCGATAACACCTATTATTAAAAAACTAGCAAACGTTACAATCGGCATGACGTAATACGTTTTTGTCTTGCAGGTTCCAACAATAGAAATGATAAAGATAAGTAATGGACAAATTAATAAGACGAAAATCAATTCATTCATAGCTATGTCCCCTTTTCTAATGGAAGTAATCTGTTTCTCGTAAACGTTTTGAAATAATTACTCTCCTAATATAATTTCGCTAAGTAATAACGAATCCCTCTTGAAAACTGATAATTCATGATGAATTTTACAAGCAAAAAGCGTAAGCAAAAGAAAACTTGCTTACGCTATAGAATAAACATCGCAACGATCGTGGTGACAATTAAGCCAATCCCAACTGGTAAAAAGTTTCGACGTGCAAGTTCAAATGGATCGACTTTACAAATCGCAGCGGCAGGAATAAGTGCCCAAGGAATTAACGTCCCGCCCCCGGTCCATATAGCTGCAATTTGCCCGAGTGCTGTTAATGTAGCTGTTCCATGGCCAAGTGCTGTTCCGAAAAGATTGGCAATGGAACCAGCAAGTGATATACCAGAAAAGCCAGATCCATCTAAGCCGGTAATGACACCAACGATAGTTAATGTCCCTGCCGATACATATTGATTTAAAGGAACAGTTTGAGACAAAGCGATTCCTAAGTCGTTAATGATTCCGTGTGAACCTTTCGGTAAATAGTCTCCGATAATTTTTACAAAACCGCTATCTCCTAAATAAAAGAGTGCGGCAATTGGAATAACTGGACCAAAGATTTTAAAGCCAAATTGGAGCCCTTCTATAAAATAATCGGTCGTTTTATTTAGTCCATTTCCTTTGTAAGCGATGAGAGAAATGATGATAATCATAATAACAGTGGTCCCACCGATAAGTGCAGTTGCGTCGCTTCCTTGTAGTTTAAATTGAATCATGCAAAGGATATCGATGGCATATATGATCGGAATACAAATAGCGAGCCATTTTTTTGTCTGAGGAGATAATGAAGTGAGCGTTTTAGAAGACGCAGTTGATGGAATAGATTCTTGTATAGAAGATAATCCTGTATGAAATTCTTTTCGTAAGAAGAAAAATGCGACGGAAGTTGTCACAATGCCCATAACAATTACGAGAGGAACACTGGCAGAAACAACGCTAGAAACAGGAAGACCAGCAGCGTCCGCTGTTAATTTTGGTGCACCTTGAATAACGAAGTCACCAGATAAGGCGATGCCGTGTCCGAATAAGTTCATAGCGATGGCAACTCCAATTGGCGGAAGGCCAACGCGTACAGCGACGGGTAATAAAATAGCCCCCATTAAGGCGACAGCTGGAGAAGGCCAAAAGAAGAAAGAAATTGTCATCATTAAAAGGCCGATAATCCAGTAGGCGAGGGTAGGTGTACGAATCATCTTTGTAAATGGTGAAATCATCGTATCATTTATGCCGGTATGAACGAGTAAATTGCTCATGGATACGATAATGGAAATGATTAATATAGTTGGTAAAAGTTCAGTAATAGCGTAAATGAAACTTTGAAAAATACCGCTAATAGCAAGAGGGATAGAACTTGTAGCTGTTAATGCTAATAAAAAGATAAAAACGATACAAATAATCGTCGTATCCTTTCGGAAAATAAAAAAGGTAATAATGGTGAGTAAACAAATAACATAGAGAGCGTGTAATAGCGTTAATTCAACTGCCATAACATTCACATCCTTTAGGCATTCGTGTAGTTTATTGTATGAAAGCGGTGAAAGTATGTGAGTATAGGAAAAAGAAAAAGAAAAAGTAAAATTTCATGTACTGTAATGGTAAGAATGATAAATGGATGTTACAATACAATTAATCCTAAAAATGGAATTAAAGGAGGGCTTATGCACAAAAAAATTGGATTTTGGGGATTCGTTATATCTTGTAGTCTATTAATCATTTTAAACTTGTTTACAAACAATGAATGGATCAGTATTATACCTGTTTTCGGATTTGTTTTTGTACTGTTATATAACTGGGATGATATGAAACAATATAGTAAGAAAAATATCGGAATTATGATAGGTACCATTGTTGTTTGCTCATTTTTCGTAGGATTTATTTTAATTGAAGGGCAGAAGCAAATGGAAAAAATGTCTATTTTTCAAGAGTGGATGTCTTCTGCGAAGGGGCTTTATATTGTCATTGTAGTTGTTGTTTTTCTAAGAATTGTTATAAGGATAACAAGTTACATATTAAAGGAAAAGTAGAATGGTGGAGTATGAATGAGAGAGAAAATTGGGTATTATGGTGTGCTCGTTTGTTTGCTATTATCAGTTATTTCAGGACAATTTCTTAACAGTGCATGGGTGCCAGTTATATTATGTATAGGGGTGTTGGTTTTTGCTCCTATGTATCGCTGGGACGAGTGGAAAGCATACAGCCGAAAAAAGAAAATTATTTTCAGCATCGAGTTTGTTATTATAATTAGCACGATTCCATTTTTGTTACTGAAGGGAAATGAAATAATAGATGGGATTGTAATGTTTCAAGGCTGGTTATTTATTGCAAAATTACTATATTTAATGTGTGTTTTAATAGTGGTAGCGCTAGTCGCTAAAAAAGTAAATGAAAAGTTATTTGCTAATGAATAAAAAAAGTGCCACCTTATTCGGTGGCACTTTCTCATTTTATTGAATGAGCTTTTTGCATCTTTTTAATTAAACGAATTTGTCCGCGATGATTGATTTCATCTTCAAATACGTGAAACCACTTAAAATAGTTATTTGCTTGTTTGTCATACCAAAAGTCTGTCGTTTTAAACAGCCATTCATCAGGTAACGATTGGAATGTTTCAATTGTTTTGGAACGTACTTCTTGTAATGTATCAATATAAAATTCTATAGAGTTTCCTTTTATTTTCTCACGTCCAAGAGCTTCTAACTCGAGGCCAGGTAACCATCTTTCTAGTTCGGCCTCCGTTGGTTCGCGGTCTTCAAAAGTATGAATCTGGTAATAAAATTCAACAGCAGCCATGTGATATAATAGCATGCCGATTGAATTTGCTTCCTCATTATATAAATAATCAAGTTCTTCCATTGTTAAATCTTCCACCGCTTGCATTGTTGTATAGCGAGCGTAATTCATCATGGAAACTAGTTTGGAAAATTCAGGATGTAAACCATCGATTTTATCTATTACAAAGTTCAATTACAATTCCCCCTCTTTAAACGAATACTCCAGAGAAGGCATTCTATGTGCAGAGAAAAAATCCTGTTGAAAATTTCAAAATATTAACAAGGGATTACAATTAGTTCTCTATTTGATTTTGTAATAACTTCATATCCGTCTTTTGTAATGACAATATCATCTTCAATTCTACAACCGCCCCAGTTAGGTATGTAAATACCTGGTTCAACTGTAACGACCATACCCTCTTCTAAAGTAGCCTTACTTTCTTGGGATAGGCGGAGAGGTTCATGAATTTCTAATCCAAGACCATGACCAGTAGAATGTCCAAAATATTGACCGTATCCATGCTCAGTAATGTAGTTTCTCGTTATATCATCGATACGTTTTGCAGTTTCTCCAGGTTTAATCGCTTCAGTCCCGCGTTTTAATGCTTCTCGTACAATATTGTATATCTTTTTAAATTCTTCTGATGGTTCCCCGATTGCTACAGTACGTGTTATATCGGAACAGTATCCGTCGTAAAGTGCACCGAAATCTAATGTAACGATGTCGCTCCGCTCGATTATTTTATTTGATGCAACGCCATGAGGAAGAGAAGAACGAACACCAGAAGCTACAATAATTTGAAATGATGAAGATGTAGCTCCTTTTTTTCGCATGAAAAATTCTAACTCATCTCGTACATCATTTTCACTTATTCCCGGTTTTAGAAACGTAAGAATGTGGTGAAATGCTTCGTCCGCAATATGAGCTGCAATTTTCATTGTTTCTATTTCAGGCGTGTCTTTAATGATACGAATACTTTCGATAATTTCGCACACTTGAATCATTTCCGTATGTACGTATTTGTGCAAGTTTTTATATTGTTGCAATGTCATGTTGTTTTCTTCAATTCCAAGTTTTTGAATGTTTAATTTCGATACTTGATGTGCAATCTCTTTTTCTAAATTTCCTTTATGCATAACAATTTCAGCATCTTGTATTTGTGATTTTGCTTGATCTACATAGCGGAAATCTGTTATGAAAACAGCTTGATCCGCAGAGATTAAGACGACGCCAGCACTACCTGTAAAGCCTGTTGCATATTGACGATTTTCTTTTTTTGTAATAAGTAACCCGTCAATTCCATACTTATGTAGTTGTTTTTGGATATTAGTTATTCTTATATTCATTTTAATGCCTCCTTTTTATATTTAATAAAGCAAAAATTGTGCCAATATACTTATTGACAATAAAAGAGAAGAGGGAGTTTTGTGTCAAAAAAACTAGACAAATATAAAATGAGGATGTAAAAAATTTATACAGTAATGTAAACTTGCATATTATAATCTTTCAATTCTAATATTATATTTTTTGTATAAATAAATGGTGATAATTGGTATAATAAGAGGTCGTTATGTGTTCTTGTAGATAAAGGTGCGTAACGAATAAATAGGAATAAGGAATGTGAGTATATGAAGAAATTAAGTAAAGTCATGTCATTTTGCTTCGCTGCTAGTATGCTAGTTGTAACAGGGTGTGAAAAAAGTGAAATCAAAGCTCAAGCAAATGAAACGATTGAACAGCTTGATGAAGCGCCGGAAGTGACAGAAAAAGAAGCGAAAAAGATTGTAAGAAAGAGTGTAGATGCAATAGCAAATGCATTTAGTGAGATGGAAAAAGAAAATGGATGGAGTCGAAATAACCCTGGAGATTTGGCGACAGCGAAAAAAGGAGTTAAGGGATTAGTTACAGAAAAATTTGTAGAGAACCAGCTTCCTAATTCGCTTGAAACATTTAATAGATCTAGAGAGACAGATATGTTGCCATTCCCTATTAATATTGAACCAGAAATGAGATTAACGTATACACAGAAAGATAAAAATTTAATGATTGAAACGATTATACCTTCAAATGATATGGGAAATGAAGCAGAGATATGGGAGTTTATTTTCGTTCATAAAGATGGAAAATGGTTAATGGATAAATGGTCATCGCATACACCGAGAGATTTAAAACTTACGAAGGAAGAAGCTAGTGAGTTTCTGAAAATTCGAGGCTTTAAGAATGTCGATTTTGTTAAAGAAGAAAACAGTGGTGACAAAAAATATATTTTTAAAGAAAATACTAGATCAATAGCTGTGGATGCAAAAACATCGGTTATTACATATAATTTAGATGAGCAAAAGCAGGAAAAAGAAGCGAAAGAAAATAGTAGTCAAGAACACGAAAACATTAAGGAAAATAACATGAGTACGCATGCTACTTCTAAAGAAGAGAAGCAGACTAAAAAAGAAACTTCGTCAGCAGTAGGTAAAAGTAAGGTTTTAAATGAGTTAGCGGCTCTAGAAAACCAAGAAAAACATACAAATGTCATGTCAACAAATGACATAGTAAATGAAATAGAAGGAAATTATGAACTGTGGGATAATAAACTAAATGAAATTTACAGTACATTAAAAAATACGATGTCCCCTGATGCATTTCAGTCATTAAAAACGAAACAAATTGCGTGGGTTAAAGAAAAGGAAAGTAAGGTTAAAGCAATTGGTACTGATACAAATAACGGGACGATGAGACGTATAGATGCTTCAGAGGAGAAATACAAGATGACAAAAGAAAGATGTTATGAATTAGTGAATGGGTATATGAACTAGTTGGAACGAATATAAAAATGCGTTGCTTATGAGCAACGCATTTTTATATTTAAGCTTTTAATTTCATTACAGTATCAGCATCCGGTGTAACATATACGGTTTGCTGATTGTCGTACGTAACAAAACCAAGTTTTGCACCACTCGGTTTTTTCACATGGCGTATTTTGGTGAAATCAACAGGTACAGAACTAGACTCTTTTGCTTTACTGTAATAAGCAGCAATTTTGGCAGCTTCTAGTAAAGTTTCGTCAGCAGGTTCTAAAGAACGAATGACAACGTGAGAACCAGGTATGTCTTTCGTATGTAACCAAATTTCATCACGACGGGCAAATTTCGTTGTTAAATAATCATTTTGCTTATTGTTTTTACCGACGAAAATCTCTGTGCCATCACTTGCTACATATTTATCTAATACTGGTTTAGTAGGCTTTTTCTTTCCGTTTTTCGTTTTACGATTGCGCATATAACCTTCTTCAGCTAATTCCTCACGAATTTCTTCAATATCTTTTGAAGAAGCAGCTTCCATTTGTTGAAGTAAGCTATCAAAATAAAGAATTTCTTCCTTTGTTTTTTCGATTTGTTCTTCTACAACAACAACTGAATTTTTCGCTTTTTGGTACTTTTGGAAATAGCGTTGTGCATTTTCAGATGGCGTTTTTAAAGGATCTAATGCGATCTTTACAGTTCCGCCATTTTCATCATAATAGTTAACGACTTCAATATCTTTATCGCCTTTTTTCAAAGCGTACATATTGGCTGTAAGTAGTTCGCCAAATAGTTGATATTTATCTGCTTTTCCAGCATCTTGTAATGTTTTTTCTAGTTTAATGAGTTTTTTCTCATTTTTATTTTTTTCGTTTTGCATAAAGCGCTCTAAATCATGAGCTTGTTGTTTTACACGGTCACGCTCTGCTTTTCCAAAAAAGAAACGGTCTAGCAATTCGCTAACAGATGAGAATGTCTTGTCTTCTCCAGCTAAGTGCGCAAGAGGGAAAAGATAAAAGAATTCTTTCCCATTTGAAGTAGTCATTGTTGGTGAATATGTATGAGTTAATAATGGTTTTTGTATGGAGAAAAATGCGTTAGCTAATGCTTTTTCATTTACCATACCTGCTTTTTTCACTACTTCTTTTGCGAATAATGGTGATATTCCGGTAAAGGTTCCGACCAGCTGTTTATCCATGTTTCCAGATAGAAAGTCTAGCGGTCTAATAAATTCATCATTTGTTTCGATCTGAAGTGGGTTAATTTTATGTTGTGCTGGTGGTGCAATATATTCAGCTCCAGCGTATACAGTTCGATGTCGGTTTACTGCTAAGGAAACGTGTTTTAAGCTATCTAAAATATTGTTTGTTTTTGTATCTACTAAAATGATGTTACTATGTCGTCCCATAATTTCAATTACTAATGTTTTTAGCGATTCATCACCAATTTCATTTCTGCTACGAACGGTAATTTGAATAATACGCTCTAAATCAATTTGTTCAATTTTTTCAATAAATCCACCTTCTAAATGCTTACGAAGAAGCATACAGAACATTGGTGGAAGTGCAGGTGAATCATAATTTTGATTTGTTAAGTGTAAACGTGCATATGTCGGATGAGCGGAAAGAATCAGTTTTTGATTTTTTCCGTTTGCTCGAATATGTAATAAAATCTCGTATTTTGAAGGTTGGTATATCTTAGAAATTCTTCCTGTGTAAAGAGAATTTGCAATTTCATGTGTAATTGCTCTTGTAAATAATCCATCGAATGCCATAAATGAACACTGCTACTAAAAATATAGACAAATGTATATTCTTAGAGTATTCCTGCTTCTACGTGTCCTGTCTCGCCAATTACTCGCTACTACAGTTTGCTGTAACACTCCACAGGCGTAAATTCCGATGTAGCCCACCGTACATATATACAATCTATTTACGTTAGTATTGTATATTCTTTTGTTTGTAAAAGATTGAAAGCTGCGTTCAAATCTCTATCCATTACAATGCCACATTCACATGTATATAACCGGTCAGATAGCTTTAAATCCTCTTTCTTTTGACCGCAACATGAGCACAACTTTGACGATGGATAAAACCGGTCTACTTGACGTAATTCAATTCCATATCCCTCACATTTCATCAAAAGCCACATTTTAAAAGCATAAAAGGACTGCTTGGCAATTGTTTTAGATAGATGTTTATTCTTCAGCATATCTTTCACATTCAAATCTTCCACAGTAATAAACGTTGGCTTGGTTTTCACCACATTCGTTACAATAGACTTTACATACTCTAGTCGAATATTCGCTAATCGAGCGTGTAGTTTTTGCACTCTAAGAATATTTTTGTTTATATTCGCTCTTTTATTAGTAACAGATTTTTCACCTCTCTTTTTTAGATTTTCATATTTTTGCGCTAAAGAGCGTTGTTCACGTTTTAACCGTTTTTCCATCTTTTTTACTTTTATTGTTTTGTTGATGTTTTCGTGAACGATACCATCGCTACGTGTAGCGAAATCCTTCACCCCTAAATCAATCCCTAGACCTATGTTATTAAGTATTGGTTTTACCCTTACTTCTTCTCTTTCACAAAGTACAGATACAAAATATCTTCCTGCTCTTTGATACACTGTGCCACTTTTTACAGTTGCATTTTTAGGGATATATCCATATTCTTTTAACCTTACCCAACCAATTGTGGGGATTTTTATTCTATGCCTTTCTACTGTCCAATCTGTTTTGTTGTTTTTAGGAAAATAGCACTTCACATCTTGCTTCTTCTTTTTCTTATATCGTGGGAATTTAGATAAACCCTTAAAAAATCGTTTGAAAGCTTTATCTCCATTCATAATCGCTTGTTTTACAGCTTTACTTGATACTCCTTTTATCCACTGGTCACATTCTTTTGTATAGACATTATTCAACCATTTAGAAAAGTCATACCCACTTAGAAACTTTCCTTCGGCTTCATACAGCTCATTGTTTTTAGAGATATACAGGTTGTAAACATATCTACACACACCAATCGTCTGGTTTATTTGGATTATTTGTTCTTTTGTCGGATGGATTTCTATTAGATATGCTCTTTTCATAAATCTTCATCCTCCGGTATTTTCTTCTTGAATCCCCATATAGTCTTTATAATGTTTATCTGTATAATATCTTCTTCCTTTAGGGTTTCGGTAAGTAGGCAATACACTCTTGTTATCCCATCTCTGCAAAGTTCTTATAGGCATATTGATTATTTCAGTAAATTCTTTTGGTCTATATTTTATATAACTGTATTTAGCTCCTTTCTAACTAAAAGTTAATTATAGCATTTTTTTGGACGAGGCTGAATAAGCTTTCAATAGAGTATGTCTGGAATCAGGAGGTCGATAGCAGGATGAACTGGTATGGAATGCGTGCACATGAAGTGGAAGAAAGAACGAATACAAATGTGAAGGTTGGACTTACAGAGAAAGAAGCAGAAGGGCGAATAAAAAAATTTGGTACAAATGAACTAGATGAAGCGAAAAGGCCTTCTGCACTAATGGTATTTTTGGCGCAATTTAAAGATTTTATGGTGCTTGTTTTGTTTGGTGCAACAATCGTTTCGGCTTTTTTAGGGGAATACATTGATTCTATTGCGATTGTGGCAATTGTTATTATCAATGGTATTCTCGGATTTTTTCAAGAAAGAAAGGCTGAAAAGTCATTGGAAGCTTTAAAAGAGCTAGCCGCCCCGCAAGTAACTGTACTGCGAAATGGAAAGTGGGTAAAGGCACCGTCTAAAGCACTCGTTTTAGGTGATATTATTAAATTTTCTAGTGGCGATCGTGTTGGAGCTGATGTACGTCTGGTTGAGGCGTCGAGTTTATATATTGAAGAATCGGCTTTGACAGGAGAGTCAGTACCCGTGCAGAAGAAAGTAGAAGCATTGCAAGGGCAAGATGTTTCAATTGGTGATCAAAAAAATATGGCTTTTATGGGTACTATGATTACACGAGGGTCTGGAACAGGAGTCGTTGTAGCAACGGGTATGAATACAGCGATGGGACAAATTGCAAATATGTTACAAAATGCAGAGCAGATGGAAACACCACTGCAAAGAAGATTAGAGCAACTCGGAAAAATATTAATTATTGTGGCTCTTGTTTTGACAGCGCTTGTCGTGTTAGCTGGTGTGTATCAAGGGAATGAAGTGTATCATATGTTTTTAGCGGGTGTGTCGCTAGCTGTTGCTGCTATTCCAGAAGGATTGCCAGCAATTGTTACAGTAGCCTTATCACTTGGTGTACAGCGTATGATAAAAAAGAGAGCAATTGTAAGAAAGTTACCAGCAGTAGAAACGTTAGGTTGCGCTTCTGTTATATGCTCTGATAAAACAGGAACGATGACGCAAAACAAAATGATGGTAACACATATGTGGTCAGGTGGAGAGTTGTGGAAAGTGACAGGCCAAGGATATGAACCTAATGGCTCGTTTATGAAAGGTGAAAAAGAAATTAATCCAGCTAAGACGAAATCACTTTATCAACTACTTACATTTGGTTCGTTATGCAATAACGCAAATATTATTCAAAAGAAAAAGGCGTATGTATTAGATGGAGATCCAACTGAGGGAGCGCTTGTAGCTGCAGCAATGAAAGCGGGGATAACGCGTGAGGCGCTGACAGGGAAATTTGAAATTATCCGTGAATTTCCGTTTGATTCAACTCGAAAAATGATGAGTGTTATTGTACGAGATCGAGAGGGTAAAAAGTTTGTCGTTACGAAGGGAGCGCCAGATGTCCTTCTGCAAATGAGTCAAACGATTTTATGGGGGGATAAGCAGCAACCATTAAGTGAGTTGTATAGAAAAGAAGTACAGGCGGCTATTCATAGCTTAGGTAGTCAAGCACTTCGAACAATTGCAGTTGCTTTTAAGCCTTTAAAAGTAACAGACTCAATTGAACATGAAAGAGACGTTGAAAAAGATTTTATGTTAGTTGGAATACAAGGAATGATTGATCCGCCAAGACCAGAAGTAGAGCAGGCAGTAAAAGAGTGCAGAGAAGCTGGTATTCGAACGGTGATGATTACAGGTGATCATAAAGTGACTGCAATGGCGATTGCAGAACAATTAAGCATTTTACCACCAGGTGGACGCGTTGTTGAAGGGGTAGAACTCGCAACTATGGATGTAGAAGAATTAGAAAATGTTGTAGAAGATACGTATGTATTTGCTCGTGTATCACCAGAACATAAATTAAAAATTGTTAAGGCGTTGCAAAATAAAGGACATATAGTGGCGATGACAGGTGATGGAGTAAACGATGCTCCGGCTATAAAAACTGCGGATATTGGGATAGCGATGGGAATTACAGGGACAGATGTTGCAAAAGAAGCTTCTTCTCTCGTATTGCTGGACGATAATTTCGCTACGATAAAATCAGCAATTAAAGAAGGTAGAAATATATACGAGAACATACGTAAGTTTATTCGTTATTTATTAGCATCGAACGTTGGAGAAATTTTGGTCATGTTATTTGCAATGTTACTTGCACTACCGCTGCCGATGGTTCCAATTCAAATTTTATGGGTGAATTTAGTTACTGACGGTTTACCGGCGATGGCGTTAGGTTTGGATAAGGCCGAGGGAGACGTGATGAAGAGAACGCCGCGTCATCCGAAAGAAGGGGTATTTGCTAGAGGGCTTGCCTGGAAAATTATAAGTCGTGGCTTTCTAATTGGGGCAGTGACGCTAGTAGCATTTATTATTGCGTATAATCAACATCCAAATGAACTGAAATATGCACAAACTGTAGCGTTTGCAACATTGGTACTTGCTCAGCTGATTCATGTATTTGATTGCCGAAGTGAGCATTCTGTTTTCCACCGCAATCCGTTTGGAAATGTGTATTTAGTAGGAGCGGTTATCATTTCATTACTACTCATGCTAGTCGTTATATATTATCCACCGTTACAACCGATTTTTAGCACGATGCCAATACAAGCGAGAGATTGGTTGTTAATTGGAGGTTTATCGTCAATTCCGACCTTCTTATTAGTAGGCTCTTTATTAACAGGGAAAAAAGGGAAGAAGGAAAAGCCAATATTATATAAGAAGGGATTAAACTTGAAATAGTCAATGATATGAAAATGTGATATAATTTACAGAAGGTAGTAGAGCCTTGTCTCTATTACCTTTTTCATTGAGTTATTTCATGGCTTGGATGTGATAAAAAATGATTTGTAGTATGACAGGATTTGGAAGGTCGAAAGTAGAGAGTGATACTTTTCAAATTACAGTAGAAATGAAATCGGTGAACCATCGTTTTCTAGAGATGAGTATTCGACTACCGAAGCAAATGATGGTATTTGAAGACAAAATTCGTAAAATAATTGCACAGCAAGTTCGCCGTGGACGTATTGAAGTGTCTATTAGTATAGCGGGTGAAGGGCTTGTTGAAAGAAAATTAAGTGTGAATTGGTCGCTTCTTGAGCAGTACCAATCAATTATGGAAGATATAAAAGGAAAATTTCAATTACAAGATTCTATTACACTCGAGCAATTAATGGCAATGCCAGAAGTAACAGCGATTGAAGAGGTAGAAAACGTAAATGAACAATTTGAGAACAGTTTATATGAGGCTGTTCGCCAAGCTGCTCATATGTTAAAAACGATGAGAGATGGCGAAGGAGAACGATTACATAAAGATATAGCGTATCGCTTACAAGAGATTCACAATTGTGTAAATGCTATTATTCCGCATGCACCAATTGTTACACAAAAATATCGTGAACGATTAGAAAATCGCTTAAAGGAATTACATAATCAAGATCTAGATGAACAAAGATTGCTAACAGAAGTTGCAATCTTTGCTGAGCGTTGTGATATTCACGAAGAGTTAGTTCGTTTGCAAAGTCATTTAGAACAATTCCGTGAAACACTGCAGATTGAAGAGCCTGTTGGAAGGAAAATGGATTTCATCGTGCAAGAGATGCATAGAGAAATTAATACGATTGGTTCTAAGGCAAATGACTTAACAATTTCAAAATATGTTGTAGAAATGAAAAATAACCTTGAAAAAATTCGTGAACAAGTACAAAATATTGAGTAGCTTTCAAAAAATATATAAAGTTATACGTGGTGGAGAAATCGGATAGACTTACTAGGAGGCGCAAACTATGGCCATGCGGTTTTTAAATATTGGATACGGAAATATTGTATCTGCTCATCGAATTATTGCTATTGTAAGTCCGGAGTCAGCTCCTATTAAACGAACAGTACAGGAAGCACGCGAACATAATGCTTTGCTTGATGCTACGTATGGGAGAAAAACAAGGGCGGTTATTGTTATGGATGATGGGCATGTTGTATTAAGTCCAATTCAGCCAGAGACGATTGCACATCGTTTGAATAATAAAGAAGATTTAAGTGAGGAAGGGTAGGTTTTACATATTTATGAGAAGTAGAAGAGGATTGCTCATCGTTCTTTCAGGACCTTCTGGGGTTGGTAAAGGAACGGTTCGAAAAGAGCTGTTTAGTCATGAGGATACACGTTTTCAGTATTCCATTTCAGTAACGACACGTAAGCCGCGTGAAGGTGAAGTGGATGGTGTGGATTATTTCTTTAAAGAGAGAGAAGAATTTGAGGAAATGATTCGTAATGAAAAATTACTTGAGTGGGCTGAGTTCGTAGGTAATTATTACGGAACACCAATTGACTATGTTGAAAAAACATTACAAGAAGGAAAAGATGTATTCTTAGAAATTGAAGTGCAAGGAGCAATTCAAGTTAAGAAAGCTTTCCCAGAAGGTGTATTTATTTTCTTAGCACCTCCAAGTTTATCTGAACTAAAGAACCGAATTGTCGGTCGTGGTACAGAAACTGAAGATGTTATTGAAAATCGTTTAACGGTAGCGAAAGAAGAAATTGATATGATGGACGCTTACGACTACGTTGTAGAAAACGACCAAGTTGAACTAGCTTGTGAAAGAATTAAAGCAATTGTGGTTGGCGAACATTGCCGCCGCGAAAGAGTAGCAAAATATTATAAAGAAATGACGGAGGGTCTATAATTATGTTAAATCCATCAATTGATTCATTATTAACAAAAATCGATTCTAAATATACACTTGTAACAGTGGCTGCAAAACGTGCGCGCGAAATGCAACTTGCTAATAACTGTGTTGTAGAAAAACCAGTTTCTCATAAATGTGTAGGTAAAGCATTAGAAGAAATCGATATTGAAGCGTTAAGCTACGTACCAAGTGAAGATAAAGTAACTGAATAAGACTTTGTCTTCGACAATTTAAAACATAGACTTTATAATTTTCTATGTAACGGTAACAACCTATTTACAAGTAGGTTGTTATTTTTTTACGGTAGGGAAGAAATATTGATACTGATGAGCTGATAATCTTGTTTCAGTATGATAAGTTTGAAAAAGAAAGAGGACGAGCCATATGCTAAAAGGGAAAAAGATACTTTTATGTGTAACAGGAGGCATTGCGGTCTTTAAAGCGGCTGCGTTAACGAGTAAATTGACACAATCTGGTGCTATTGTAAAAGTAATGATGAGTGAGTCGGCAATGAAATTTGTTACACCTCTTACATTCCAAGCGCTTTCTCGCCATGATGTATATACGGATACATTCGATGAGAAAGACTCAGCTGTTATTGCTCATATCGATTTAGCAGATTGGGCAGATGTTGTACTTGTTGCACCTGCTACAGCCAATTGTATTGGAAAGTTAGCTAACGGTATTGCAGATGATATGATTACAACTACTTTGTTAGCTACTACAGCCCCAGTGTGGATTGCACCTGCTATGAATGTGCATATGTATGAAAATAAAATTGTTCAAAAAAATATGATGACGTTAAAAACGTTAGGGTATACATTTATTGAGCCCGGAGAAGGTTTTTTAGCGTGTGGTTATGTAGCGAAAGGAAGATTAGAAGAACCTGAAGCGATTATCGCACGGTTAGAAGAGGCTTTTTCAGAACAAAAACCATTACATGGAAAAAGAATATTAATAACTGCTGGTCCAACGCGTGAAAAGATTGATCCAGTTCGTTTTATGACCAATTTTTCTTCTGGAAAAATGGGATATGCGATTGCGGAAGTGGCAGCGAACTTAGGTGCTGACGTCATACTCGTTTCGGGACCGACAGCATTACATCCACCATTACATGTAACTACGGTGCAAGTGGAATCTGCGCAAGATATGTTAGAGGCGGTTATTCAACATTATGAAGACGTAGATGTTGTTATTAAAACAGCAGCAGTTGCAGATTATCGCCCGAAATACGTTCATGATAATAAAATGAAAAAGAAAAATGGCGATGCTGTAATTGAACTTGAGAGAACAGTAGATATTTTAAAAACGTTAGGTGAGATGAAGGACAAACAGTTACTTATCGGTTTTGCGGCTGAAACGACAAACGTAGAGGAATATGCAACGAAAAAATTACGTGAGAAAAATGCGAATATGATTGTTGCAAACGACGTAAAGGCGCAAGGAGCTGGATTTGGTACAGATACGAACATTGTAACAATGTATAGAAAAGATGGAGAAGTTATAGAGTTGCCACTTTTAACGAAGAAAGAGGTTGCTCGTGAAATATTAAAGCAAATTGAAATGATGTTAGAAGATGATCGTCTATGAAATTTGCAAGTGTAATTGTTGATGTACCTGCACGTCAGACAGATCGACCATTTGATTATATTATCCCTAAAAAATGGGAAGATATTGTCCAGACAGGCATGCGTGTAGTAGTTCCGTTTGGCCCAAGGAAATTGCAAGGTTTTATTATTGGGATTAAAGATTCTGTTGAAGTAGAAAGTAAGAAGTTAAAGACAATCCATGAAATTTTAGATGTAACACCCGTTTTAAATGAAGAGTTGTTAAAGCTAGGGTATTGGCTTACAAGTGAAACGTTATGTTATATGATTTCAGCTTTTCAAGTTATGCTTCCAACGGCGATAAAAGCAACATATAAAAAACGTCTACAGCTTCGCAAACAAGAAGAAGTAGCACCTGAACTACTGTTTTTATTCCAGGACAGAGAAGCGATAGATTGGGAAGCGATTGAGACGCAACCACATCTATACCGCACGATTCAACAAGAAATTAAACATGGCACGATTGAAGTTGTTTATCAAGTAAAAGATAAAGTACAAAAGAAGAAACAAAGAGTCGTTCAACCGGAGTTGTCAGAAGATAAATTAGAATTAGCAGCATTTGAACTGAAAAGTAAAAAACAACAAGATGTCCTCTATTATTTTGTGGAAAATTATAAAAGTGTACCGTTGAAAGTAATAACAGAAGAGTTACAAATAACAGATGCTCCAATTAAAGCACTTGTTAAAAAGGGACTACTCTCAGAAAAGTATGTGGAAGTGTACCGAAATCCGTATGACGATGACGATTTTGAACAAACGAAACCATTCCCACTTACTGAGGAACAAAAGCAAGTTATTACACCGATTTTATCATCAATTACAAATGAAACTTACAATCCATTTTTACTATATGGTGTTACAGGAAGCGGAAAAACAGAAGTATATTTACAATCTATAGCAGCGGTGCTCGAGAAAGGAAAAGAAGCTATTGTACTTGTTCCTGAAATTGCACTAACGCCTCAGATGGTAGATCGTTTTAAAGGTAGATTTGGCTCACAAGTTGCAGTTCTTCATAGTGCGCTGTCTGTTGGAGAAAAATATGATGAATGGCGTAAGATTTTAAGAAAAGAAGTGAAAGTCGTAGTTGGTGCACGTTCAGCTGTATTTGCTCCTTTTGAAAATTTAGGGATTATTATTATTGATGAGGAACATGAATCGAGCTATAAGCAAGAAGATAATCCGAGGTATCATGCAAGGGATGTAGCTGTGTGGAGAGGACAATATCATAAATGCCCTATCGTTCTTGGTAGTGCAACACCGACGCTTGAATCGTTTGCAAGAGCGAAAAAAGGTGTGTATGAATTACTGACGATGGAAAAACGTATGAACGAACAAGCTTTACCGACAGTAGAGATTGTTGATATGCGTGAAGAACTTCGTGACGGGAATCGCTCCATGTTTTCAAAGGCGCTGCATGAAAAAATAGCAGATCGGTTAGAAAAGAAAGAACAAATGGTGCTCTTTTTAAATAGAAGAGGTCATTCTACATTTGTTATGTGCCGTGATTGCGGGTATGTTGTACAATGTCCGCATTGTGATATCTCGCTGACATATCATAAAATGAACCATCGTTTAAAATGCCATTATTGCAGTTACGAAGAAAATATGCCGACTGCGTGTCCTGCTTGTCAAAGTACATACATTCGTTTCTTTGGTACAGGTACGCAAAAGGTAGAAGAAGAAATTACAAAACTATTTCCAGAGGCACGAGTCATTCGAATGGATGTAGATACGACGAGTCGTAAAGGGATGCATGAGAAATTATTAAAGGCGTTCGGGGAAGAAAAAGCAGATATATTACTTGGAACACAAATGATTGCAAAAGGATTAGATTTTCCGAAAGTAACGCTTGTTGGTGTTTTAACTGCTGATACGATGCTTCATTTACCTGATTTCCGGGCGAGTGAAAAGACTTATCAGTTATTGACGCAAGTAAGTGGACGAGCAGGCCGACATGAATTGCCAGGGGAAGTTATCATTCAAACGTATACGCCAGAACATTATAGTATAGAGTTAGCAAAGAACCAACAATATGATGTGTTTTTTGATCAAGAAATGCAAATGAGGCGAACGAGACAATACCCACCTTATTACTATGTTGTACTTGTGACGGTATCTCATCCGGAATTATTAAAGGCAGTACAAGTGACGGAAAAAATTGTCGGTCATTTACGGACGCACTGTTCGCAGCAAACGATGGTGTTAGGACCGGTTGCTTCAGCAATTCCAAGGATAAAAGATAGATATCGTTATCAATGCATGATAAAATACAAACGGGAACCAAACTTAAAGAACGTGCTCAAAATGGTAAATGAACATTATCAAGCAGAAATGCAAAAAGAGCTACAAATCTCAATTGATTTTAATCCAACAATGTTAATGTAGCGGAGGGAAATATGGCAGTTTTAGAAATAGTAAAGCATCCAAATGAAGTGTTAGAAACACCGTGTGAAAGAGTAATTAACTTTGATAAAAAGTTAGTGAAATTGTTGAAAGATATGCATGAAACAATGTTAATTGCGGACGGAGTCGGTTTAGCTGCGCCTCAAGTAGGGGTAAGCTTGCAAGTGGCGGTAGTTGATATCGGTGATGATACTGGGAAAATTGAGTTAATCAATCCATCGATATTAGAAAAACGTGGTGAACAAGTAGGTCCCGAAGGCTGTTTAAGCTTCCCGGGACTTTATGGTGAAGTGGAACGTGCGGATTATATTAAAGTGCGTGCGCAAAATCGCAGAGGTAAAGTATTTTTATTAGAAGCAGAAGGGTTTTTAGCGCGTGCAATTCAACATGAAATCGATCATTTACACGGTGTGTTATTTACATCGAAAGTGACAAGATATTATGAGGAAAACGAATTAGAATAGGTATTAAAAGGAGCGGTTTTTAAATGATAAAAGTAGTATTTATGGGAACACCGGACTTTTCAGTGCCGGTGCTTCGTCGTCTTATTGAAGATGGCTATGATGTAATAGGTGTTGTGACGCAACCAGATCGTCCGGTAGGCAGAAAGAAAGTATTAACACCTACACCTGTTAAAGTGGAAGCCGAAAAACATGGTATTCCAGTGTTACAACCGTTAAGAATTCGTGAAAAAGACGAATATGAAAAAGTATTGGCATTAGAGCCGGATTTAATTGTAACAGCTGCGTTCGGTCAAATTGTACCAAATGAAATTTTAGAAGCACCGAAGTATGGATGTATTAACGTCCACGCTTCTTTACTTCCTGAACTTCGTGGTGGTGCACCAATCCATTATGCAATTATGGAAGGGAAAGAAAAAACAGGTATTACAATTATGTATATGGTAGAAAAATTGGATGCTGGTGATATTTTAACGCAAGTAGAAGTGGAAATTGAAGAGCGTGAAACGACAGGCTCGTTATTTGATAAGTTAAGTGAAGCAGGGGCACATCTTCTATCTAAAACAGTACCTTTACTAATTCAAGGTAAGTTAGAACCAATTAAACAAAACGAGGAAGAAGTAACGTTTGCATATAATATAAAACGTGAGCAAGAGAAAATTGATTGGACAAAAACAGGTGAAGAAGTATACAATCACATTCGCGGATTGAATCCATGGCCAGTTGCTTATACAACTTTAGCAGGACAAGTTGTTAAAGTATGGTGGGGAGAAAAAGTACCTGTAACGAAATCAGCTGAAGCAGGTACGATTGTTGCAATCGAAGAAGATGGTTTCGTTGTAGCAACTGGTAATGAAACGGGTGTTAAAGTTACAGAATTGCAACCTTCTGGTAAAAAGCGTATGAGTTGTTCGCAATTTTTACGTGGCACAAAACCTGAAATTGGAACGAAGTTAGGAGAAAATGCATGAGACAAAATGTTCGTGAATTAGCTCTTGATGGTTTAATTCAAGTAGAAAAAAGTGGTGCATACAGTAACTTACTTTTAAATAATCTAATTGAAAAAAGTACAATTGATAGAAAAGATATTGGTTTATTAACTGAAATTGTATATGGAACAATTCAACGTCGTGACACATTAGATTATTATTTACAGCCTTTTTTAAAAAAGAAGGTTGAAGCGTGGGTAAGAGTATTGCTTCGCTTATCTTTATATCAAATGATTTATTTAGACCGAGTGCCCGAAAGAGCGGCTATTCATGAAGCAGTTGAGATTGCAAAGCGTCGCGGGCATAAAGGAATTGCTGGTATGGTGAACGGTGTATTACGTTCGATTCAAAGAGAAGGTGTACCTTCTGTAGATGAAATCAAAGATCCAGTAGAACGCTTGGCAATTGCAACAAGTCATCCAGTTTGGCTTGTCCAAGAATGGGCTTCAGAATATGGTTTAGAAACTGCTGAGAAAATGTGTGAAGTGAACATGTTACCGCCTGTACCAACAGCGCGTGTAAATGTTGATAAAATAACAGTAGAAGAAGCAATTACATTATTAGCTAGTGAAGGTATAGAAGCGAAGCGTGGCGATTTATCAGATGATGCAATTCAAATTGAAAGAGGGAATGTAGCGCACACAGATGCGTTTAAAAAAGGTTTTCTTTCTATTCAAGATGAAAGTTCTATGCTGGTAGCACGTGCCTTAGAACCAGATGAGGGAGATGTAGTTCTTGATAGTTGTGCTGCTCCAGGTGGAAAAACAACGCATATTGCAGAGCGATTAAAAGGAACTGGTCAAGTCATGTCCCTTGATTTACATGCACACAAAGTACGTTTAATTAAACAACAAGCAGAGCGACTTGGTCTAGGAAATGTCGAAACAAAGGCATTAGATGCTAGAAAAGTACAAGAACACTTTGCAAATGAAACGTTTGATAAAATATTAGTAGATGCCCCATGTTCTGGATTTGGTGTAATTAGACGTAAGCCTGATATTAAGTTAGGTAAAGATAAAGGCGATAGTGAAAGACTATCGACGATTCAACTTGCAATACTAGAAAAAATCGCACCGTTATTAAAACAAGGTGGTCGCCTTGTTTATAGTACGTGTACAATTGAGAAAATAGAAAATGAACAAGTAATAGAACGATTTTTACAAGAGCATCCTGAGTTCGAGTGGGATACTACGATAAAAGAACGTATGCCAGAAAAGTTAAGTCCGTATATTGATGAAGGTCAAGTACAAATTTTACCGCATTATTTTGCAACAGATGGCTTTTATATTGCTTGTTTAAGGAAGAAGGTGTAGCATCGTGGAAACGACTGTGAGAAAACAAAAGAAAAATTTAGAAACGAAAAAACCATCAATTTACTCTTTACAACTTCATGAAATGCAAGATTGGTTAAAGGAGCAAGGAGAACCAAAGTTCCGTGCTGGACAAATTTTTGATTGGTTATATAAAAAACGTGTAAAAAATTATGAGGATATGTCAAACCTTTCTAAAGGATTGCGTGAAAAATTGTCGAATTCCTTTGATATTACTACTTTAAATACGTTAGTAAAACAAACGTCTTCGGATGGAACAATTAAATTCTTATTCCAATTATATGATGGATATTCTATTGAAACGGTATTAATGCGACATGAATATGGAAATTCCATTTGTGTAACAACACAAGTAGGTTGTCGTATTGGGTGTACGTTCTGTGCTTCGACGCTTGGCGGTTTAAAGCGAAACTTAGAAGCTGGAGAAATTGTAGCACAAGTAGTAGAAGTGCAACGTGCACTTGATGAATCAGAAGAACGTGTAAGTTCTCTTGTCGTTATGGGAATTGGAGAACCATTTGATAACTATGATAATTTAATGGGATTCTTACGCATCATTAATCATGAAAAAGGACTTCATATTGGTGCGAGACATATGACAGTTTCGACAAGTGGAATCATCCCGAAAATTTATAAGTTCGCTGAAGAAGATTTACAAATTAATTTTGCGATTTCACTGCATGCTCCAAACTCAGAATTACGTTCAAAATTAATGCCGATTAACCGTGCTTATAAGCTACCAGATTTGATGGAAGCTATTAAATACTATGTAAATAGAACAGGGCGTCGTATTACTTTTGAATATGGACTATTTGGAGGCGAAAATGACCAAGTTGAGCACGCTGAAGAGCTTGCTGCGCTCTTGAAAGGTGTAAAATGTCATGTGAACTTAATTCCGGTAAACTACGTACCTGAACGTGATTATGTACGTACGCCACGTGAACAAATTTTCTTATTTGAAAAAACGTTAAAAGATCGTGGAGTAAATGTAACGATTCGCCGTGAACAAGGTCATGATATTGATGCAGCCTGCGGTCAGTTGCGTGCGAAGGAGCGCAAAGAAGAGACGAGGTGACGAGATGAAAGCCGTGTTTCTATCAGATAAAGGAAAAGTTCGTCAACATAATGAAGATAGTGCAGGAGTTTTTCACAATTTAGATGGAAATATTTTAGCGGTAGTAGCAGATGGAATGGGAGGTCATCGAGCTGGTGATGTAGCTAGCTCGATGACCATTCAATTATTCCATGATTATTGGAAGCAAACGCATAATATGAACGAGCCAAAAAAAGTAGAAGAGTGGTTACATACTAGCGTGGGGATTATTAATGAGCGTATATATGAATACTCTAAGCAACATGTAGAATGTAATGGTATGGGAACAACACTTATAATAGCGATTTGTACACCAAATTTTGTGACGATAGGTCATATAGGAGATAGTCGTTGTTATATGGTATCAGAGGGGGAAATCTCGCTTGTAACGGAAGATCACTCACTTGTTAATGAACTTGTGAGACATGGTGAAATTTCAAAAGAAGACGCAGAATATCACCCGAAAAAGAATGTTTTGTTAAGGGCATTAGGAACAGAAGAGAAAGTCGGATTAGATGTGAAAACATTAGTGCTAGAGGAAGATGATCAGTTACTTCTTTGTTCTGATGGACTATCTAACAAAGTTTCTATTGCTGATATGCAACAAGTTTTACAGTTAAATGAACAGCTAGAAACTAAGGGACAACGTCTCATTCAATTGGCGAATGATCGTGGCGGGGAAGATAATATCACCCTTGTTCTCATTGATTATGCGGGTTCGACAAACGAAAGTAGGTGAAGTGCAACGTGCTGATTGGAAAACGCTTAAATGACCGTTATAAGCTACTGAAAATGATTGGTGGCGGTGGAATGGCCAATGTTTATTTAGCTCATGATGATATACTAGGCCGAGATGTAGCGGTGAAAATATTAAGACTCGACTATTCAAATAACGAAGAGTTTATTAAACGTTTCCATCGAGAAGCGCAGTCTGTTACAACGTTGTCGCATCCAAATATTGTGAATATGTATGATGTCGGAGAAGAAGATGGTATATATTATCTTGTAATGGAGTATGTACCAGGACAAACATTGAAGCAATACATAATTGAGCAAGGAATGTTACCGATAGGAGAAGCTCTTGATATTATGGAGCAGTTAACATCCGCCATGGCACACGCCCATCATTTTGAAATTGTGCACCGCGATATTAAACCGCACAATATTTTAATTCGAGCTGATGGAGTAATAAAAGTAACAGATTTTGGAATTGCGACAGCTACAAGTGCAACAACAATTACACATACAAATTCAGTACTCGGTTCGGTGCATTATTTATCACCAGAACAAGCGCGTGGCGGGATAGCAAATAAACAATCAGATATTTATTCCCTAGGGATTGTTATGTTTGAGTTGTTAACAGGAAGACAACCATTTTCTGGCGAATCTGCTGTTGCTATAGCTTTAAAACATTTACAAAGTGAAATTCCGTCTCCAAAAAGATGGAATGAAAGTATTCCGCAAAGTGTCGAAAATATTATATTAAAGGCAACTGCGAAAGATCCGTTTCATCGATATCAATCTGCTAATGCGATGAAACGAGATATTGAAACTGCGCTATATCCAGAGAGGATAAATGAGCAGCCATTTTACATACCGGAAGATATGGAAGCGACAAAAGCGATTCCGGTTATTCAACAGGAACAATTATTCGAAAATGTAACTGATGAAACAATTGTTTTACAAGGAAGTAAAGTGGATGAACAGGCAAGAAAAGAAGATGAGGGTTTAAATAAGAAGAAAAAACGAAGTAATAAATGGCTCAAAGTTTTAATTATAACATTTTTACTTTTAGCGATCGGAATAACGTTAGCCCTTACTGTTATTCCAGGATTCTTTATTCCAAAAGATGTAAAAGTACCTGATGTGGCTGGTATGAAATATACGACCGCAGTAAATACATTAGTTGAAAAGGGTTTTGAGGTTACGGAACCTAATATTGTATATACAGATGATGTTGAAACCGGTAATGTTATAAAAACAGACCCTGTGGCAGGAAGAGTCGTGAAAGAAAACTCTAAAATTACTATCTATCAATCAGGTGGGAAAAAGAAAAGTAAGATGATTGATTTCACAGGAAAAGATTTTGAGAGCATAAGGTCTGAATTAGAAGAAAAATATAAACAAGTTACAATAAATTATATTGAAAATGATAGACCAAAAGGTGAAATCGTTGAGCAAATTCCGACGCCGGATCAAATGGTAGTAGAGGCGGAACAAGACTTGAAAATTTGGGTAAGTAAAGGTCCTTATCAAATTAGACCAGGTGATTTTTCAGGATGGACTGAAAATAGTGTCAATGGTTATTTGAATGAGAGGAAACTAACTCCAGATATAAAACGAGAGTATTCCGATACTGTTGATAAAGGACTTGTAATTTCGCAATCTCCAAAACCAGGAACGCCGTTAAAAGAAGGAGATAAAGTGACGATTGTTATTTCAGATGGTCCTAAGCCGAAAGTAACGAAAACAGTGAAAGTGGATAATATTTCTATTCCGTATGAGTCTTCTATAATAGGTGAGAAAAAACCGCAAACGATAGAAATTTATAAAGAAGATATGCAACAAAAAATGGATAGACCAATTGAAACTAGAACAATTTCAGAGTCGGCAACTATTTCATTAGAATTTGTAATTCAAGAAGGTACAAAAGGACATTATAAAATTGTACGAGATGGTGTAACGATTATTGACAAAGAAGTACCATATCCAACTCAATAATAATGAATTCCATTTTCTTTTTAGAGAGAATGGAATGTATTACTTCTGCCTGTTATGCTGTCTACATATAGTGGACTGTATAACAGGCAAAAATATATGATTCAAAAAGATATAAAAGTGATACTGTTATAAATAATATTTTAAATTTGATGGTAGATTAAATATATTAATGTGTATATATGACGGGTTTTGAAATCTTTATTTAAAGAATGATAATCCATTCAATATGAATTACAGCTTCACTTTATACAGAATAAAGGAGAATTATATGCCAGAAGGAAAAATTGTAAAAGCTCTAAGTGGATTTTATTATGTGCAGCATGAAGAAGGGATTACACAATGTCGTGGGCGTGGTGTGTTTAGAAAAAATAAAATTACACCACTGGTAGGAGACCAAGTTGTTTTTCAGGCTGATAATTCAAGTGAAGGATACGTGCTTGAAGTATTTGATCGAAAAAATGAACTTGTCAGGCCTCCTATTGCTAATGTTGATCAAGCAATTCTTGTTTTTTCAGCAGTAGAACCAGATTTTAATCCGGGACTGTTAGATCGATTTTTAGTGCTGATTGAATATCATAACATTAAGCCGATTATTTGCATTAGTAAGATGGATTTAGTGGATGAAAAAATGAGAGAGACTGTTGAATCTTATGCAAATGACTATCGTGAGATGGGATATGATGTATTATTTACTTCTATAAATACATCGGAAAGTATTGATATTTTAAAACCGTTCTTAGAAGGTTGTGTTTCCGTTGTTGCGGGACAATCTGGTGTTGGAAAATCTTCTATGCTTAACGTCTTACGTCCAGAATTAGAACTGAAAACGAATGATATTTCCTCACATTTAGGACGCGGGAAACATACGACAAGACACGTAGAATTAATTGCGATTGGAAGCGGACTAGTTGCAGATACACCTGGTTTTAGTTCACTCGATTTCATAGATATAGAGGTAGAAGATCTTACATATTGTTTTCCAGAGTTGAAAGAAGCGAGCCAATACTGTAAATTTAGAGGGTGTACACATCTTTCTGAACCGAAATGCGCTGTGAAGGCTGCGGTTGAAGAGGGGAAGATTACAGAATATCGTTATAAGAATTACAAACAATTTGTAGAAGAAATTAGAGAGAGAAAGCCGAGGTATTAGTTATGATTAAAATTGCACCATCGATCTTATCAGCAGATTTTTCAAAATTAGGGGAAGAGATTAAAGATGTAGAAAAAGGCGGAGCGGATTACATTCACGTCGATGTAATGGATGGACATTTCGTACCAAATATTACGATTGGACCATTAATTGTAGAAGCAATTCGTCCGATCACATCGTTACCGTTAGATGTACATTTAATGATTGAAAATCCTGATAACTATATCCCGACTTTCGCAAAAGCGGGAGCGGATATTATTACTGTTCATGTAGAGGCTTGCCCTCATTTACATCGTACAATTCAGTTAATTAAATCTCATGGCATTAAAGCAGGAGTTGTATTAAATCCGCATACGCCAGTTTCAGTGATTGAGCATGTATTAGAAGATATTGATATGGTATTACTTATGACAGTAAACCCTGGATTTGGTGGGCAGAAATTTATCCATTCTGTATTACCGAAAATTAAACAAGTTGCAGAAATGGTTAAAGAGCGCAATCTAGAAGTAGAAATTGAAGTTGATGGTGGTGTAAACGCTGAAACAGCAAGACTTTGTGTAGAAGCAGGAGCAAATGTACTTGTAGCTGGGTCAGCGGTATACAATCAAAAAGACCGCGGTGAAGCAATTCGTGTCATTCGTGGATAATGAATGAACGAGTCTTTATCCCAGTGAATCTTCTAGTGTAGTAAGTTTTCACTATTTATAAAGGGTAGAGAAAAAATATGTAAAAAGGCAATCTACCGAATGGCAGATTGCCTTTTTACAATAGAAGGGGAAGGAAACATGATTATTCATATTTTAGCGGGAGGACCCGCGGAATATTGTGCAGATTTTTCTTCATATGAAAATGAGAAAGTAGTGTGGGCGGCAGTTGATAGAGGAGTATATCGTTTATTAAAAAGAGGTATTACTCCTGCTGTTGCGTTTGGAGATTATGACTCGGTTACTGAAGAAGAATTAGCATGGATAGGGCAACAAACAAATGATTTACATATTGTTCCTCGTGAAAAAGATCAAACAGATTTAGAAATTGCGATTAACTGGGCGTTAGAACAAAAGCCGGCACTCATTCGTATTTTTGGTGCTACTGGCGGAAGACTTGATCACGGTTTAGCGAATATACAAATGCTTTTAAAAGGATTAGAAGTAGGAATAGAGATGTGTATTGTAGACAATCACAATGAAATAAGTGTAAAAAGAGTGGGTACACATATAATTGAAGAAAATAAAAATTTCCCTTATGTATCTTTTGTGCCTGTTACTGAAATAGTGGAAGGGATTACATTACTTGGTTTTAAATATCCTCTAACGAATAAAAAAATAGAGTGGGGATCCACACTTTGTATTAGTAATGAACTGGTTGAGGAAAAAGGTACTTTTTCATTTACTTCTGGCATATTAATGGTGATAAGAAGCACTGATTAAAGAAACAATTTTGCTCCTTACATCATATAGTGACCAAGTGGAGTAATGGGGATTAGGAGGGAAACCATGAGATTTTATACAATTAAGTTACCTAAATTTCTTGGTGGAATTGTTCGTGCCATGTTAAATACCTTCAAAAAAGATTAAAAAAAGCACCTATTACCGGTGCTTTTTCCATTGGTATAGTAAAAAAAGAGCCTAGCGGCTCTTTTTTTTATTATTAAACACGTTCGATTTTGCCAGATTTTAATGCTCTAGCAGAAACGTAAACACGTTGAACTTTTCCGTCGATGCGTACGCGAACTTTTTGAAGGTTAGCGCCCCACTTACGTTTTGTAGCGTTCATTGCGTGAGAACGAGAGTTACCAGAACGAGCTTTTCTTCCAGTAATAGCACAAACACGAGCCATTTATATTTCCCTCCCTTGATACCTTACCATACGTAATTTTTCAATGTTAGTCTTTTATGCGATGCTAAAAACACTACTATAATTTAACACAACTAAAAAGAGAATGCAACACTGTAGAAAAAAGAAATCAAGAAAAATTACTTGACACTATATGTCAATGAAGAAAAGTTGAAATCAAGAAAAATTGCTTGACATATTATAGTGATACATGTTGTATAATAACAATGGACTATTTTGCTCATCATAAAAAAGTGTAGTTTTCAACATAAAATATGAGAGTGCAAAAGAAAGAACGATGGAATTTTCTTTAAAAAGATTATATGATAGTAACTAAAGTAGTCTAACTCACTTTCACCATTTATGAAGGGGGAAAACGAGATGTCAATTGAAATTAAAACGAAGTACGGTCAAATTGATATTAGTACAGATGTAATTGCAACAATTGCTGGAGGTGCCGCGGTAGATTGCTACGGTATCGTAGGTATGGCATCAAAAAATCAGTTAAAAGATGGATTAACAGACATTTTACGAAAAGAAAATTTCACTAGAGGTGTTATTGTTCGTAAAGATGAAGATGAAGTACATATTGATATGTATATTATTGTGAGCTATGGTACGAAAATTTCAGAAGTAGCACATAACGTGCAGACGAAAGTGAAATATACATTAGATCAAACTGTAGGACTAGCAGTAGATTCTGTAAACATCTACGTACAAGGAGTTAAAGTAATAAACTTGTAATGTGCATTAAGGAGGAAAATCTGTGTCAATTCAAAAAATTGATGGAAAACGTTTATCACAAATGATCATTCAAGGAGCGAATAATTTAACAAATAATGTTCAGCTTGTTGATGCATTAAACGTATTTCCAGTTCCAGATGGCGATACCGGTACAAACATGAACTTATCTATGACTTCAGGCGCACGTGAAGTGAAAGCAAATCCTTCACAACATGCTGGTAAAGTCGGCGTAAGTTTAGCCAAAGGATTATTAATGGGAGCTCGTGGTAACTCTGGAGTTATTTTATCTCAGTTGTTCCGTGGTTTCTCGAAATCCATTGAACAAAAAGAAGAATTAACAACAGTTGATTTTGCTGCAGCTTTAGAAGCTGGAGTAGAGGCGGCTTACAAAGCGGTTATGAAACCGATTGAAGGAACGATTTTAACGGTTGCAAGAGAAACGGGTAAATATGCAGTAACAGTTGCGAAAAAACAGCGCGACTTTGTTTTGTTTATGGAAGACGTTGTGAAAGAAGCAAATGCATCGTTAAATCGTACGCCAGATTTATTACCTGTATTAAAACAAGTTGGCGTTGTAGATAGCGGTGGTAAAGGTCTTGTAGTAGTTTACGAAGGGTTTTTAGCTGACTTAAAAGGAGAAACGATTTCTTCTGATGCACCTGCCCAACCATCTATGAATGAAATGGTGCGCGCAGAACATCACCGTAGTGTACAAAGCCAATTGAGTACAGAAGATATTAAGTATGGATATTGTACGGAGTTCATGGTGAAATTAGAAGCTGATAAAGTGAAAGAACATAATTTCTCTGAACAAAAATTCCGTGAAGATATTAGTGTGTATGGTGATTCACTACTAGTTGTATCTGATGATGAAATTGTAAAAGTTCATATTCATGCAGAACATCCTGGAGACGCTATGAACTACGGACAACGTTACGGTAGTTTAATCAAGATTAAAGTAGAGAATATGCGTGAACAGCATACTGCTTTATTAGATGAGCCTGCTATGATGCCTGAGCCAACTAGCCAGCCTAAAGAGAAACAACCATATGGTATCGTAACTGTAGCTATGGGATCTGGTATTAAAACTTTATTTGAAAGCATTGGCGCGACGAAAGTTATCGAAGGTGGCCAAACGATGAATCCAAGTACTGAGGATATCGTGAAGGCGATTGAAGAAGCAAACGCTGAAAAAATCATTATTTTACCGAACAACGGGAATATCGTAATGGCAGCAGAACAAGCAGCGTCAGTTGTGGATCAAGAAGTGATTGTAGTTCGTTCAAAAACAGTTCCTCAAGGTATGGCTGCAATGTTAGCATTTAATCCAGTTGGAACGCTAAAGGAAAATGAAGAAAACATGAAAGAAGCTTTATCTCATGTGAAAACAGGTCAAATTACGTATGCTGTACGTGATACGGAAATTGATGGTGTGGCAATTCAAAAAGATGATTTCATGTGTATCGCAGATGGAAAAATCGTATCAACAAATGCTGAAAAAGTAGGAGCTGCGAAGCAATTACTAGAAGCACTAATTGATGAAGATTCTGAAATCGTAACGATTCTACAAGGTGAAGATGCAACTGATGAAGAAGTAGCTGAATTAGTTGAGTTTGTAGAAGAGAATTTTGAAGATGCAGAAGTAGAAGTACATGCTGGAAACCAACCGGTGTATTCTTTCATCTTCTCTGTAGAATAAGAAAAAATTCGTTTTGAAAATAAAGGGATTACTTACTTGCTAATGGATAATAAGTAGTAATATGAAGTTTATTACTAGTTTTTATTCAAAAGGCTAGCATATTGAAGATAAAAAAGAGCCTTGCTGCTAATAGTGAGGCTCTTTTCTTTCGTGTTGTTTATGAGGGATTTGAGTAGTTTCTCTTAGAATGCCTATGATAGAATATATAAGGTGAAAGAGAGCGATTACAGATGTCAATCATGTTAATGGATAATGAATCAAAAAATAATGTGACGGAGCGTGAGAATCTTGAATGAAGTTGTACAAGTTCCTGTTACGGATGTAAAGGGAATCGGAGGAGAAACATCTGAATTACTACACGAGATGGGAATTTATACAGTTTCTCATCTATTAGAACATTTTCCGTACCGTTATGAAGACTATGCGATGAAAGATCTTGCAGAAGTAAAGCATGATGAACGTGTAACAGTTGAGGGAAAAGTTCATAGTGCTCCTTTACTGCAATATTACGGGAAGAAGAAGTCGCGTCTTACGGTTCGTGTCCTCGTAGGTCGTTATTTAATTACAGCTGTATGTTTTAATAGGCCGTACTATAAGCAGAAGTTAAATTTAGATGAAACGGTAACGATTACTGGAAAATGGGACCAGCATCGTCAAACGATTGCGGTATCAGAACTTCATTTTGGACCGGTTGTACGTCAACAAGAAGTGGAGCCTGTGTACTCAGTGAAAGGGAAACTTACAGTAAAACAGATGCGCCGTTTTATTGCACAAGCGTTAAAGGAGTATGGAGACTCTATAGTTGAAGTGTTACCAGATGGATTGCTAAGTCGGTATAAATTACTGCCACGTTATGAAGCACTTCGGGCTTTGCATTTTCCATCGGGGCAGGAAGACTTGAAGCAAGCGCGTCGCCGGTTTGTATATGAAGAGTTTTTCTTATTTCAGTTGAAAATGCAAACGTTACGAAAAATGGAGAGGGAAAATTCGAAAGGGACGAAAAAAGAAATTCCTTCAGAAGAATTGCAAGAGTTTATCGATGCACTTCCGTTTCCATTAACTGGTGCGCAACGCCGAGTTGTAGATGAAATTATGAAAGATATGACATCTCCTTATCGAATGAATCGTCTGCTGCAAGGTGATGTAGGTTCTGGTAAAACGGTGGTCGCTGCAATTGGTCTTTATGCAGCGAAATTAGCGCATTATCAAGGTGCTTTAATGGTTCCAACAGAAATTTTAGCAGAACAACATTATCAATCGCTCGCAGAGACGTTCTCGCACTTTGGTATGAAGGTTGAATTGTTAACAAGTTCAGTTAAAGGTGTGAGACGCCGAGAGATTTTGGCAAAATTAGAACAAGGAGAAATAGATATCCTTGTTGGAACGCATGCTTTAATTCAAGATGAAGTTATTTTTCATAGGTTAGGTCTCGTGATTACTGATGAACAACATCGATTTGGTGTAGCGCAGCGACGAGTTTTACGTGAGAAAGGTGAAAGTCCAGATGTATTATTTATGACAGCAACACCAATTCCACGTACGTTAGCAATTACTGCATTTGGAGAGATGGATGTTTCTATAATCGATGAGATGCCAGCTGGTAGAAAGGTAATTGAAACATACTGGGCAAAACATGACATGTTAGATCGTGTTCTCGGTTTTGTAGAGAAAGAGATAAAAAAAGGAAGACAAGCATATGTTATTTGTCCTCTAATTGAAGAATCTGAGAAACTTGATGTACAAAATGCAATCGACTTACATAGTATGCTGACTCATCATTATCAGGGGAAATGTCAAGTCGGATTAATGCATGGAAGATTATCATCTCAAGAAAAAGAAGAGATAATGGGGCAATTTAGTGAAAATAAAGTGCAAATTCTTGTGTCGACAACAGTTGTTGAGGTGGGTGTGAACGTACCGAATGCGACTGTAATGGTTATTTATGATGCAGAGCGTTTCGGTTTATCACAGCTTCATCAGCTAAGAGGACGTGTTGGGCGTGGTAGTGAACAATCGTATTGTTTATTAATCGCGGATCCAAAATCGGAAACGGGAAAAGAACGAATGCGTATTATGACCGAAACGAATGATGGATTTGTATTGTCAGAAAAAGATTTAGAATTACGAGGTCCTGGAGATTTCTTTGGGAGTAAGCAAAGTGGTTTACCAGAATTCAAGGTTGCTGATATGGTACATGATTATCGGGCGCTAGAAACAGCTAGACAAGATGCGGCGTTACTAGTAGATTCAGAAGCGTTTTGGCATAATGATCAATATGCGTCGTTGCGTACGTATCTTGACGGGACAGGTGTGTTCCAGGGAGAGAAGCTCGATTAAAGGGAGGCAACAAAAGTTTTTGTTGCATTCTACTTTTAATGATTATATACTACTGTTAGTACCTAGTCATAAAAATGGATGGTGCGGTATGAAAAAAAGAAGAAGTAAAAAAGAAAGACAAGAATTATTACAACAAACGATAGAAACGAATCCTTTTATTACGGATGAAGATTTAGCAGAAAAATTTCAAGTGAGTATACAAACTGTACGTCTTGATCGTATGGAATTATCTATTCCTGAATTAAGAGAAAGAATTAAACATGTAGCTACAAAGCAACATGAAGAAGATGTGAAATCTTTACCGTTAGAAGAGGTTGTCGGAGAAATTATTGATATAGAATTAGATAGACATGCGATTTCTATTTTTGAAGTGAAGGTAGAACACGTATTTAAAAGAAATCAAATTGCCCGTGGGCATCATTTGTTTGCACAAGCAAACTCACTAGCTGTTGCGGTTATTGATGAAGAATTAGCTTTAACTGCAAAGTCTACCATTCGATACATTCGTCCTGTAAAATTAGGAGAGCGTGTTGTTGCAAAAGCGCGCGTGGAAGATGTAGAGAATGATAAAGGGCGGACGGTTGTCAAAGTGCGTAGCTTTGTTGGAGAAGAACTTGTTTTTACAGGCACTTTTGAAATGTATCGATCTAGTAATTATAGTGAGGAAGGTAACAACTTATGAAAATCGCAATAGATGCAATGGGCGGCGATCATGCTCCAAAGGCTGTCGTACTAGGAGCAATGAAAGCTATTAAGGAATATTCTGATTTACATATTACGTTAGTGGGGAAAGAAGAGGAAATTCGTCAATACTTAACGAGTGAAGAACGAATTACTATACTTCATACAGACGAAAAAATTGAATCGACAGATGAACCAGTAAGAGCGGTTCGTCGAAAAAAACAAGCTTCAATGGTACTTGCGGCGCAGCAAGTGAAAGACGGTGTAGCGGATGCTTGTATATCAGCTGGTAGTACAGGAGCTTTAATGGCGGCTGGATTGTTTGTTGTAGGTCGTATGGAAGGAATTGAGCGACCAGCTTTATCCCCTACAATGCCAACTGTTGATGGAGAAGGTTTTGTTATGTTAGATGTTGGAGCGAACGTTGATGCAAAACCAATTCATTTATATCAATATGCAGTAATGGGATCTGTATACGCTGAGAAAGTAAGAGGAATTAAAAATCCTCGCGTTGGACTTTTAAACGTTGGAACAGAAGATGGTAAAGGTAACGAGCTTTCAAAACAAGTCTTTGCAATGCTTAAAGATGCCCCAATTAATTTCGTTGGGAACGTTGAATCAAGAGATTTATTGCAAGGTGTAGCAGATGTTGTTGTATGTGATGGTTTTACAGGGAATGTAGCACTGAAATCATTAGAAGGAACAGCACTTGCATTATTCTCTATGTTAAAAGAACAGTTAATGAGTTCGTTTACGAGCAAATTAGCAGCAGCGGTATTAAAGCCAAAACTTATGGTATTAAAAGATAAAATGGATTATTCGGAGTATGGAGGAGCGGCATTATTTGGATTGAAGGCTCCTGTCATTAAGGCTCACGGTTCTTCCAATGACCAATCGATATTTAGTGCGATTCGTCAAACGAGAGAAATGGTAGCGAAAGAAGTTATTCCTACTATTTCAAGCGTAATGGAGAAAGAGCCACTCCAATAAGAGGAGGATTTGAAATGGGAAAACTAGCATTTCTTTTTCCGGGCCAAGGTTCACAGGCAGTTGGAATGGGTAAACAGTTAGCAGAGAATAATAAAGAGGTTGCAAATGTATTTGCAAAAGCAGATGAGGTGTTGCAAGACTCACTTTCAGAAGTGATTTTTGAAGGGCCGCAGGAAAAGCTTACGTTAACAACAAATGCGCAACCTGCTTTATTAACAACGAGTTTTGCTATTTTGACAGCTTTAAAAGAGTATGATATTACACCAGACTTTGTCGCAGGGCATAGTTTAGGTGAGTATAGCGCTCTTGTAGCAGCGGGTGCATTAACTTTTGAGGATGCAGTATATGCTGTAAGGAAACGTGGGGAATATATGGAAGAAGCTGTTCCTGGCGGAGAAGGTGCAATGGCGGCTATTTTAGGTGCTGATCCACATATGCTGAAACAAGTTACAGAAGAAGTAACAAGTGAAGGGTATGCAGTACAAATTGCTAATATGAATAGTACGAAGCAAATTGTGATTTCTGGAACAAAGCAAGGAGTCGAGATTGCTTCTCAAAGAGCGAAAGAACATGGTGCAAAGAGAGCAATTCCGCTTAAAGTAAGTGGACCGTTCCACTCTGCGCTTATGAAGCCAGCGGCGGAGAAATTCCAAAGTGTCTTAAATGAAATTACAATTCAAGATACGAATATTCCGGTAATCGCAAATGTAACAGCAGACGTTATTACAAGTGGTGCGCATATTCAAGAAAAGCTAATCGAGCAGCTCTATTCGCCTGTCTTATGGTATCCATCCATTGAATATATGGTGAGTCAAGGGGTAGATACATTTATTGAGATTGGACCTGGGAAAGTACTTGCTGGACTTATGAAGTCAATTGATTCATCAGTGAAAGCATACGCGATATACGATGAAGAGACATTACAAGATACCATTTCAAATTTGAGAGGAGAAAACTGATGTTAAAAGGGAAAGTAGCATTAGTAACGGGTGCTTCACGTGGAATTGGTCGTGCAATTGCGATTGATTTAGCAAAACAAGGGGCAAATGTTGTAGTAAATTATGCTGGTAACGAGCAAAAGGCAAATGAAGTAGTTGATGAAATAAAGAAATTAGGTTCGGATGCAATTGCAGTAAGAGCAGATGTTGCAAATGCTGAAGACGTTACAAATATGGTGAAACAAACTGTAGATGTATTTGGACAAGTTGATATTCTTGTAAATAATGCAGGTGTAACAAAAGATAATTTATTAATGCGTATGAAAGAAGAAGAATGGGATACAGTTATTAATACAAACCTAAAAGGTGTATTCTTATGTACAAAGGCAGTATCTCGATATATGATGCGTCAACGTCATGGACGTATTGTAAATATCGCTTCTGTTGTCGGAGTAACGGGAAACCCAGGACAAGCAAACTATGTTGCTGCTAAAGCAGGTGTAATCGGATTAACAAAAACATCAGCAAAAGAGTTAGCAAGCCGCAATATTACTGTAAATGCAATTGCTCCTGGATTTATTGCGACAGATATGACAGACGTATTAGATGAAAATATAAAAGCTGAAATGTTAAAATTAATTCCTGCAGCTCAGTTTGGTGAAGCGCAAGATATCGCAAATGCTGTAACGTTTTTTGCTTCTGATCAAAGCAAATATATTACAGGTCAAACGTTAAATGTTGATGGCGGTATGGTAATGTAATAAAAGAATCGATTTCAGCTAGTTTTTTTGGACAATATTTAATATAATATTTGAGGGGAGGTGAATGGAATGGCAGATGTTTTAGAGCGTGTAACAAAAATTATCGTTGATCGTTTAGGAGTAGAAGAAACAGAAGTAGTACCAGCTGCAAGCTTCAAGGAAGATTTAGGAGCAGACTCCCTAGATGTAGTAGAACTTGTAATGCAATTAGAAGACGAATTCGAAATGGAAATTTCTGATGAAGATGCTGAAAAGATTGCTACTGTTGGCGATGCTGTGACTTACATAGAGAGTCATCTATAATGCTTGAATGAAGTCCCGTTTTTTAGCGGGGCTTCTCGGCTTATATCTGGAGGGACCTATGCCGTACCGTAAATATAGAGAAAAAAAATACGAAACAAAATATCGTGAAGCGTTTAAAGTATTTCAAGAAAAAATAGGTATTACGTTTACAGATGAAAAATTATTGATTCAAGCATTTACGCATTCATCGTATGTGAATGAGCATCGAAAAAAACCGCATGAAGACAATGAGCGTCTCGAATTCCTTGGAGATGCAGTATTGGAACTTACTGTATCGCAGTATCTGTTTCAAAAATATCCGACAATGAGCGAAGGAGAGTTAACAAAACTACGTGCAGCTATTGTATGTGAACCATCTCTTGTTCGTTTTGCAAACGAGTTGTCATTTGGTAGCCTAGTTTTATTAGGAAAAGGTGAGGAAATGACAGGCGGACGTGAACGACCAGCTTTATTAGCGGATGTCTTTGAAGCGTTTATTGGTGCCCTTTATCTTGATCAAGGGCTAGAAACAGTATGGGGCTTCTTAAAAGAAATTGTATACCCTAAAATTAATGAAGGTGCTTTTTCTCATGTGATGGATTATAAGAGTCAATTACAAGAGTTGATTCAGCGTGATGGTAGTGGCAATATTGAGTATCAAATTTTGCAAGAAAAAGGACCGGCTCACAATCGAGAATTTGTGTCACGTGTTACGTTAAATAACGTGGCCTTAGGTCTTGGTAGTGGCAAGTCGAAAAAAGAAGCAGAGCAACAAGCTGCTGCAGAAGCGTTGAAAAAGTTAAAAGAACAACTATAAGGAATCCCCCTTTGAATGAGGGGGATTCCTTGTGCATAGAATGAAACTTTCCTTTCGTTTATAAATGTAAGGAAATGAAATCCGTATAATCGTTTGTTTTTGTATAAACAACATTTATAGCAACGGAGAATAGGAGGAAGGCCTTTCGTGTTTTTAAAAAGATTAGAAATAGCGGGATTTAAGTCTTTTGCTGAGCGTGTATCTGTCGATTTTGTCCCAGGTGTAACGTCTGTAGTAGGACCTAATGGAAGCGGGAAAAGTAATATTACTGATGCCATTCGTTGGGTACTTGGTGAACAATCGGCAAAATCATTACGTGGTGCAAAGATGGAAGATATTATTTTTGCAGGTAGTGATACGAGAAGAGCGGTTAATGTTGCTGAAGTAACATTAACTTTAAATAATGAAGATCAACGTTTACCGATTGAATATAATGAGGTGTGTGTAACGCGTCGTGTATCTCGTTCTGGTGATAGTGATTTTTATATTAATAAACAATCATGCAGGTTGAAAGATATTATCGATTTATTTATGGACTCTGGTATGGGAAGAGAAGCTTTTTCAATTATTAGCCAGGGGAAAGTTGAAGAAATTTTAAGTAGTAAATCAGAAGAACGTCGTGGGGTATTTGAAGAAGCGGCGGGAGTGTTGAAATACAAACTTCGTAAAAAGAAAGCTGAAGGTAAATTAGCAGACACACAAGAAAACTTAAATCGTGTACAAGATATAATTCACGAATTAAGTAGTCAAGTAGAACCTTTAGAAAGACAAGCTTCTATTGCAAAGGATTATCTCGAGAAAAAAGAAGAATTAGAGAAAGTAGAAGCGGCGCTTATTGTACATGAAATTGAAGAATTACATGAGAAATGGGAAGCGCTTCGAAATCAGTTTGGGCATAATAAAAACGAAGAAGCGAAAATGTCAACGCATTTACAAAAAGGTGAAGAAGAGCTAGAAGAATTACGAGGCCAATTACAAGCAGTAGATGAGTCTGTAGATTCCCTGCAAGAAGTACTTTTGCTTTCTAGTAAAGAGCTAGAAAAGTTAGAAGGACAGCGTGAGCTATTAAAAGAGAGAAAGCAAAATGCAACGACGCATTGTGCACAACTCGAACAGCTAATTGTTGAATTAACAGAGAAAGCTACAAGTTATGATGGTGAAATTGAATCGAGTACAGAAGTATTGATGCAATTTGTAAATCATGTAAAAGAGTTGGAGACGAAATTGTATGACAATGAGCAATTACTTGCAACGTTTGCTGACAATTTAGAAGAGCAAATTGAGAATTTAAAAGGTGACTATATTGAACTTTTAAATCAACAAGCTAGTCATCGTAATGAGTTATCTATGATTGAAGAACAATCTAAACAACAAAACTCAAAAAATGAACGCCTTGATGAAGAAAATGCGAAATATGTAGAAATGCGTATGGAAATTACAGCGAAAAAGACAAAACTTGTGGAAAGTTATGAACAAGTAAAAGAAAAAGTAGCTGGAATCCTTTCGAATATACAAAAGACAGAAGCGGCACTTGGGAAATGCAAGGCGCAGTATAGTGAAAACGAAACAAAACTGTATCAAGCATATCAATTTGTACAACAGGCACGTTCTCGAAAAGAAATGCTAGAAGAGATGCAAGAGGACTACTCTGGTTTCTATCAAGGGGTACGTGAAGTATTAAAAGCTAGAGAAAATAGGTTGCAAGGTATTGAGGGTGCTGTTGCAGAACTGCTAACGGTACCGAAAGAATATGAAATTGCAATGGAAATTGCTCTAGGTGCAGCGATGCAGCATATAGTTGTACAAAAAGAAGAACATGCTCGTAATGCAATTGCGTTTTTAAAACAAAATAAACATGGACGAGCAACGTTTTTACCGCAAGCTGTTATTAAAGGTAGATCGTTATCATTTGAGCAATTACGTATTGTAAATCAGCACCCATCGTTTGTAGGTGTGGCAGCAGAACTCGTGCAATATAACAATAAATATGAAAATGTAGTTTCAAATTTATTAGGTACTGTTATTGTTGCAAAAGATTTACGCGGAGCGAATGAGTTGGCGAAACAATTGCAATACCGTTATCGCATTGTAACAATCGAAGGTGATGTAGTAAACCCTGGCGGTTCTATGACGGGTGGAGCGGTAAAACAGGCGAAATCATCTTTATTAGGACGTCAACGTGAACTAGAAGAGTGGACGAGTAAGTTAACTGATATGGAAGAGAAAACAACGAAGTTAGAAAACTTTGTTAAAGCAGTAAAACAAGAGATTCAAGAAAAAGAAGTGCAAATACGCGAACTAAGGCAAAGTGTAGAAGCAGAGCGTGTAGATGAACAGAAATTAAGAGAAGAAATTAGTCGCTTAGAATTAGAAGAACATCGTATTAATGATCGTTTATCTATTTACGATTTAGAGATTGAAGGGTTCTTGCAAGACCAAGTGAAAATGCAAGGCCGTAAAGAAGAGTTAGAAAAGATTTTGGCGACTCTTCAGGCAGAGATTACGGAATTAGATAGCAAAATCACAGCTTTAACAAAACAAAAAAGTGAGCAACATTCTTCGAAAGAAAAAGTTCAAAAAGAAATGACTGAGTTAAAAGTGTTAGCAGCTGAAAAGCAACAACGCTTATCTAATCAAAAAGAAAAAGTAGAACGATTGACGAAGGAAAAAGAAGAAACCGATGCAACGCTTGTCAAAACGAAAGAGGATTTAGCATTCTTAAAACAAGAAATGACATCGAATTCAAGTGGTGAAGAACAAATTACGAATATGATTGAGAAGAAAGCATATGATCGTAATCAAACTTCAGAGTTAATTCGCTCTCGTCGTGAACAACGTGTATCGTTACAAGAGAGAGTAGAACAGTTAGAGCGTAACCTGAAAGAAACAACAGGTAAACATAAATACATTCTTGAGATGTTGAAAGATCAAGAGGTAAAAATAAACCGACTTGATGTAGAGTTAGAAAATAGATTACAACATTTACGTGAAACATATACGATTTCATTTGAAGCGGCAAAACTGAAGTATACAATGGTGATGCCTGCTGAGGATGCACGTAAAAAGGTGAAACTAATTAAACTCTCCATCGAAGAGCTAGGTACAGTAAACTTAGGAGCAATTGATGAGTATGAGCGTGTGGCAGAGCGTCATACATTCTTACTAGAGCAAAAAGATGATCTAGAAGAAGCAAAAACGACATTGCACCAACTTATTACTGAAATGGATGAAGAAATGAAAAAACGCTTTTCTACTACGTTTGAAGGAATTCGAATGGAGTTTCAATCGGTGTTCTCTGAATTATTTGGAGGCGGTAGAGCGGATTTAGTTATGACGAATCCAGAGGACTTATTAAATACGGGTATTGATATCGTAGCGCAACCGCCAGGGAAAAAACTGCAAAACTTAGGTTTACTTTCAGGTGGAGAGCGTGCTTTAACGGCAATTGCGCTGCTATTTGGTATTTTAAAAGTGCGCCCAGTCCCATTCTGTGTATTAGATGAGGTAGAGGCTGCTCTTGATGAGGCAAACGTTGCCCGTTTTGCTCAGTATTTAAAGAAATTTAGTGATGAGACACAGTTTATTGTAATTACACATAGAAAAGGTACAATGGAAGAGTCTGACGTATTGTACGGTGTAACAATGCAAGAGTCAGGGGTATCTAAACTTGTTTCGGTTCGTTTAGATGATGGAGAAGAACTAGTTGCAAGCAAATAGAAAGGATGGGACAGTATGAGCTTTTTTAAAAAACTAAAAGAAAAAATTTCAAAACAAACAGATACGGTAACAGAGAAGTTTAAACAAGGATTAGAAAAAACGAGAAATT
This sequence comes from Bacillus cereus group sp. MYBK245-2, assembly GCF_051916145.1. NCBI lineage: Bacteria > Bacillati > Bacillota > Bacilli > Caryophanales > Bacillaceae > Bacillus > Bacillus cereus group sp. MYBK245-2. Next base: position 379,858 of record NZ_JBQAGB010000001.1, on the reverse strand, counting down.
CGTTTGCAGATAAAGTAAATGATTTAGTCTTTCGTTACCGTAAAGTAGATGAAGATTTCTTCGAAGAATTAGAAGAAATTTTAATCGGTGCAGATGTTGGCGTTTCGACAGTGATGGAATTAATCGACCAGCTGAAAGAAGAAGTGCAACGCCGTAATATTCAAGATCCAAAAGAAGTACAAGCTGTTATTTCGGAAAAATTAATAGAAATTTATAAAGGTGACAGCGATTTTACTAATGAAATTAATGTGCAAAAGGATGGTTTAACAGTTGTTTTATTTGTTGGTGTGAATGGTGTAGGTAAAACGACAACAATTGGTAAGATGGCTCATAAGTTTAAATCAGAAGGTAAGTCTGTCTTATTAGCAGCAGGAGATACATTTCGTGCTGGAGCGATTGAACAATTGGAAGTATGGGGCGATCGCGTTGGGGTAGAAGTGATTAAACAAGGATCAGGGTCTGATCCAGCAGCGGTTATGTATGACGCTGTACAAGCTGCAAAAGCACGTAAAGTAGATGTATTACTATGTGATACAGCAGGGCGTTTACAAAATAAAGTAAACTTAATGAAAGAGTTAGAGAAGGTAAAGCGTGTAATTGAGCGTGAAGTACCAGGAGCTCCTCATGAAGTATTGCTTGTTATTGATGCAACAACAGGACAAAATGGTTTAAGTCAAGCGAAAACATTCCGTGAAGCAACGAATGTGACTGGTATTGTTTTAACGAAGTTAGATGGAACTGCTAAAGGTGGTATTGTATTAGCAATTCGTAACGAAATGGATGTACCGGTGAAATTCGTTGGATTAGGAGAGCAAATGGATGATCTGCAACAGTTCGATCCAGAACAATATGTATATGGTTTATTTGCGAACTTAGTAGAAACAGAAGAAGTATAAGTGAAAGAAGCGGTATTTTCCGCTTCTTTTTCTATAAAAATATGAGATGTTAAGAAAAAAACTTGACACTCTTTTGTACTCCATGTAAACTAATTCATGTAAAGGGAAATCACTTAACAAAGGATGATCCAACATGCTCGAAAAAACAACGAGAATGAACTATTTATTTGATTTTTATCAATCGTTGTTAACGCAAAAACAAAGAAGTTATATGTCGCTTTATTATCTAGATGATTTATCTCTTGGTGAAATTGCGGAAGAATTTGATGTAAGTCGCCAAGCCGTGTATGATAACATTAAACGGACTGAAGCGATGCTTGAAGAATATGAAGAAAAATTAGTATTACTTCAAAAGTTTCAAGAGCGACAGCGACTTGTTGCAAAGCTAAAACAGCTAATCAGCGAAGAAGAGCATGTGAATGAAGAAATGAAACAAGTTGTTGAAGCTATCGAAAAATTAGATTAGGAGGGCGGCAATATGGCATTTGAAGGATTAGCCGACCGACTTCAACAGACGATGCAAAAAATCCGCGGCAAAGGAAAAGTTTCTGAAGCCGATGTGAAAGAAATGATGAGAGAAGTTCGTCTAGCTCTTTTAGAAGCGGACGTTAACTTTAAAGTAGTAAAAGATTTTGTAAAGCGTGTATCTGAACGTGCTGTCGGACAAGATGTAATGAAAAGTTTGACACCTGGACAACAAGTAATTAAAGTTGTACAGGAAGAACTTACAGAACTTATGGGCGGAGAGCAAAGCAAAATTGCTGTTGCTAATAAGCCACCGACTGTTATTATGATGGTTGGTCTGCAAGGTGCAGGTAAAACAACGACGACAGGTAAGCTTGCGAATTTGCTTCGTAAAAAGCATAATCGTAAACCAATGCTTGTTGCGGCGGATATTTACCGTCCTGCAGCGATTAAACAGCTTGAAACATTAGGGAAGCAATTGGACATGCCTGTATTCTCTTTAGGAGATCAAGTAAGTCCTGTTGAAATTGCGAAACAAGCGATTGCAAAAGCGAAAGAAGATCATCATGATTATGTTTTAATTGATACAGCAGGTCGCCTGCATATTGATGAAGAACTAATGGATGAATTAGCGAAAGTGAAAGAAGTTGCGAAACCGGATGAAATTTTCCTTGTTGTCGATGCGATGACAGGACAAGACGCGGTTAATGTTGCACAAAGTTTCCATGAACAGTTAGGTTTAACAGGGGTTGTATTAACGAAGCTGGATGGTGATACGCGCGGTGGTGCGGCATTGTCTATTAAAGCTGTTACAAATACGCCAATTAAATTTGCAGGTATGGGTGAAAAACTAGATGCACTTGAAGCGTTCCATCCAGAACGTATGGCATCCCGTATTTTAGGGATGGGAGACGTCTTAACATTAATTGAAAAAGCGCAAGCTACAGTTGATGAAGAGAAAGCAAAAGAACTTGAGCAAAAAATGCGTACGCTTTCGTTTACACTTGACGATTTCCTAGAACAACTTGGACAAGTGCGTCAACTTGGCCCGCTTGATGAATTGTTAGGAATGCTTCCTGGTGCAAATAAAATTAAAGGGCTGAAAAATGCACAAGTTGATGAAAAACAAATTGGGCATATTGAGGCAATTATTCGTTCTATGACTAAATTAGAGCGAGAACAACCGGAAATAATCAATGCTAGTCGCAAAAAACGCATTGCCAAAGGTAGCGGTACAACGGTACAAGAAATCAATCGTTTAATCAAGCAATTTGATGATATGAAAAAGATGATGAAAACGATGACTGGAATGCAAAAAGGTAAGAAAAAAGGACTAGGTGGATTGAAGTTTCCATTCATGTAAGGAAAAAAGATGGCTCTGTTAAGAAAAAATACTTTACAAAGCAATAGTCTTTTTGCTAATATAATTATCTGTGTGAAATAAATTCGGAGGTGCTTTATAAATGGCAGTTAAAATTCGTTTAAAACGTATGGGAGCTAAAAAAACTCCTTTCTATCGTGTAGTTGTTGCAGATTCTCGTTCTCCTCGTGACGGACGTTTCATTGAGGAAATCGGTACTTACAATCCGGTTGCTCAACCAGCTGAAGTTAAGATCAACGAAGAAGCAGCATTAAAATGGTTAGGAAATGGTGCTAAACCATCTGATACAGTTCGTAACTTATTCTCTAACCAAGGTATCATGGAGAAATTCCACTTATCTAAACAAGGTAAGTAATTGAGGCAATGACTATGAAGAAGTTAGTCGAGACGATTGTCAAGCCTCTTGTCGATTATCCTGAAGATGTAAAAGTTACACAGGAACTTTACAACGGAGAGATAAAGTATCGATTAACTGTACATCCTGAGGATGTTGGAAAAGTCATTGGAAAACAAGGGAAAGTTGCGAAAGCAATTCGAATGCTCTTGTATTCAGTGGGACATCACAATAGTGAAAAAGTAACACTGGAAATTCAATAAACGTAAAAAGGGCGAGGAGTTATTTCCTCTCCCTTTTTTAACATTTAAAGAGAAATTGCATGTTCCATATGTGAAATGGGGATGCTTAATTTATATAGAAACCAGGGGTGACATACTGTTTATGACAAAATGGTTTAACGTAGGGAAAATTGTAAATACTCATGGCGTAAAAGGAGAAATTCGTGTGGTTTCTCGTACTGATTTTCCAGAAGAGCGATATAAGGTAGGGAATACGTTATACATATCGAATGAAAAAGGTGGAGAGCCTTTCCCAGTAAAGATTACTTCTCATCGTCAACATAAAACATTTGATTTATTGACATTTGAAGGATATGGGAATGTAAATGAAGTAGAACAGTTTAAAGGTTCTCTTTTAAAAGTACCTGAAGATCAATTAGGCGAACTAGCTGAAGGCGAATACTACTATCATGAAATTATTGGTTGCAACGTTGTAACGGAAGAAGGAGAAGCGTTAGGGACAATAAAAGAAGTTTTATCTCCTGGTGCAAACGATGTTTGGGTAATTAAACGTCCAAAAGGTCAAGATCTGTTAATTCCTTATATTGATGATGTTGTACTTCAAGTTAACATTGAGAATAAATTAGTAACCATTCATGTAATGGAAGGGCTACTATAATGAAAATTGACATTTTAACTTTGTTTCCAGATATGTTTACAGGTGTGTTTGGATCTTCAATTTTAAAGAAAGCACAAGAAAAAGAAGCGGTAGAGCTCCGTGTTGTCAATTTCCGTGATTATACAACGAGTAAGCATAATAGTGTGGATGATTATCCGTATGGTGGCGGCGCTGGGATGGTGTTAACTCCTCAGCCTATTTTTGATGCTGTAGAAGATTTAACGAAAGAAACGGAGCGGAAGCCGCGAGTTGTCTTAATGTGTCCGCAAGGTGAAAGGTTTACTCAGAAGAAAGCGGAAGAGCTTGCAGAGGAAGAACATTTAATCTTTGTATGTGGGCATTATGAAGGATATGACGAACGAATTCGTGAACATCTCGTAACAGATGAGATTTCTATCGGTGACTATGTATTAACAGGCGGAGAGTTAGCCTCTATGGTTATAACTGATAGTGTCGTACGTCTCCTTCCAGGAGTACTAGGAAATCATGCTTCACAAGTCGAGGATTCGTTTAGTACAGGTTTATTAGAGCATCCTCATTATACACGTCCAGCTGATTTTCGTGGTATGAAAGTGCCAGATGTATTAATGTCGGGAAATCATAAAAATATTGATGAATGGCGACATAAAGAATCGTTGCGTCGTACGTACACGCGTAGACCGGATTTACTAGAAGAACGAGAATTGTCTAAGCAAGAAAAGAAGTGGCTAGAACAGATTAAAGAAGGCAAATAAGTGCTTGATATATTTTCTATTGCAACAGCCTTAGCAATATGCTATTATAACACTTGTGCTGCTGAAATCAGTAGCCGTATTAACGATGTTCCGCTGTAATTTATTTAGACTTTATAAGAGCATCTGTTTAAAGGAGAGAATTTAATATGCAACAATTAATCGCAGAAATTACAAAAGGCCAATTAAAAACTGACCTTCCTTCATTCCGTCCTGGAGACACTTTACGTGTACACGTAAAAGTAGTTGAGGGAACTCGTGAAAGAATTCAGCTTTTCGAAGGTGTTGTAATTAAACGTCGTGGTGGCGGAATCAGTGAAACATTCACAGTTCGTAAGATTTCTTACGGTGTAGGTGTAGAGCGTACATTCCCAGTTCACACGCCAAGAATCGCGAAAATCGAAGTACTTCGCCGTGGTAAAGTACGTCGTGCTAAGTTATACTACTTACGTAACCTTCGCGGTAAAAAAGCACGTATTAAAGAAATTCGATAAGACATGTATGGGAGCTTGTAAATGCACAAGCTCCCTTTTTCCAATCTATATAAAATTTTGATATAATACGATCAGCTTACATAATCGTGGAGGGGAAAAGCATGAAGAAAGAAAAGAGTTCACTTTGGGAATGGATCAAGGCAATTTTGATAGCTGTTGTATTAGCAGGTGTTATTAGACAGTTTTTCTTTGCGCCAATTCTCGTAGATGGAGTATCGATGGCGTCTACATTACATGATCGCGATCGAATGATAGTTAATAAAATTGGTTATCACATAGGAGATCCGAAACGATTTGATATTATTGTATTCCGAGCGACGGAAGATAAAGATTATATTAAGCGTATTATCGGCCTACCAGGCGATGAAATAGAGTATCGTAATGATAAACTATATGTTAACGGAAAGGCTTATGAGGAGCCGTATTTAGACAAGCAGAAAAAACAAATTGCTGACGGACCGCTTACATATGATTTCACTCTTGAAGAAATGACAGGGAAGAAAACTGTTCCAGAAGGTCAATTATTTGTTTTAGGTGATAATCGTCGTTTTAGTAAAGATAGCCGTTCGATTGGTACAATTTCAATGGACCAAGTGATTGGAAAGGCAAATATACTATATTGGCCGTTAAAAGATGCTCGTATTGTGAAATAAAAGAAAAAGAAGGTGGCAACATGGTAATTCAATGGTTCCCGGGACATATGGCAAAGGCTAGACGCCAAGTAACAGAAAAATTAAAGTTAATTGATGTTGTAATTGAGCTTGTAGATGCTCGATTACCTTTATCTTCTCGAAATCCGATGATCGATGAGATTATTACACATAAACCGAGGCTTGTTGTTTTAAATAAAGCGGATATGGCAGACGATCGTTTAACAAAGCAATGGATCGCATATTTTAAAGAAAAAGGCCATATGGCAATTTCAATTAACGCACAGGCTGGACAAGGCATGAAGGAAATTGCGGCGGCTTGTAAAGTGTTAGTGAAAGAGAAATTCGATAAAATGGTTGCAAAAGGTATTAGACCGAGAGCGATTCGTGCATTAATTGTAGGGATACCGAATGTTGGTAAATCTACGTTGATTAATAAGTTAGCGAAGAAAAATATTGCTAAAACAGGGGATCGTCCTGGTGTGACAACAGCTCAGCAATGGATTAAGGTTGGGAAAGAAATGGAGCTGTTAGATACGCCAGGTATTTTATGGCCTAAATTTGAAGACCAATTAGTTGGGTTACGTCTAGCTACGACTGGTGCAATTAAAGATTCTATTTTAAATCTACAAGACGTAGCTGTTTATGCGCTACGTTTTATGGAGAAACATTACCCAGACCGATTAAAAGAGCGCTATAATTTAAATGACATTCCAGAAGACATCGTGGAGTTATTTGATGCGATTGGAAAAAATAGAGGCTGTTTAATGGGCGGCGGAATGATTGATTATGATAAAACATCTGAACTTATACTTCGTGAGCTTCGTGGTGGCAAACTTGGGAAAATGACGTTTGAAACACCAGAAGAGTTTGCGGAGCAGACAGAAGATGCAGAAAAAGTAGAAGAAGTATAAGACGTGCGTTTGTACGTCTTTTCTTTTTTGTATATAAAGGGAGTGGCATGAATGCAAAAAGTGACTATTCAAGAGGCGGAACATTTACTACAAGAAATTATGAGTGAAGAGGACGACCGCTTTCAAATATTAATAAAAGATGAACGTAAAGGGGTACAAAAGCTCATTTCTAAGTGGTATAAACAAAAAGAGTTAGCGCAAAAGGAAAAAGAAAAATTTCTAGAAATGTCTAAGTATGAAAATGCGTTACGTGAAAAAGGTCTCACATATATCGCAGGTATAGATGAAGTAGGTCGTGGACCGTTAGCTGGGCCTGTTGTGACGGCAGCTGTCGTTCTTCCTGAGGATTTTTATATTCCGGGGTTAAATGACTCGAAAAAGTTGAGTGAAGCGAAACGTGAGCGTTTTTATGATGAAATTAAAGCGCAAGCAATTGCAATTGGAGTTGGAATTGTATCACCGCAAGTTATTGATGAAATAAATATTTATCAAGCGACGAAACAAGCGATGTTAGATGCTGTAGCGAATTTATCTTGTACACCACAATATTTATTAATTGATGCGATGAAACTCCCTACACCAATTCCGCAAACATCTATTATTAAAGGTGATGCAAAAAGTATTTCTATTTCAGCTGCATCCATTATTGCGAAAGTAACGAGAGATCGTATGATGAAAGAGCTTGGAGAAAAGTATCCTGCATATGGATTTGAACAACATATGGGATATGGCACAAAACAACATTTAGAAGCGATTGAAGCGCATGGCATATTAGAAGAACATCGAAAATCGTTCGCGCCAATTAAAGATATGATTCAAAAATAAGCTGCGAAAACGCAGCTTATTTTGTATTTTGACATATAAACATTACTATTTTCCAAAAAGAATAAAGCGATTTCAGTTTTCTGACACTTTATTGTAGACAGCGTGCCAATCATCTTATACAATGGCAATGTAATGTTTTTTAAACATTAAAAAACTTTTCGAGTAAAACAGGAAAACAGGGGAGGATGGGACCATGAATATCCATGAGTACCAAGGTAAGGCAGTCCTTAGAAGCTATGGGGTTAGCGTTCCGAACGGGAAGGTTGCATTTACAGTAGAAGAAGCTGTAGAAGCGGCGAAAGAATTAGGAACGGATGTATGTGTAGTGAAAGCACAAATTCACGCTGGTGGACGCGGCAAAGCTGGCGGAGTAAAAGTTGCAAAAAATTTAGATGAAGTTCGTACATATGCAGAGAGCATTTTAGGAACTACACTTGTGACACATCAAACAGGTCCTGAAGGTAAGGAAGTAAAACGCTTACTTATCGAAGAAGGTTGCGATATTAAAAAAGAATATTATGTAGGTCTTGTTTTAGACCGTGCAACTTCTCAAGTTGTTTTAATGGCTTCTGAAGAAGGCGGAACAGAAATTGAAGAAGTAGCAGAAAAAACACCTGAAAAAATCTTTAAAGAATATATTGATCCAGCAGTAGGCTTACAAGGCTTCCAAGCACGCCGAATTGCATTTAACATCAATATTCCAAAAGAGCTTGTAGGACAAGCTGTGAAGTTTATGATGGGCTTATACCGTGCTTTTATCGAAAAAGATTGCTCTATCGCAGAGATTAACCCACTTGTTACAACAGGTGATGGTAAAGTTATGGCATTAGATGCGAAATTAAACTTTGATTCTAATGCTTTATATCGCCATAAAGACATTTTAGAACTTCGTGACCTTGATGAAGAAGATGCAAAAGAAATCGAAGCTTCTAAATATGACTTAAACTACATTCCTTTAGATGGAAATATCGGTTGTATGGTTAATGGTGCAGGTTTAGCGATGGCTACTATGGATATCATTAAACATTACCATGGAGATCCAGCTAACTTTTTAGATGTTGGTGGCGGTGCGACAGCTGAAAAGGTTACAGAAGCATTCAAAATTATCCTTTCTGACAAAAATGTAAAAGGTATCTTCGTTAACATTTTTGGTGGCATTATGAAGTGTGATGTTATTGCAGAAGGTGTTATTGAAGCAACGAAACAAGTAGGTCTTGAATTGCCTTTAGTTGTACGTCTTGAAGGTACAAACGTAGAGTTAGGTAAGAAAATTTTAAATGAGTCTGGCTTAAATATTGTTGCAGCAGAATCTATGGCAGACGGTGCACAAAAAATTGTTTCACTAGTGGGCTAATAGAAAGCGGGGGAGAAAAATGAGCGTATTAGTTAATAAAGATACAAAAGTTATTGTTCAAGGTATTACAGGTTCTCAAGGGTTATTCCACACAAAGCAAATGATAGAATACGGTACGAAAATTGTCGGTGGTGTAACGCCAGGTAAAGGTGGCACTGATATTGAAGGTGTACCAGTATTTGATACTGTAGAAGATGCAGTGAAAGCAACAGGCGCAAACGCTTCAGTTGTATACGTTCCACCCGCTTTTGCGGCTGATGCAATTATGGAAGCAGTTGATGCAGAAATTGATTTAGTAGTATGTATTACTGAAGGAATTCCTGTATTAGATATGGTAAATGTAAAGAGATATATGGCTGGTAAACATACACGTTTACTTGGACCGAACTGCCCAGGTGTTATCACACCTGATGAATGTAAAATTGGTATTATGCCAGGATACATTCATAAAAAAGGTCATGTAGGTATCGTATCTCGCTCTGGTACATTAACGTATGAGGCTGTACATCAGTTAACACAAGAAGGTATTGGTCAATCTACGGCTGTAGGTATCGGCGGAGACCCTGTTAACGGTACAGACTTTATTGACGCGTTAAAAGCATTTAATGAAGATGAAGAAACACACGCTGTAATTATGATTGGTGAAATCGGTGGTACAGCGGAAGAAGAGGCAGCTGAATGGGTAAAAGCTAATATGACAAAACCTGTTGTAGGCTTCATTGGCGGCCAAACAGCGCCTGCTGGCAAACGTATGGGTCATGCTGGTGCAATCATTTCTGGCGGCAAAGGAACTGCTGCAGAAAAGATTAAAACGATGGAAGCTTGTGGTATTAAAGTAGCGGAAACTCCAGCAGTTATGGGTGAAACGCTAATCTCTGTCTTAAAAGAAAAAGGTCTATTTGAGACTTGTAAAAACTACTAATCTGTTGAAAGACACCTTCTTGCTTGAAGGTGTCTTTTTACAAACTTCTTGTTAACATAATAAAAATTATGGGTAAGGAGAATTGTGATGAAAAGAGAACGATTATTACATCTTCATTACTTGTTAGCAGACCATTGGAAGGCGATAGAGAGGCTATTACATGTCGATCCAGAATTGAAGGAAATATACAATTTTAATGCAAAACAAATTGAATGTTACACTGGAATATCCTCGAAAAAATCTTCAGAATTAGTAAATTTTCTTCAAAGTTCAAATCTCCCACAATATATATCTTATTTAGAGAAAAATCGATTCTTTTATATGACAATATGGGATGAAGATTATCCAAAATTATTACGTGAAATACAAGATCCTCCCTTTGTATTATATGGAAAAGGAGAAAAAGATTTTCTCAATAAAGTGAATAAATTAGCGGTTGTTGGAACAAGAGAACCGAATTTATATGGATATGAAAGTTTGAAATTTATTTTACATCCATTATTAGAAAAGGAATGGCTTGTTGTCAGTGGATTTGCAAGAGGGATAGATGCGATGTCTCATGAAATTACAGTAAGACGGCATTGCCCAACAATTGCGATACTAGGACATGGATTATCGTATATATATCCAAGAGAGAATCGATATTTATATGAAGTGTGGAATGAATATATATTGTTATTAACAGAGTATCCGCCGCACTATGCACCGAAAAAATGGTATTTTCCAAAAAGGAATCGGATTATTAGTGGCATAAGTAAAGGTGTTTTAGTTGTAGAAGCGAAATCGAGAAGTGGAACACTTATTACCGCAGACCTTGCTCTAGAGCAAAATAGAGAGGTATTTGCACTTCCTGGACCTATATTTATAGATAGTGCATCAGGAACAAATCATCTCATTCAACAAGGAGCGAAACTAGTAAGAAATGCAGAAGATATACTGGAAGAGATTTTAAATTAACCTTATATTTTTATGTTTTTATTAAACAATTATTGACAAATGGTAGATAGGCACTGTATGGTATATTCATTCTTGATTGACAAAAACAAGAGAAATCAATAAGATTAATGAAGACTTGAATCCACCTCTTAAGGAGGCACTAGCATGTCAGATTACCTCGTAATCGTGGAGTCGCCTTCTAAGGCGAAGACCATTGAGAAATATTTAGGGAAAAAATACAAAGTTGTCGCGTCTATGGGACACGTTCGCGATTTACCTAAAAGCCAAATGGGGATAGAAGTAAAGAACAACTTCACCCCGAAGTATATTACCATTCGTGGTAAAGGTCCCGTCTTAAAAGACTTAAAATCAGCAGCAAAAAAAGCAAAGAAAGTCTATCTCGCGGCCGATCCAGACCGCGAAGGGGAAGCTATTGCTTGGCATTTAGCCAATACGTTAAATGTGGACGTTGAATCAGATTGCCGAGTTGTGTTTAATGAGATTACAAAAGATGCAATAAAGGAATCCTTTAAACATCCTCGCGCGATTAACATGAATTTAGTAGATGCACAACAAGCAAGACGTATACTAGATCGTCTTGTTGGTTACAATATTAGTCCTTTATTATGGAAGAAAGTAAAAAAAGGATTAAGTGCAGGACGCGTACAATCTGTAGCAGTTCGTTTAATTATCGAACGTGAAAGAGAAATTCAAAGTTTCGAGCCTGAAGAATTCTGGACAATTAAGACAGAATTTGTGAAAGGGAAAGACACATTTGAAGCAAGCTTTTACGGTGTAGATGGTGAAAAAGTTCAATTAACGAATGAAACACAAGTGAATGAAATAATTGAACGGCTGAAAGATAATGCGTTCTCAGTTGAAAATGTAACGAGAAAAGAGCGAAAACGTAATCCGGCATTACCATTTACAACATCTTCCTTGCAACAAGAGGCGGCGCGTAAGTTAAACATGCGAGCAAAGAAAACGATGATGCTTGCGCAGCAATTGTATGAAGGAATTGATCTTGGAAAACAAGGAACTGTAGGTCTTATTACGTATATGAGAACTGATTCAACACGTATCTCAGAAACAGCTCAAACAGAGGCACGTACGTACATTACTGAGGCGTTTGGTACGGAATACATAGGAACAGAAAAGAAGAAAGAAACGAAGAAGTCGAACGCACAAGATGCGCATGAGGCAATTCGTCCTACTTCGGTAATGAGAAAGCCAGAGGAACTAAAGAGTTTCTTAAGTCGTGATCAACTTCGATTGTATAAATTGATTTGGGAGCGATTTGTTGCAAGTCAAATGGCGTCTGCTATAATGGATACTGTGACAGCGAGACTCATTAATAATAATGTTCAGTTCCGTGCAAGTGGATCGGTTGTAAAGTTCCCAGGATTTATGAAAGTGTATGTAGAGTCGAAAGATGATGGGGCTGAAGAAAAGGATAAGATGTTGCCACCTTTAGAAGTAGGGGAAACCGTATTTTCGAAGGATTTAGAACCGAAGCAACACTTTACACAACCTCCGCCGCGCTATACAGAGGCTCGTTTAGTAAGAACACTTGAAGAGCTTGGAATTGGAAGACCGTCGACTTACGTACCGACACTTGAAACGATTCAAAAACGTGGATATGTAGGTTTGGATAATAAACGCTTCGTTCCAACTGAACTAGGTGAAATAGTAATTGAACTTATTTTAGAGTTTTTCCCAGAAATTATTAACATTGAATTTACTGCTAACATGGAGCAAAGCCTCGATGAAGTAGAAGAAGGAAATGCGAATTGGGTAAAAATTGTTGATGATTTCTACGTAGGATTTGAACCGCGTTTAGAAAAAGCGGAAAAAGAAATGCGTGAAGTGGAAATTAAAGATGAACCAGCTGGGGAAGATTGTGAATTATGTAATCACCCAATGGTCTTTAAAATGGGTAAATACGGGAAATTTATGGCTTGCTCGAATTTCCCAGATTGTCGTAATACAAAACCGATTGTGAAAGAAATCGGTGTTACTTGTCCGAAATGTGATAAAGGTCAAATTATTGAGCGTCGTAGTAATAAAAAGAAACGTCTTTTCTATGGGTGCGGTACGTATCCAGAGTGTGACTTTGTATCTTGGGATAAGCCGATTGGCCGTAAATGTCCGAAGTGTGAAGGTATGCTAGTAGAGAAGAAGTTGAAAAAAGGCGTACAAGTACAATGTATTTCGTGTGATTATGAAGAAGAACAACAAATGTGAGCGTAACTGCTCACATTTTTTTCGGGAAGAAAAGGAAAGGTGATAAATATATGACAACACAAGTAGTAAACGTCATTGGCGCAGGTCTTGCAGGAAGTGAAGCAGCTTACCAAATTGCAAAACGTGGTGTCCAAGTAAGATTATACGAAATGAGACCGGTAAGGCAAACGCCAGCTCATCACACAGATAAATTTGCAGAATTAGTATGTAGTAACTCGCTTCGCGCAAACACATTAACAAATGCTGTTGGTGTTATTAAAGAAGAAATGCGTTTAATGGATTCTGTTATTATTCGTGCAGCTGATGAGTGTTCTGTACCAGCAGGAGGGGCTTTAGCGGTAGATCGTCATGAATTTGCGGCAAAAGTAACGGAATATGTGAAAAATCATCCGAACGTAACTGTGGTGAATGAAGAAATTACTGAAATTCCAGAAGGTCCTACTGTTATCGCGACAGGTCCACTTACGTCGCCTGATCTTTCTGCGCAATTAAAAGAATTAACGGGTGAAGACTACTTTTATTTCTATGATGCAGCAGCACCGATTGTTGAGAAAGACAGCATTGATATGAATAAAGTGTATTTAAAATCTCGTTACGATAAAGGTGAAGCGGCATATTTAAACTGTCCAATGACGGAAGAGGAATTCGACCGTTTTTACGAGGCTTTAATCGCTGCTGAAACAGTACCTTTAAAAGAATTTGAAAAAGAAATTTTCTTTGAAGGTTGTATGCCAGTAGAAGTTATGGCAAGTAGAGGAAGACAAACACTAGTATTTGGACCGATGAAACCTGTTGGATTAGAAGATCCGAAAACAGGGAAAACGCCATATGCTGTTGTTCAGTTACGCCAAGATGATGCAGCGGGAACGTTATACAATATCGTAGGTTTCCAAACGCATTTAAAATGGGGACCGCAAAAAGAAGTGTTACAGTTGATTCCAGGACTGGAAAACGCAGAGATTGTACGTTATGGTGTAATGCATCGTAATACGTTTATTAATTCACCTAACTTGCTTCGTCCAACATACCAATATAAACAACGTGATGATTTATTCTTCGCTGGTCAAATGACTGGAGTGGAGGGATATGTTGAATCAGCGGCTTCAGGATTGCTAGCAGGTATCAACGCTGCTCGACTTGTAAAAGGTGAAGAGCCGGTTGTATTACCACCAGTAACTGCGATGGGAAGTATGGCGAATTATATTACTGCGACAAATGCAAAAAACTTCCAACCGATGAATGCAAACTTCGGTCTGTTTGCACCGTTAGAGAAGAAAATTAAAAAGAAAGCAGAACGTAATGAAGCCTATGCAACACGCGCTTTAGAAACGATTCGAAATTTTGTAAATATTTAGTTAAATTTCTTGCAAAGGCTACTAAGTTGTGATACGATTTAGTAGCCTTTATTGAGGTGAATTGTGTGAATGTGAAGAAATTGTTACAATTATTCGTTGGATATTTACAAATTGAAAGAAATTATTCAAAATATACAATTGCAAGTTATCAAAATGATTTAGAACATTTTGTGCAATTTATGGAGCGAGAAGGCATATCCTCTTTTTTAGATATTACATACGCGGATGTTCGTTTGTACTTAACGACGTTGCACGATGAAAAGTTAGCCCGTAAATCTGTCGCAAGAAAAGTATCAAGCTTACGAAGTTTATATCGTTTTTTGATGCGTGAAGGTTATCGGAAGGATAATCCGTTTGCACTTGCGTCACTCCCCAAAAAAGAATTGTCAATCCCAAAGTTTTTATATGCTGAAGAATTAGAGGAATTATTTGAAGTTTCTGATACGGAAACCCCGTTAGGTCAAAGGAATCAAGCTTTATTAGAGTTGATGTATGCGACCGGGATCCGTGTGAGTGAATGTGTCAATTTACAACTTACCGATATTGACTTTGCGGTGGGGACAATTTTAGTAATGGGAAAAGGAAAAAAACAAAGGTATATTCCGTTCGGGAGCTATGCACAAGATGCTTTAATTACTTATATAGAGAACGGGAGAAAACAGTTAGCCAAGAAAACTGAAGAACAATCTCATATGGTATTTTTAAATGCGAAAGGCACGCCGCTGACAAGTCGAGGAGTACGCTATGTATTAAATGAACTCATTAAGAAAGCTTCACTGACAATGCGTATAAGTCCTCATATGTTAAGGCATACATTTGCTACACATATGTTAGATGAAGGGGCAGATTTACGTACTGTACAGGAGCTACTCGGTCATGAAAATTTGTCTACGACACAAATTTATACGCATGTCTCTAAAGAAAGATTGCGTTCTGTCTACATGAAGCATCACCCACGGGCATAAATTGCTTTTAAAGCTATAAAAACATATAAAGGAGTTTTTTCTATGGGAAATTTCCACGCTACAACGATATTTGCAGTTCATCATAATGGAGAATGTGCAATGGCTGGAGATGGCCAGGTGACAATGGGAAATGCTGTTGTAATGAAACATACAGCTCGTAAGGTTCGTAAACTTTTTCAAGGGAAAGTTTTAGCTGGTTTTGCAGGTTCAGTTGCTGATGCATTTACTCTTTTTGAAATGTTTGAAGGGAAATTAGAAGAGTATAATGGAAACTTGCAGCGTGCTGCTGTTGAGATGGCGAAGCAATGGCGCGGTGACAAAATGTTACGTCAGCTAGAAGCGATGCTCATTGTCATGGATAAAACAACTATGCTCCTTGTTTCAGGTACGGGAGAAGTGATTGAACCGGATGATGGTATTTTAGCAATTGGATCTGGCGGAAATTATGCGCTTTCAGCAGGTCGTGCTTTAAAACAATATGCAAGTGAACATTTAACAGCGAAGCAAATTGCGAAAGCGAGTTTAGACATTGCAGGCGATATTTGTGTGTATACAAACCACAATATAATTGTGGAAGAATTGTAGAATCGTAAGGGAGGCATTTTATATGCATTTACATTTTACTCCGCGTCAAATTGTGGAAAAATTAGATCAATACATTATCGGTCAAAAAGATGCGAAGAAAGCGGTTGCTGTAGCTTTAAGAAATCGATACCGCCGAAGTAAATTAGCTGAAAATCTACGTGATGAAATTGCACCTAAAAATATTTTAATGATTGGACCGACAGGTGTTGGTAAAACAGAGGTAGCACGACGAATGGCGAAACTCGTTGGAGCACCTTTTATTAAGGTTGAAGCTACGAAATTTACAGAAGTTGGATATGTAGGTAGAGATGTAGAATCGATGGTACGTGACCTTGTGGAAACGTCAGTTCGCATTGTGAAAGAAGAAATGGTAGTAAAAGTACAAGACAAAGCAGAAGAACAAGCGAACCAACGTCTTGTTGAAATTTTAGTACCGAGTCCGGAGAAGCAATCTGGATTTAAAAACCCATTAGAAATGCTATTTGGTGGCGCTCAAAATTCGAATCAAACAACAGATTCACAGGAAGATGTTGAAATCGAAAAGAAACGTCAAGATGTGGAAAGAAAGCTTGCTGCAGGACTTCTTGAAGATGAAATTGTATCGATTGAAGTGACTGAACAACAGTCTTCCATGTTCGATATGCTGCAAGGAACTGGCATGGAACAAATGGGGATGAATTTCCAAGATGCATTAGGAAGTTTTATGCCGAAAAAAACAAAAAAACGTAAACTTTCTGTAAAAGAAGCAAGAAAAGTCTTGACAAATGAGGAAGCACAGCGCTTAATTGATATGGATGAAGTTACACAAGAGGCTGTTTATCGTGCTGAACAGCTCGGGATTATTTTTATCGATGAAATTGACAAAATTGCTGGTAAGCAGTCGAATAGTGTAGATGTATCACGTGAAGGTGTGCAACGTGACATTTTACCAATTGTAGAAGGATCAAATGTTGCGACAAAATACGGATCAGTAAAAACGGATTATATTTTATTCGTTGCAGCTGGAGCGTTTCATATGTCTAAACCGTCAGATTTGATTCCGGAATTACAAGGGAGATTTCCGATTCGAGTAGAATTAACAAAATTATCGACGGATGATTTTGTTAAAATATTAATCGAGCCTGACAATGCGTTAATTAAACAATATATTGCTTTATTAGCGACTGAAGGTATAGAAATTGAATTTTCAGACGAAGCTATTCGTAAGATTGCTGAGATTGCTTATCAAGTTAATCAGGATACAGATAATATTGGAGCAAGAAGACTTCATACGATTATGGAGAAGCTCCTTGAAGATTTATCGTTTGAAGCATCTGAAATTACGTTAGAGAAAATAACGATAACGCCTCAATACGTTGAGGAAAAATTAGCAACGATTGCTAAAAATAAAGATGTGAGCCAGTTTATTTTGTAATAGTGTCATCAGGTGACTCGCCCTAGTTTCCAAGTGATGAAAAAATATGTGAGTAACATGTAGGAGGAACTTTTGAAATGGAATTATTAGCAAAAACAAGAAAATTAAATGCGTTATTACAGAGCGCAGCAGGAAAGCCTGTAAACTTTAGAGAAATGTCTGACACAATGTGTGAAGTAATCGAAGCGAACGTATTCGTAGTAAGCCGTCGTGGTAAATTACTAGGTTATGCAATTCACCAACAAATCGAGAATGAGCGTATGAAACAAATGCTTGCAGAGCGTCAATTCCCAGAAGAGTATACACAAAGCTTATTCAACATTACAGAAACATCTTCAAACTTAGATGTAAACAGTGCTTACACAGCATTCCCAGTAGAAAATAAAGAATTATTTGGTCAAGGCTTAACTACAATCGTACCGATCGTTGGTGGCGGTGAGCGTCTAGGTACATTAGTTTTAGCTCGTCTTGGTCAAGAGTTCTTAGATGATGATTTAATTCTTGCTGAGTACAGCTCAACTGTTGTAGGTATGGAAATTTTACGTGAAAAAGCAGAAGAAATTGAAGAAGAAGCGCGTAGCAAAGCTGTTGTTCAAATGGCGATCAGCTCATTATCTTACAGTGAGTTAGAAGCAATCGAGCACATCTTCGAAGAATTAAACGGAACAGAAGGTTTACTTGTTGCAAGTAAAATTGCTGACCGTGTAGGAATCACTCGTTCGGTAATCGTAAATGCACTTCGTAAATTAGAAAGTGCTGGTGTAATTGAGTCACGTTCTTTAGGTATGAAAGGAACATACATTAAAGTATTAAACGACAAATTCTTACATGAACTTGCTAAATTAAAAACAAACTAATTTATAAAACTCTTCTCATTTTTTGAGGAGAGTTTTTTTGTATAACAGATTGATGTTGTTCGTACATAGCGTCATAATCGCATTTTTTTGAAAAGCCATGAATTGCATTTCACTTTTTGCTTAAAAGAAATGCAGGTTGGTAATACTAGAATTCGAGTATGAACAAAGAAAGTTTTACATTGTTCGCATTTTCGACTTGATTGTAATATTTCAGTATGATATAGTAAGCAGTGGTGTCAGTACAAAGTACACACGTTTACTGATTTAAGTGTTGGTGCTACGTTTGTAGTTTCGCTTAGAGATGAAGTAAACGGAGGATATCAAAAACCATTTAGGAGGAACTATATTATGTCAGTAATTTCTATGAAGCAATTGCTTGAAGCTGGTGTTCATTTCGGACATCAAACTCGTCGTTGGAACCCAAAAATGAAGCGTTACATTTTCACAGAGCGTAACGGTATCTACATCATCGACTTACAAAAAACTGTGAAAAAAGTTGAGGAAGCTTTCAAAGTTATGCGTGACATCGCTGCTGAAGGCGGAGACATCTTATTCGTAGGTACTAAAAAACAAGCACAAGAAGCTATTAAAGAAGAAGCAACTCGTGCTGGTATGTACTTCGTTAACCAACGTTGGTTAGGTGGAACTTTAACTAACTTCCAAACAATCCAAAAGCGTATCAAGCGTCTTAAAGACATCGAAAGAATGCAAGAAGATGGTACTTTCGAAGTACTACCTAAGAAAGAAGTTGTTCAACTTAAAAAAGAGTTAGAGCGTCTTGAGAAATTCTTAGGCGGTATTAAAGATATGAAAGGTCTTCCAAGTGCATTATTCGTAGTAGACCCTCGTAAAGAGCGTATTGCAGTTGCTGAAGCACGCAAATTACACATTCCAATCATCGGTATCGTTGATACAAACTGTGATCCAGACGAAATCGATCACGTTATCCCAGCGAACGATGATGCAATTCGTGCTGTAAAACTTCTTACATCTAAAATGGCAGACGCGATCCTTGAAGCAAAACAAGGTGAAGAAACTGTTACTGCGTAACAAAGTTGGAAAGGTGATAAGGGGTTCGGCCTTTTATCACCTTTTTTAAGGTATAAACACCTTTATAAAAGGTATAAATACATATTTTAGGAGGATGAAAAGTATGGCAATCACTGCACAAATGGTAAAAGAATTACGTGAAAAAACTGGCGCAGGTATGATGGACTGCAAAAAAGCTTTAACAGAAACTAACGGCGACATGGAGAAGGCAATTGACTTCTTACGTGAAAAAGGTATCGCGAAAGCTGCTAAAAAAGCAGACCGCATCGCTGCTGAAGGTTTAACTTTCATCGAAACAAACGGTAACGACGGTTTAATCTTAGAATTAAACTCTGAAACTGATTTCGTTGCGAAAAACGAAGGTTTCCAAACATTAATTAAAGAATTAGCTGCTCACTTATTAGCTAAGAAACCTGCTAACGTTGAAGAAGCTATGGCTCAAACAATGGAAAACGGTAAAAAAGTTGAAGAGCACATCAACGAAGCAATCGCTAAAATTGGTGAAAAGCTTACACTTCGTCGTTTCGAAATCGTATCAAAAACTGATGCAGATGCATTCGGTGCTTACCTACACATGGGTGGACGCATTGGTGTTCTAACAGTTCTTGAAGGTTCTACTGATGAAGCGGCTGCTAAAGACGTAGCAATGCACATCGCTGCAGTTAACCCTAAATACATCGATCGTGATGCTGTAACAGCTGAAGAAGTTGAGCATGAGCGTCAAGTATTAACACAACAAGCATTAAACGAAGGCAAGCCTGAAAAAATCGTTGCAAAAATGGTTGAAGGCCGTCTAGGCAAATTCTTCGAAGAGATTTGCTTACTTGACCAAGCATTCGTTAAAAACCCTGATATGAAAGTTCGTCAATTCGTTGAGTCTAAAGGCGCAACATTAAAAGGATTCGTTCGCTACGCTGTTGGTGAAGGTATCGAAAAACGCGAAGACAACTTTGCTGAAGAAGTAATGAACCAAGTAAAAGGTAGTAACTAATACAGATTAGGGAACACATTGTGTTCCCTTTTTTAAAATAAAGATGTAAGCAATTGGAGGTTCATTATGAGTAAACCGAAATATAATCGTGTCGTTTTAAAGCTGAGTGGAGAAGCTTTAGCTGGCGAGCAAGGATTTGGAATCAACCCAGCTGTTATTAAGTCAGTTGCGGAACAAGTGAAAGAAATTGCAGAACTAGATGTAGAGGTTGCTGTTGTTGTTGGCGGCGGTAACATTTGGCGTGGGAAAATTGGAAGTGAGATGGGCATGGATCGTGCAGGAGCGGATTACATGGGCATGTTAGCGACAGTTATGAATTCATTAGCTCTTCAAGATAGCTTGGAGAACATCGGAATTCAAACTCGCGTACAAACTTCAATTGAAATGCGTCAAGTGGCAGAGCCTTACATTCGTCGTAAAGCAGTTCGTCACTTAGAGAAAAAACGTGTTGTTATCTTCGCGGCAGGTACTGGTAACCCATACTTCTCTACAGATACAACGGCAGCATTACGTGCGGCGGAAATTGAAGCTGACGTAATTTTAATGGCGAAAAACAATGTGGATGGCGTATATAATGCAGATCCATCTATTGACCCAACAGCTACGAAATACGAAACACTTACTTACTTAGATGTATTAAAAGAAGGTTTAGGTGTAATGGATTCTACAGCTTCTTCTCTATGTATGGATAATGATATTCCATTAATTGTATTCTCAGTTATGGAAAAAGGGAATATTAAACGTGCCGTGTTAGGCGAAAATATCGGAACAGTTGTAAGGGGGAAATAAATATGGGACAACAAGTATTGAAGTCTGCAAATGAAAAAATGGAAAAAGCGGTTGCTGCTTATTCACGCGAATTAGCAACAGTTCGCGCTGGTCGTGCAAACGCGTCTGTATTAGATAAAGTACAAGTTGATTACTATGGTGCACCAACACCAGTTGTGCAATTAGCGAACATTACAGTTCCAGAAGCACGTTTACTTGTAATTCAACCGTATGATAAAACTTCTATCGGTGATATCGAAAAAGCAATTTTAAAAGCAGATTTAGGCTTAAACCCTTCTAATGATGGAACTGTAATTCGTATTGCATTCCCTGCATTAACAGAAGAGCGTCGTCGTGATCTTGTAAAAGTTGTGAAAAAATATGCTGAAGAAGCAAAAGTTGCTGTTCGTAACGTACGTCGTGACGGTAACGATGATCTTAAGAAGCTTGAAAAAGCTGGCGAGATTACAGAAGACGATTTAAGAGGATATACTGAAGATATCCAAAAAGAAACAGATAAATATATTGCAAAAGTTGACGAAATCGCAAAAAACAAAGAAAAAGAAATCATGGAAGTGTAATAGCGATACTTTCGCAAATATGACCCTCTTCTTAAGGGGGTCTTTTTACACTTTTAGGCATACGTCTGCTTGTTGGAGGGTATGAATGATGTTTAAAAACTTTCCTTTTTTTAAAGGTAAAAAGGACACATCGTTTGATCATCTCGTTGAAGAAGTGAAAAAAGGATACATCCCAGAACATATTGCCATCATTATGGATGGTAATGGAAGGTGGGCAAAGAGGAGAGCGATGCCTCGTATTGCGGGACATCATGAAGGCATGCAAGTTGTAAAGAAAATCACAAAATTTGCAAGCAAACTTAATGTGAAAGTATTAACTCTTTATGCTTTTTCAACTGAGAACTGGAAAAGACCGAAAAAGGAAGTTGATTATTTAATGAAGCTTCCAGAAGAATTTTTAGGTACATTTTTACCAGAATTGATTGAAGAGAACGTACAAGTCCGTGTAATAGGGCAACAAGATCGTCTTCCTACGCATACACGCAGAGCGATGGAGAAGGCCATGGAAGAGACGAAAGAGAATACGGGATTAATTCTGAATTTCGCGTTAAACTATGGAAGTCGAGATGAAATCGTTTCTGCTGTGCAACATATGATGAAAGATCGTGAGGAAGGAAAAGTTCGTGTTGAAGATGTAAGCGAAGAAATGCTTTCTTCCTACTTAATGACGAGTTCTTTACCTGACCCAGAGTTGTTAATCCGTACGAGCGGAGAGCTACGTATTAGTAATTTCATGTTATGGCAAATTGCATATTCGGAATTTTGGTTTACAGATGTGTATTGGCCAGATTTTACCGAGGAACATTTGCTAAATGCGATTACAGACTTTCAGCATAGAGGGCGCAGATTCGGAGGCGTGTAGAAAGAGAGGGTTTGGTAGTGAAACAGAGAATTATTACTGGAGTGGTTGCTGCCGCGCTATTCATTCCCATCGTAATTTACGGTGGCGTGCCTTTTACGGTTTTAGTGTATGCACTTGCTTCTATAGGTTTATATGAATTAATTCGTATGAATAAGCTTACGCTTATTTCAGTACCAACAGTTTTAGCTGCAGTATTATTATGGATTATTTTAGTTCCAAGTAGTGCATCAGAACTGTTTACTTGGATTGGATTAGGTAAATTAGAAATCACATTTGTGATTGTTCTATTACTTTTATCATATACAGTCCTTTCTAAGAATACATTTACTTTTGACAATGCTTCATTTTTACTAATGGCAACAACATATGTTGCAATGGGATTCTTATATTTGAATGAAACGAGAATTTTAGGAATTAAATATGTGTTTTGCGCATTATTTGTTATATGGGCTACTGATTCAGGCGCATATTTTGTAGGAAAAGCATTAGGAAAAAGAAAGTTATGGCCAGAAATTAGTCCAAATAAAACGATTGAAGGTTCATTAGGCGGCATCGTTTGTGGAATTATTGTAGCGCTTGTTTACAACATGTTTTTCCCAGTGGAATCGAATGTAGTAATTTTAATTGTGCTGACAATTATCATTTCTATTTTTGGACAAATTGGTGATTTAGTACAATCTGCATTTAAACGTCATTATGGCGTAAAAGATTCAGGTACAATTTTACCTGGACATGGTGGTATATTAGATCGAACAGATAGTTGGTTATTCGTTTTACCAATTCTCTACTTCTTATTACAATACAATTAATAAATGAACGAGGGGTTGGAGTCATGAAAAACATTAGTTTATTAGGTGCAAGCGGATCAATTGGTACACAAACTTTAGATGTATTACGCTCGCACCCAGACCAATTCCGTCTCGTTGCTTTTTCTGTAGGGAAAAATATTGACTACGCAGTAAAAGTCATTCAAGAATTTTCTCCGCAAATTGTCTCTGTGCAAAGAGAGGAAGATGTTTTAAAATTACAAGCTGTCTCTGGTAATACAAAAATTGTATATGGTAGTGAAGGACTTTTAGAAGTAGCATTACATCCAGATGCGGAGATCGTAGTAAATGCTGTTGTAGGTAGCGTAGGGTTGTTACCAACACTTCGTGCAATTGAGGCGAAAAAAACAATTGGAATTGCAAACAAAGAAACGTTAGTAACTGCAGGGCATCTTGTAATGGAAGCAGCGCGAAAACATAATGTTTCGTTACTTCCAGTAGACAGTGAACATTCAGCTATTTTTCAATGCTTGAATGGTGAAAATGAAAAAAGAATTTCTCGACTAATTATAACGGCTTCTGGTGGAAGTTTCCGTGATAAAACGAGAGATGAATTGCATCATGTGACCGTAGAAGATGCGCTTCGACATCCAAACTGGTCAATGGGTTCGAAAATTACAATTGATTCTGCTACAATGATGAATAAGGGGCTAGAAGTAATTGAAGCACATTGGCTTTTTGGTATCCCTTACGAGCAAATCGATGTTGTTTTACATAAAGAAAGTATTATTCATTCTATGGTTGAATTTGAAGATCGTAGTGTGATGGCACAGCTTGGCTCACCTGATATGCGAGTACCAATTCAATACGCACTTACATATCCTGATCGATTGCCTCTTTCAGACACAAAGCAGTTAAATTTATGGGAAATGGGTACATTGCATTTTGAGAAAATGAACCAAGAACGTTTCCGTTGCTTGCGCTTTGCGTATGAAGCTGGAAAAACAGGTGGAAGTATGCCGGCTGTAATGAATGCAGCGAATGAAGTAGCTGTTGAAGCTTTTTTACAAAAGAGAATTGGTTTCTTAACAGTGGAAGACCTCATTGAAAAAGCAATGAACCATCACAATGTCATTGCACGTCCGAGCTTAGAGGAAATTCTGGAAATTGATGCAACCACAAGACGGTTTGTGATGGAACAAATTTAGCAAAGGTGGTATGGAATTGAATACAGCGATTGCCTTTATATTAATTTTCGGTGCACTCGTATTTTTCCATGAGCTAGGGCATCTATATTTCGCAAAAAGAGCAGGTATTTTATGCCGTGAGTTTGCGATTGGTTTTGGTCCGAAAATATTCTCATTTGAAAAGAATGAAACGGTGTATACGATTCGATTATTGCCCCTTGGTGGCTATGTAAGAATGGCTGGCGAGGATGCAGATACAGTTGAGTTAAAGCCTGGGAAAAAGGTTGGCCTTGTATTAAACGAAAAAGACGAAGTTGTAAAATTAGTTTTTGATGGATATGAAAAGTATCCAAATGTTCGCGTGATTGAAGTGGAACAAGCTGATTTAGAGCATAATTTAACAATTTCGGGTTATGAAGAGTACGAGGAAGAGCTTCAAACATTCCGAGTGAATGAAAAGGCTCGTATTATTACTGCCGGTGAAGAAATTCAAATTGCTCCGTATAATAGACAGTTTGGCTCTAAGAAATTAGGTCAACGTGCTTTAACGATCTTTGCGGGTCCTGCAATGAACTTCATTTTAGCGTTTGTTATTTTTGTGATTCTTGGATTTGTACAAGGTGTTCCTGTTGACAAACCAATGGTCGGAAAAGTGATGGAGAATAGTGCGGCAGAGCAAGCTGGATTAAAAGAAAATGATACAATTCAAGCTATTGATGGGAAAAACACAAGTACATGGAAAGATGTTGTTACCATTGTACGTGAAAATCCGAATAAAGAAATTACGTTACAAGTAAAGCGTGATAGTGAACAGTTTAATGTGAAAGTAACGCCAACGCTTGATAAAGAAGGTAAAGAAGAAGTTGGTAGAATCGGTGTTTACTCTCCTGTAGAAAAAACAGTGATGGGTTCTATTAAATCAGGTTTTGAACAAACATACCAATGGACGAAACTAATTTTTGAGTCTCTTGTGAAATTAGTAACCGGCCAATTCTCTATTAATGAGTTGTCAGGTCCAGTAGGAATTTATAATCTAACAGATCAAGTTGTAGATTATGGATTTACGCGTGTATTAAGTTTAGCAGCCGTTTTAAGTATTAACCTTGGTTTATTTAACCTACTACCAGTTCCTGCTTTAGACGGTGGACGTTTGTTCTTCTTCTTAATTGAAGCGTTACGCGGGAAACCAATTGACCGTCAAAAAGAAGGAATGGTTCACTTTATTGGTTTTGCATTATTAATGTTACTTATGTTAGTAGTAACTTGGAATGACATTCGTAAGTTTTTCTTGTAAAATAAAGTGAAACTTATAATGAAATAGAGCTCGTAGAATAAAATCCCTCACCTAACTCGAGGTGAGGGGTTTTCCTGCGTATAAGAGTAAAATGAAGAGGTGCGAATAAATGAAACAAAGTATGGTATTTAGTCCTACATTACGTGAAGTTCCAGCTGATGCTGAAATTAAGAGTCATCAGTTATTACTTCGTGCAGGTTTTATGCGTCAAAATGCTTCTGGTATTTATAGCTTTTTACCATTTGGATTAAAAGTGCTACACAAAGTAGAACGAATCGTTCGAGAAGAAATGGAGCGCGCAGGTGCTGTAGAATTATTAATGCCAGCGATGCAAGCTGCAGAATTATGGCAAGAGTCAGGTCGTTGGTATTCTTACGGATCTGAATTAATGCGTATGAAAGATCGTAACGCTCGTGAATTTGCATTAGGAGCGACACATGAAGAAGTAATTACGGATCTTGTACGTGATGAAGTGAAATCATATAAAAAATTACCGTTAACATTATATCAAATTCAAACAAAATTCCGTGATGAACAAAGACCTCGTTTCGGTTTATTACGTGGAAGAGAGTTTCTAATGAAAGATGCATACTCTTTCCATGCTACACAAGAGAGCTTAGATGAAGTGTACGATCGCTTATACAAAGCATACTCTAACATTTTCGCTCGTTGTGGCTTGAATTTCCGTGCGGTTATTGCTGATTCAGGGGCAATGGGCGGAAAAGATACACATGAATTTATGGTATTATCTGATGTTGGTGAAGATACAATTGCATACTCTGATACATCTGATTATGCAGCGAACATCGAAATGGCTCCTGTTGTAGCTACGTATACGAAGAGTGACGAAGCAGAAAAAGCGCTTGAAAAAGTAGCGACACCAGACCAAAAAGCAATTGAAGAAGTATCTGCCTTCTTAAACATCGAAGCTGAAAAGTGCATTAAGTCTATGGTATTTAAAGTAGATGAGAAATTAGTAGTTGTACTTGTTCGTGGTGATCATGAAGTAAACGATGTAAAAGTGAAAAATGTATACGGTGCTTCCGTTGTTGAGCTTGCCTCTCATGAAGAAGTAAAAGAATTATTAAATTGTGAAGTTGGTTCATTAGGTCCAATTGGTGTAACAGGTGATATCGAAATTATTGCTGATCACGCTGTAGCATCAATTGTCAACGGATGTTCAGGAGCGAACGAAGAAGGGTTCCATTATGTAAATGTAAATCCAGAACGTGACTTTAAAGTAAGTCAATATACGGATTTACGATTCATTCAAGAAGGAGACCAATCTCCAGACGGAAACGGAACAATTCTTTTCGCACGCGGAATTGAAGTTGGTCATGTATTTAAATTAGGAACTCGTTATAGTGAAGCAATGAACGCAACATTCCTAGATGAAAACGGAAAAACACAACCACTTATTATGGGTTGTTACGGCATTGGTGTGTCTCGTACAGTGGCAGCAATTGCAGAGCAGTTTAATGATGAGAA
This sequence comes from Bacillus cereus group sp. MYBK245-2, assembly GCF_051916145.1. Taxonomy (NCBI): domain Bacteria; kingdom Bacillati; phylum Bacillota; class Bacilli; order Caryophanales; family Bacillaceae; genus Bacillus; species Bacillus cereus group sp. MYBK245-2. The sequence continues at coordinate 352,648 of NZ_JBQAGB010000001.1, read as the reverse complement.
CGGTTTAGTTTGGCCAAAAGCTGTGGCGCCGTTCCATGTGCATGTAATTCCAGTAAATATGAAATCTGATGCACAACGTGAAATGGGTGAAAACATCTATAACTCATTACAAGAGCAAGGATATGAAGTATTACTAGATGATCGTGCAGAACGTGCAGGCGTTAAATTTGCTGATGCTGATTTATTCGGCCTTCCAGTTCGCGTGACAGTTGGTAAAAAAGCAGACGAAGGTATTGTAGAAGTGAAAGTACGTGCTACAGGTGAGTCTGAAGAAGTGAAAGTAGAAGAGCTTCAAACATATATTGCTAATATTTTAAAATAAGAAGAGGTACCTCGTAACGAGGTACCTTCTCTTTCTTTGTAAACGTATTTTGTAAAAGAAGAAGGGAGAAATCTTTCTTTGTAGTACGTTTCAATTTATAATAGCAAATGGAAGGAGAGTGCTTATGTCTTTAACAAATGAACAACAAGAGCGATTTCAAATTTTGCTCCAGCAGTTGCAAATACCAGAAGACCTTATAAATCAATATTTACAAGGCGGTGGCATTGAAAAGCTAGTTATTGATAAAGCGAATAAAAGTTGGCATTTTGATTTACAAGTACCGCGTATTTTGCCTACAGAATTATATGAATTGCTAGAAACAAAGCTTAAGCAATCATTTTCTCATATTGCAAGAACAACATTTGCATTAGAAACAGAGAACAAACAATTTACTGAAGAAGAAGTGAGGGCGTATTGGCCACTTTGTACAGAACGAATTACATTTTCACCTATGTTTGCTTATTTAAAGAAGCAGCTTCCGCAGGTCAATGGAGTGAAGTTACTTATAAATGTGAATAATGAGCTGGAATCTACTGCTTTAAAGAAAAACGTTGCGAAACCAGTAGGGGATCAATACGAGGCTTTTGGATTCCCGCGTTTCCAGTTAGACACACATATACAGCAAAATACAGAAGAAATGCAAAAGTTTCGTGAGCAAACGCAGCAAGAAGACCGCGAGCGTGTTATACAAGCTATGGAAGAAATGGCGAAGAAGCAAGCTGAAGAAAGCAGCGTTGTGCATGAAGGGCCGATCACACTCGGGTATCTTATTAAGCCAGATGAAGAGATTACACCAATGCGAGAAATTCAAGATGAAGAAAGAAGAAAAACAGTTCAAGGATATGTCTTCCATGTGGAAACGAAAGAGCTTCGTAGTGGACGTACGTTATTAACTTTAAAAATAACGGATTATACAGATTCGATTATGATCAAAATGTTCTCACGTGATAAAGAAGATATTCCAATGCTACAATCCTTGAAAAAAGGAATGTGGGTGAAGGCTCGTGGTTCTGTTCAAAATGATACATTTGTTCGAGATTTAGTAATGATTGCAAATGATATTAATGAAATAACAGGACCGTCTCGTAAAGATAAAGCCCCAGAAGGCGAAAAACGAGTAGAGCTCCATCTTCACACGCCAATGAGTCAAATGGATGCTGTTACTCCAGTTTCTAAGCTTGTTGCTCAAGCAGGTAAATGGGGGCATGAGGCTATTGCCATTACAGACCACGCTGTTGCACAGTCATTCCCAGAAGCATATTCAGCTGGGAAAAAAGCCGGAATTAAAGTTATATATGGTGTGGAAGCAAACTTAGTGAATGACGGTGTACCAATAGCGTATAACGAAGCGCATCGTTTACTTGCAGAGGAAACGTATGTTGTTTTCGACGTTGAGACGACAGGTTTATCAGCTGTATATGATACAGTTATTGAGTTAGCTGCTGTAAAAGTAAAAGGCGGCGAAATTATTGACCGCTTTGAATCTTTTGCAAATCCGCATCAACCATTATCGGCAACGATCATTGAATTAACAGGTATTACAGATGATATGTTAACCGACGCACCAGAAGTGGACGAAGTGTTTAAAAAGTTTGAGGAATGGATGGGTGACCATACACTTGTTGCTCATAACGCAAGCTTCGATATGGGCTTTATTAACGTAGGATTTAAAAAAGCTGGTTTAGAAAAAACAAAAAATCCAGTAATAGATACGTTAGAGCTTGCACGATTCTTATTCCCAGAAATGAAAAATCACCGTTTAAATACGTTGTGTAAAAAGATGGATATCGAATTAACGCAACATCACCGTGCAATTTATGATACAGAAGCAACGGGATATTTACTTGTAAAAATGTTAAAAGAGGTAATTGAAAAAGGTTTTGAATATCACGATCAATTAAACGATAGTATGGGACAAGGGGATGCATATAAACGCGGGCGTCCAAGTCATATGACATTACTTGCTACATCGGATGTTGGATTGAAAAATTTATATAAACTTGTTTCATATTCTCATTTAAATTACTTTTACCGTGTACCACGAGTACCAAGATCACTATTAAAAAAGTATCGTGAAGGTATTTTAGTAGGAACGGCTTGTGATAAAGGTGAAGTGTTTGAGGCGATGATGCAAAAAGCTCCTGAAGAGGTAGAAGAAATTGCGCAGTTCTACGATTACATTGAAGTAATGCCACCAGAAGTGTTACGTCATTTAGTAGAGCGTGAACTCGTTCGAGATGAGGGACAATTAAAAACAATCATTTCTAACTTAGTAAAACTAGGTGAGACGTTAGATAAACCAGTTGTTGCTACCGGAAACGTACATTATTTAGATCCAGAAGATGCAATGTATCGTAAAATTTTAGTAAGTTCACAGGGTGGAGCGAATCCGTTAAACCGACATTCATTACCACCTGTACATTTCCGTACAACGGATGAAATGTTAGAGTGTTTCTCATTTTTAGGTGAAGACGTAGCGAAAGAAATTGTCGTAACGAATACACAAAAGATTGCATCATTAATTGGTGATGTTCATCCAGTAAAAGATGATCTATATACACCGAAAATTGAAGGTGCAGATGATGAAACGCGTGATATGAGTTATAAAATGGCGCGTAGCATTTATGGTGAAGAGTTACCTGAAATAGTAGAAGCCCGTTTAGAAAAAGAATTAAAAAGTATTATTGGTCATGGATTCGCCGTAATCTATTTAATTTCACATAAACTTGTGAAAAAATCATTAGTAGACGGATATCTAGTAGGTTCGCGTGGATCGGTAGGTTCATCATTCGTTGCAACGATGATGGAAATTACAGAAGTAAACCCATTACCACCACATTATGTATGTCCGAAGTGTAAGCAATCAGAATTCTTTAATGATGGTTCTGTAGGGTCTGGTTTCGACTTACCGGATAAAGAATGTCCTACATGTAATGTTCCATACGTAAAAGATGGACATGATATTCCGTTCGAAACGTTCCTTGGATTTAAAGGAGATAAGGTACCCGATATCGATTTGAATTTCTCCGGGGAATACCAACCACGTGCCCATAACTATACGAAAGTACTGTTCGGTGAAGATTATGTATATCGTGCAGGAACGATTGGTACAGTTGCGGAAAAAACTGCTTATGGATATGTAAAAGGTTATGCAAATGATCATAACTTAACGATTCGAAATGCAGAAATTGATCGCTTAGTAGCAGGATGTACCGGTGTAAAACGTACAACAGGACAGCATCCAGGTGGTATTATCGTTGTGCCAGATTACATGGACATTTTTGATTTCTCACCGATACAGTATCCGGCAGATTCAATAGGGGCTGAGTGGAGAACGACACACTTTGACTTCCACTCGATTCATGATAATTTATTGAAACTTGATATACTAGGACACGATGATCCGACAGTTATTCGTATGTTACAAGATTTAAGTGGTATTGATCCGAAAACAATCCCAACGGACGATCCAGAAGTAATGAAAATTTTCTCAGGGCCAGAATCGTTAGGCGTAACGGAAGAACAAATTAACTGTAAAACAGGTACACTTGGTATACCAGAGTTTGGTACGAAATTCGTAAGACAGATGTTAGAAGAGACGAAACCGACGACATTCTCAGAGTTAGTCCAAATTTCTGGATTATCACATGGTACGGACGTATGGCTAGGTAATGCAAACGAATTAATTTATAACGGTACATGTACGCTGAGTGAAGTTATCGGTTGTCGTGATGACATCATGGTATATTTAATCTATCAAGGTTTAGACCCATCATTAGCCTTCAAAATCATGGAGTCAGTACGTAAAGGTAAAGGTGTACCAGAAGAATGGGAAGAGGACATGAAAAATAATAATGTACCAGGTTGGTATATTGATTCATGTAAGAAGATTAAGTACATGTTCCCTAAAGCCCATGCGGCTGCATACGTACTTATGGCCGTGCGTATTGCATACTTTAAAGTACATTTCGCGCTTCTATTCTATGCGGCATACTTTACGGTTCGTGCAGATGACTTTGACGTAGAAGCGATGGCGAAAGGTTCAGCATCTATACGTGCAAGAATTGATGAAATTGCGCAAAAAGGTTTAGATGCATCGCCGAAAGAGAAGAGTTTATTAACGGTACTAGAAATGACACTTGAAATGTGTGAGCGTGGATACTCATTCCAAAAGGTTGATTTGTATCGTTCACATGCAACAGACTTTATTATTGATGGAGACTCATTAATTCCTCCATTTAATGCGGTACCTGGTCTTGGTACGAACGCAGCTTTAAGTATTGTGGAAGCTCGTAAAAATGGAGAATTCTTATCAAAGGAAGACTTGCAGCAGCGTAGTAAGGTTTCGAAAACAATTATTGAGTACTTAGATAGTCAAGGTTGTTTAGGTGATTTGCCGGATCAAAACCAGTTATCACTGTTCTAATAGGTAGGAAAAGTCTTTGCAAATCAACATTTGCTATGGTATACTATTAACCGAGATAACCATGTCATGTATATTGTGTGAAAAAAAGAGTGGGGAAACCCACTCTTTCGTGTTACTATCTACATTTTATTGATGTGGAGAGGTAAGAAATTTCTGTCGTATATACATATTTTGTTACAAGTTTTACTTCTTAAATTTGGTAATACTAAGACAGATATTCCCTGCTTAACGGCAGGGGCTTTTGTTAGCTAACGAGAAAGAATAAGATAGACCGTTCTATGGGCGGGGTCTTTTCTTGTAAATGGTACATGGCGGCAGGAAGGAGGCTGTTTATGGATAAGAAAGTCACAGAAGTTGTAGAAGCATTTGCGCAGCCAATCGTTGAAGAGTTAAATCTTGAACTTGTAGATGTAGAGTATGTGAAAGAAGGACAAGACTGGTTCTTACGCGTATTCATCGATTCTGAAAAGGGAGTCGACATTGAAGAATGCGGTGCGGTGAGTGAACGTTTAAGCGAAGCTTTAGATAAAGAGGATCCAATTCCTCATCTTTACTTTTTGGATGTGTCATCTCCTGGAGCAGAACGCCCATTAAAGAAAGAGAAAGACTTCCAGCAAGCGGTAGGAAAACAAGTGGCAATTAAAACATATGAGCCGATTGATGGTGAAAAGATGTTTGAAGGAAAAATGCTTTCCTACGATGGTACTACAATTACACTATTATTAACAATTAAAACACGTAAAAAAGAAATCCAAATTCCAATGGACAAAGTTGCAAATGCGCGACTTGCTGTTACGTTTTAGTTAGAAGGGGGATCTTCATGAGCACTGAGTTGTTAGATGCCTTGCTCGTATTAGAGTCAGAAAAAGGAATTAGTAAAGATATTATTATTGATGCGATTGAAGCAGCGTTAATCTCTGCTTATAAACGCAATTTTAACCAAGCACAAAACGTTCGTGTGAGCTTTAACCCACAAGTGGGAACAATCCAAGTTTTAGCACGTAAAGACGTTGTTGATAATGTGTTTGATCCACGTCTTGAAATTTCTGTTGAAGAAGCAAGACAAATTAATCCAAACTATCAAGATGGTGACGTACTAGAAATTGAGGTAACGCCAAAAGATTTCGGTCGTATTGCAGCACAAACTGCAAAACAAGTTGTAACACAACGAGTGCGTGAAGCAGAGCGTGGTGTTATTTACTCTGAGTTTAGTGATCGTGAAGAAGATATCATGGTTGGTATCGTACAACGTCAAGATGCTCGTTTCATCTATGTAAGCTTAGGGAAAGTAGAAGCTTTATTACCTGTAAGTGAGCAAATGCCGAACGAACAGTACAAACCACATGATCGTATTCGCGTATTCATTACGAAAGTAGAAAAAACAACAAAAGGACCACAAATTTACGTATCACGTACACATCCTGGTCTTTTAAAACGTTTATTCGAAATGGAAGTTCCTGAAATTTATGATGGAACGGTTGAAATTCGTTCTGTAGCACGTGAAGCAGGAGATCGTTCTAAAATCTCTGTACATGCAGAGAACATTGATGTGGATCCAGTAGGTTCTTGTGTAGGACCGAAAGGACAACGTGTACAACGCATTGTAGACGAACTAAAAGGTGAAAAGATTGACATCGTTCGCTGGTCAAATGATCCAGTAGAATATGTTGCCAATGCTTTAAGCCCATCACAAGTTGTTAAAGTGCTTGTAGATGAAGAAGAAAAAGCAACAACTGTTGTTGTTCCAGACCACCAACTGTCATTAGCTATCGGTAAACGTGGACAAAATGCACGTCTTGCAGCTAAATTAACAGGTTGGAAAATTGATATTAAGAGTGAGTCTGATGCGAAACAACTTGGAATTGTAACAGAAGAAGATAGCGTAGTCGCATTCGGATTCGATTCAGTTGAAGACGAAATCGAGTAGAGGTGATGAGTATGAGCAATCGAAAAGTTCCGTTACGAAAATGTGTTGCAACGCAAGAAATGAAATCAAAACGAGAGCTCGTTCGCATTGTTCGTTCCAAAGAGGGAGAAGTGTCTATTGATTTAACTGGAAAGAAATCAGGACGAGGTGCTTATTTATCAAAAGATAAAGAAAGCATTCTTCAAGCTCAAAAGAAAAATGTTTTGGAACATCATCTAAAAGCGAAAATCGACAGTTCTCTTTATGAAGAACTTCTTGAGCTTGTTGAGAAGGAGTCGAAATAAGTGTCCGATTGGAAATCGTTTTTAGGACTAGCAAACCGGGCTCGAAAAATTATTTCGGGTGAAGAACTCGTTTTAAAGGAAGTACGAAGTGGCAAAGCAAAACTTGTGTTGCTATCTGAAGATGCGTCAGTAAATACTACAAAGCGTATTACGGATAAAACGACGTACTACAACGTACCAATGAGAAAGGTCGAAAATCGACAACAATTAGGGCATGCGATTGGGAGAGATGAGCGAGTCGTTGTAGCTGTGTTAGATGAAGGCTTTGCGAAAAAGCTGCGTAGCATGCTCGATACAAATTACCGGGGGTGAAGGTATGAGTAAAATTCGAGTGCATGAATATGCGAAAAAACATAATATCTCAAGTAAAGATCTTATGACAAAACTAAAAGAAATGAATATCGAGGTTTCGAATCATATGACAATGTTAGACGATGAAGTAGTAAACAAATTAGATAATGAGTATCAAACTGAAAAACCTTCTGTTGCAGATGAGTTTGAAGTAGAAGAAAAAGTTGTTCGTAGTAAAAAGAACAGCAATAAGAAAAAGAAAAAAGGCAAAGGAAACGAAGATAAGCGTCAAGAGAACTTTGCTGGAAGACAACAAACACAAACTGTAGAAACACCAGATAAAATTACTTTCTCTGGAAGTCTTACAGTAGGTGATCTTGCTAAGAAATTAAGTAAAGAGCCATCTGAAATTATTAAAAAGCTCTTCATGCTTGGAATTATGGCAACAATTAACCAAGACTTAGATAAAGATACAATTGAGTTAATTGCTAACGACTACGGTATTGAAGTAGAAGAAGAAGTAATTGTAAGCGAAACTGAGTTTGAAACATTCATCGATGAGCAAGATGATGAAGAGAACTTAAAAGAGCGTCCAGCTGTAGTTACAATCATGGGACACGTTGACCATGGTAAAACAACATTGCTTGACTCTATCCGTAACTCTAAAGTAACTGCTGGTGAAGCGGGTGGAATTACTCAGCATATTGGTGCATACCAAGTTGAAGTAAATGACAAGAAAATTACATTCTTAGATACACCTGGTCACGCGGCGTTTACAACGATGCGTGCTCGCGGTGCACAAGTAACGGATATTACAATCCTTGTTGTTGCAGCTGATGACGGTGTTATGCCACAAACAGTTGAAGCAATTAACCATGCGAAAGCAGCAGGAGTACCAATTATTGTAGCTGTGAATAAAATGGATAAACCAGCTGCGAACCCTGATCGCGTAATGCAAGAACTAACAGAATATGAATTAGTTCCAGAAGCATGGGGCGGAGACACAATTTTCGTACCAATTTCTGCGATTCAAGGCGAAGGAATTGACAATTTACTAGAAATGATTCTTCTTGTAAGTGAAGTAGAAGAGTATAAAGCAAATCCAAACCGCTATGCAACTGGTACTGTAATTGAAGCCCAACTTGATAAAGGTAAAGGAACTATCGCGACATTACTTGTTCAAAACGGTACGCTTCGAGTAGGAGATCCAATCGTTGTTGGAACTACATTCGGTCGTGTTCGTGCAATGGTAAGTGATATTGGTCGTCGTGTAAAAGTTGCTGGTCCATCAACTCCTGTTGAAATTACAGGTTTAAACGAAGTACCACAAGCAGGAGATCGTTTCATGGCATTCGCTGATGAGAAGAAAGCTCGTCAAATCGGTGAATCACGTGCACAAGAAGCGCTACTTGCTCAACGTGGTGAGAAATCTAAATTAAGCCTTGAAGATTTATTCCAACAAATCCAAGAGGGCGATGTAAAAGAAATTAACTTAATTGTGAAAGCGGACGTACAAGGTTCTGTAGAAGCAATGGCAGCATCACTTCGTAAAATTGATGTTGAAGGTGTTAAAGTTAAAATTATCCATACAGGCGTAGGTGCGATTACAGAATCTGATATCATTTTAGCTTCTGCATCTAATGCGATTGTAATTGGATTTAACGTACGCCCAGATGTAAATGCGAAGCGTACAGCTGAATTAGAGAACGTTGATATTCGTTTACACCGCATTATTTATAAAGTAATCGAAGAGATCGAAGCAGCGATGCAAGGTATGCTAGATCCAGAATTTGAAGAAAAAGTAATCGGTCAAGCAGAAGTACGTCAAACGTTTAAAGTAACAAAAGTTGGAACAATCGCAGGTTGTTACGTAACAGATGGTAAAATTACACGTGATAGCGGCGTGCGTATTATCCGTGATGGTGTGGTAATCTATGAAGGTCAACTTGATACGTTAAAACGTTTCAAAGACGACGTAAAAGAAGTTGCTCAAAACTATGAGTGTGGTATTACAATTGAGAAATACAACGATCTTAAAGAAGGGGACATCATTGAAGCGTACATTATGGAAGAAGTGAAGCGATGATTATCGCTTCTCTCTCATTCGAGTGTATGATCTACGATGTGCATTCTTTAAAAGAGAAACGAGCAATTTTGCAACGGGTGTTAACTCGTGTGAAACAGCGTTATAACGTAGCTGTTTCAGAAGTAGGGCATCAAGATGTATGGCAACGTACAGAAATTGCGATTGTTTCCGTATCCTCAAATCGTGTTATTTGTGAAAAAGAAATGAATCGTGTACTTGAGTATATCGATTCATTTCCTGAAATTGAACGTACGATAACACAATTGGAATGGTATTGAATGAGGTGAAGAGTTATGAAATTACGTGCAAACCGTGTAGGCGAGCAAATGAAAAAAGAATTAGGCGACATCATCAGTCGTAAAATTAAAGATCCACGTGTCGGATTTGTTACTGTAACAGATGTACAAGTGAGTGGAGATTTACAAATTGCTACAGTATATATTTCTGTTTTAGGTGATGAAGAACAGAAAGAAAGTACATTAAAAGGTTTAGCGAAGGCAAAAGGCTTCATTCGTTCAGAAATTGGCCAACGTATTCGTCTTCGTAAAACGCCTGAAATTTCCTTTGAATTTGATGAATCTATCGGATATGGTCATCGAATTGATACACTTTTACATGAAATTAATAAAGAAGGTAAACGTGAAGAATAATGGATAGACATTTGTCTATCCATTTTTTCAATGTAAAATAAGTTTTAGGTAATGATTATGAAAGAATTACGATGAGGTGAACATATATGGAAGGTGTAGTATTATTACATAAGCCAAAAGGCATGACATCACACGATTGTGTATTTAAATTAAGAAAGATATTGCGTGAAAAACGAATTGGTCATACAGGAACATTAGATCCAGATGTAACAGGAGTATTGCCTATTTGTGTTGGACGAGCAACGAAGATTGCACAATTTTTAACAAGTGAAACGAAAACATATGAAGGTGAAGTAACATTAGGGTTTTCAACAACAACTGAAGATGCTTCAGGTGAAGTTGTGGAAACGAAACATGTAGATCGTGTTATTACTCGTAAAGAAGTGGAAGAGGTTCTTGCCGCATTAACAGGTACGATTGAGCAAATGCCTCCGATGTTTTCGGCTGTAAAAGTTAACGGGAAAAAATTATATGAATATGCAAGAGCAGGACAAGAGGTTGAACGTCCAGTTCGTACAATTACAATTCATGAATTTGTATTACTGGATGAACGTGAAGTGTTTGAAGGAGAAAATATTTCATTCCGTTTCCGTGTAACGTGTAGTAAAGGCACATATGTAAGAACATTAGCGGTAATGATTGGTGAAAAACTTGGTTTTCCATCACATATGTCTCACCTTGTAAGAACGGCTTCAGGTGAATTTGTATTAGAAGATTGCATATCATTTGAAGAAATTGAAGAAAACGTGCAAAATGGAACAGTAGAGTCTATCTTCATTTCAATTGATGAAGCGTTAAGTAAGTTCCCGAAAATGGTTGTAGATGAAAAGCAAGCAGAAAAAATAAAAAATGGTATGTTCTTAAAAAATGAATTGCAAATAACGGCGCCATTTATAACAGTGTTTGATAAAAACGATCGTTGCCTTGCAATTTATGAGCACCATCCAAAACACCCTGGTATGCTAAAGCCGATGAAAGTACTTGTGAATAATCAAGAACTAAAGCTATAATGAATTATTGGAAGGATTATTACAGAAAAAGGTGAATTCAAGCGTGAAACTTATTCATTTAACTCATCCACATGAACAAAATAAATTAGAATTACCACCTACTGTAATGGCATTAGGATTTTTTGATGGCATTCATTTAGGACATCAATGTGTGATTCGAACTGCGAAACAAATAGCGGATGAACGAGGATATAAAAGTGCAGTGATGACATTTTATCCGCATCCATCTGTTGTTTTAGGTAAAAAGGAAGCGCATGCGGAGTATATTACACCAATGTGTGATAAAGAAAAAATAGTCGAGAGTTTAGGAATCGATATATTATATGTTGTTAAATTCGATGAATCATTTGCAGGCTTATTGCCACAACAATTTGTAGATGATTATATTATTGGTTTAAATGTAAAACATGTAGTAGCAGGATTTGATTATTCATATGGACGTTTAGGAAAAGGAAAGATGGAGACTTTACCATTTCATGCAAGAGGGGAGTTTACACAGACTGTGATTGAAAAAGTTGAATTTCAAGAAGAGAAAGTAAGTTCTACGGCATTACGAAAGTTAATTCGAAATGGCGAAATGGAGCAAATTCCATCTATTTTAGGTAGAGCATATACAGTAGGAGGAACGGTTGTACACGGTGATAAACGTGGACGTCAAATTGGTTTCCCAACAGCTAATGTAGGTTTAAGTGATGAGTATCTATTACCACCTGTAGGTGTTTATGCAGTGAGATTAAAAGTTCACGATGAATGGTACGATGGTGTATGTAATATTGGATATAAACCAACCTTTAAAGAAGATGAGCGCCAACTATCTATTGAAGTGCACTTATTTGAATTTAACAAAGACATATATGATCAAAATGTTACAGTAGAGTGGCATATGCGTATAAGAGAAGAGAAGAAATTCAATGGCATCGATGAGTTAGTTGAACAAATCGCTAAAGATAAGAAAACAGCACAAGAATATTTTGCGAACGAAAAGAATATACTTGCTTTTTCAAATGAAAAGTAGTATTCTATGTTATGTACTTTATGACAACCATTGCTTGGCATTGCGACTCACCGACGCTTGCTAGGTAATCGGGGGTTTAATTAATAGGAGGTGAAATAGGATGGCTTTAACACAAGAGCGTAAAAATGAAATCATTGCACAATTTAGAACTCATGAGACTGATACTGGTTCTCCAGAGGTTCAAATTGCTGTCCTAACGGAGCAAATTAACACTCTAAACGAGCACTTACGTACTCACAAGAAAGATCATCATTCACGTCGTGGTCTATTAAAGATGGTTGGTAAACGTCGTAACTTACTAACTTACCTTCGTAATAGCGATATCACACGTTACCGTGAATTAATCACAAAGCTTGGCTTACGTCGATAGTCAAAGAAGCGGGAATATTCCCGCTTTTTTGTTAGGTAAAAATATATCTTCTACTCTTTATAGCTTACTTCATTTTCGGTAATACTAGAGGTAGAATATTGTGATATACTATCCATTTACATAGAAGAATTGAATACTTTAAATTGAGAGGGGTACTTAAATGAGTCAAGAAAAGCAAGTCTTCTCGATAGATTTAGCTGGTCGCCAGCTAACAGTTGAAACAGGTCAGCTTGCAAAGCAAGCGAACGGAGCAGTATTAGTAAGATATGGCGATACAGCGGTTCTATCTACAGCAACTGCATCAAAAGAAGCAAAAAATGTAGATTTCTTCCCACTTACAGTAAACTATGAAGAGCGTTTATATGCAGTCGGAAAAATTCCTGGCGGTTTCATTAAACGTGAAGGTCGTCCAAGTGAAAAAGCAATTTTGGCAAGTCGTTTAATCGACCGTCCAATTCGTCCACTTTTCGCAGATGGTTTCCGTAACGAAGTACAAGTTGTCAGCATCGTAATGAGTGTTGATCAAGATTGTTCTTCTGAAATGGCAGCTATGCTTGGTTCTTCATTAGCGTTATCGATTTCAGACATTCCATTTGAAGGTCCGATCGCGGGTGCAACAGTTGGTCGTATTAACGGCGAATTCGTTATCAACCCAACAGTAGAACAGCAAGAACAAAGTGATATTCACCTTGTTGTAGCTGGTACGAAAGATGCAATTAACATGGTTGAAGCAGGAGCAGATCAAGTGCCTGAGGAAACAATGTTAGAAGCAATTATGTTTGGGCATGACGAAATTAAACGTCTAATTGCATTCCAAGAAGAGATTGTACAAGCTGTAGGTAAAGAGAAATCAGAAGTGAAACTTTATGAAGTTGACGCTGATCTTAACCAATCTGTACGTGAAATGGCTGAGAAGGATATGCATTCTGCAATTCAAGTACATGAGAAACATGCACGTGAAGATGCAATTAACGAAGTGAAAAAGCGTGTAATTGAGCATTACGAAGCGCAAGAAGCTGATGCTGATACATTAGGACAAGTAAATGAGATTTTATATAAAATTGTAAAAGAAGAAGTACGTCGTCTTATTACAGTTGAGAAAATCCGCCCAGATGGCCGTAAAGGTGACGAAATCCGTCCATTAGCATCAGAGGTTGGCATTTTATCTCGTACACACGGTTCTGGTTTATTCACACGTGGACAAACACAAGCATTAAGTATTTGTACATTAGGCGCATTAGGCGATGTGCAAATTTTAGATGGCCTTGGTGTAGAAGAATCAAAACGCTTTATGCACCATTACAATTTCCCATCATTTAGTGTTGGTGAAACAAGACCAATGCGTGGACCAGGTCGTCGTGAAATTGGTCACGGTGCACTAGGAGAACGTGCTCTTGAGCCTGTAATTCCGTCTGAAAAAGATTTCCCATACACAGTCCGTCTTGTATCTGAAGTATTAGAATCAAATGGTTCTACTTCACAAGCGAGTATTTGTGGTAGTACTTTAGCAATGATGGATGCTGGTGTTCCACTTAAAGCTCCAGTTGCAGGTATTGCAATGGGCCTAGTTAAATCAGGTGAGCATTACACAATTTTAACTGATATTCAAGGTATGGAAGATCATTTAGGTGATATGGACTTTAAAGTAGCAGGTACAGCACACGGTGTAACTGCACTACAAATGGACATTAAAATCGATGGTCTATCTCGTGAAATTTTAGAAGAGGCATTACAACAAGCGAAAGTTGGTCGTATGCACATTCTAGATCATATGTTATCTGTAATTGCAGAGCCACGCACTGAATTATCAGCGTACGCTCCAAAGATTATTACAATGACAATTAACCCAGATAAAATCCGTGACGTTATCGGACCAAGCGGTAAACAAATCAATAAAATTATTGAAGAAACTGGCGTTAAAATTGACATCGAGCAAGATGGTACAGTATTCATTTCTTCAATAAATCAAGAAATGAACGACAAAGCTAAGAAAATTATCGAGGATATCGTTCGCGAAGTACAAGTAGGGGAAATCTACGAAGGAAAAGTGAAACGTGTTGAGAAATTCGGTGCTTTCGTTGAATTATTCAGCGGTAAAGATGGATTAGTTCACATTTCTGAACTTGCACTTGAGCGTGTAGGTAAAGTAGAAGACGTTGTGAAAATCGGTGATGTAATTACAGTTAAAGTTATCGAGATTGACAAGCAAGGTCGCGTGAATTTATCTAGAAAAGTATTGCTAAAAGAAGAGCAAGAAAAAGAAGCTGCTAAAGAAGAAAACAAACAAGAGCAGCAATAAGTAAAAGCCAGTTTAACTGGCTTTTTTTGTTATGTAAAAATATGATTTGCATATATTTTTATGTCAGTATAGGTATAGTTTTCATTATAACGCTCAAATTAACAAAGATAAGAAGGAAAATGGTTTTTTATATAGTTAATGGGAGGGTTTATATGAAAACTCGTATATTGGCATACATATGTATATTCTTTTTATATGTCAGTGCAGGTTCTTATTCTGTTTTTGCACAGGATCACTTATATGAAGAAATTCAAAAGCATGCAAAACAATATGAGATTGCACCGCAAAATGCGATGATTGATAAGATATGGAAAGCAACACCAGGATATAATGGAAGACAAGTTGATATGGAAGCATCCTATAACAATATGAAGAAATTAAAGCAGTTTGATCAAAAACATCTTGAATTCAAGGAAGTATCACCGAGTGTCCACTTAGAAGATTTATCACCAGCACCAATTTATAGAGGTCATCCGGATAAAAAGATGGTCGGGTTAACAATAAATGTGGCATGGGGAAATGAGTATTTGCCTCGTATATTAGAAATATTGAAAAAACATGATGTGAAGGCGACCTTCTTTTTAGAAGGACGTTGGGTGAAAGAAAATTTACGATTTGCAAAAATGATTGTCGATGCAAAGCAAGAAGTTGGAAATCATTCTTACACACACCCTAATATGAAAACATTATCGTCTGATGAAATAAGAGATCAGTTACAAAAAACAAATCGAATGATCGAAGCAGCTACGAATCAAAAGGTAAGATGGTTTGCACCGCCGAGTGGAAGTTTTCGGGATGAAGTCGTGAAAATTGCAGATGATTTTCAAATGGGAACGATTATGTGGACTGTTGATACAATTGATTGGAAGCGACCTGAGCCAGGTGTACTATTGCAGAGAGTAATGAGAAAAATACATCCAGGTGCTATCGTATTAATGCATCCTACTTCGTCCACAACAGAAGCATTAGATACAATGATTACAAAATTGAAGGAACAAGGATATAAAGTAGGGAATATAACAGAATTACTGGATGAAAAACGTGTGGATTAAATACATTTGCATGACATTCATCCTTAAACTTGTTATCATTAAATAATAGCACTTATTTAGAGAAACTGGCATTAGGAGGAAAGTTTTTGATTAAAAAATATACTTGTAAAAATGGTGTAAGAATAGTTATGGAGAATATACCAACTGTAAGATCGGTTGCGATTGGTATTTGGATCCATGCAGGATCAAGAAATGAAAATGAAAAAAATAACGGGATTTCTCACTTTTTAGAGCATATGTTCTTTAAAGGAACAGAAACACGTAGTGCACGTGAAATTGCAGAATCATTTGATAGCATTGGCGGACAAGTGAATGCTTTTACTTCAAAAGAATACACTTGTTACTATGCAAAAGTGCTAGATGAGCATGCTAAATATGCTCTAGATGTATTAGCAGATATGTTCTTTAATTCAACATTTGATGAAGAAGAACTGAAAAAAGAGAAGAATGTCGTATGTGAAGAAATTAAAATGTACGAAGATGCTCCAGATGATATTGTGCATGATATGTTAACGAAAGCAACATATGAAACGCATCCGCTTGGATACCCTATTTTAGGAACAGAAGAAACGCTTAATACGTTTACAGGTGATACGCTACGTCAATATATTAAGGATCATTACACACCTGAAAATGTAGTTGTATCAATTGCAGGAAATATTGATGAAGCCTTTTTACAAACAGTAGAGCAATATTTCGGTAGTTATGAAGGAACGACAAACCGTGAACAAGTACATAGCCCAATTTTCCATTTTAATAAGGTAGCACGTAAAAAGGAAACAGAACAAGCTCATTTATGTTTAGGATATAAAGGCTTACAAATGGGACACGAAGATATTTATAACTTAATTGTATTAAATAACGTTTTAGGCGGTAGTATGAGTAGCCGTTTATTCCAAGAAGTACGTGAGCAACGCGGGTTAGCTTACTCAGTATTCTCTTACCATTCTTCTTATGAAGATACAGGTATGTTAACGCTGTATGGTGGAACAGGTAGCCAACAATTAGATACACTGTATGAAACAATGCAAGAAACATTAGAAACATTAAAAAATACAGGTATTACAGAAAAAGAGCTTATGAATAGTAAAGAGCAATTAAAAGGAAACTTAATGTTAAGTTTAGAAAGTACGAATAGTCGTATGAGCCGTAATGGTAAAAATGAATTGCTACTTCGTAAGCACCGTTCACTTGATGAGATTATTGAAAGTGTAAACACGGTAACAAAAGAAAATGTAGATGAGTTAATTCGTAACATGTTTACAGATGAATTTTCTGCAGCATTAATTAGTCCAGATGGAAAACTTCCAAAAGGAATAAAACTGTAATTACTATATATGATTTAAAAATAACCGTATCTCTTTTAAATGAGATACGGTTATTTTTTGTGGGTATATAGAATAGGTACTAATTATGGATAACTTAAATGAATAATTTGGGTAGGGGGAGAGAGTATGCGATTAAGTGAACTAAGTGGGAAAGAAATTGTTAATTTAGAAAGAGCAGAAAAAATGGGGGTTTTAGGCTATGTGGATTTAGAGATTGATGAGAAGGATGGACAAATACAGGCTCTTATTATACCTGCTGGGAAATGGGGAGGTTTTAAAAAGGAACCACAAGAAATAAGAGTCGCATGGAGTCAAATAAAAAAAGTGGGTCATGATATGATTCTTTGCGATATTACAGATCGTTCAAATTCGAAGTGAAAGATGGCCATTTTGGTCATCTTTTTTGTTCATTTTACTCAGAGCAAAATCCAACATAATGTCTTTTCCTACGCCGAATTTTGAGGTGGGGCCTTCCTGCATACAAATAGGGGGATACATGATGGGTGCTTTTTGTTTTTCAATCACCTAAAACTCGTACATTACATATGATGTGGAGGAAAAAGAAAAAGTAGGCACTTTTCTTATAAATGACAGAAAAAGAAGGTGAATTAGGGAATGTTGACTGAGATGCATATTGCTGTCATAGGAGGAGATGCAAGACAGCTAGAAGTAATTCGCAAGCTCGTTGAATTGGATGCGAAACTTTCATTGATAGGGTTTGATCAGTTAGACCATGGCTTCACAGGGGCAGCAAAAGAAAGTATACAAAATTTAGATTTCACTTCTGTAGATGCAATTATTTTGCCAGTTGCAGGTACAAATGCCAAGGGAGAAGTAGATACTATTTTTTCAAATGAAAAAGTTTCTATAACGAAAGAACAAATTGAAAATACACCAGAACATTTTACTATATATTCAGGTATTGGTACGCCTTACTTGGAAAATCTCGTATCTACTACAAACCGTAAACTAATTAAATTATTTGATCGTGATGATGTGGCAATCTACAATTCTATACCAACTGTAGAAGGTACATTAATGATGGTAATTCAACATACCGACTATACAATTCATGGTTCTAATGTAATGGTTTTAGGATTTGGTAGAACAGGGATGAGCGTTGCCAGAGCATTTCAATCATTAGGAGCCCATGTCAAAGTTGGAGCAAGACGATCAGAACATATTGCACGTATTACAGAAATGATGTTTTCTCCTTTTCATATGCAGGACATTGAGAAAGAAGTAGGGGATATCGATATTGTCATTAATACAATTCCTCATCTCGTTGTGACAGCGAATGTCATTTCAAAAATGCCAGCTCATACGTTAGTAATTGATTTAGCTTCTAAACCAGGTGGTACCGACTTTAGATATGCGGAAAAAAGGGGAGTTAAAGCGCTGTTAGCACCTGGATTACCAGGTATTGTTGCTCCAAAAACAGCAGGACAAATTTTAGCGAACGTTCTTTCTCAGTTATTAGCAGAAGATGTAATCGCAAGAAAGGAGAATGGGGAATGAATTTAAAAGGGAAAAGAATAGGGTTTGGTTTTACTGGTTCACATTGTACGTACGAAGAAGTAATGCCTCATTTAGAAAAGTTAATTGCTGAGGGAGCTGAAGTGCGTCCAGTTGTTTCTTACACTGTTCAATCAACAAATACGAGATTTGGAGAAGGGGCAGAGTGGATTAAAAAGATTGAAGAAGTAACAGGTTTTAAAGCGATTAATTCAATCGTTGGCGCAGAACCGCTAGGACCTAAAATTCCACTAGATTGTATGGTAATTGCACCACTAACAGGAAATTCTATGAGTAAATTTGCTAATGCAATGACAGACTCTCCGGTATTAATGGCAGCGAAAGCGACGCTAAGAAATGGTAAGCCCGTCGTATTGGCTGTTTCGACGAATGATGCGTTGGGACTTAATGGGGTAAATCTCATGCGCCTAATGGCTACAAAAAACATCTACTTCGTCCCATTCGGTCAAGATGCACCAGAGAAAAAACCAAATTCAATGGTAGCTCGCATGGAGTTACTGGAAGATACAGTATTAGAAGCGCTGCAAGGGAAGCAATTGCAACCGGTTGTCGTAGAAAAATTCAGATATATGAATTAAAAAACGAAAAAAAACGGACAATTTTCGATGAAACCATCATTCTTACTGTAGAATATGATAAAATTAACGTTATTAAGATTAGAAGGGGTATTGTATACTCCTTCTCATTCTAAGTTATAGAAGGATTGGTATCTAGAAAGGGGCATAGTGATGGAAAAGCAAAAAACTTTTCATGTCGCTGTAGTTGGAGCAACCGGCGCAGTTGGTGAACAAATGTTAAATACTTTAGAGAAACGAGAATTTCCAATTGGGAAGTTAACGTTACTTTCATCTAAACGATCTGCAGGTAAGAAACTTGTATTTAAAGGCGAAGAATTTACAGTTCAAGAGGCAACTCCTGAAAGTTTTGAAGGAGTAGATATCGCACTATTTAGTGCTGGTGGATCTGTATCAAAACAATTAGCGCCAGAAGCAGCAAAGCGCGGTGCGATTGTTGTTGATAATACAAGTGCATTCCGTATGACAGAAAACGTGCCACTTGTTGTACCTGAAGTAAATGAAAACGACTTAAAAGAACATAACGGTATTATTGCAAATCCAAACTGTTCTACAATTCAAATGGTAGTAGCTCTTGAGCCAGTTCGTCAGCAATATGGTTTAAAACGAGTAATCGTTTCCACATATCAAGCTGTATCAGGTGCTGGTGCGGCAGCGATTGAAGAACTTCATGAACAATCACAAGCAATCTTAAATGGTGAGGAAGTAAAGGCGAATGTTTTACCTGTATCAGGTGATAAGAAACATTTCCCGATTGCTTTCAACGCGATTCCACAGATTGATAAGTTCCAAGATAATGGATTTACATTTGAAGAAATGAAAATGATTAATGAAACGAAAAAAATTATGCATATGCCAGAGCTAGAAGTAGCGGCAACATGTGTACGTTTACCAGTTGTATCAGGTCACTCTGAGTCTGTTTACATTGAAGTAGAAAAAGAAGGCGTAACAGTAGAGGAATTAAAGAATTTACTTGCAAATGCGGAAGGTATCGTTCTGCAAGATAACCCAGAAGAGCAATTATATCCAATGCCAGCTACTGCAGTAGGTAAAAACGAAGTATTCGTTGGAAGAATTCGTAAAGATTTAAATAACGATAAAGGATTCCATCTTTGGGTCGTATCTGATAACTTATTAAAAGGCGCTGCATGGAATTCTGTTCAAATTGCAGAGCGCTTAGTAAAATTACAATTAGTGTAAACGGCTAAGAGAAGGTGCAAAATATGAAAATTATTGTTCAAAAATTTGGTGGCACATCTGTACGTGATGAAAATGGACGTAAGCATGCGCTTCATCATATAAAAAAATCGCTAGATGCGGGTTATAAAGTAGTGACTGTCGTATCTGCTATGGGTCGTAAAGGTGAACCATATGCAACTGATACGTTGTTAAGTCTTGTAAATCAAGAGGAATCTCACATTTCTAATCGTGAGCAAGATTTATTATTATCATGCGGAGAATTAATCTCAGCAATCGTTTTCTCTAACATGTTAAATGAGAACGGTATAAAAGCAGCGGCATTAAATGGTGCACAAGCTGGTTTTGTAACAAATGATGATTTTACAAATGCTAAGATTATTGAAATGAATTGTGATCGTATACACGAAGAGCTAGAAAATGTAGATGTAATCGTTGTGACAGGATTCCAAGGACAAACGAAAAAAGGTGATACGACAACACTTGGACGCGGAGGTAGTGATACTTCAGCTTCAGCTTTAGGTGTTGCGCTTCATGCTGAATATATCGATATCTTCACAGATGTAGAAGGTGTGATGACTGCAGATCCTCGCATTGTAAAAGATGCACGTCACCTTCAAACTGTAACGTATAACGAAATTTGTAACATGGCATACCAAGGTGCAAAAGTCGTTCATCCACGTGCAGTTGAAATTGCGATGCATGCAAAAGTACCGCTTCGTGTACGTTCTACGTACTCTGATAGTGAAGGTACGCTTATTTCAGCATCTGACGGCGCTACAAAAGGCCGTGATGTAGAAGAACGTCCTGTTACAGGTATTGCACATGTATCAAATGTGACGCAAATTAAAGTACTTGCAAAAGAAACAGCATATGATTTGCAGCAGCATGTGTTTAAAGAAATGGCGAATGAAGGAATCAGTGTCGATTTAATTAACATTTCACCTACTGGGGTAGCTTATACGGTGAGTGATAATGTATCAAATCGTGCAGTTGAACTATTACAAAACCTTGGATATGAGCCAATTGTGACAGAGCATTGTGCGAAAGTATCTATTGTAGGAGCTGGAATGGCAGGATACCCAGGGGTTACTGCGAAAATCGTTACAGCTTTAGCTGAAAAAGGTATTCAAATTCTGCAATCAGCAGATAGCCATACGACAATTTGGGTTCTTGTAAAAGAAACTGATTTAGTGGAGGCTGTAAATGCATTACATAGTGCGTTTGAGCTTTCAAAAGAAAAGCAACTGGAACAATAAGGAGTGAGACCATGATAGATTTTGGGACAATTGCAACCGCGATGGTAACACCGTTTGATATAAACGGCAATATCGATTTTGCAAAGACAACGAAATTGGTAAATTATTTAATTGATAACGGTACAACAGCAATCGTGGTAGGAGGAACGACAGGAGAATCTCCTACATTAACTTCAGAAGAAAAAGTAGCGTTATATCGCCATGTCGTATCTGTTGTCGATAAAAGGGTGCCCGTAATCGCTGGAACAGGTAGCAATAATACGCATGCTTCTATTGACTTAACGAAAAAAGCAACAGAGGTTGGTGTTGATGCAGTAATGCTAGTAGCACCGTATTATAACAAACCGAGTCAAGAAGGAATGTATCAGCACTTTAAAGCAATTGCTGAAAGCACGCCACTTCCGGTTATGCTATATAACGTTCCAGGACGATCTATTGTACAAATCTCCGTTGATACAGTTGTTCGTTTATCAGAAATAGAAAACATTGTTGCGATTAAAGATGCAGGCGGCGATGTGTTAACAATGACAGAAATCATTGAAAAAACAGCGGACGACTTTGCAGTATACAGCGGTGATGACGGTTTAACGTTACCAGCTATGGCAGTTGGAGCGAAAGGTATCGTTTCTGTAGCATCTCATGTTATCGGAAATGAAATGCAAGAAATGATTGCAGCGTTCCAAGCAGGTGAATTTAAGAAGGCGCAAAAATTACATCAATTACTTGTAAGAGTAACGGATTCATTATTTATGGCGCCAAGCCCAACACCAGTAAAAACAGCATTACAAATGGTTGGATTAGATGTAGGTTCTGTACGTTTACCACTTCTTCCGTTAACAGAAGAAGAAAGAGTAACGTTACAATCTGTTATGCAATCTATCCCTCGTTAATAAAAATGACCTAGTGTAGAACTAGGTCATTTTTTATTTGTATGAAAGTCTTTTCCTCTCTTTTCTTATCTTACCTATATATGTTTTTATAAGGTCATTAACTGGTTTTTCATTATATATTGCAACATGTAAAAGAAAATAATCGTAACCCTTTAAAAGAATTAAAAAGTCATAGTTATTATAGAATGAACACTTGTATAAACGTATTAAAATACCAATTCTATTTTTCGGATAAATTGCTTCAAATATGACGTAATTCATAAAAAAACTTCATTTTATAAGTTTTTTGTTCAATTCTAGAAAAATAAGTCTTGAAAATCTATATTATGAAATGAATTTAGAGTATTTATAGCTATTTCTTCAAAACGATATGGGGTACGAAATCGGAGTAAATATAAAGGACATCAGTTCGATAAGTTTGTTGGGAATGCGTTCTTTTCCTTTTTCTTTCGCACGATTTAACTTGTGTTCTATTTCTTGTATCAGGTATAATATGGCTAAGTAGCTTAGTACGGGTATGCTTAGCAAAATTGGTAAAAATTATAATTTGATTACATTTTCATATCATATCGAATAAGATATTTGATTTATATAATGAAAGAGAGGTGAAACCTGGTTTAAAAAATAAACAAGGACATGATATCGCATAACGGTAAGGACATTCGTCTTGGACGGTGAATATATGGTGGTTGTAGAGTTTCCCCTGGTGTCTCTGCAATTTTAGTGAAATCAGTGTTTGAAAGATTTTTAAACCAGGCAACAACATGAAGAGAAAAGAGAATGAGTCTGTTAAAGTATTTGCTCTTGGTGGAGTAGGTGAAATCGGGAAAAACATGTACTGTGTTGAAATTGATTCTGAAATCTTTATTGTAGATGCAGGGTTAATGTTCCCGGGAGATGAAATGTTTGGAATTGATATCGTTATTCCTGATATTACATATTTAGTAGAAAACCAAGAGCGAGTAAAAGGTTTATTTATTACTCACGGTCATGAAGATCATATTGGTGGCATTGTTTACGTACTTCGTAAATTATCAATTCCAGTGTATGCAACGAAATTAACGGTAGGACTTATACAAGAAAAACTTGGCGAAGCGGGTATGTTAGGCCGTGTAGATTTAAAAACAATCGATTCAAATTCAACAGTAGAATTTAATACTACAACGGTGTCGTTCTTTGGAACAACACATAGTATTCCAGATTCTGTTGGTGTTTGTTTCCATACATCAAAAGGTGCAATCGTATATACGGGAGACTTTAAATTCGATCAAACTCCAATTGGAAATAGTGGAGCAGACCTTGGGAAAATGGCTCAAATCGGAAATGAAGGCGTTCTATGCTTATTATCTGATAGTACAAATGCTGAGCGTCCAGGCTATACGGGTTCTGAAAAAGAAGTTGGTGTAGAAATTTCTAAAGTGTTCTACGGTGCAGAAGGACGTATTATCGTTGCTTCATTTGCATCGAATGTACATCGTATTCAACAAGTATTTGATGCAGCTGCTGAAACAGGACGAAAAGTAGCGGTTGTAGGACGTAGTATGGTGAAAGTGGTAGATATCGCAAGACGTCTCGGTTATTTAGATGTTCCTGAAGGTATGGTTATTTCACTACAAGAAGTAGACAATTTCCCAGAGAAAAAGGTAGCTATTTTAACGACAGGTAGCCAAGGTGAACCGATGGCAGCCCTTTCTAGAATGGCAAAGCAAGCTCATAAACAAATTTCAATTCGTAAAGGTGATACGGTTATTATCGCGGCATCTCCAATTCCAGGTAATGAAATATCTGTATCGAAAATTATTGATTTGTTATTTAGAGCGGGAGCTGAAGTTGTTTATTACGGTGAAAGAAAAGTTCACGTTTCAGGTCACGGTAGCCAAGAAGAATTAAAATTAATGTTAAATTTAATGAAACCGAAATATTTTGTACCCGTACATGGTGAGTTCCGTATGCAAAAAGCACATGCATACTTAGCTGAAGATGTAGGTATTGCAAGAGAAAATATCTTTATTGTAGAAAAAGGCGATGTAATTGGTTTTGGTGACGATGAAGCGAACTTAGTTGGCAAAGTGCAAGCTGGCAATGTGTTAATTGATGGATTAGGTGTAGGTGATGTTGGTAATATCGTTCTTCGAGATAGAAAAATGTTATCTCAAGATGGAATATTAGTAGTTGTTGTAACACTGGGTAAAGATGAAAAGAAAATTATCTCTGGTCCAGAAATCATTTCACGTGGATTTGTATATGTACGTGAATCAGAAGCGTTAATTGACCGTTCTACAGAGATTGTACGTATGATTGTTGAGCAATCAATTAAAGAATATTCAATTGAATGGTCTATGTTAAAACAAAATATTCGTGAATTATTAGGACAGTTCTTGTACGAAGAGACGAAGAGAAAACCTATGATTTTACCGATTATTATGGAAGTATAAAAAAGATCACCTTTACGGGTGATCTTTTTTCTTTTTCACTCTATCGAATGAAATTTATAACTTAAGAAATACTAGCTATATACGAGTGAAAGGGGATGCGATATGACAGAACGTGATCGTTATACAAATGAAGAGAAAGAGGCTGAGCCGAAAGAAACCGGAAAAGAAGCTTCAATAGTGGAAAAAATTCAGCAGCTTGGACAAACGAATGTACCGCAAATGAATGAATCACGTATTCATTGTTTAACAATTGTTGGACAGGTGGAAGGTCATGTTCAGTTGCCACCGCAAAATAAAACAACGAAATATGAGCATATTATTCCGCAAATTGTTGCGATTGAACAAAATCCGAAAATTGAAGGCTTGCTTTTAGTGTTAAATACAGTTGGAGGTGACGTTGAAGCTGGGCTAGCAATTTCTGAGATGGTCGCTTCACTTTCAAAACCGACAGTATCTTTAGTTTTAGGCGGAGGGCATTCTATCGGTGTACCGATTGCCGTTTCTACAGACTATTCATTTATTGCAGAAACTGCGACGATGACAATTCATCCGATTCGTCTAACAGGTCTTGTTATAGGTGTGCCACAAACATTTGAGTATTTAGATAAAATGCAAGAAAGAGTCATTCGCTTTGTGACGAAGCATTCGAAAGTAACGGAAGATCGTTTTAAAGAGCTTATGTTTGCGAAAGGGAATTTGACGCGAGATATTGGTACGAATGTAATTGGTGGAGATGCAGTGAAGTATGGTCTTATAGATGATGTCGGTGGTATCGGAAATGCGATTCGAAAATTAAACGAATTAATAGATGGTCGCGCGGATGATCATGCAGAAGGGACAATGTTACAATGATTTTATATACAATTATGCCAGAGCAACTCGTGTATCCAGCCGATTATTCGCAATGTGAAAGTCAAAAAGTCGTAAATATAAATGGTGTTGAATTAATGGTTTCAGAAGAAGAACATGGGTATTATTCTATTGTACGCGTGTTAAGTACGGATCCGCTTCACTACTTAGAGTTTGAGCCGGGACAGAAAATAACCTTTTAGCAAAAAGAAGGATTTTGTTTAGAAGCTATGGTATAATATAAAAAACAAGACGGTTGAGCAGCCATGAGAGGGCTGCTTTCTTCTGTTTATTTAACATTTTACAAGAAGTGTAAAAATAGAAGATATAAAGACCTGAAAAAATAGAGAAAACAAACATATAAGCAGAGTTTTTTAGGAAGTTTTACTTATATGTAGATCACGAGGTGAAGAAATGGCAAAACAAAAGCAAAGAGGGACGAAGGCAAAGACAAGACGTACGATAAAGCCAACTTTGTATTATGAAATCGTCGGTTTAACTCTTTTTGCACTTTCAATCATTACGATTTTACAGCTAGGCGTTGTAGGAAAATCGTTTGTGTTATTTTTTCGCTTCTTCTTTGGTGAGTGGTACATAATTGGTGTGTTAGGTGTAATAGCTTTATCCGTTTCATTCGTTATAAAACGTGGATGGCCGAACCTTTTAAATAAACGGTTAATCGGTTTTTATTTAATAGTATTGGCGATATTAATGTTTAGTCATATTACATTATTTAACCTTCTTACGAAAGATGGAGCAGTGCAAAATACTTCTGTTATTGTAAGTACGAAAGATAATTTCTTTCTTGAAATGAAAAAAGGGCCAGATAGCGTTCATTTAGGTGGTGGCATGTTTGGTGCACTTATGTTCGCGACTTGTTACTTCTTATTTGACGAAGTAGGAGCTTATATTATTGGTATTATTTTAGTTATTCTCGGTATACTTTGTATAACAAATAAGCATATTGGAGAAGTGTTAGCTCCAGTTGGCAGAATTCTTAGAAGTCAATTTCAAGTGATGCAAGGGGACTATAAAGATTGGAGAGCCAAAAGAACGGCTGAACAAACAGAAAAGAAAAAAACAACAAGAAGCACAAGGAGCAAACGCGCTGCAGAACATGAAGAAATTATTGAGCCGATGGAAGAAATCTCAATTGATCCTCCGATTATTTCGAATTTCACTGAGAATTATCCTGTAAATGAAGAAGAGGATAAACGAATTGAAGTAGAGGAAGAAGAGTTAATCACTTCACCGTTTATTGAAGAGGCTCCACCAGTTGAAGAGCCGAAGAAAAAGCGTGGAGAAAAAATCGTTGAATCGCTAGAGGGGGAAACACAAGCACCTCCTATGCAATTTTCAAATGTAGAAAATAAAGATTACAAGCTTCCTGCGCTTGATATATTGAAATTTCCAAAGAATAAGCAAGTTACAAATGAAAATGCGGAAATTTATGAGAATGCTCGTAAATTAGAACGTACTTTCCAAAGTTTTGGAGTGAAAGCGAAAGTAACAAAAGTACATAGAGGTCCTGCAGTTACAAAATATGAAGTGTATCCTGATATGGGAGTAAAGGTAAGCAAAATCGTCGGTTTAAGTGATGATTTAGCACTTGCGTTAGCGGCGAAAGACATTCGTATTGAAGCGCCTATTCCCGGGAAATCAGCTGTAGGAATTGAAGTTCCGAACTCAGAAGTCTCTATGGTAACGCTTAGAGAAGTTCTTGATTCTAAAGCTAACAATCATCCGGAAGAGAAGTTGTTAATAGGTCTTGGACGAGATATTACAGGTGAAGCTGTATTAGCCCGTTTAAATAAAATGCCCCATTTGCTAGTGGCAGGTGCGACAGGTAGCGGGAAAAGTGTATGTATTAACGGTATTATTGTTAGTATTTTAATGCGTGCAAAACCACATGAAGTAAAATTAATGATGATTGATCCGAAAATGGTAGAGTTAAATGTATATAACGGTGTGCCTCATTTGTTAACACCAGTTGTAACGGATCCGAAAAAGGCATCGCAAGCATTGAAAAAAGTTGTGAGTGAAATGGAGCGCCGTTATGAATTATTTGCTCATAGTGGCACGCGAAATATTGAAGGATATAATGACTATATAAAAGAGCATAATAATCAATCAGAAGCGAAACAACCCGAATTACCTTATATTGTCGTAATTGTGGACGAGTTAGCAGATTTAATGATGGTTGCTTCATCGGATGTAGAGGATGCGATTATGCGTCTAGCGCAAATGGCTCGTGCTGCCGGTATTCATTTAATTATTGCAACGCAGCGTCCGTCAGTTGATGTCATTACGGGAGTTATTAAAGCAAATATTCCATCACGTATTGCATTCGCTGTATCTTCTCAAACAGATTCTCGTACAATTCTTGACGGCGGTGGTGCAGAGAAACTGCTAGGTCGTGGAGATATGCTATTTATACCAATTGGTGCATCGAAGCCTGTACGTGTACAAGGTGCGTTTTTATCAGATGATGAAGTTGAGAGAGTTGTAGAATATGTTATTGGTCAACAAAAAGCGCAATATCAAGAAGATATGATTCCGCAAGATGTTCCTGATACGAAGCAGGAAGTAGAAGATGAATTATATGATGAAGCAGTTCAGCTCGTAGTGGAAATGCAAACAGCATCGGTTTCTATGTTACAACGTAGGTTTAGAGTTGGTTATACACGTGCTGCCCGTTTAATTGATGCAATGGAAATGAATGGTGTAGTAGGTCCGTATGAAGGTAGTAAACCACGTGAAGTGCTCATTAATGATGTACAAGAAAAAAGTTCATAAAAAAAGCCTAATTGTTTTTACAATTAGGCTTTTTTATATGCTGGTTTTGTTATATACTATATTCAGCAATAAAGAAAGGGCTTACATTTAAGGCGATTCTTTAGAATACGAATACTTTGGTGTGGTTTTTTGTGAACGTTCGATATTTAATGTAGAAAATTGTTAAATTTTATTGACACGTATGGGAGCAAGTGGTAAGATTACTTCGAAAAGAATCACTGCCTCATATAATCTTGGAGATAAGGTCCATAAGTTTCTACCTGGCAACCATGAATTGCTAGACTATGAGGGGAAAAGTGTGTAACAAAGGATGTAAGAGATCTTTGTGCCGAACTTTTTCTCGCTATGAGGAATGTTTGTGGTGCAAAGTTTTTTTTATGCAGTAAAGAGTGAAAATTTCATCTTAAAAAATTATTAATATTTATTCGACAATTATGCCTGTTTTTAGTATTTAGCAATTTTTATTATGTTGTAAGTTGAAAAAAGAGAAAAGAAGTCTTACATCAGAGGTCGAATAATTGAAATGCGGGGGAGTCTTATGTCAGTAAAATCCGATAGTCGTCACCTATATTTACGGGTGATTGATCACATCAAAGAAAAAATTAAAGATGGGGCTTACAAAGAAAGACAAAAGTTACCATCAGAGTTTGATTTAGCGAAAGAACTTGGCGTAAGTAGAGCGACTTTAAGGGAAGCGCTGCGTATTTTAGAAGAAGAAAATGTTGTCATTCGCAGACATGGTGTAGGAACATTTGTAAATGCAAAGCCGTTATTTTCTTCTGGGATTGAACAACTTTCTAGTATTACAGATATGATTTCTAGTGTGGGGAAAACACCAGGAACTATCTTTTTATCATCATCTACAACAAGTTTAACAGAAGAAGAAAAAGAGAAGTTTAATAGTGAAGATGGTTTTAATGCAGTGATGATTGAGCGTGTGCGTACAGCAGATGGGGAACCTGTTGTATATTGTATCGATAAACTTGCAAAAGAGATATTGCCAGATTTATCGGGATACAACGAAGAATCATTGCTTACAGTGATACATAACAATACGCACAAACGTATCACATACGCAGTTGCTCACATTGAGCCGATTGGCTATCATCCGAAAATCTCACCGATTTTGGAATGTGAACCGGAAACGGCACTGCTAGTGTTAAAACAAATGCACTATGATCAAAATGATGAGCCAATCTTATATTCTATCAATTACTTTAGAGCTGATAAGTTTAGCTTCCACGTATTAAGAAAACGTATGTAGGTGAGTTCCTTTTTAGGGAGGTGACAGCAAGAAGTTAGGGACAGCGGCGTATAAAAAAATAGACAAATCATTTCAGGAGGGGTTTCTAGTATGAAGAAAAAAACAGGTCTTTTATTATCATTAACATTAGCAGCAAGTGCGGTGTTAGGTGCATGTGGTAACTCGGATAAAGCGAGTAGCGACAAAAAAGAGTTTAAGGTTGGTATGGTTACAGATGTTGGGGGCGTTGATGACAAATCATTTAACCAATCAGCTTGGGAAGGTTTAACGAAGTTCGGTAAAGACAATGACTTAAAGAAAAATGAAGGATATCGTTATCTTCAATCTAGTAAAGATGCGGATTATATCCCGAATTTAACGAAATTTGCGAAAGATCATTATAACACAACATTTGGTATTGGTTACTTAATGGAAAAATCAATTGCAAAGGTAGCTGAACAATATCCAAAAGAGCAATTTGCGATTGTAGATACAGTTGTAGAGAAGCCGAACGTAACAAGTATTACATTTAAAGACCATGAAGGTTCATTCCTAGTTGGTGCTGTAGCAGCGATGACGACAAAATCAAATAAAGTTGGGTTTGTTGGTGGTGTAAAAAGCCCATTAATTACAAAATTTGAATCAGGCTTTAAAGCTGGTGCAAAAGCAGTAAATCCAAATATCGAAATCGTATCACAATATGCTGATGCGTTTGATAAACCAGAAAAAGGCTCTGTATTAGCTTCAGCAATGTACGGTGGTGGAGTTGACGTAATTTACCATGCTTCAGGTGCAACTGGTAACGGTGTATTCACAGAAGCGAAAAACCGTAAGAAAAAAGGTGAAAACGTTTGGGTAATCGGTGTTGACCGTGACCAAAATCAAGAAGGTATGCCTGAAAACGTAACTTTAACATCAATGGTAAAACGTGTTGATATTGCAGTAGCAAAAGTAGCACAAGAAGCGAAAGATGGTAAATTAAAAGGCGGTAAAGTAGAAGAATTCGGATTAAAAGATGACGGTGTTGGTATTGCGAAAACTACTGACAATGTGAAAAAAGTAAATCCAGAAATCTTAACAAAAGTAGAAGAGTTTGAGAAGAAAATCACTGACGGTGAAATTAAAGTCCCTGCAACTGACGAAGAATATAAAACATATGAAGCTTCTCTAAAGAAATAATAATAGAGAAATAGCAAAGGTTAGTTCGTAGAACTAACCTTTGCATATATATAAATACTTTTAATAGAGTGTAATTAGGGAGTGTTCCCTGCTAAAAGGAGGAACAAAATGGAATACGTAATTGAGATGAACAATATTACAAAAGTATTCCCAGGCATTGTAGCGAATGATGATATTACGCTGCAAGTAAAACAGGGAGAAATACATGCTTTACTTGGAGAAAATGGTGCAGGGAAATCCACATTGATGAATGTACTATTTGGTTTGTACCAACCAGAACAAGGTGAAATTAAAATTAAAGGAAAACCTGTAAAAATTACAAATCCGAATATAGCAAATGACCTTGGTATTGGGATGGTCCATCAGCATTTTATGCTTGTTCATAATTTTACAGTTACAGAGAATATTATTCTTGGAAATGAGCCGAAGAAAAACGGGAAAATTGCTGTTGAAGAAGCGGCAAAAGAAATTAAGCAATTATCTGAACAGTATGGTTTGGCTGTTGATCCACATGCGAAAATTGAAGATATTTCTGTTGGGATGCAGCAAAGGGTTGAAATATTAAAGACTCTTTATCGTGGTGCTGAGATTTTAATATTTGATGAGCCAACCGCGGTGTTAACTCCTCAAGAAATTCATGAGTTGATTCAAATTATGAAAAAGCTTGTGCAAGAGGGGAAATCTATTATCCTTATTACACATAAGTTGAAAGAAATTATGGAAGTTTGCGATCGTTGTACAATTATTCGTAAAGGTAAGGGGATTGGTACTGTTGATGTAGCGGAAACGGATGAGCATAAACTTGCAGAGTTAATGGTCGGACGTCAAGTGAATTTTAAAACAGAAAAAATAGAAGCTAAACCAATGGAAGAAGTACTATCTATTGCAAACCTAATTGTTCATGATACGCGCAAGTTACCTGCTGTAAAAGGCCTTGACTTAACTGTTCGTGCAGGAGAAATCGTTGGGATTGCAGGGATTGATGGAAATGGTCAAAGTGAATTAATAGAGGCGATTACTGGTTTACGAAAAGTTGAGTCAGGTTCTATTGCAATTAAAGGAAAAGAAATAACGAATTGGCCTGTTCGAAGAATAACAGAAGAGGGGATTGGTCATATTCCTGAAGACCGTCATAAACACGGACTTGTTCTCGATTTTTCTGCTCGGGACAATATTGTTTTACAAACATACTATAAAAATCCATTTTCAAAGAAAGGGATTTTAAATTTTAGTAAAATTACAGAAAAAGCGAAAGCACTTATTGAACAGTTTGATGTACGTACACCTAGTGAACAAACGTTAGCTCGCGCTCTATCTGGTGGAAACCAACAAAAGGCAATTATTGCACGTGAGGTAGATCGTAATCCAGATTTATTAATTGCAGCACAGCCAACACGTGGTTTAGATGTAGGTGCGATTGAATTTATTCATAAAAAATTAATTGAGCAGAGAGATAATGGTAAGGCAGTATTACTTTTATCTTTAGAGCTGGATGAAATTTTAAATGTAAGTGATCGAGTGGCTGTTATATATGAAGGGAAAATTGTAGCGATTGTCGATGCGAAAGAAACAAATGAACAACAGCTTGGATTATTAATGGCCGGCGGGACAGGGAAAGAGAAGGTGAACACAAATGGCTAAAAAATTTTTAACAGAACGAACAATTAATATTTTAGTACCTGTGTTATCCGTAGTTTTCGGTTTACTTGTTGGTGCCATTGTAATGTTAGTTAGTGGATATGATCCAATTGTTGGATATGCCGCGCTTTGGGAAGGGATGGTTGGCAATCCACAAGCTATCGGTGAGACGTTGCGTACAATGATTCCACTTGTATTAGCTGGTCTTTCAGTAGCATTTGCATTTCGTACAGGTCTTTTCAATATTGGAGTGGAAGGACAATTATTAGTTGGGTGGCTTGCTGCTGTTTGGTTTGGATATGCAGTGTCGTTACCAGCAATTTTGCATATTCCGTTATCTATTTTAGTGGCAGCAATTGTCGGCGGTTTATGGGGTTTTATACCTGGATATTTAAAAGGGAAACTTAAAGTAAATGAAGTAATTGTTACAATTATGATGAACTACATTGCACTTTATGTTACCTATGATCTTATTAAACGTTTTATCCACGAAGGTAATGAAAAATCTTATGACGTACAAGCAAGTGCTTCGTTAGCTTCTGATTGGTTATCTTCATTGACAGATGGATCTCGTTTACACTGGGGAATTGTTGTGGCTATTATCATTGCGATTGTAATGTGGTTCTTATTAGATAGAACAACGTTAGGGTATGAATTAAAATCGGTTGGTTTTAACCAAAATGCCTCTCAATACGCAGGAATGAAAGTATCGCGTAATGTTGTATTATCAATGACAATTGCTGGTGCTTTTGCAGGAATTGGTGGAGCTATGGAAGGATTAGGGACATTCCAAAGTATGACAGCAATGTCTTCGTTTACTGGTATTGGATTTGATGGGATTGCGGTAGCACTTTTAGGCGGAAATAATCCATTTGGTATACTATTAGCAGCTTTACTGTTTGGTGGTTTGAAAAGTGCAGCACCACAAATGAATTTCGAAGCAGATGTACCTTCGGAGTTAATTAACGTTATTATTGCATGTATTATTTTCTTTGTAGCGTGCAGTTATGTTTTACGCTGGGCACTTACACGCATGAGCAAGGAGGGGAAATAAATGAGCTTTTTAGATATTTTAGCCATTCTTGTGACGGGTACGTTATATACGGCAGCGCCACTTATTTTTACGGCGTTAGGTGGAGTGTTCAGTGAACGTTCTGGAGTTGTAAATATAGCGTTAGAAGGTTTAATGTTATTTGGTGCATTTATTGGTATTGTTACAACGTTATTAATGGGTGATACGTGGGGATCGATGACTCCTTGGATTGCATTATTATTTGCAGCAATTGGTAGTGGATTGTTTGCACTTCTTCACGCAGTAGCATCCATTACATTCCGTGCAGATCAAGTAGTGAGTGGGGTAGCGATTAACTTCTTAGCACTTGGTTTAACAGTATTTGCGATTAAGAAAATCTTTGGCAAAGGACAAACTGATTTCATTCAATACCGCATTGAAAAAATCGATGTTCCGGGTCTTTCGGATATTCCGGTAATCGGAAAAATCTTTTTCTCTAATGTACCGTTAACATCATATATTGCTATTATTTTAGCGTTTGTCGTTTGGTATATCATTTATAAAACGCCGTTCGGTCTTCGTCTTCGTGCGGTTGGTGAGCATCCAATGGCGGCGGATACGATGGGGATTAACGTATATAAAATGCGTTATATTGCAGTTGCTATATCTGGAATGTTTGCAGGGGTTGGTGGAGCGGTCTTCGCTATGTCGATTTCTGGTAACTTCTCAGGTGCTACAATTACTGGACAAGGTTTCTTAGCGTTAGCAGCAATGATTTTCGGTAAATGGAATCCACTCGGTGCTCTTGGAGCGGCTCTGTTCTTCGGATTTGCTCAATCATTAGGAATAACAGGCGGTACAATTCCAGTACTAAAAGAAATTCCAAGTGTATTCTTAACGATATTGCCGTATGTATTCACAATATTAGCGCTTGTTGGTTTTGTAGGTCGTTCTGAAGCTCCGAAAGCATTAGGAACTCCTTATGAAAAAGGAAAACGATAAGTATAAAAAAAGCTCGCACATTAGTGCGGGCTTTTTTACATAGACTATATTTAATACGGAATTTTACTATGTTCCTTACATATTACAGTTTTTAGAAAGAGCTTAATGTAAGTATAGTGAGGAAGAAAAGTTGATTTTTTATTTCTAAAAACTGTATATTGAAGAGGAATATTCCTATATACGTAAAGGAGGGCTATAAATGAAACTGATGGAACAACAGTTACATGAGTTAGGTGGTTTACGAGTACATATTATTCCAACTGATAAATATAAAACAAATACATTTGTATTTCGTTTGAAAGCACCTTTAAATGAGGAGACGGTGACAGAGCGAGCCCTATTGCCATACGTATTGCAAAGTGCGACAGAAAAGCTTCCTTCTGTAATTCGTCTTCGTCAATATTTAGAAGAATTATATGGATCTTCTTTGGCAGTAGATGTAAGTAAAAAAGGAGAAGACCATATCATCTCTATCTATGTAGACATTGCAAATGAAGTATATTTACATGATGCACCACCGTTATTTGAAAAAGCGCTTTCTATGTTATCGGATATCGTTTTACATCCAGCGAAAGAGGGGAATGGTTTTCTGCCTTCTATTGTAGAAAGTGAAAAGAGAGCGCTCTTACAACGAATTGAAGCGACGTATGATGATAAAATGCGTTATGCAAACGAGCGTTTAATTGAAGAAATGTGCAAAGTAGAACCATATCGTTTAAGCGCAAATGGGAAAAAAGAGAGTGTTTCTTCTATTACAAATGAAAGTTTGTATCAATATTATCAAAAAGTGTTAGCGGAAGATGAAATGGACCTATACATTATTGGTGATATTTCAGAAAACGCAGTTGATCTTGTAAGTAAGTATTTTTCTATTTCAGCACGTCCTGTGAGGGAAAGAAATGTACTTCTTCATAAGAGAAATAATGAAGAAAAAGAAGTTGTGGAAAAACAAGAATTAAAACAAAGTAAATTACACATCGGTTATCGTACATTTATTACGTATAAAGACGAAGATTATTTTGCGCTGCAATTGTTCAATGGATTGTTTGGAGGATTTTCTCATTCGAAGTTATTCGTTAACGTTCGTGAAAAAAATAGTTTAGCGTACTACGCAGCATCTCGCTTTGAAAGTCATAAAGGTTTATTATTTGTCATGTCAGGAATCGAAGCGAAAAATTATGAAAAAGCGGTTGAGATTATTAAAGAGCAAATGCTTGCAATGCAAAATGGTGATTTTTCTGAAGAAGAGATGCATCAAACGAAAAGTGTCATTCGAAATCAAATATTAGAAGCGATTGATACACCGCGCGGATTTGTGGAAATGCTGTATCATGGTATTATTTCAGATCGTACGCGTCCGGTTGAAGAATGGCTTACAGGTATTGAAAGTGTGACGAAAGAAGAGATTGTGAAAGTTGCTAAAAATATTGAACTAGATACAATTTACTTTTTACAAGGAACGGAGGGAGAATAAATGGAGAAAATTGTTTATGAGCAATTAAAAGAGACACTCTATTATGAAAAACTTCCTAATGGATTAGATGTATATATTTTACCGAAGCAAGGATTTAATAAAACATTTGCAACGTTTACGACAAAATATGGTTCTGTGGATAATACATTCGTACCACTAGGTAAAGAAGAGATGATTCGTGTGCCGGATGGGATTGCTCATTTTCTTGAGCATAAATTATTTGAAAAAGAAGATCACGATGCGTTCCAATTGTTTAGTAAACAAGGGGCATCGGCAAATGCTTTCACATCATTCACAAGAACAGCTTACCTTTTTTCATGTACATCAAATGTAGAACAAAATTTAAATACATTGTTAAATTTCGTACAAGAGCCTTACTTTTCTGAAAAAACAGTTGAAAAAGAGAAGGGTATCATTGGGCAAGAAATTCAAATGTATCAAGATAATCCAGATTGGCGCTTATATTTTGGGTTAATTGATAGCTTGTTTGTAAAGCACCCGATTAAAATTGATATTGCGGGTACAATCGAGTCTATTAGTAAAATTACGAAAGACCTACTATATGAATGTTATGAAACGTTTTATCATCCAAGCAATATGTTAATGTTTGTTGTAGGGGCAATTGATCCAGAGAAAACGATGGATTTGATACGTGAAAATCAAGCGAAAAAAGATTATAAAAATCAACCGGAAATAATACGTTCATTCGAAGAAGAACCAGATGAGGTAAATGAAAAGAAGAAAATTATTTCAATGCCTGTACAAACACCGAAATGTTTAGTTGGTATTAAAGCGACAAACTTAAAAGAAAAAGGGGAAGCCCTTTTAAAACAAGAAATTGCGCTTACGTTACTTTTAGATTATTTATTTGGGAAAAGTTCTGTTCATTACGAATCTTTATATAATGAAGGACTCATTGATGATTCGTTCTCGTATGATTATACGGAAGAGAATAACTTCGGTTTTGCAATGGTTGGCGGCGATACGAAGCAACCTGATGAACTGGAAGAGCGTTTGAAAGGTATTTTATTACACACAAATTATGATCAATTAGATGAGGCGGCATTAGAACGAGTAAAGAAAAAGAAAATAGGTGGCTTTTTACGCTCCTTGAATTCACCAGAATATATTGCAAATCAATTTACACGATATGCGTTTAATGAATCGAGTTTGTTTGATGCATTGACTGTATTAGAAAGTTTAACGGTTCAAGATTTACAAGAAGTAGCAAAATTATTATTATCAGAAGAAAAAATGAGCGTTTGTCAAGTTTTACCGAAAAAATAAAAGGTTTCACAATAATACCCTCATCTTATCATTGATAAATTGTAAGATGAGGGTATTATTTATTTGTGGGGAAAAGATTTTTTGAGATAAGAGAGGAATTGTATGAAAAAGTATGCATTAGTAACTGGAGGAAGCGGAGGGATTGGCTCTGCTATTTCGAAACAATTAATTCAAGATGGATATACAGTATATGTTCATTATAATAACAGTGAAGAGAAAGTGAATGAGTTACAGAAAGAATGGGATGAAGTAATTCCTGTTCAAGCGAATTTAGCTTCTACTAATGGGGCAGAGCAATTGTGGAAACAAATTGAACATCCTCTTGATGTTATCGTATATGCAGCTGGGAAGAGTATATTTGGACTCGTAACAGATGTAACGAACGATGAATTAAATGATATGGTAGAACTTCAAGTGAAGAGTATCTATAAATTATTATCAATGGCACTGCCTTCAATGATTCAGCGGAGAAGCGGTAATATTGTACTTGTTTCGTCTATATGGGGACAAATTGGTGCATCATGTGAAGTGCTTTACTCGATGGTAAAAGGTGCGCAAAATTCATATGTGAAAGCTTTAGCAAAAGAAGTTTCATTAAGTGGAATAAGGGTGAACGCGGTGGCGCCAGGTGCAATTGAAACGGAAATGTTAAACGTATTTTCAGAAGAGGATAAGAATGAAATTGCAGAAGAGATTCCGTTAGGTAGGCTGGGATTGCCAGAAGAAGTAGCAAAAACAGTGTCGTTTCTTGTATCTCCAGGTGCATCTTATATAACGGGACAAATTATCGGAGTGAACGGCGGTTGGCATTGTTAAAAATTTCTTACATAAAAAATGAAAAACTGTACAAATTAAGCATGATTCTATTACTAAGTAGTGAGGTGCTTACACATGTCAGTTTTAGATAATTTTGATCAATGGAAGAGCTTTTTAGGAGAACGTTTAGAGCAAGCGCAAGGAAAAGGTCTTGATGGTGGTGCTGTATCAGATATGGCATTTCGTGTTGGTGACTATTTAGCGAATGAAGTAGAAGCACGCAACGATCAAGAGAAACTATTAGCTGAGCTTTGGAAAGTTGCTGACGAACAAGAGCAACATACAATCGCAAACTTAATGGTAAAGTTTGTACAACATAAGTAAAAAATAGAGAGGAGATTCTCCTCTCTATTTTTTTTGTATAATAATTGAAAGGGATAGATTATACATTTAGCTTCCCTATTAAGGTGAAATCATATAATATAGTACGTAGGTGTAAAGTAAGCAAGGGGAGTGATCTTGGATGATTGAATGGTATTTTGAATATGAAATACATAAAAACCGACCTGGCTTGCTTGGTGACGTTTCTTCGTTAATCGGTATGCTCGGCATTAATATTGTCACAATTAATGGTGTAGATAATGCAAGGCGTGGATTACTCCTTATGTGTGATAATCAAGAGCAAATCTCTAGACTTGAATCAATTTTAAATACGATGGATAACATAACGGTAACGAAATATCGTCCGCCAAAGCTAAGAGATAAGCTAGCGGTTAGACATGGTAGGTACATACAACGAGATGCAGATGATAAGAAGACATTTCGGTTTGTGCGTGATGAATTAGGGTTACTTGTAGACTTTATGGCTGAAATAATGAAAAAAGAAGGCCATAAGCTAATTGGTATACGAGGAATGCCTCGTGTTGGAAAAACAGAATCCATTGTTGCCGCAAGTGTTTGTGCAAATAAAAGATGGTTATTTGTATCGTCTACTCTTATTAAGCAAACTGTTCGTAGTCAATTGATTGAAGATGAGTATAGCGACGACAATATTTTCATCCTAGATGGAATCGTGTCAACAAAGCGTGCTAACGAAAGGCATTGGCAGCTTGTTCGTGAAATTATGAGATTGCCTGCAACGAAAGTTGTGGAGCATCCTGACGTATTTGTGAGTCAGTCAGAATACACATTGGATGATTTTGATTATATTATCGAGTTGCGTAACGATTATGATGAAGAGATTCAATATAATTTAGTAGATGAAATTGAGCAAGGTACGCAAAATAATTTCTCTATGTTTGACTTTTAAAGAAATATTGAGGTGTTAGTAGTGACAGAATTAGGACAAAAGCTGAAAGAAGCAAGAGGAACGAAAGGCTTGTCTATTGATCAGCTGCATGAGATTACAAAAATTCAAAAACGCCATTTAGTAGCGATTGAGGAAGGCAATTATGATGTATTGCCAGGAGCTTTTTATGCGCGTGCATTCATTAAACAATACGCAGATGCGGTTGGATTAAATGGAGAAGAACTGCTTGTGGAATATCAGAGTACGATACCGCAATCTGAAAAACGTGACGTTCCACAAGTATCAACTGGACAAAAAACGCAAGAAACAATGCAAAAGTCTTCATCATGGCCAATTGCAGATCATATGCCAAAAATCTTAGTTGCGCTGTTAGTTATTGCAATTGGAGTAGTAATTTGGTTTGTTTTCCAAGCGTTGACTGGAAAAGATGATGAGAAAGTTCCGAATGCTCAAAGCGAGAAAATTGAAGTTAAAAAAGCGGAAAACTCTCCGTTAGATACGAAGAAAGATGAAGTGAAAGCGGAAGAGCCGAAAAAAGAAGAACCGAAAAAAGAAGAGCCAAAGAAAGAAGAACAACCAGCGCAACAAACGGGACAACAAGAAATCAAAGTAATTGGGACAACTGGTAAGGAATCCACTTTGGAAATTCATAATAATAAAACGTTAGAACTAGAAATTACAACAAAAGGCGCAAGTTATGTAGGTATTAAAAATGAGGCAGGAAATGATATCTTTAGTGGAACAATAGAGGAAGGTCAAACTCAAAAATATGATTTATCAACAGCGAAAGTGGTAAACCTTAATATAGGAAGTGCACCGAATGTTGAATTTAAATTAAATGGCCAAGTCGTTACATTCCCGTTGAATCCAGAAGAGAATTATCATCAAAAATTCTTGATTAAAAATCTAGGGATAGAGCAACCTGCACAATAACAGTCATCGCTTCGATGACTTTTTTCAATGAACAAATGTTTTTGATATGATGGAGGAATAGCTGTGAATTTACCAAATAAAATTACAATATCTAGAATCTGCTTAATTCCAATTTTTATGGTAATTATGTTAGCGCCCTTTGATTGGGGTTCATACACAATTGGTGATGTTGATTTACCAATTCAACATTTAGTAGGAGCGCTTATCTTTATTGTTGCTTCGGCTACAGATTGGATTGATGGACATTACGCAAGAAAGTATAATCTTGTAACGAATT
The DNA here is from genome assembly GCF_051916145.1 of Bacillus cereus group sp. MYBK245-2. Taxonomy (NCBI): domain Bacteria; kingdom Bacillati; phylum Bacillota; class Bacilli; order Caryophanales; family Bacillaceae; genus Bacillus; species Bacillus cereus group sp. MYBK245-2. The sequence continues at coordinate 311,941 of NZ_JBQAGB010000001.1, read as the reverse complement.
TAGGGAAGTTCCTTGACCCGTTAGCTGATAAATTACTTGTTTCAGCGGCACTTATCACGTTAGTTGAGATGCAATACGTACCTGCTTGGATCGTTATTGTCATTATAAGCCGTGAGTTTGCGGTCACTGGTTTACGTCTTGTACTTGCTGGAACAGGGGAAGTAGTTGCGGCAAATCAACTAGGGAAAATTAAGACGTGGACACAAATCATCGCGATTGCGGCATATTTATTACACGATGTGCCTTTAAATTTAATCCATATTCCAGTTGCTGATATTTTTATATGGATTGCATTAATTTTTACTGTTATTTCAGGATGGGATTATTTCTGGAAAAATAGAGCTGCTTTTGTAAACTCAAAATAGAAGTTTATGGGGGAATTGGGATGAATGCTGAAATTATTGCGGTTGGAACAGAATTATTACTTGGACAAATTGCAAATACAAACGCCCAGTTTTTATCCGAAAAGTTAGCTTCAATTGGCATTAATGTGTACTACCATACTGTAGTTGGAGATAATAACAAACGATTACAGCAGGCGATTGAAGTTGCAGAAGAGCGTGCGGACATGCTTATTTTTACAGGTGGATTAGGCCCGACAAAAGATGATTTGACGAAGGAAACAATTGCGTCTAGCTTAGGGGAAGAGCTTGTATATGACGAAAATGCATTAGCATTAATAAGCGATTATTTTAAGCGTACAGGTCGTGAGTTCACTGAAAATAATAAAAAGCAGGCACTCGTTTTGAATGGGGCAAATGTATTTGCAAATGATCACGGTATGGCACCTGGTATGGGGTTAAATAAGAACGGAAAAGTTTATATTTTATTACCAGGACCACCGAAAGAGATGAAGCCAATGTATGTAAGGTATGTAGAGCCTTTTTTACGTAACTTTACAACAGGAGAAAACATTTATTCTCGCGTGCTTCGCTTCTTCGGAATTGGGGAATCTCAATTAGAGGTGAAAGTTCAAGATTTAATTGATGGACAAACGAATCCGACAATTGCCCCGCTTGCCAATGATGGAGAAGTGACATTACGTTTAACTGCTAAACATCAAAATGTTGATGAAGCAGAGAAACTCATTCAGCATGTGGAAGATTTGATTTTAGAAAGAGTAGGAGAGTTTTTCTACGGGTATGACCAAGAGTTTCTGCATTATAAGGCGATAGAGTTATTGAAGAAAAAAGGATTAACTTTAGCGTGTGCGGAAAGTTTAACAGGTGGTCTCTTCGGTAATCAAGTAACAGAAAGTGCTGGTGTATCTTCCGTATTTAAAGGCGGTGTCATTTGTTATCATAATGATGTGAAGCAACATGTATTACATGTACCTGAGGAAGTGTTGTCTACTGACGGTGCAGTTAGTAAAGAATGTGCTCGTTATCTTGCTGAAAATGTTAAAGAATTATTAAAAGCGGATATCGGAATTAGTTTCACTGGGGTAGCAGGACCAGATGCTTCAGAACATAAAGAGCCGGGAACTGTATTTGTTGGATTGGCGATTAAAGATGAACCAACTGTAGTCTTTCCTCTAAATTTAAGTGGAAGTCGTCAACAAATTAGGGAACGCTCAGCAAAATATGGATTTTATCATTTGTATAAAAAGCTAGAAGAGATATAAGTCTCTTTTAGCTTTTTTTAATGGTTAAATGCGGTTATATTTAATGAAAAATAAAAAAATCGAATAAATGTTCGATTTTTGTTGGCAAATTGAATTGAAAATAGGTATAATAAGATTAGCAATTCAGTTAAGGAGGAATTTTGAATGAGTGATCGTCAAGCAGCGTTAGATATGGCGTTAAAACAAATAGAGAAGCAATTCGGTAAAGGTTCAATTATGAAATTAGGAGAACAAGCAGAGCGTAAAGTTTCTACGGTTTCTAGTGGTTCTTTAGCACTAGATGTGGCACTAGGAGTAGGCGGATACCCACGTGGCCGTATTATCGAAATTTACGGACCTGAAAGTTCAGGTAAAACAACAGTTTCATTACATGCAATTGCAGAAGTACAGCGCCAAGGTGGACAAGCGGCATTCATCGATGCTGAGCATGCAATGGATCCTGTATATGCACAAAAATTAGGTGTTAACATCGATGAATTACTATTATCACAACCTGATACAGGGGAGCAAGGTTTAGAAATCGCAGAGGCACTTGTACGAAGTGGTGCGGTTGATATTATCGTAATTGACTCTGTAGCAGCTCTTGTCCCAAAAGCTGAGATTGAAGGAGACATGGGTGACTCACACGTAGGTTTACAAGCTCGTCTAATGTCTCAAGCACTTCGTAAACTTTCAGGTGCAATCAATAAATCAAAAACAATCGCAATCTTTATTAACCAAATTCGTGAAAAAGTTGGGGTTATGTTCGGAAACCCAGAAACAACTCCAGGTGGTCGTGCGTTGAAATTCTATTCAACTGTTCGTCTTGAAGTACGTCGTGCGGAGCAATTAAAACAAGGTAACGACATTGTTGGTAATAAAACAAAAGTAAAAGTAGTTAAAAATAAAGTGGCACCACCATTCCGTGTTGCGGAAGTTGATATTATGTACGGAGAAGGTATTTCAAGAGAAGGTGAAATCTTAGATATGGCTTCTGAACTTGATATCGTTCAAAAGAGTGGTGCTTGGTACTCTTATAATGAAGAACGCTTAGGACAAGGTCGTGAAAATTCGAAGCAGTTCTTAAAAGAAAATACGGATTTAAGAGAAGAAATTGCCTTCTTTATTCGTGAGCATCACGGAATTAGCGAAGATTCAGGTGCTGAAGATATGGAAGATCCAAGTCTTCTTGATTAAAGTGGGATAAAAGACACGGCTTCGTGTCTTTTATTTTTGTATCATTATGAAAGCGTTGTATATTGTTGGAGATAAAATATTTAATCCATCTAAAACATTATGTGTACAGAGGGATATATGCGTGTTTTACATGAATAAACTGGAATTTACTAAGGTTTTCCAGGATAATATGCTCTCTGCTTTTTACATTCCTATATAAATTAGAGCTGAAGGTAAAGAAAGTAAAAGTAGACAACGCTTGACAATGAAAATTGCGATAGATACAATGAGAATGTATATTTTTTCTTATATACGAAACACTCTTCTCAAGAAGAGAAGTAATATTCGGAGTAAGACTTAAATCTTGCCGAAATAATAATATGACATTTTAATTGTGAAATGAAGAAAGTCCCTTAAAAAAGCGGGACGACGGTCTTTGCTGTATGTTGGTATTCAATGTACATGCCGACAGTCTTTTTTCATTCATAGCAAGGGGAGGTGAAATCATGAGTAGTACAGTTTGGATACTCATCTCCATTTTGCTTGCAACAGTCGGTGCAGTTGTTGGCTTTTTTGTTCGAAAGTCTATTGCTGAAGCGAAGATTAATGGTGCAGCCAATGAAGCGAAACGTATTCTAGACGAAGCGAATCGTGAGGCTGAAGCACTTAAGAAAGAAGCGCTTTTAGAAGCAAAGGATGAAATTCATACACTTCGTACAGAAGCTGAATTAGAAATTCGTGACCGTAGAAGCGAATTACAAAAACAAGAAAATCGTTTAATGCAAAAAGAAGAGAACCTTGATCGTAAAGACGAAACGCTCGATAAACGCGAGCAACAGTTAGAAAAGAAAGAGGATTCTCTTGTAGCGAGACAACAACAGATTGAAGAGTTGGAAAGCAAAGTGGGAGAGTTAGTTCAAAAGCAACAAACAGAATTAGAGCGCATTTCCAATCTGACACGCGAACAAGCGAAAGCAATTATTCTTGGTAAAGTAGAAAGTGAAGTTTCTCATGAAATTGCCGTAATGGTAAAAGAAAGTGAAGTTCGTGCGAAAGAAGAAGCAGATAAGAAAGCAAAAGAGATTTTATCTCTTGCAATGCAGAGATGTGCAGCTGATCATGTTGCTGAAACAACCGTTTCGGTTGTAAATCTTCCAAATGACGAAATGAAGGGACGTATTATCGGGCGTGAAGGTCGAAATATTCGTACGTTAGAAACGTTAACAGGTATTGACCTAATTATCGATGATACACCAGAAGCGGTTATCCTTTCTGGATTCGATCCAATTCGTCGTGAAACAGCTCGTATCGCTCTTGATAAACTAGTACAGGACGGACGTATTCACCCAGCGCGTATTGAAGAGATGGTCGAAAAATCAAGACGTGAAGTGGACGAGTATATTCGTGAAGTCGGAGAGCAAACAACGTTTGAAGTGGGTGTTCACGGATTACATCCAGATTTAATTAAGATTTTAGGTCGTTTAAAATACCGTACAAGTTACGGACAAAACGTCTTAAAACATTCTATGGAAGTTGCATATTTAACTGGACTTATGGCGGCAGAGCTTGGTGAGGATGAAAAACTAGCAAGACGTGCTGGTCTATTACATGATATCGGTAAAGCGATTGACCATGAAGTAGAAGGTAGCCACGTTGAAATTGGTGTTGAACTTGCAACGAAATATAAAGAGCATCCTGTAGTTATAAACAGTATTGCATCTCACCACGGAGACACAGAACCAACTTCTATCATTGCAGTTTTAGTTGCAGCAGCAGATGCATTATCAGCTGCAAGACCTGGAGCTCGTAGTGAAACACTTGAGAACTATATTCGTCGTCTTGAAAAGTTAGAAGAGATTTCAGAGTCTTATGAAGGCGTAGAAAAATCTTTCGCAATTCAAGCAGGACGAGAAGTTCGTATTCTGGTAAAACCAGATACAATTGATGATTTAGAAGCTCATCGTTTAGCTCGTGATATTCGAAAACGTATTGAAAATGAACTGGATTACCCAGGGCATATTAAAGTAACTGTTATTCGTGAAACACGTGCAGTGGAATACGCAAAATAAAGTGGTGAAACACCACTTTATTTTTTTGTGTTGGAATTGGTTAAAATAAAGGAAATTAGTTATACCTAGCATACAAGTGAAACAAACTTATAATAAATATATTGTAAGATAATTACTTGAAGCTATAGTAATAAAAAATGTAGTACATAGGAAGGGTAAGACATATGAGAATATTATTTGTTGGGGATGTAGTAGGATCTCCTGGTAGAGGTATGATTCAACAATACGTACCGGCACTAAAGAAGAAATATACACCTACAGTAACCATTATTAATGGAGAAAATGCAGCAGGTGGACGTGGAATTACGGAAAAAATATATCGTAACTTTTTAGAATGCGGAGCACAAGCGGTTACACTTGGAAATCACGCTTGGGATAACCGTGAAGTATTTGAATTTATTGATGATGCAAAATATCTTGCAAGACCAGCTAACTTCCCAGAAGGAACTCCAGGAAAAGGGCTTATTTTTGTGAACTGTAATGGAACAGAAGTTGCAGTTATTAACTTACAAGGACGTACGTTCCTTCCTCCAATTGATTGTCCATTCCGTAAAGTGGATGAATTAATTAACATTGCGAAAAAACGTACGAATATTATTTTTGTTGATTTCCATGCGGAAACTACAAGCGAAAAACAAGCGTTAGGTTGGTATGTAGATGGTCGTGCTACAGCGGTAGTAGGTACACATACGCATGTTCCTACAGCAGATAATCGCATTTTACCAAGCGGAACGGCATATATCACAGATGTTGGTATGACAGGGCCGTACGATGGAATTTTAGGTATGGACCGAGAAGCAGTATTGAAGAAGTTTTTAACAAACTTACCAGTACGATTTGAAGTGACAAATGGTAGAACACAATTAAGTGCAGTGCTAATTGATGTGGATCCTAATACAGGAAAAGCTAAGAAAATTGAGCGTATCTTAATTAATGATGATCAGCCATTTTTTGAGTAATTTCCATTAAAATTTAGATAAGTTATTATTTTTTAATTTTTTAGAAAAATTACAGAAATTTAGCAGGAATACGTGTCATTCCTCGTGAATATAAGTTAAAGTGAAATAATTGCTAATACTTTTTATAGAAACGAGGAGGAAACGCGGAATGGAAATATTAAAAGTTAAAGCAACGTCGGTCCCTAATTCTGTAGCTGGTGCACTTGCAGGTGTTATTCGCGAACGCGGAACAGCAGAAATTCAAGCCATTGGTGCAGGTGCATTGAACCAAGCGGTAAAGGCAGTAGCAATTGCAAGAGGATTTGTAGCGCCTAGTGGTTTGGACCTGATTTGTATCCCAGCGTTTACGGATATTATGATTGATGGGGAAGAGCGTACAGCAATAAAATTAATTGTAGAACCTCGTTAAGTTTAAACAACCTGTTTGCAGTATGCAAACAGGTTGTTTTTATAATGGAGGAATGGAAATGAAAATATTTGATGCCCATTGTGATGTACTCTTTCAGTTATGGAATGCGAAGGGGAAAAAGGATTTTAAACATGATTCGCAATTACATATTACGTTTGAACAGTTAAAGAGAAGAAAAGGAAGTATACAATGTTTTGCTATATATGTTCCAGAAACAGTGGCGTATGAAAAACGATTTGAAGTGGCATTACAAATGGTAGATATTTTTTATAATGAAATTTTATCACTACCGGGTGTAAAGTTTATTCGGACAAAAGATGATATGAACATGTTAAAACAGGACGAGATTGGAGCAATATTAACACTAGAAGGATGCGAAGCACTTGGAAAAGATGAAATGAAATTACGGTTGTTTTATCGCCTAGGAGTACGTTCTTTTGGACTAACATGGAATTATGCCAATTTATTAGCTGATGGTGCGCTAGAGACGCGTGGGGCGGGTTTAACGACTTTTGGTAAACATGTTGTACAAGAATTTAATACATTACATGTATGGACTGATGTTTCTCATTTGAATGAAAGAAGTTTTTGGGATGTGATTGAAATTGCAAGAAATCCAATTGCCTCCCACTCAAATTGTAGGAAACTTTGTCAGCATCCACGTAATTTAAATGATGAACAACTTAAAGTTCTTATAAAGCGAAATAGCGTGATTGGTGTTACTTTTGTACCACAGTTCCTAACAAGTGAAAAACAAGCGAATATAACAGATATAATAAGACATATCGAATATATTTGTTCGTTGGGGGGAGAGAACAATATAGGATTTGGTTCGGATTTTGATGGGATATTAGAAACGGTTGTAGATGTATCAGCGTATGGAGATTATGAAAATGTAATTAACGAGCTTTGTAAACACTATGCTGCATCTACTATAGAGCGATTTTTATATGATAATTTTGTTGAACATATAAGCTTTTAAAATTTTTGTTTTAAAAATCCAGAAAAATTAGAATTAATTCATTTGATATTATTGCTTTTTTTAAGACCTAATACTAGAATGAAAAACAAAATAGCTTTATACTAAAGATTCAGGGAAATCAGAAGAGGCATAATTTGCGTCCATTGTAGTTTATTTGCATAAAAAATGCTAAACTATTACTGTAAAAAAATACACTACAATGAATGCAGCCAAAAGGGGTGTAGGAGATGATTAGTCAACTTTCATGGAAAGTTGGAGGCCAACAAGGTGAAGGAATTGAAAGTACAGGAGAAATCTTCTGTATTGCATTAAACCGATTAGGATATTACCTATACGGTTACCGCCACTTCTCATCACGTATAAAAGGCGGCCATACAAATAATAAAATTCGTGTAAGTACAACAGAAGTACGCGCGATCTCAGATGATTTAGATATTTTAATTGCTTTTGATCAAGAAACAATTGATTTTAACTTCCACGAATTACGTCCAGGTGGGATTGTAGTTGCAGATGCGAAATTTAATCCGACAATACCTGACAATACAGATGTAAATCTATATGTGATACCGTTTACAGATATTGCTTCAGAATTAGGCACATCATTAATGAAAAACATGGTTGCTGTTGGAGCATCAAGTGCGGTATTAGGATTAGATGAAACAGCTTATTTAGATGTTGTTGAAGAGATCTTTGGTCGTAAAGGAGAGCAAGTCGTTCAAAAAAACATGGACGCAATTAAGCGCGGCTCTCAATATATGAAAGAGTTACTAGGTGAAAAAGTAAACATGATGCAGCTTGAAAAAGCTGATGGTCAGAAACGCATGTTTATGATTGGGAACGATGCAATTGCATTTGGTGCAGTAGCTGGTGGTGCTCGCTTTATGTCTGCATATCCAATTACACCTGCATCAGAAATTATGGAATACTTAATTAAAAAATTGCCAAAAGTCGGCGGAACAGTAATCCAAACTGAGGATGAAATCGCAGCTTGTACAATGGCAATCGGTGCAAACTATGCTGGTGTTCGTACATTAACTGCATCTGCTGGTCCAGGTCTATCCTTAATGATGGAAGCAATCGGTTTAGCAGGTATTACAGAAACGCCATTAGTAATTGTTGATACACAACGCGGTGGCCCAAGTACAGGATTACCAACGAAACAAGAGCAGTCTGATTTAATGGCAATGATTTATGGTACGCACGGTGAAATTCCAAAAATCGTAATGGCGCCAAGTACAGTGGAAGAAGCTTTCTATGATATTGTAGAAGCGTTTAACTTATCTGAAGAATATCAAGTACCTGTTATTTTCTTAACAGATTTACAGCTTTCTTTAGGGAAACAGACAGTAGAACCACTTAAGTTAGATAAAGTGGAAATTCGTCGCGGTAAGCTTGATTTAGAAGCGGAATTACCAGAACGTGAAAATAAAGCATACTTCAAGCGTTATGAAGTAACAGAAGATGGCGTTTCACCACGTGTTTTACCTGGTATGAAAAATGGTGTTCACCATGTTACAGGTGTAGAACATGATGAAACGGGTAAACCATCTGAATCAGCTATAAACCGTAAAGATCAAATGGACAAACGTTTCCGTAAAATGGAGAACTTGAAGTTTAATACCCCTGTTTATAAAAATGTTAAGCATGAAGAAGCAGACGTATTGCTTGTTGGATTTAACTCAACTCGTGGTGCGATCGAAGAAGCAATGGAGCGCTTAGAACAAGAGGGTATGAAAGTAAACCATGCTCATGTGCGTTTAATTCATCCGTTCCCAACAGCTGAAATCGATCCACTTGTGAAAAATGCGAAGCGTGTTGTAGTGGTAGAAAACAATGCAACAGGCCAACTTGCTAACATTATGAAAATGAATCTTGGTAACGGTGAGAAAATTTCTAGTCTTTTAAAATATGATGGAAACCCATTCTTACCGAAAGAGATTTACAACGAATGCAAAAAAGGGGTTGTATTAAATGGCAACATTTAAGGACTTTCGTAACAGTGTAAAACCAAACTGGTGCCCAGGTTGCGGAGACTTCTCAGTGCAAGCTGCAATTCAACGTGCGGCAGCTAACGTTGGCCTAAATCCAGATGAACTTGCTGTTATTTCTGGTATCGGCTGTTCAGGTCGTATTTCAGGATATATTAATTCATATGGTGTGCATAGTATTCATGGTCGTGCCCTTCCAATTGCGCAAGGTGTGAAAATGGCAAACCGTGATTTAACAGTTATCGCATCAGGTGGTGACGGTGATGGATTTGCGATTGGTATGGGACATACGATCCATTCTATTCGTCGTAACATTGATATTACGTACATCGTAATGGATAACCAAATTTACGGATTAACAAAAGGGCAAACTTCACCACGTAGTGAAGCTGGATTCAAAACGAAAAGTACACCACAAGGTTCAATTGAACCGTCACTAAATGTTATGGAAATGGCTTTAACAGCTGGTGCGACATTTGTGGCGCAAAGCTTTTCAAGTGATTTAAAAGAATTAACACAAATTATTGAAGCTGGTATTAATCATAAAGGATTTTCATTAATTAACGTGTTTAGCCCATGTGTTACTTACAATAAAGTAAATACTTACGATTGGTTTAAAGAGAATTTAACAAAACTAAGTACAGTAGAGGGATATGATCCGTCTAATCGCATGATGGCTATGCAAACATTAATGGAAAATAACGGATTAGTAACTGGTTTAATTTATCAAAATACAGCGCAACCTTCATACCAAGAACTAGTAAAAGGATATAGTGAGAAGCCCTTAGTGCAATCTGATTTAAATATGGATCAGAAAATGTTTGATGAACTTGTTGCTGAATTTATGTAATATAAGAAGAGGAGGTTGCCATTTGGCAACCTTTTTTTATGAGTGAAAATAAGGTAGTCTTATTTACTTAGAAAATTCAGAATGGTACAATAATATGTAAATCGTTGTATGGAAATGGCAAGTTCATTGCTAATAAAATGTAAGATAAGACAGCGCCAATTTTTTGTTAAAATTGGCGAAACGCTTCATACTATGGTAATGTTTATAGGGATAAAGCAATATGCTTTTTAGTAGGACAAAAAGAAATATAAAAAGGGAATGTCTATTTGTGTGGGGAAGACTTCATTCTTATAGATGATTAGATTGGTTACTCAAGTTTCAAAGGACAAGTTATCTCTCAAGCTATCTAACCATTTTTGAGGTGGGTCTAAGTGCATTAAAATGGACTATAAAGTGTGTATAGTTAAGGGTGAAAGGAGATTACCGATGAACGAGCAACAACGATTAGCAAGTCAACAAGCAAATTCCTCTAAGAAAAAAGAAGAGAAAGATTATAGTAAATACTTTGAAAGTGTATACCAACCACCTTCCTTAAAAGAGGCGAAAAAACGAGGGAAAGAAGAAGTTAAAATTGAACGGGATTTTGGCTTACCTGAAGAGTTTCGCAATTTCGGTACAGGAAGAAAGTTCTATATTCGTACATATGGTTGTCAAATGAATGAGCATGATACAGAAGTAATGGCAGGTATTTTCACTGCACTTGGATATGAACCAACCTTTTCAACTGAAGAAGCAGATGTAGTATTATTAAATACTTGTGCTATTCGTGAAAATGCTGAAAATAAAGTGTTCGGTGAACTAGGGCATTTAAAGGCACTAAAACGAAGAAATCCGGATCTTTTAATTGGTGTATGTGGTTGTATGTCCCAAGAGGAATCAGTTGTAAATAAAATTATGCAAAAAAATCAGCATGTAGATATGGTGTTTGGAACGCATAATATTCATAGATTACCGTACATTCTAAAAGATGCAATGTTCTCGAAGGAGACGGTAGTTGAAGTTTGGTCCAAAGAAGGAGACGTAATTGAAAATCTTCCGAAAGTACGTCGTGGTGATATTAAAGCTTGGGTAAATATTATGTATGGCTGTGATAAGTTCTGTACATATTGTATCGTACCGTATACACGCGGAAAAGAGCGAAGCAGACGTCCAGAAGACATTATCCAAGAGATTCGTCATTTAGCTGCGAATGGTTATAAAGAAATTACGTTACTTGGACAGAACGTAAATGCATATGGTAAAGACTTTGAAGATATAGAATACGGTCTTGGCGATTTAATGGACGAACTCCGTAAAGTTGATATTGCCCGTATTCGTTTTACAACGAGCCATCCACGCGATTTCGATGATCACTTAATTGAAGTGCTTGGAAAAGGTGGCAACTTAGTAGAACATATTCACTTACCAGTTCAATCTGGAAGCACAGAAATGTTAAAAATTATGGCGCGTAAATATTCACGTGAGCATTATTTAGAGCTTGTAAGAAAAATTAAAGAAGCAATTCCAGATGCGGTATTAACAACTGATATTATCGTCGGTTTCCCGAATGAAACAGATGAGCAATTTGAAGAAACGATGTCGTTATATCGTGAAGTAGGGTTTGATACTGCCTTTACCTTTATTTATTCTCCGCGTGAAGGTACACCAGCTGCAAAAATGAAAGACAATGTACCGATGGAAGTAAAGAAAGAACGTCTGCAACGCTTAAATGCATTAGTAAATAAATTGGCAATTGAAAAGAATAATCGTTATAAAGGTCAAATTGTAGAAGTGTTAGTTGATGGGGAAAGTAAAAATAATCCAGAAGTACTTGCAGGTTATACTCGTACGAATAAACTTGTAAATTTCGTTGCTCCAAAGTCTTTAATTGGTCAGCTTGTGAAAGTAAAAGTAACGGATGCAAAAACTTGGTCTCTTAACGGAGAATTAGTTGAAGAGCCGATTGAGGTGGAATAATAGATGAAAGTATATTCGAAAGATGAAATTGTTGAGCAAGCGAAAGAATTAGCAAAAATGATTTCTGAAACAGAAGAAGTTGATTTCTTTAAGAAAGCAGAGGCGCAAATTCATAAAAATGAAAATGTGAAGCGCGCAATTGATGAAATTAAAGCACTGCAAAAACAAGCAGTAAACTTGCAACATTACGGGAAATGGGAAGCTTTGAAAAAAGTAGAAGCTGAAATTGATGCCCTGCAAGATAAGTTAGATAGTATCCCAGTTGTACAAGAATTTAAATCTTCACAAACATATGTAAATGACTTACTACAGCTAGTTGCAAGTACGATTTCTAACAACGTAACAGATGAAATATTAATTTCAACTAATGGTGATGTATTGAAGGGTGAAACGGGCGCAGCGGTAGAAAGTAAAAAAGGAAATTGTGGTTGTTAAAGAGATGTCGAATTGACATCTCTTTTTTTAGTGGATTAAACGTAAGTTCTTCTCAAAAAAAGAATGACACATTCCGCTATTGTCACGCATATGATTAAGTGAATAGTGATTGAGGAGGGTTACGAATGTCCGAATTTAGAGAGATTATTACAAAAGCAGTGGTTGGAAAAGGACGTAAGTATACAAAGTCAACGCATACATGTGAATCGAATAATGAGCCAACAAGTATTTTAGGGTGCTGGGTAATTAACCACTCGTACGAAGCAAGAAAGAATGGAAAACATGTGGAAATTGAAGGTTTCTACGATGTGAACACTTGGTATTCATTCGATGGCAATACAAAGACAGAAGTTGTAACAGAACGTGTAAACTACACAGATGAAGTAAGCATTGGATATCGTGATAAAAACTTTTCTGGTGATGATTTAGAAATTATTGCTCGTGTCATTCAGCCACCAAATTGTTTAGAAGCTCTTGTATCACCAAATGGTAATAAAATTGTTGTAACGGTAGAACGTGAATTTGTAACAGAAGTAGTTGGCGAAACGAAAATTTGTGTAAGTGTAAACCCTGAAGGTTGTGTAGAATCAGATGATGCTTTCCAAATTGAAGATGATGAGTTTGAAGAGTTAGATCCGAACTTTATCGTTGATGCAGAAGAAGAGTAATAGAAAGCTAGGGAGAAGTTCTTCCTAGCTTTTTACTTTACATAAGTGGTGCTTAGATGAACATGATTGCTAATGAAATGTGCTATAATGAAGAAAGACTCCTGAATTAGGAGATAAGAGTGTCCGTGAAATGTGACATATATGAATATAGATTATTATGTAAGAATTATGGAGGATAAGTATGACGCAATATACGCCTATGATACAGCAATATTTAAAAGTTAAGGCAGACTATCAAGATGCCTTTTTATTTTTCCGCTTAGGTGATTTTTATGAAATGTTCTTTGAGGATGCGGTTAAAGCAGCCCACGAACTTGAAATTACATTAACGAGCCGAGACGGTGGTAGTAGTGAACGTATACCGATGTGCGGTGTACCGTATCATGCGGCTAAAAACTATATTGAACAACTTGTTGAAAAAGGATATAAAGTAGCGGTTTGTGAGCAAGTAGAAGACCCAAAAACAGCTAAAGGTGTAGTGCGCCGTGAAGTCGTACAATTAATTACGCCAGGAACGATGATGGAAGGGCGTACGATTGATGAGAAAGAAAATAACTTTTTAGCCGCATTAACACATTTTGAAGATGGATCATATGCGTTAGCTTGTAACGATTTAACGACTGGGCAAAATACAGTAACGTTATTGACTGGTTCAGTAGAAGATATTTTATTAGAAGTGTATGCAACTGGTTCGAAAGAAATTGTTGTAGATTCTTCCTTTTCTAAAGATGAACTAAACAAGTTAACTGAAACGTTAAAAATGACGATTTCATATGAAGATGCAACGGCAATTCCTGAAGGGCTAGAACATCTTGTGAAAAATGTTTCACAAGCAAAGTTAATTAAAGCAGTTGGGCGCTTATTTAACTATGTAATAAGAACGCAAAAACGTTCATTAGATCATTTGCAGCCTGTGGAAATTTATTATACGAATCAATTTATGAAGATTGATGTGCATTCAAAGCGAAATTTAGAGCTGACAGAAACACTTCGAACGAAAGAAAAAACAGGATCATTATTATGGCTATTAGATAAGACGAAGACTGCTATGGGTGGTCGTATGTTAAAACAGTGGATGGAACGTCCACTTATACAGAAGGAACGAATTGAAGAGCGTTTAGAAATGGTTGAAACGTTTGTAAATGATTACTTCTTGCGTGAAGATTTAAAAGAAAAGTTAAAAGAAGTATATGATTTAGAACGTTTAGCAGGGAAAGTTGCATTTGGTAATGTGAATGCACGGGACTTATTGCAGTTGAGACGCTCGTTACTGCAAGTGCCAGCTATTTTAGAAGCGATTAGTTTGTTAGATAACGCGTATGCAGCGAGATTAATTCAAGGTGCAGATCCATGTGAGAGCTTAACAGAATTACTAGGAAGAAGTATTCAAGAAAATCCACCACTTTCTATTAAAGATGGAGATATTATTAAAGATGGTTATAATGACAAGCTTGATCAATATCGTTACGTGAGTAAAAACGGAAAAACGTGGATTGCTGAGCTTGAAAAACGAGAGCGTGATATTACAGGAATTAAATCGTTAAAAATCGGATACAACCGTATTTTCGGGTACTACATTGAAGTAACGAAAGCAAACCTTGGAGCATTACCAGAAGGCCGCTATGAGCGTAAACAAACGCTTGCTAATGCGGAACGTTTCATTACAGATGAACTAAAAGAAAAAGAAACATTAATCTTAGAAGCAGAAGAAAAAATTGTACAACTAGAATATGATCTATTTACAGCACTTCGTGAAGAAGTAAAAGTATTTATTCCGAAATTACAGCATTTAGCGAAAGTAATCAGTGAATTAGACGTACTGCAAAGTTTTGCGACAGTGAGTGAAGAAGAACAGTTTGTAAAACCTGTACTAACAACGAAGCGCGAAATCTTTATTAAAGATGGTCGTCATCCTGTCGTAGAAAAAGTATTGAACGGGAAATTGTATGTACCGAATGATTGTATTATGCCAGAGAATATGGATGTATTTTTAATTACAGGACCGAACATGTCTGGTAAAAGTACGTATATGAGACAATTAGCACTTGTAACAGTTATGTCGCAAATCGGTTGTTTCGTACCAGCAACAGAAGCAGTATTACCTGTATTTGACCAAATCTTTACGAGAATTGGCGCAGCAGATGATTTAATTTCAGGTCAAAGTACATTTATGGTCGAAATGTTAGAAGCGAAAAATGCCATTGCAAACGCATCAGAAAGAAGTTTAATTTTATTCGATGAAATTGGACGCGGTACATCTACGTATGATGGTATGGCACTTGCACAAGCCATCATTGAACATATTCACGACCAAATTGGTGCAAAGACGTTATTCTCTACACATTATCATGAATTGACAGTGCTAGAAGAAAGTTTAGATCAACTGAAGAATGTACACGTTTCAGCTATTGAAGAGAACGGAAAAGTAGTATTCCTTCATAAAATTCAAGACGGGGCAGCAGATAAAAGTTACGGAATTCACGTTGCGCAACTTGCAGAGCTTCCAGATAGCTTAATTGCTCGTGCGAAAGAAGTGTTAGCACAATTAGAAGGACAAGAAGAAATTATTATCCCAAAGCGTGTAGAAGTGAAAGTGCAAGAGCAAGAAGTAATTCCAGAACCTGTAGTTGTAAAAGAAGCGCCAGTAGAAATAGAAGAAACAAAGGTAGAGAATGAAGAAGAATCACAACTATCATTCTTTGGTGGAGAACAGTCCCCGAAAAAACAAGACAAGCCAGTTCTAGATACAAAAGAAACGGCAGTACTTGCGCAAATTAAAAAAATTGATTTACTTGATATGACACCTTTAGAAGCGATGAATGAACTGTATCGCTTACAGAAAAAGTTAAAGAAAGGATGAGTAAGTAGATGGGGAAAATTCGCAAACTCGATGACCAACTCTCAAACTTAATTGCGGCAGGGGAAGTAGTAGAGCGTCCTGCCTCAGTTGTAAAAGAACTTGTGGAAAATTCTATCGATGCGAATAGTACATCTATTGAAATCCACTTAGAAGAAGCTGGGTTATCGAAAATTCGTATCATTGATAACGGTGATGGTATTGCAGAAGAAGATTGTATTGTCGCTTTTGAACGACATGCGACGAGCAAAATTAAAGATGAAAACGATCTGTTTCGCATAAGAACACTTGGTTTCCGCGGTGAGGCATTGCCGAGTATTGCCTCAGTTAGTGAATTAGAATTAATCACTAGCACAGGTGATGCACCTGGTACACACCTTATTATTAAAGGTGGAGACATTATAAAGCAGGAGAAAACAGCGAGCCGAAAAGGAACAGATATTACAGTACAAAACTTATTCTTTAATACACCAGCGCGTCTTAAATATATGAAAACTATTCATACAGAGCTTGGAAATATTACAGATATCGTATATCGTATTGCAATGTCACACCCAGAAGTATCGTTAAAGCTATTTCATAATGAAAAGAAATTGCTTCATACATCAGGAAATGGTGATGTAAGACAAGTACTTGCATCGATTTATAGCATTCAAGTTGCAAAGAAGCTTGTTCCAATTGAAGCGGAATCTTTAGATTTCACAATTAAAGGCTATGTAACATTACCAGAAGTAACGAGAGCATCTCGAAATTATATGTCAACGATTGTAAATGGTCGTTACGTTCGAAATTTCGTATTAATGAAAGCTATTCAGCAAGGATACCATACATTATTGCCAGTCGGACGATATCCAATCGGCTTCTTATCGATTGAAATGGATCCAATGCTAGTTGACGTTAACGTACATCCTGCGAAATTAGAAGTTCGTTTTAGTAAAGAACAAGAATTGCTAAAGCTTATCGAAGAAACATTGCAAGCAGCATTCAAAAAAATACAGCTCATTCCAGATGCGGGTGTGACAACGAAGAAAAAAGAAAAAGATGAAAGTGTGCAAGAACAGTTCAAGTTTGAGCATGCGAAGCCGAAGGAGCCATCTATGCCGGAAATTATTTTACCGACAGGCATGGATGAAAAACGAGAAGAACCGCTGGCAGTGAAGCAGCCAGCACAACTGTGGCAACCGCCGAAGCAAGAATGGCAACCACCACAATCGCTCGTAAGGGAAGAACAAAGTTGGCAACCATCTACAAAATCGATAATAGAAGAACCGATTCGAGAAGAGAAATCGTGGAACAGTAACGATGAAGACTTTGAATTAGAGGAATTGGAAGAAGAAGTTCAGGAAATAGAAGAAATCGAAATGAACGGTAATGATTTACCGCCGCTTTATCCAATTGGACAAATGCATGGAACATATATTTTCGCTCAAAATGATAAAGGCTTATATATGATTGACCAGCATGCCGCGCAGGAACGTATTAATTATGAATACTTCCGTGATAAAGTAGGACGAGTAGCACAAGAAGTACAAGAACTACTCGTACCATACCGTATTGATTTATCTCTTACCGAATTTTTACGTGTTGAAGAGCAACTAGAAGAACTAAAAAAAGTTGGACTATTTTTGGAGCAATTCGGTCATCAATCCTTTATCGTCCGCTCACATCCAACGTGGTTCCCGAAAGGACAAGAAACAGAAATTATCGATGAAATGATGGAACAAGTCGTTAAACTAAAAAAAGTTGATATAAAAAAACTACGTGAAGAAGCAGCCATCATGATGAGCTGTAAAGCTTCAATTAAAGCAAATCAATATTTAACGAACGATCAAATATTTGCTTTACTGGAAGAACTTCGTACAACAACAAACCCATACACATGCCCGCACGGCAGACCAATTCTTGTGCATCATTCTACTTATGAATTGGAAAAGATGTTTAAGAGGGTTATGTAGGGATACTGTTCATAGAGAAAATGGTCTCTGGTTATTTTAATAAAATATAGAAAGAAATAAAAAGGAGCGATAGTAACAATTCGCTCCTTTTTCATATAATTCTTTTGCAACTATATTTTAAAAATTTATAAACTAGAGATAACCTCAACGTATGTATACTTTATATGTGCGTTCTCAATTTGTTTGTAAGGAAAGAGGTTTTTATTTTACAGATTTATCAGAATTATGTAAAGTATAGATAAAATCATAAAATGGGGTGTTATCTATGTGTACTAGTTTGACATTACTGACAAAAAACGATCAGCATCTTTTTGCAAGAACGATGGACTTCACATTAGATATGAATCAAGAAGTAATAATCATTCCTCGGCATTACCAGTGGAATAATATAACTGGTGAAATCATTAATACGAAACATGCTGCGGTCGGAATGGGAATTAATCATCAAGGAAGGATCATTATGGCGGACGGAGTAAATGAAGCAGGTATGACATGTGCAACACTCTATTTTCCAGGATTCGCTACTTATAGTCAAAGCATAGATGACAACAAAACGAATTTAGCTCCATTTGATTTTGTGACTTGGAGTCTGACACAATTCAATTCTGTCAAAGAGTTAAAGAAATCTGTAGATAGCCTTACCTTTTTGGACATACCGTTACCGGATTTAGGACTTACGCCACCACTACATTGGATTTTGGCAGATAAATGGGGAGATTGTATTGTACTGGAGCCGACAAATGAAGGATTAAAAATGTATGACAACCCACTAGGAGTGATGACGAATAGTCCGGAGTTTAATTGGCATTTGCAAAATTTAAGACAATACATAGGTCTTAAATCGCAGCCATTCGCGCCAACAGAGTGGAGTAACTTACCATTAAGTGCTTTTGGTCAGGGATCGGGCTCAATGGGACTTCCAGGGGATTTCACTCCACCCTCAAGATTTGTGCGGGCAGCATATGGCAAACAAAACATTCAAGGTATAGATAGTGAAGAAGAGGGAGTATCAGCTCTTTTTCATATCTTATCAAATTGCGAGGTTCCTAAAGGTGGAGTAATAACAGAAGAAGGTGCACTAGATAATACCATATATACAAGTGTAATGTGTATGGAGTCCGGAACATATTATTATCATACTTACGATTGTAGACAAATTATAGCCATTCATTTATTTCATGAAAATTTAGATACAGATGAGATTAAAGCCTATCCGTTCCAACGGAAACAAAAAATATTTTACGAAAACTAAGTAGCTTCGAAACAATGTTTGGTAAATTTTTAAATATATATAATAGAACAATAATGGCCTATATAATTCATGGGTGCTTCTTTAACTTTGTGATTCATCATAAATCTACTCCTTTCTCCGGTGACTTCAACAAGTAAAATTTTGCTGGTAGGCTTTATTTATAAATAGTAAAGGACAAAAAAGGTGCGGAAAATATCCATACCTTTTTTGTTCTTCCATTATCTATGTATAAAAAAGCGCTGTATATCAGCACTTTTTAAAAGTACATGAGTTGTATAAGAAAGGTTTATTAACTATACAAGGCCTAATATAGGTTATTATTTGATTCATTGCTATAAGAGTCTATAAGGTTATTTGTTTTTATTAATATTAATTTTTTCCGTATATAGCACCTGTTCCTTATAGTGTTTTTTAATTGGGAAAGTATGTGTACCAGAGCCGTTTTTGAAATTTTTATTGATAGGATTCTTTAGAGGGATTGTTGTAGTTTCTGTAAATTCATATGGGTAGTTGATTTTAGATTTATCTTCAAACATGAAAAAGCCTCCTTTTAGGATTTCCTGAATTCTTTACTATAACATGATATGCATATAGATTTTTTTTGGACTAGTTATTTATATAGGTTAATGGAATTTAATTACGTAACTACTGAAGTGTTCTAAAGGAAAACAATTCGAGAAAGATATTGTATGAATAGCTGCTCGCTATTGTTGTTGTTGTTGTTTAAATTATCATGGTGTATGTGAAATTCTGAAGAGACTTAGTATATATGTCTATCTAACAAGCACTATGTGATGAACTCTTTTATGTTAGGTGAAGTGAATTTTGTATATATATTCGTTATAAATTGTTTTTATAATATGATTCATATAAGTTTTTCCTGATAATATAATGCGGAATATTATAGTGTTATTATGTTATTAGGAACATTTAATGCTGTTTCATAACTGAAAGGGAATTGAAAAAAAACTGAAACTTTTCTCATAAAAATTCAATCTAACTTGAAAAATGAAAGGAAAATGAAATTTTCCAAAAGATATTCTTTGTTAAGATAAAAAGCATACATAAATAAAGTGTTGACATATCTTAAAAATGTATTTTCAAGATATAGTGGGGGAAAAGATGAGAATAGAAAAACAATTAATAAAAAAGATGTATTATGAAACATTTCTAATGGAGAATGTAACAAAATCACCTCTTGACGTACTTGGAGAAGCTTATGTAAACGAAGAAAAAAATGAGGTTTCTGATGGATCTTATATTCGTTTTGCACAAGGTGAATTTTATTATCGCCATCAAGATTTTGAAGCAGCTATTTTTAAATGGGAGAAGGTTAGTAATGAATTAGCACCGTGGGCACAAAAAAATATTGCGGATGCGTATTTCGAACTGAATCAATTATCAATTGCTGAAAATGTATACACTTCCATTACTACTGATAATAAAATATTGATGACTGAAATTAGATTACAATTACTTTCTCTTTACATAGAGCAAAATAATTTTGATTCAGCTTTCGCTGTTATTAAAGAAGCAGTTTCTTTAAATCCAGACTATCCGAATGTTACAAAAATTGCCCGTTCCTTTTATGAGGAACAACAAGATTTTGATAGTGCAGTAGAGCTTGCTGTGAATGAGTTGATTCGAACAGAATCTTATCCGTGGTTTGAGGTGTTAAAAGGATATATCGATAAAAGATTTACTAAACATATTTCACCAGATTATTTTTATGATGCATTAGTTACATTAAATAATGTAGATCAAGTACAATTTACGCAAATGGTTTCATCACTTTGGAACAGTTATAAAAATGAACAAAATTACTTATTGTGGCTTAACACAATAAATGAATTTTTCTTACATATTGAAATAGAGTCTTCCGATATATGGGACAAAATTTCTTCTCTTTACGAAGAAACATACTTTGCATTAATTCAAGGGAAATATACGCTTAGACAATTACACGATATCATTCCCAATCTTTTAACAAATTGGTTGAAAGTAGTTAATCCATCGTATGCTGTATTTCCATCAGCAGCTGTATTGGCATGGGATGAAATTTTTCCTACCCAAATAGATTCATCAAATATAAAACATGCGGAAAACCTACTGTCATATTCTATGAATCATGTGAATGCTTTAGAGTACAGTCTACATCTTTTTGAATCTATTACACAGTGGGCACAAAAGCAAAATATAGAAATAGGTCACCGATTTAGATGGTTAGTTGACGAACTTGCGGATTTAAGAACAAATCGTATTTTAGTAACGGGAACTTCAGGGAACGGAAAAACTACATTTATTAACTCTATATTAGGAGAAAATATAGTAGAAAAATCAATTTCAAATGTAGTAGTTTTAAAAAATGATGCTCATACAGAAATTAACGCCATAACAGACGCTGCAATTACAACAACGGAAGATATCTCTGATTACCATAATATGATGTCTCAGCACCATCAAACATATAGAGATAGAGCATGTGTCGAATTTAAATTACCATGCAGATTTTTAAGTGAAAATAAACTTACATTTGTAGTTACACCCGGCTTTAATAGGAATAACGACACTAGGGATGAGGTATTTGAATATCTAAATTCTGTAGATGAATTATTGTTTGTATTGAATGCAGATTCACCTTTTACTGATAAAGAGCGTGATATTCTATTAAACATTCAAGAGCATACACCAAATTTACAAGTGCATTTCTTATTAAATAAAATCGATAACATTTATAGTGAAGCAGAAGTAAAAAGAGTACTACATGATACGGCAACGAGAATAAACACATATTTCCCGCATGCGAGGATTTTCCCTTACTCTTCGTTATATACAAGTAATCAACAATTGAATGAATTAACAGAGTTTATTCATTTTAACTTTAATCATAAAAATATCGATGCAGAACGTACTGAAAAGCTATTATTTTTCATTCGAAAAACAATTACATATCTTTTGGATAAACGAGTTGAGAAAGAAAATAATCTAGTGGATGCTATTAATTGGAATGAAGATATGCTAGTGAAACTAAACGGTAGCATGAATAACCTTACTGCATTTGAGAGGGAAAAAATTCATTTCATTACACAGTCATATCGTGCAATGAAAATGGAAATTACGAACGATCTTACTGAAAATATACCGAAGATATTACAGAGTTGTTCTGATTTAATGAGTGAAGACAGTGATTTCGGTCACATGGATACAGAACTAAATAAAGCAATGAACGAAAGAGTGCATAAATATTTAGAACAAACTGTATTACCTAATCTTGCTCTTTCTATGCAAAATTGGATTGCCACTTCTCATAATGAGCTCCTTCAAAGTCAATCGTACTTAGAAGAACTTAGTGAAGGACTTAATTCTTTATTTGGAGAAAATCGAATACAGTTAGAATGTGACTTTAAAGTGCTTGATGACTGGCGCAGAGATACTGACAGAATGACGACTAGAATACAAATGGATGAAGTAAATATTTTACGTCGATTTACGCCAGCACAATTTTTATTGAAAAGTGCCGGTAAATTATTTGGAGTTCTTCCGAAAAACAAAACTATGCTATATAACAAATACAAACAGTATGTAGAAAATGAAGATTATACCGAGGTAACGGATTCTATTATGAAGAAATTTTTCTTGCAATTTGAGCTATTCGAAAACACACAAGAGCGAGATATTCATATATTCTTTAGGAATCCATTTAACTCCTTGAAACAAGCTGTAGAGAATATACAATTAGAAATACAAGAAAAACAAGAGATGTTACATAAAATGAAATCAAACCCTGAAGTTTATCATGATTCCATCATGCTCTTTGAATTGAGATTACGTCAATGTGAAGTGATTTTACATATAGGTGATGATCATGCTTATACAGATGTAAGTTTAGAGACAAGCGTAGAATAAAAATGAAATATATGAAACTGCATCATGTATTATAGGAGAATAAAAGGGAGCAACTATAACGAGTTGCTCCCTTTTCATATTAAGATTATTTTTCAGTCTCTTTAATTTTATTACTTTCTGAGAAACGTAATAAATCGCCTTCAATAATTTTGTCAGACATTCGTAATTCATTTTGTGCACGTTTAATGAGTGCTTCTGCTTCTTCTTTTGGTAAGTCTACAATTTCACCTGTTATGCGGTCATAGAAAGTATTGTTTTTGTATGCATACTTGTCTGTAATGAAGCTACCATCACGTAAAACAACAAAACCGGCATATTCATCCGAAAACATATCATGGCCAAAACGAATATCGTTTGTAGTATCAATTCCTAATAAATTGAGAATAGTAGGTTTCATATCGATTTGTCCCGTAGGCTTTGAAATCGTTCGACCTTCTGTTTGTCCAGGGATATGAATATATAAAGGTGTGCGTTGTAAATTTAAAGTATCAAATTCTGTTATTTGATCTTTTTCTAAAAACTGTGCCATCGCGCGATTATGTTTTTCAGAAATGCCATAATGATCACCATATAAAACAATAATAGAATCATCATACATTCCCTCGGCTTTTAAACGCTCAATAAATTTTTTTATTGATTCGTCTAAGTAACGTGCTGTTACAATATAACGATCAAATACGCCATTACCAGAGTTATATGGTTCAATGAATTGTGTATCTTCATCATACGTAAATGGATAATGGTTCGTTAAAGTAAGAAAACGAGCGTAAAATGGTTGATCAACAGTTTTTAATATATCTACTGATTGATCAAAGTATTCGATATCTTTTAAGCCCCAATTTAAATTTGTTTCGGGCGTAATTTTGTAATCAAGTTCATTATAGTAACGATCATAACCGAGAGCAGAGTACATGATGTTACGATTCCAAAATGTGGCGTTATTCGCATGGAATACAGAAGTGAAATAACCTTGCTGACGTAGAATTTCTGGAGTCGCAGTATAATCGTTGTTACCGTGTGTGAAGAATACAGCTCCTCGATTTAATGGATACAATGACGTATCGATTAGAAATTCAGAATCGGATGTTTTTCCTTGCCCAGTTTGGTGGAAAAAGTTATCAAAGTAATAGCTTTCATTTATGAATTCATTCAAAAAGGGTGTAACTTCTTGTCCGTTAACTGTTGCTCCTATTAAAAAGGTTTGCAGGGATTCAAGAGTGACAACAATTACGTTTTTTCCTTTCGCTACACCAAACATATTAGGGTTCGGCTCACTTTGGTTTGCCTTCACGTAGTTTTCAGTTTCTTGTAATTTGCTACTATCAGCAAGTGCCTTTTGTGATCCTGCTTTTACTTGCAGTGTTAAATCATAAACTTGATGCGTGTATAGTCCTAAATTTTTAACAAGCATAACTCGGTCAAATGATCTTGTTAATAGTTCAGGTCGCTCTTTTTCTGCAAGATGTAGATTAGCAAAAAATACACCAATCGTTAAAAGAAAATATAACAAGCGTGCCGGATGAGTTACACGTCCTGTTTGGAAGACTATTGATTTTTTCTTCAATAAAATAAAGAAGAAAATAATGTCTACGAATGCGAGTATAATTTTGTAGTTCAATATTTCTATAATACTGCCGCCTAATTGGCCGAAGTTTGATGTTTGTCCAAGTACTGGTAACGTAACGAAATCGCTATAAAAATCATAGAACATTACATTTCCAACGAGTACGATTGTTAATACGAAGTTGATACATAGCGCGATATAATTTCTTTTTTCACCGGTTGCAAATAATGCTAATCCGACAAAAGCTAATGATGTAGCGAGTGGACTAATAAACAAAATAAGCTCTTGTGTAGAAGATTCAATTTTTAAATCAAAACTGAACCTTGTAATAAGATATGTTTTTAACCATACTGCTAAAGCAATTATTAAAACAAAGCTTATATTTTGCATTTGTAAATTGATTTTATTTTTCATTTTTACTCCTTCTTTTTGTAATTTATTTAACTTGTGTTATATATTATATTTTTATAACTATTATAGTATACTGAACCATTTAGCTAATGGTTTCTAAAGGTAATAATATAAAGTATTCACATACGTACAATGAGGAAATTTAAAGCGTAAATCTATTTTTTAGAACAGAGCAGAAAAAGTCATAGTTGTAGTAAAAAATACTTATAGACATCCTAACATATTAAACACTATGATGATGTTACAAAATATCGAACAAATGAAAATGGAAATGAATAGAGGATTTTAAAACTGTTGACATTCAATTTGTGAGAATTGAATGTCAATGGCTATGTTAAATATGTATCTCATAAAACCCTGATTTTTTGTGGGGAAATAGTAAGCTATTACTATGGAAGTTAAAATATTTAATTGCAATCTGAATGAAGGAAATTAAATGTGAGATAAATATTTTCCAACATATAACCCACTTGCAGCAGCTTGAGATAATGAATGAGTGACGCCTGAACAATCCCCAACTAAAAATAGGCCATTTATACTCGTTTCAAAATGATTATTGAGTTTTATCGTAGGAGCATAAAACTTTCCGTCAATTCCATATAATAAAGTATCTGTATCGATCGGTTCTTGGATGAATTGTTCTAATCGTAATAAAAATTCTTTAAGTCCTTCAATATATAATGGAGGAATTTCTGTATTCAAATCTCCATAATCTCCTTGTAGCGTAGGTTGTATACGGTTATATTTCATGTCGTTCGCTATTGTAGGCTGTTTATTTAGTAAGTCCTCTAAGCGCTGTATAACAATCCGATCTCGTCCTTGGTTAATGTTTTTAATAATTGAACTTGCATATACATTTGCTTCTTTGAGAGTTGGAAAATAGCGCGGGATAAATAAAGTGAAGTTTAAGTTAGGTGTACCAGTTCCTTTCTCTCGAAAATTTTGACCGTCAGGCATAACTAAACCTTCTTCGTACTTTCTAATAATGCGTCCTTTTGGATTCATACAGTATGTAGTCGCTGTGAAATCTTCATGCTCATAAGAAAGTTTAGTCTCAAATGTATCTTTTAATATAGAACGTAATTGGTGTTCTTTCATCTCTACCCTGATACCTAAATCTACACGAGTTTGTTCCTGAGAAATATGTAGAGAAGTGCACATCTCCTTTAACCAATCTGCTCCGGAACGCCCAGTTGCAAATACTAGTTGCCTAGATTGAAATGTTCCTTCATTTGTATCTATAGTAAAATGATCTTTCTGTTTCATAATATGTTGTACATCTATATGAAATTGTATATTTATTTTCGTAAGTAAAAATTCGTAGAGTTGCTGAAAAATTTCATTTGAAAGGGTAGTACCAAGATGCCGTACTTCTGTTGTTAGCATTTGTAAACCACACGATGCAGCTCTCTTATTGAGATTTGGATTTTCTGTAGAATATTTTGAAACTGAATTTCCTCCGAACTGACATAGAATTTCATCTACTTCAGCCATAAGTTGTATAAAGCCCTCTTTACCAACTTTTTGCTCAAGTTCTCCACCAAATCCGTTTGTATAATTAAATTTCCCTTCAGATTTTCCTAAACCAGCAAATCCGAAATATTTATCACATGTAGTACAATTACACGCTTTTCCTTCGTCTAAAGGACAATGGCGAGCTCCTAGCGTTTTACCTTTATCAAGAATTAAAACTTTTTTGTTATTTTTAACTAGTGAATAAGCCAGAAAAATGCTACTTACTCCAGCGCCGATAATTGTAACATCATACATATTCTTTCACCTGCTAACGAATAGTTTGTTTTTTATTTTTCTAGTGTATAACAATTTTATGAAGGTAAGAAATAAATTTTATTAATAAAGGGGAGTTTTTGAACTTGACGCTTTTTTAATTTCTTAGAGTGATGAAGTAAATACAAGTGTCTTTATTTACAAGAAGAATTAGTTTTCAAAGACCACTATATCACATGATAAATAAATTCTTACATACAAAAAAACAGACCTTTTAAGTGAAGAGGTCTGTTAATGATTTTAAATGTTATTTAGCGAAGACGTGGTTACCAATTACTGCTACTGTTTGACGTGTCGTAATCCACTTGTCTGTTGATGTTTTCGGGTTATAGAAATAAAGCCAATCAGAATGTATTCCATTTGTGGAGATAGCCTCTTCTACAGCCATTTTTGCTTCTGCGCTTGCAGGCTGATTAATTCTTCCATCTGTAACAGGAGTAAATGCATATCCGTATTTAATAGGTTCATAAATAACGCCTGTTATTGTATTTGGAAAACCTTTTGCGTTTACACGGTTTAGTATAACTTTAGCTACTGCTACTTTTCCTTTATATGATTCGCCACCTGCTTCAGCGGTAACTAAGCGTGCCATTAAGTCTTTTTCTTTTTCTGAAATACTTGAGTTGATTTTTAAATGTTGTCCTGTATAAAGCTTGTTTTCGATTGTGTTGTTCATTTGTTTTATAGATTGAACGGTAACATTGTAACGCTTTGCTATCGTTTCTAATGAATCTCCCGGTTGTACCTGATAAATAATTTGTCCAGAAATGTTCGCAGGCTTGGCGTTTTGGCGAACAGTGATTTCATTTGAGTTGACGGAACCCGGGATATGTAACTGTTCGCCAATGAAAGTTTGATCGTTTCCTTTATTATTAGCCTGTTTAATGGATTGTATTGAAACGCCGTATTGTTTACTAATGCCCCAAAGTGTATCATTCTTTTTTACTGTATGAATGGTAGAAGCTTCAGCTGTACTGTGACTACATACGAATGTAATTGCAGCTGCAGATAAAGGGATTATATGTTTTATTTTTAATAATTTCATTGTAAATCCTCCTAGGAAAAATAAGGTAAAACGGTTAAGTAATGTAGCTTAAAATGTCTACATATAATATTTTAATGTAAGTATATTAGCACATATAAAATAAATAATCATTATAAGTTTCTTATTTATTTAGTGTAGAGTCCGAATATGAAATATTGCATATGAAAATACATTGAAGTTCATATTGCTGATTACTATAATCTATTTAGTAGAAAGGGAATATGTTATATAAATAAAATCATTATAGATTAATATAGTGATTAATTATTATTAATAGGAGGATTGATGTAATGAAAATATTTCAAAAAATGTGTACGTCAACTGTAATTATTACAACACTTTTAGGAATAGGAGGCACTGTCAATAGTGTACATGCTGATTCTATAGAACAGCAGAGTAAATTAGGAATAGAACAAGAAACAGATAAGCAAATCATTGTAAAATTTAAAGCGGATTTGAAATTTCCATATGAAGATGGTATTGAAAAACAAATACAATCTCAAACGAACGATAAAGTAATAGAAGATCTTTTGGCAGAATACCCAGATGTAACATTTACTCGTTTATTCACATCTGTAAGCCCGGAACAAATACAAAACCTTGAAGTGAAAGCACCTAATAATGTATCTACAAGTTTATTAAACTACTATATTCTTCAAACTCAACATGGTGGGCAAGAGGAAGAACTAGTAGATAAGTTAAAGACATCTTCTTTAATAGAAGATGTGTATATAAAGAAACAAGAAAAAATAACACCACCGGAAGTACAGCCATTAAGTGTATCGTTTAATCCTAATAACAATCCTAGATATGAAAAACAAGGTTATCTTGAAGCAGCACCATCTGGTATTAATGCGCCTTTCGCCTGGGGAGTCCGAGGCGGTAATGGAAGTGATGTAACCTTTGTTGATATGGAATATGGATGGTTATTAAATCATGAGGATTTAGTACATCAAAATATTGAATTAATGTCTGGAAGAAATATAGATCAACATGTCGGTCATGGGACGTCTGTACTAGGAATTGTATCCTCTGAGGACAATGAAGTTGGGAATATTGGGATTGCGCCAAAAGCGAAAGCAAAGGTGATTTCTCAAATAAGAGATAACGGACAGTATAATACAGCTGATGCAATATTAAGTGCTATAAATCAGTTAGAAGCTGGGGATGTTTTATTATTAGAGGCACAAGCTTCCTTTGATGGGTATGGTGATAAATATTTACCTGTTGAGGTACAACCAGATATCTTTGATGCAATTCGTGCTGGTACAGATAAAGGTGTTGTCATTATAGAAGCTGGAGCGAATGGTTGGAATGATTTAGATCAATTTAAAGATAGAAATGGTAAACAAATTTTAAATCGTAATAGTAAAGATTTTAAAGATTCAGGTGCAATTATGGTAGGAGCGGGCTCTTCATCTTTCCCTCATGAACGTATGTGGTTTTCGAATTATGGAAGCCGTATTGATGTGTATGGTTGGGGAGAAAACGTAGATACAACTACAGCTGAGCAAAGTCGAAGTGCTGTAAATCTTTATACATCTAGCTTTAGTGGCACGTCGAGTGCGTCACCTATTATTGCCGGAGCAGCGACTTTAGTACAAAGCATTGCTAAAGAAAACTTAGGACAACCATATAGACCGAGTGAACTAAGAGCAATATTAAGCAACCAGGATACAGGAACAAAATCTAAAGATCCATATTCAGATAGAATTGGTGTTTTACCAGATTTGAAGTCTATACTAGTAAACTTAGGGTATGGACAAAGAAAACCAAACGGTGGAAATGAGTTACAAGTAACAGAAAATGAACCAAATAATGAACGTATACAGGCAAATAAAGTTAACTTTCATACACCGATGAAAGGGACACTACATAATAGTGATAGAGTAGATGTATTTACTTTCCAAATTGACTCGCCAGAAAATATTACTATTTCTCTATTAAATGAACAAAACATTGGGATGACATGGGTGCTTCATCATGAATCAGATTTAAATAACTATGTAGCATATGGTGAAAACGAAGGAAATGTAGTTAAAGGTACTTATAATGCAAAGCCAGGTAAATATTATTTATACGTCTATAAGTATGAGAATAAAGATGGTTCATATGTATTGAATATAAAGTAAACGAAAGGAACTTCAGGTGAAGTTCCTTTAAATTTTTCTAATTTAGGATATGTGAATGATTTTTTTACTTTACTTCTATGTAATATTTCATATTTATGAAATGTTATTTATTTTTTACTCACCAGATTATATTATATTCAATAAGTTTGATATAAAACAGAAAAAGGAGGAATAATAATGAGCAGTAAGAAATTTATTTTGAAATTATTCATATGTAGTACGATATTTATCACATTTGTATTTGCTTTACATGATAAGCAAGTAGTTGCAGCAAGCTCTGTTAATGAGTTTGAAAATTGGTCAAAGTGGATGCAATCTATACCTGATAATATCTCATTAGTACGAATTTCAATTCCAGGAACACATGATAGCGGGACGTTCAAATTACAAAATCCAATAAAGCAAGTGTGGGGAATGACGCAAGAATATGATTTTCGTTACCAAATGGATCATGGAGCTCGTATTTTTGATATAAGAGGACGTTTAACAGATGATAATACGATAGTCCTTCATCATGGGCCATTATATCTTTATGTAACACTGCATGAATTCATAAACGAAGCGAAACAATTTTTAAAAGATAACCCAAGTGAAACGATTATTATGTCTTTAAAAAAAGAGTATGAGGATATGAAAGGAGCAGAAAGTTCCTTTAGTAATACGTTTGAAAAAAGTTATTTTGTGGATCCTATCTTTTTAAAAACAGAAGGAAATATAAAATTGGGAGATGCTCGTGGGAAAATTGTACTACTAAAAAGATATGGTGGTAGTAATGAATCTGGAGGATATAATAATTTCTATTGGCCAGATAATGAGACGTTTACCACAACTGTAAATCAAAATGTACATGTAACAGTACAAGATAAATATAAAGTGAGTTATGATGAGAAAGTAAAATCTATTAAAGATACGATAAATGAAACGATGAACGATAGTGAGGATTTAAATCATCTATATATTAATTTTACAAGCTTGTCTTCTGGTGGTACAGCATGGAATAGTCCATATTACTATGCCTCTTATATAAATCCTGAAATTGCAAACTATATAAAACAAAAGAACCCTACAAGAGTAGGCTGGATTATTCAAGACTATATAAATGAAAATTGGTCACCACTGCTATATCAAGAAGTTATAAGAGCGAATAAGTCACTTATAAAAGAATAAAGATGATGAGGATAAGAAGCGATAAAATACGTCGCTTCTTATTGAAAATACAGTGTATCTTGTAAATGGAACAATTTTCGATTTATCTCAATCGATGTTTCATTATGAAAAGACTAAACTTTTAAATCGAATTAATTTCAAATGAAAATTGGCATAAATAATCCTGGGAAAAAGCAACTGATCATAAGTGTTCAGTTGCTTTTTATTTTTAAAGTGGATGAGCAAAAAAATATAAAAGTGGTTGGTCCGTTTTTTGCAAACATCTATTATGATAAGAGAAGAAAGGTAGTATGTTATCAACGTTTTAAAGAGGAAGTTCTTAATAAAAATAGACTGGCCTTAGAGAGGTGAAAATACAATGAGCTTTGCGATTTCACTAGTCGTTATTATTGTAATTGTATCACTGTTTGGGACCGTGCTAGTTGCACGAAATGTAGAGGAGAATTACGGCAAGTCCACAAAGAGAAATGTGAAAAATTTATCTGCCATCTATATTGTCCTTCTTTTTGTTCTACTGCTAGGGGTAACATGGTATGCGGTAATAATTTGATAGTTTGTAACCGAACTGCAACGAGAGCATGAAGCTGGAATTTCAGAAGCTATCGAGTAATTAGAGACGGAGCTATTTTAATATATCCATTTTTGGATGAGAAAATGTGACTAATTAATACTATTTTTACGGTGAATACTGTTAGTAATAAATTGAGGATAGTTCGTTTTGAAAGGAGGCAACTATATGGAATGGAAACCAAATCGTGCAGATAAGACGCCTGTATATAAACAAATAGCGGGTTATATTGAAAGGGGTATTTCTTCAGGTGAGTTTCCTTCTGACAGTAAGTTACCTTCTGAGCGTATGTTAGCAAAAGAATTACAAGTGAATAGGAGTACGATAGTAGCTGCATATGAAGAATTAAAATCACTTGGAGTAGTAGAACGGCAAAAAGGAAGCGGAACGCGGGTGAATACAGATATATGGGGTGTTTCGCATAAACGAATACCAAACTGGGGTAGGTACGTCGAGGATGGGTCATTCTTACCTAATGTACCACTCGTTCAACAAATTCGAACGGAAACACAAAAAAACGACTTAATTAATTTAGCGAGTGGTGAATTGTCACCAGAATTAATTCCGAGTGATAGATTCCGAACGATTTTGTCGGAGAAAACATTTATGGAAAACCTCGGTTATGACCATCCACTTGGAAATGAAATGTTGAGAAAAACAATTGCAGCACATGTTCAGCAATATAAACAAATTGAAGCAGATTCGAATTCTATCCTTATTACATCTGGAGCACAACAGGCACTTAATCTTATCGTTCAATGCCTATTAAAACCTGGTGATGCGATTGCAATTGAGGACCCTTCGTATTGTTTTTCACTGCCGATATTTAAATCAGCTGGCTTAAAAATATTCCATTTACCTGTTGATCAGCATGGAATGAATCCAGATGACTTAATTGATTTGCATAAAAAGCATCGTATTCGTATGGTATTTTTAAATCCGGATTATCAAAATCCAACTGGAACCGTGCTTTCATTGGCAAGACGTAAAAAGATTTTAGAACTGTCTTCTGAATTTGGCATACCGATTGTAGAAGATGATCCGTATAGTTTAACTTCATTTAATGGTGAAGTGAATCCAACATTAAAATCAATGGATCAAAACGGGAATGTTCTTTATATAAGTTCACTATCAAAAATTGTTGCATCAGGATTACGGATTGGCTGGGTAATTGGCCCTACGCGTGTAATAGAGCGTTTAGCGGATGCGAAGCAGCAAGTTGATTTTGGCCATAGTGTATTTACACAGTGGGTGGCAAATCAATTTTTAGAATCAGAAGATTTTCATGCACATATTACAATGCTTCGTGGACAATTGAAAGAAAGAAGAGATGCGTTAATTAGAAAGCTTAAAGAAATATTAGGGGATCAGGTTGAATTTTTTGTTCCAGAGGGTGGAATACATTTATGGTGCAAAGTGCAAGGAACGTTTGATGAATATCATTTATTAGGCGAATCTATACGAAATGGTGTAGCGTTTGTTCCGGGAAGTGTTTTAGGTACTAAAAGTGAATATATTCGTTTTACTTTTGGGAGAGTTAATATAGAACAAATTCAACTTGGAATTGCACGGTTTGCTGATACGTTAAATGAGATTTCATAACATGGATGTGAGATAGTGAAAAGAGGAGAAGAAATGAAGTACGTGACACTTTTACTTCAAGTATGCGTGCTATATATATTTAGCTTAGTTGGTCTATGACTTCTAGTTTTGTAGTTGTTGCAGGAATCACAGGTGCTATTATTGGACCAACAGTACTTAAGTTTTTCCGTATAACGAGTACAATTGGAAAAGGAGTGGGAATGGGCTGCTCATCACATATTATCGGGGTAAGTCGTCTTGTGAAGGAAGGCGAGAAAGAAGCGACGATCGGTTCGGTGACGATGATTGTAACCGGAATACTTATTAGTATAATTATACGGTATGGAACGAAATTTATATTTTAAAATGTAATGGAGATGATGAAAATGACAACATGGTTTATAGTTACATTATTTATTTTTGGTGCGATTAAAGTACTAGTTTCTAGTATGCCGACTTCTGTTGTAGAATCAATTATTAGTAGATTTGAATTGCATCAAAAACTTGAGGAAGAGAATACCACTATATTGATAGACGGAAAAAATATAGAGGGGGAAACGAAACTACAAGTTATTCATGAATTTAACGAAGCTCTATTTTTAGATAAACATTATTTTCCGCCGCACGGGGAAGGAACACCAATCGTTATTAACACGAAGAAAGGGAATAAAGAGATTCGATTTTCTCTGTATAGTCATGAGGAACATGTTGATGTAATAAAGCAATATAAAAAGAAAATCGTTGCCTATCGTTTGCGTTCAAAACGCCTTCAAAATCCTACATCATTAGCAATAACTGAAGATTATGCTTAAAAAGAGATCGTTATAAAAACGGTCTCTTTATTAAAGTGGGTTATATAATTATTAAATTTTTATTCATATCGTAGTCCATTTGAAAGGGTATCAATAGCTTTCCAATCGTCAACAACAATTTGTTTATTATTTTTATGCATGATATTGTTAGCTATTAGTTTTTCAATGACTCGATTAAGATGACGGGTAGTTGTCCCGATTAATGAGGCTATTTCATGATGATCTTTAGTATGAATTTCGCGCCCAAATAAATTAGATGGATTTCGGGCTGTACATAAATAACTAGCAAAGCGTGTTTCCACAGAAGCTAGTAAATTGATACGTGAAGCTGTTGTGCAGGTTTGTAGTTTATAAGTGACGTGATGAATGAGTTCTTGAAGGAAGATTACATCTTGTAATAAGTAACTTGTTACATAATTTTTATCAATAAAAAGAAAATCCGTCTGTTGTTCGGAGGTTACATGAGATTGTATGTTTACGGACTGAATTAATTCAATATCTCCCATGATAGAAACGGCAGAACAAAATCTTAGTAATAATGCTTTACCTGTAATTACACTTGAAGTTATTTTTGTACGACCTGACATTTGAATATATAGGCCATCAATCATTTCGCCTTCGTGTAGTACAGTTTCTTTCGCTTCATATCTAAGGATCTTAAATGGATGATTGAATTGTTGGAATAGCTTTTTTATGTACTCGTTATTTAAGTAGCTTAATAATAAGGTATTATCTACAATATTTTGCATAATGTTTCTCCTTTTGGGACGTCTGTCCTTTCTATTATAAAATAATTCATATACATTAAAAAGAAAGGAGTGATGTATATGAAATTTATTTTTGATATTGATGGTACTATTTGTTTTAAAGGGAACGCAGTAACGAAAGGGATAATTCACGCACTAGACGTATGTCAAAGTAAAGGGCATGAGGTTATATTTGCATCAGCTAGACCGATTAGGGACTTATTACCGGTGCTACCAAATCATATGCATCATTATTCAATGATTGGTGGGAATGGGGCATTTATTGCAAAGGGAAAGGAGACTATCGAAGTTATAACTTTTGATCCAGGAACGGTAAGTGCTATACATTCAATAATAAAGAAACATAGTCTTTCATATTTGATAGATAGTCATTGGAATTATTCTTATACAGGAAGCGAGAATCATCCTATCTACAAAAACATAGATCCTAATCAATTGGCTAATAATGTACATATTGATGAAATTAAGGAAGTAGTGAAGGTGGTATTATTTCCTGACCATGTTCAAAAAGAATATATTATGAATATGTTAACAGAACTTCCTATACGTATTTATGAACATGATAATGAAGGGATCGTGGATATAAGCCCTGAGAATATTGATAAATGGGTAGGGTTACAACGATTGGGTATAAAAGAGAGAGAATTCGTAGTGTTTGGTAATGATTCGAACGATTTATCAATGTTTCTACACGCTAAGGAAAGCATTTGTGTTGGGAGTCATGAAGTATTATTGGGTCATGCATCCACATGTTTAAAAATAGATGAACAAAGTATTGTTAATAAAATAATTGAGTTATCCGAATTATATGCGTAATAAATATATGAAACATAATAAAAAAGAGTACGAAAAGGTTTGCTAGCCTTTTAGTACTCTTTTTTATTAATTATGAAATAATATACTTTCCAAATAAAAGAAAAGAAAATCATATAGCCAAATAAAGAATATGTATGATTCCAATCCAAACTATGAATAAAGAAACCGAATCTTTCAGAAATCTGTTCAAAAATGCTAGCACAAATACCTATTGAAATAATAAATAGACTTCTAGAAACTGTAGATAATGTTTTTGAAATTTGTATGAAAATCGTTGTTAAAATCGGTAGTACAAATAAAGTAAAGCCAATGTTAATTGAAAATATGGATGAGAATGGTCTAACCGGAAAGGAATACATTTGTTTCGCAACAAAGAAAGCATCTAAGCAAGTTCCGATAATAGAAGAGAATAAGATTGTAATAACTAATGCGAAAAGGTTATTCTTCTTCTCGAAGGAGGACGTTTTTCTTTGCAAGAATTGCCAACTCAATTTTTTCGAGTGTTTTACAGTAGTCTTCTGTAATTTGTCCATGTATCCTTTCCTCCTTATCGGTTAAATAATGTATGACTTGCCAGTCGTTAAACCAATCTTCATGTTCTGTTTCTTCATGTTTCATATTTTTCCATACATACATAAGTGCAGGGCTATATATACGGTGGGCATCACTTTTTAATTGGCATTTCTTTATTCTTCGTTTATAAAACTCTCTTGAAAAGGATTCATTCACACTTGAAAATAAATGTGGCCAATAATCTTTTCGTGATCCAGTATGTGGATGAGTGTCAGCCCATTGTAGTATACGAGCTAAAACGTGTTCATCATGAAACAATAATGTATATAATCGTTTTCCGAGCAAAATTCGTTCGTGTAAGGAAGTGAAATGTTTCATTGTATCACCAATTAATATTGTTTTTTGTACAGTATTTTCTTCAGAGAAAGGGAAGAGAATATGATTAAATTGAAAGAAATCAAAAAGTTTAAATCCAATACTATTTAGTACATTTTTTTTGAAGTATTTATTTTGAATCACTCTTTTTTCTAAGTAGTTTTGTTCATTAATAATAGTCGCAATCGTTAATATTTGTTTGTTTCCAGTTTTCCAAAAAAAGTTCCACATCGTTTCCATAAATGTTGACACATTGAGGTGAGGGAGGAGATGAAAAAGATTTTTATTTTTTTTAACACTCTGTTCATATAATAAAAATTGTGGATACACATCTTGAAAGATAAGCCAATTACCCCGTTCTAAAAAAGAAAAGAAAGTAAATTGATCGTTATCAGATAACAATTTCGTATATAAATCCCCCTTTAAATCGGTCATATTCCAACCGCCGTTCCGCGATACCATATGTCCAAGTAATGCCCAATGTATTTCAGGATATCTTTTGTAAAATTGATAGTAAGCACGAGTTCTTGTAACATTATTTTGATTCAATAATTTTGTTCTTTCTTTAATTGTATATATGAATACTTTTTCTTCGTTCGAAAGGGGAGCAAGGAAGTTATTTACGTTGATGCATTTTTGTTTTAGCTCGTTTTTTATTGAGAAGAGGGATAGAGGAATGTTTTTGGAAAGTTTATGATTTGGATTGTCGTGGTGCATGTAATTCCCTCCTATTCAAGTCTGTTATCATAAATATATTAGTAACTACTTACATAAATGATATGTGAAGGAAATGAAAAGTTGCAAAGTACAAAAAAGGAAAGATGAGTCCGTCTC
Organism: Bacillus cereus group sp. MYBK245-2; assembly: GCF_051916145.1. Lineage (NCBI taxonomy): Bacteria > Bacillati > Bacillota > Bacilli > Caryophanales > Bacillaceae > Bacillus > Bacillus cereus group sp. MYBK245-2. The sequence goes on along the minus strand of NZ_JBQAGB010000001.1, from coordinate 274,503 downwards.
TTCTTTCCTTTTCTTGTATGTATTTACGTTACAGAGAATGAACACCTTTTTTGAGAAGAGTAGAAAATGAATCAGCATGAATAGGCTTGCTGTAGTAGTAACCTTGAATAAATTGACAATTATTTTTTTGAAGGAAACGCACGTGTTCTTTCGTTTCTACACCTTCAGCGATAACTGACATTCCTAATGTATTTGCTAATGTGATGATCGTTTTAATAATTTCCATTCCATCGTCACATGTTTCAGACATTGTAATAAATTCTCTCGGGATTTTTAACGTATCGATTGGATATAAAGGTAAATAAGCTAGCGAAGAATAACCTGTACCAAAGTCGTCAATTGAAATGTGAACGCCTAAACTCTTTAGTGTACGCAGTTTTATTAATGTTTCTCGCTCATCCATCATTGCAATTCGTTCTGTTAATTCAAGATCAAGAGAACTTGCTGGTAAACCTGTATTTGTTAATGTAGCAGAAATAGACTTTACAAAATCTTCTTGTTCAAATTCTTTAGCAGATAAATTTACGCCTATTTTTAAATGAGAATATCCGAGTGTATGCCAACGTTTCATTTGTTGACATGCTTGTTGTAATGTCCATTTTCCTATTGGAATGATTTGTAGTGTTTCTTCTGCAATCGGAATAAACTCGTATGGAGAAATAATACCTAATTCAGGATGATTCCACCTGATTAAAGCTTCAGCACCGATAATGTCGTTAGATTCGCTATCAACTTGAGGTTGATATAAAAGGAACAATTCTTCATTTTGAATTGCATTTGGTAAATCTTTTTCTAATCGTAATCGTCTTTCAATTTTGTTTGCAATTACGTCATCATAAATAGAGACAGAATTAAGTTCTTTTGCTTTCGCATCATACATTGCAACATTAGCGTTTTTCAGAAGTGTAGCGGTATCGATTCCGGAATATGGATAAATGGCGATGCCAATACTTAGTGATAAACTTAATGTATGTTCATGTATGACAAACGATTTTTCCATGCATTCAAATAACTGGTTGCATAACTCGAATAAAGAATCTTCATCAGTATAGTTTTCAATTAAGACTGTAAACTCATCACCACCGATTCTTGACAGATGAGTATGTGATGGAAGACAGGATTGGAATCGCTTCGCTACTTCTTCTAATATGTAATCCCCTGCCGAATGTCCAAGTGTATCGTTAATTGCTTTAAAGCGATCTAAGTCCAAATATAATAATGCAAACTCGCTTTCTGTCGTTTTAGCATTTTTTATAATTCTTTTTAATTTCTTATGGAAAAAGGCACGGTTCCCAATTTTCGTTACAGTATCATGGAATGCTAAATATTTTATTTCTTCTTGCTGTTTTTTTAGCGCAGTAATATCTTTCATCATAATATAGCTTCCTGAAATTTGCCCGTCTATCATAATAGGGACGATGGTAACGTATAAAGAATAAGTAAATCCATCTTTATATTGAGAACTAAGTTGTAAGGATGCTGATTCTTGTTGTTTCACTTTTTCTAATGCAGATGCTAGTTTATATTTGTCTTCATCTAAAATAATCGAAAAACAAGTTTCACCAAGTAACTCATCCGTTGGTGCACCGAGTAGTATACTTCCAGCTTTATTTACATTTAAGAATACGCCATTTAAATCAATTGTAAAAATAGGGTCAGGATGATATTCATATAATGATTTGAATTTTTGTTGCTTTTGAGATAGAGCCTCAGATTTATGAACTAAATCTGAAGTCCGTAAAGTAACCTTTTCTTCTAGTTGAGCATTAAATGCCTGTAAACGTTTAGTTAGGGAATTGTTTTGCATACGTACAATAGAATGACGAATGAGTACGAAAATAAAAGTAATACAATTTCCCGTAATGAGAGTGGAAGATGATGTTTGTTCCTTTAATGTAAACCCGATTAGTATTGCAACAGCAAGATAGGGAAATACAACTAAAGCCTTTTTTCCTATTATAGGGTTTACAATGAAATAATTTTTATGACTATTACGATCTTCTGAAATAGATCCAGCTATTGCAATAAGTAATATAGGTATTCTATATAAAAGACGTAATAATGTTATCGCTTCAGTTGATAAATGGTTATTTAAGTAAAAATAAATATAGTTAAAAGTTGCAGAACTTATTAATACAAAAATAAAGATATAAATTTTCCGTTTAGAATTAAAAATTGTTGGACGGAAAAAGAGACTAACACCTAGTAGAAGGAATAATAAATCTGCAATTGGATATAGAAATGAAAGAAAAACATCTCCTAGTGAAAGAGAGAATATATTTAAATTTGGTTGATTAAATAAATACCACTCTAATGTGAATATGGAAGTAAGTACTATGCATATATCACAAATAAAGAATGCTTTTTCCCATTTATCGCATTCTTTTAGGATTTTATAGCAGAAAGCGATAAGACAGAAAAGTAGAAAAAGCATATAAAACACATCAGAAATAGTAAAACGATGTATTGGAATTTTGAAGAAGCTATCTTGATATGTATATACTATTTTTCCTAATAAAAAACTACCAATTGCTATCGTGATACATATCCAAAACGGATTTGAACTAACTTTTTTAGAATATATAGAATAAATGAGTGATACAAATGTAATGGCTTCAACAATAAGTGAAGCGAAGCGTACATCCGAATTTGAAAAATGAGTGGGGAATAGATAGAAAAACATAAAATAGATTGAATAACACATTAATGTTCCAATTAATATACATAGTTGTAAATTTTTATTTAATTTCAATAAAATCACCTTCTTTAATTATGCACTATATTCGTAATATCTATACATAATAATATTATTTAAGAATTGTATCAGATTTCCTTATAAAAATCATGCGTATAAGGAAAGTGATGAAGAGTTTAATACTTCTTAAAATTAAAAAACATGGCGTTTGATAGTATATATTACATCAAGATTTTAAATGGAAATTGTATATTTAGTCATCCTTTGAATTTTAAAGGTTTTTTAGTGGTTCGCAAGTGAATATGTATAATTGCATAAGGGTATAACATTCAATTTTATATAAAATTGAATGTTATAAAGTATAAACTAAACTTTTGTATGCATCTATTCTCATACGAATGAGGGATTTCAAAAAGATGTTGCGTATATACAATAATACGTAAGTATGTATGAAATCTCTAGTATAGGAGGAAGAGCATGAAGAACTGGGTAAAGTTTCGAATAGCACGTCCAACTGATCAGTTTGAAAAGGTGATAGAATTCTATGAAAAAGGATTGGGCTTAAAACGTATAGGTGAATTCTATGATCATGAAGGCTATGATGGGGTCATGTTTGGACTCCCAGATGAAGAGTATCATTTAGAATTTACAAGACATATAGATGGGAGCCCATGTCCAGCTCCGACAAAAGATAATTTACTCGTATTTTATATGCATGAAGATAGTGAAATGAAAAAGGTGAGTAAAAGGTTGCATGCATTGGGATATGATGAAGTCGAACCAGAGAACCCATATTGGAAAGATAAGGGGATAACGATAGAGGATCCAGATGGCTGGAGAATTGTGTTGATGAAATTAGAAGAATAATGTGTAATTATGCTTGAAGTTCAAGTAGGAGGAAATACGTAAGAGAGCTTTCTTTTGAGGAGATACACTCATGGAAGGCTTTTTTTATTTGGAATCTGAAAAATAAAATTTGAAATTATGTTCTGAAAAGTTATAAAATAAGAACGTGTATTCCTATGGGGGTGAGAGGGGTGCCTGTAAAGATGAATAGAACACTAGGGGGACTTTTTTATGATATGCCGGATTAAGGATGCAGAAATATATTATGAAATTATTGGCGAAGGAAAACCAGTCATTATTATACATGGCTGTGCACCTGATCATAGGTTAATGCAGAGGTGCATGGAATCAGTATTCGAAAAATATAAAGGTTACCAAAGAATATATATTGATTTACCTGGCATGGGGAAATCGAATGCTCCAGATTGGATAAATAGTTCAGATCATATGTTAGAACTGTTAATTGCATGTATTGAAAAAATTATTCCAACGAAAAACTTTTTATTAATAGGGGAGTCCTATGGCGGATATTTAGCTCGAGGTATACTCACAAAGCTGTTTGAAAGAGTTAATGGATTACTATTAGTATGTCCTGTTGTTGTAGCGGAGCAAGAAAAAAGGATCCGCCCGAATAAACAGGTAATTGTACAAGATAAAGAGTTTTTAAATAAGCTTACTTCAACTGATAGAGAAGAATTTTGCGAGTTAGCAGTGGTCGCGAATGAATATACATATACGAGATTTAAAGAGGAGATTAAGCCGGGACTAGATATTGCTAATTATGAGTTTATTGAAAGGTTGCAAAAAAATTACTCTCTTACTATGAATTTTCATCATATGAAATATGAGAAACCTGTTCTTTTACTAGCTGGAAGACAAGATATATCCGTAGGTTATCAAGATATTATAGAAATTATTGATGATTATCCAAGAGCGACATTAGCGGTGTTAGATATGGCAGGGCATAATTTACAAATTGAACAACCTGAATTGTTCGAGAGTTTAGTAGGAGAATGGATTAAACGGACAAATCAGCAAAGTTTATAAAATATGAATGAATTAATATTTTCGAGGAGGAAGTATGAATACATATATTTATATGGTTAGGCACGGTGAATCACCAAAATTAGAAGAGGGTGAAAGAACACGTGGATTAACTGAAAAGGGAAGTTTAGACGCTCATAGAGTAACAGAGATATTAAAAACAGAGGGAATCGATACTTTCATTTCAAGTCCGTATAAGAGAGCGGTATTAACGATAGAAAAAACAGCCGATTTCTATGAAAAAGAAATATTAATATATGAAAATCTTAAGGAGTGTATGTTTTCCAGTGGAGATCAAGTTATATCAGATAAAGAAGTGTATCCACTTGTAAAGAAGATGTTCTCTAATCCGGACTTTGCACGAACGGAAGGAGAGTCATATGCGGATTGCCAAAGAAGGGTAGTGAAAGTATTAAAAGAAATCTTAATGGATTTTCAAGGACAAAAAATTATAATTGGTACACATGGACTTGTCATGACACTCATGATGAATTATTTTGATAAGCAATATGGTTTCGAATTTTTAATGAATACGTCAAAACCAGATATATATAAGATGGAGTTTAAAGAAGAACAATTAATGAATGTAGAGAGATTATGGAAAGCAGAATAAAATTGGTTGTATGGGCTTTATTGTAAAAGTTACTTTTATAGCAAAATCTTCTTATTTGAATAGAAAGTATTTTTATCAACTATTTTTAGAATGTTAAATCAATAAGTAATTATTCAGTTTCTGAATAATATAATTGGAAGTTGGTTTAAGTAAACAATTTTAAATGTGACAAAACTCCAAACGTTGGATTTATATTCAATAGGAGAAAAAGATGTAGAATTTTGTCTTACTGTCCTCGTTTACTTTTTATTTCATTACATATAGGCTTTGTGGTGTAAGGGGGGACATCACCTTTACGCAAAATCTATAAGGAGGTCATTGTAATGAAACAAATTAAAAAGTTTGCGGGAGTTGCTTTAGCGGGGACGATTGGATTAAGTGGACTACTGTTTTTAGAACCAAGTGTAAGCGCTGCGGAAGTACAGCAAATGAAAGAGGAGAATTTCAATGCAATTGATGTATCGATGAATCCAAATGAATTATATGTATTAAGTGGCAGAAGCATTGATGTTCTTTCTGGAGATAAAGAAGCAATTCAGCTAAACAAATACACAATTCGTTTTAGTAAACCTGGGAAGTACGTTATTAGGGTGAATGGTTGTATTTATAATGATGTATATACTTTTATTGTGAATGAGTAGCATATATTCTTAAATTGTGAGATGAAAAAGAAACACCCTATTTGCGGTGAGAGCCGTAAATAGGGTGAATTTATTTGTATTAAGTTGTGTTTTATAAATTTTCATTAATTTGCTCTTTGTTTTTGTTTTGTAAAGTATGTAGGAGTGTTTGAAACATTTTAAATGATTGCTGGAAGATTGGACTTTGAATAAAAGTGTATAGAAAAGTTACGACAAAAACAGGGCCACCGAGCATAAATCCAATAACTAGTACAAAGCATTCTACTATGATTCTAGCACGGCTAATAGATAGACCGGTTTTGTCGGAAATAGTAAGCATGAATCCATCACGAGGTCCAGCGCCGATTCCAGCCGCAACATACATACCTCCCCCGATACCTGTAATGGCAATGCCAGAAAATAAAATGAGTAAGTTTAACCATAAATAATCACTAGCGTTTGGAAGAATATTTGATTGTAAGAAAAAGTCCATAATCGGACCTATAAGTAGTGCATTTAAAAATGTTCCTACATTTATGTATTTTCGATCTACTAGTAAAGAAATGAGAACGAGACATAATCCACATACGACACTCCACGTACCAATAGTCCATCCAAACATTTGGTAGAGAGCCATGTTTAAAACTTCCCAAGGATGTAAACCGAGAAATTTAACTTTTACTGCAAGAGCATTTCCAAGGCCGAAAAAAATTAATCCTAAGAAAAAAAGAAAATAGCGAAAGAGAGTTAGCCTCATTTTTAAAACCTCCCATATTGTATAATTATGTATATTACATGTAAGAGTTCTAATGTACAAATATTACGACTTTTCAGTCGGTATTTAAAATAGCTAAAATGCAAATGAAATATATGTATTCACAGTCAAAAAAGTTAAAATATTTCGTCTCAAGGATTATAATAGAGAAAGAAATATAAAAGGGAGTGAACGAGTTTGAAACAAGAACTTATTGAAAGATTTACGAGATATGTAAAAATTGATACGCAATCAAATGAAGAAAGTCATACAGTGCCAACAACACCTGGACAAATTGAATTTGGTAAGTTATTAGTGGAAGAGCTAAAAGAAATTGGGTTAACAGAAGTGACGATGGATGATAACGGTTATGTAATGGCAACACTTCCTGCTAATACGGATAAGGATGTTCCTGTAATTGGCTTTTTAGCACATTTAGATACGGCGACAGATTTTACAGGGGAAAATGTAAAACCACAAATTCATGAAAACTTTGACGGGAACGCAATTACGTTAAATGAAGAGCTAAATGTTGTGTTAACACCAGAGCAATTCCCAGAGTTACCATCTTATAAAGGTCATACGATTATTACAACGGATGGTACGACACTTCTTGGAGCAGATGATAAAGCTGGTTTGACAGAAATTATGGTTGCAATGAACTATTTAGTACATAATCCACAAATTAAGCATGGAAAAATAAGAGTTGCATTTACGCCGGATGAAGAAATTGGCCGTGGCCCAGCACATTTTGATGTAGAAGCGTTTGGTGCATCATTCGCTTATACGATGGATGGAGGTCCATTAGGTGGTTTAGAATATGAAAGCTTTAATGCTGCAGGTGCTAAGTTAACGTTTAACGGAACGAATACACATCCTGGAACAGCGAAAAATAAAATGCGTAACGCAACTAAACTTGCTATGGAGTTTAATGGGTATTTACCAGTAGAAGAGGCGCCGGAATATACTGAGGGCTATGAAGGATTCTATCATTTACTTTCTTTAAATGGTGATGTTGAGCAAAGTAAAGCGTATTATATTATTCGAGATTTTGATCGTGAAAATTTTGAAGCACGTAAACATAACGTTGAAAATATTGTGAAGCAAATGCAAGAGAAGTATGGACAAGATGCAGTCGTTTTAGAAATGAATGATCAATACTATAACATGCTTGAAAAGATTGAACCAGTGAGAGAAATTGTTGATATTGCATATGAGGCAATGAAAAGTTTAAATATCGAACCAAACATTCATCCGATTCGCGGCGGGACAGATGGATCACAGTTATCATATATGGGATTACCAACGCCGAATATTTTCACAGGTGGTGAAAACTATCACGGTAAATTCGAGTATGTTTCGGTAGATGTTATGGAAAAAGCTGTTCAAGTTATTGTAGAGATTGCAAGACGATTTGAAGAACAAGCTTAAAAAAAGAACCAAGTAGTGCAGATGTGCTACTTGGTTTTTTAGTATAATACTCGCCACAAATAAAAAGTTGCGTAAGACTCCCAGTTCATCCAATTTGCCGCAAAATCTTTTATTTCCTGTTTAGTCGGTTTACTTTCGGAACCTGTTATATATTTAATTGCATTGTGCAAGCCAACATCGTCAATTGGAAAGGCAGAAGGAAAGCGTAAACAGCGCATTAAAACATAGTTGGCAGTCCACGGTCCTATACCATGTATAGCGGTTAATTGTTTTTCAGCTTGTTTCACATCTTGTATTTGCAGTAAAGATTCTTTTGATAGTTTTCCTTCTGTAATAAGCTTTGCAATACCGATTAAAGATTCACATTTTCTAGTCGTCATTTTTAAGTTTTTGAGATCCTCTACATGTAAATTGGCAATCGTTTCAGGAGAAGGGAATATCCAATGTTTTCTATCGTTCCATTCTACATAATTTCCAAAGTGTTCGACTAATCTTCTTTTTAGCGTATAAGCATATGTGAGGTTAATTTGCTGACCGATAATTCCCCAGGAAAGTGCTTCAAATAAGTCTGGAATACCTAAAGTACGAAGTCCATAATATTGTTCAATTGGTCTTTGAAGGAGTACATCATGTTTAGCCAATGTATAAAAGGGAGCTAAATCAGTAGTTAAATCAAACCAATCCTTCACATAGTTAGCTACAGATTCGTGTATCGATTCTTCAGATGTATATAATTCTTCTAAAAAACGTATTTGAATATGCTCATCTGTATTCATACTAATTGCAACTAAAGGATTTACATTGTGAACAGAGATAACTTTATAAATTTTGTTGTCTTCAATGTGAAACATACATTCATTGTTAGAACGTGATAGGTAGCGTAAATTTTCTTGGAAACTAAATTCTGTTGGCACTGCTAAAGTTAATGCGTTACTATATTCTGCTGTCATAAGAATTCTACCTGTGACTTTTCTAATGTAAGCAATTCTTTCTTCATTTCTAATCCCCCTCTAAAGCCAGTTAGTTTCCCATTCTTTCCAATAACACGATGGCAAGGAATCGTAATAAGAAGTGGGTTAGCCGCAATAGCAGTAGCAACGGCACGCACCGCTTTAGATTTTTGAATTCTTTCGGCAATTTCTGTGTAAGAATATGTTTTCCCATAAGGAATTTCACGTACTGTATTCCAAACAGATAATTGAAATTCAGTTCCGTAAGCATCGATAGGGAATGCAAAAGTTTCTCGCTTGTTTTCTAAATACTCGATAATTTCTTTTGTATATACTTGTAAGTAATCTGGATTATGGATCAATATATGTTGGGGTAGCTTTTTTCTAGCCCATATATTTAATTCTTCAAAGGTCTCATCTTGTGATCCAATGAAACATAGTCCATTTTCAGTTGCAGCAATATGAAATTGCCAATTTTCATGTGTAAGTAGCGTCCAATATATATAATCATTTTTGTAGGAATTCATTATTGTAACCCTCTTTCATTTCATTCTTTTTTCGATATGCAGTAGGCGTAAATCCGGTTTTCTTTTTAAATAAAGTTGCGAAATATTCTGGGTTTTCTATCCCAACAGCATTACTAATTTCTTTAATGGATTGATTTGTTTGTAATAGTTGTTCTGCCGCTTTAACAATTCTGAACTGTTGTATATATTCTATAGGACTTATTCCTGTCGTTTTTTTGAAAGTGCGTTGTAAATGAAATGAGCTACCATGGCACATTTCCGCAAGTATGTCGAGAGTTAATAATTCATCAAAGTGTTTTTCGATATACTTTTTAATTTGTTCTACCCACTCTTCATTAGGTAAAGTGAGCCCATTTGGTTTACAACGTTTGCACGGGCGAAAATTTTCACTTAACGCTTGCTCTGCATGATGAAAAATTCGTACATTGTTTTTATTCGGTATTCTTGATTTGCATGATGGCCTGCAAAAGATTCCGGTTGATTTCACAGCATAAAAGAACTTGCTATCATAGGAAGAATCATTATGAATAATCGCTTGCCAATGCTCATTTGTTAACGTAACTCCTTCATTGTACAAAGAACATCACCTCTGAAATTAGTATAACCTGAATAAAGTGCGTATGTATGTATTCACAAATGTAAGAGCAAGATTACAAAGGTGAAAATATTGGATGGCGTTTAGATTATTTTGTTGTTTCCGAAAGAATGAAAGACAAAATAACAGAGGCGAAAATTAATAGTGAAGTAATGGAATCAGACCATGGCCCAGTTGAATTACATATAAATTTCTAAAAAAAGAAGTATCCCCCTAACATTAGGCGGATACTTCTTTTTTATTCATTTTGTTAAAATTTTTCAAATCTTTCTTGAAATAATTGCGTATTAAATATATACTTAGTAACGATAATCATTATCAATTAAAATGATTATCAATGGATGAGGTATAAAAGAATTATAGCTTAGGGGAAGTGAACGCGAATGAGTTCTGGATAGAATTATTAATCTAATGAAATATATGTAAGACAAGTTTCATATAGTTAAATTTTATTGAGAATATAGTTTTGAAAATTCGAGAGGAGATGTATAAAGATGAATAAGAAGTTATTTACATTAGGGATGGTTACAGTTTTAAGCGTAGGGCTAGTAGCATGTAATAGTGCAGATAAAACTTCAGGAGAAAAAACACAACAGACAAAGGCTAGTGAGACGAAAAAAGACGAAAAACGAAAAATTACATATTTAGGTAAAGAATATACAGTGCCAGCAAAAGTAGATAAAATTGCGACAGCTAGTTTAGAGTCAATGGAAGATGCGGCGGTACTTGGTATTAAGCCAGTAGGTGCAATTACTGTTGGTGGTAAATTACCGAAGTATCTTGAGAAAGATTTAGAGGGTGCAAAATCTGTTGGTGAGAAAATGGAACCAAATTTCGAAACATTACTTCAATTAAAGCCAGATGTTATTACATCAAGTACGAAATTCCCAGCAGAAACAGCTGGAAAATTTACGAAAGTAGCTCCTACATTCCCGGTATCACATGTTTCAACAAATTGGGAAGATAACTTAAAGTTAATGGGAGAATTAACTGGCAAAAAAGATAAAGCGGAAAAAATTATTAAAGATTACAATGCGGACGCTGAAAAAGCAAAAGCAAAACTAGGAGATAAGTTAAAAGACAAAAAAGTACTTGTTATTAGACTAAGGGCAAACGAATTATTCCTATATCCAGAAGGAGTATACTTCAACCCTGTAATTTATAAAGATCTTGGGCTAACTGCTCCAGAACAATTAAAAACTGTAAAAGCACAAGAGAAGATTTCATTTGAAAAACTTGCTGAACTTAACCCGGATTATATTTTCTTACAATATGAAACAACTGAAAATAAAAACCCGAAAGTGCTAGAAGAAATTGAAAGTAATCCAATTTGGCAAAGTATGAATGCTGCGAAAGAAAAGAAAGTATTTGTAAACGTTGTGGATCCAATGGCACAAGGTGGTACTGCTTGGAGTAAAACAGCATTCTTAAAAGAAGCAGTGAAAAATTTATCTAAATAATATTTTAAGTAAGGTGCGTTGAATGATATGCAGAAAACAAATGCAGTACCAGTAACCATATTATGTATAGCACCCATACTCATCTTATTTACAGTTATACTTTCTATTTTGTATGGGGCGAAAAGTATTGATGCTGAAACGGTGTGGAACGCGTTATTTCATTTTGATTCAAGTGATGTAAATCATAATATCATTATTACTTCACGTTTACCAAGGGTAGTTGCAGCTCTTTTAGTTGGAGCATTTCTAGCCATATCAGGAGCACTTATGCAGGGGATGACAAGAAACTATCTTGCATCCCCTTCTATTATGGGTGTGACGGATGGGGCAGCTTTTGTTATTACACTTTGTATGATTTTTCTTCCAGGAATGTCATCGATTGGTATGGTTGTATGTTCAATGATTGGTTCTGCATTAGGAGCCGGTATCGTATTTGGTTTTGGTTCACTCCTTCAAAATGGCTTATCGCCAGTTAGGTTGGCAATTATCGGAACGGTTATTGGAACATTTTTAAGTAGTGTATCGGCCGCGATGGCTTCATATTTCCAAATTTCTCAAAATGTTAGTTTTTGGTTTAATGCAAAGTTAGATCAAGTTGATCCTAATATAATTAAAATCACAATACCTTTTGGGGTAATTGGAATAGTTTTAGCACTGTTAATATCAAAATCTATTACGATTCTTTCTTTAGGAGAAGAAGTTTCTATTAACCTAGGGCAGCGTACAAAACTAGTTAAAGCAATGGCTATTTTATCAGTAATCTTTTTAACAGGAACAGCAGTTGCTTTAGTGGGGAAAGTAGGTTTTGTAGGTTTAATTATTCCGCACATTACTCGCTTTATAATTGGAGTAGATTATAAGTGGATTTTACCATGTGCAGGCGTTATTGGCGGCGTTTTTCTAGCGTTATGTGACGTTTTAAGTAGATTTGTAAATTATCCATTTGAAACGCCGATTGGAGTCGTAACATCTTTAATTGGAATTCCTTTCTTCCTGTATTTAATCCGGACAAGAGGAGGAGAGAGACATGCTTAAAAGCTCAAATCAACGTTTCGGAATGACGATGGGGATACTTATATTTTTAATACTATGTGCTATTTATATTAGTTTAACGAATGGTACGTTTGATATTACGATTACAGATGTATTTAAAACACTCTTTAGAATAGATCCAGTACCAGACCATGATTTAGTTATTTTTGAGTTCCGTCTCCCGCGCATCATAATTGCTGGATTAGTAGGATTAGGTCTCGGTGTTGCAGGTGCTGTTATTCAAGGGATTACGAGAAATGGATTGGCAGACCCAGGTATTTTAGGGGTTAATGCCGGAGCAGGAACAGCAATCGTCATTTTTATGTTTTTCTTCCAAGGACAATTAAAAAGCACAGACTGGGTTTCTATTATGATGATGCCAATGTTTGGTTTAGTAGGTGGATTAGGTGCAGCTATCATCATTTATCTGTTTTCTTGGAAAAACGGTAAGTTAGATTCGCAGCGACTTTTATTAACAGGGATTGCAATTGGATCAGGATTTGGGGCATTTTCTATGTATTTATCACTCAAAATGAAGTCAACTGATTTTGAAATGGCTGCAGTATGGGTGTCCGGAAGTATATATAGTGCAAACTGGAAGTACATTATTGCCATGTTGCCGTGGCTTATCATATTAATTCCTCTCATACAAAAGAAAGCTTATTTATTAGATTTATTTCAGTTGGAAGAAACGAGTATTACAAGTTTAGGTGTTTCGCTAGAAAGAGAGAAATCAATTTTACTATTAAGTAGTATCGGACTTGTGAGCGCATGTGTTGCTGTTTCAGGGAGTATTGGTTTTATTGGATTAATGGCACCGCATATAGCGAAAAGACTTGTCGGTATTCAGCATAAGCATATCATTCCTACGTGCGGAGTAATCGGAATGTTTCTTGTAATTGCTTCAGACTTTATTGCAAAAACAGTTTTCACACCTGTAGAGTTACCAGTTGGAATCGTTATTTCTATTGTCGGTGTACCGTATTTCTTATATTTACTTTATAAGGCGAAAGCGTAAGAGGAGGAATAAAAGTGAGTATTTTAAGTGCAAAAAATTTAGAAACGAGTTATGAAAAGCTTACAGTGTTTCGCGATTTAAATGTGGAAATACAAGAAGGAAAAGTAACGACAATTATAGGGCCAAACGGGTGCGGCAAATCAACATTGTTAAAAACAATGGGAAGAATTTTAAAGCAAAAGAGTGGTAAAGTATATTTGCAAGGGCAAGATCTAAATACAATTCCAACGAAAGAAATTGCGAAGCAGTTAGCTTTACTCCCGCAAACTCCAATCGCGCCAGGAGAGCTTAAAGTAGAAGAATTAATTTCTTATGGACGTTATCCACATCGAAATAATGTAAATAAGTTAACTTCAAAAGATAAAGAGATGATTGACTGGGCATTAGATATAACGAAAACTTCTGCATTTCGAACGAGACAAATTGCAAATTTATCAGGTGGTCAACGACAAAAGGTATGGCTAGCAATGGCTTTAGCACAAGAGACAGAAGTGTTACTACTAGATGAACCAACTACATATCTTGATATGTCTCATCAATTAGATGTATTACAAATTGTGGAGAAGTTAAATAAAGAACATAATTGTACGGTTGTTATGGTACTACATGATATTAACCATGCAGCAAGGTTTTCAGATGAAATTATTGCAATGAAGGAAGGGGAGATTGTTACAACTGGTAGTCCAGAAGAGATTATTACAAATGAAGTATTAAAAGAAGTATTTCATATTGATGCGCGTGTCATGATCGATCCGTATAACGGGGCTCCTGTTTGCTTCGGTTATGATAGCGTTGTATCTCAAGAAGAAAAAGTGGAAATATATGTAACAAGTTAAAAGGGGGGATATAGGGTGAATACTACTATTGAAAAACAGCAGATTAAAACATCTAATACAGAACAGTGGAACATGTATTCAAAATTAGAAGGTAACGAATATCAAATTTATATTTCAAAGCCGAGGCAGCCAGCACCCGAGTCAGGGTATCCTGTTATATACGTATTAGACGGCAATGCCTTTTTTCAAACATTCCATGAAGCTGTTAAAATACAATCAGTTAGAGCAGAAAAAACAGGTGTTTCACCAGCCATTATAGTAGGTATTGGCTATCCGATTGAAGGGGCATTTTCAGGTGAAGAAAGATGCTATGATTTTACGCCTAGCGTAATTTCAAATGATGCACCTTTAAAGCCAGACGGTAAACCGTGGCCTAAAACAGGAGGAGCACATCATTTTTTTACTTTTATTGAAGAAGAATTAAAGCCGCAAATTGAAAAGAATTTTGAAATTGATAAAGGAAAGCAAACACTATTTGGGCATTCTTTAGGTGGTCTATTTGCTTTACATATATTATTTACAAATCTAAATGCTTTTCAAAATTATTTTATAAGTAGCCCGTCGATTTGGTGGAATAACCAATCTGTGCTTGAAAAAGAAGAGAATCTTATAAGTGAATTAAACAATGCAAAGGTTAAAACAGGAGTATTTCTTACAGTGGGTTCACTAGAACGAGAGCATATGGTTGTAGAGGCAAAGGAATTATCAGAGCGCCTTTTCCAAGTGAAACACGATCAGTTTAGATTTACGTTTTATGAAGCTGAAGGGGAGAATCACGCGTCTGTTGTGCCGACTTCTTTAAGTAAAGGATTGAGGTTTGTTAGTCACATATAGAAGAGGGAAAAGGTAAGCGATTGCTTACCTTTTTTTCATTATTGTTTAAAAGCAACGTATCCATCAATTAAAAAGCTAGTGAGAATGCGAGTAATTTAATATAAACGAGAAACATTCAAATAAATATTTGAATGTTTCTTATTTATAAGGTATACTACATACATAATCAAATATATATTTGAACAAGAGGTGTTACATATGAAGGAAGAACATTGTGAACTTTGTTATCATGATGAGCAAAAAGTAAAACATGCAAGTGATATGCTAGAGAAAGAAAATATAAGTAGTGTAGCAAAAATGTTTAAGGCACTTGCAGATGAAACACGTTTAAAAATTGCTTATGCGTTGTATACAGAAAAGGAACTTTGCGTACGCGATGTCGCAAGTATTATTCATAGTAGTATCGCAACAGCATCACACCACTTAAGACTATTACAAACGATAGGATTAGCGAAAAAGCGTAAAGAGGGGAAACTTGTTTTTTATTCATTAGATGACTCCCACGTAAATGGATTAATTGAATTAGCGTTTAGTCATAGTAGTGAAATAAGCAAAAAAGAACTAAATATGTAACAATGCATTTTCATAAAGATACTTCTTTATGAAAATGCAACTTTCAAGGGAGAGGGGATAATAAGTATGGTAAAGTTAGTTTTAATACGACATGGACAAAGTGAATGGAATGTTGAAAATCGGTTTACAGGTTGGACGGATGTTGATTTATCTAGTAAAGGTTTGGAAGAAGCAAGAGAAGCCGGAGTAATGCTGAAAGCTAGTGGTTTCTCATTTGATATCGCATATACATCTGTTTTGAGAAGAGCGATGCGTACTTTATGGATTACTCTCGAAGAAATGGATTTGATGTGGATACCTGTTTATAAAACATGGAAATTAAATGAGCGACATTACGGTGCACTTCAAGGGTTAAATAAGGAAGAGACAGCAAGAAAATATGGCGATGAACAAGTAACCTTATGGAGACGTTCAACAAATGTACGCCCACCAGCACTTACAAAAGATGATGAAAGATATGAAGCAGCACATCCGAAATATAGAGATATAAAAGATTATGAGTTCCCTCTTACAGAAGACCTAGAAGATACAGAGAAACGAGTTGTTTCATATTGGAATGAAGAGATAGCTCCTAACGTAAAAGCTGGTAAACAAGTAATTATTGCAGCCCATGGAAATACAATACGTGCTTTAGTAAAACATTTAGATCAAATTTCAGATAAAGATATAGAAAATGTAAACATTCCAACAGGAACACCATTAGTTTATGAATTGGATAACGATTTAAAACCGATAGGCCATTATTATTTAAATAGGGAAATAGAAACTTTAGAAGAAAAACAGGTGTGAAATAAACGATTTATAATACCCTACCTATGTATTGTATATTAACAATAGAGGTGATTAATAGTGTTACATTATACGGTCGTAAATAAAAAGAATTGTAAGTCATGTGGATTATGTACTTCTATAGCACCTGATATATATCAATTAGACGGAAGGGGGAAATCATTTGGTGTATTAGATAACAATCAAGGAATAGTGGGTATACCAAAAACTTTCTTGCAAGCAATGTTGGCGGCAAGTGACGGCTGCCCAACAAGTTCAATTCAGGTCAAAAAAGAGCCATTTATCCCACTTTAATGGGCAGTAAGACCCCCACTAATTGAAGTTTCACTTTATAAAGAAAGTAAAAATTTAATAGAGGAATTATGAAAGACAAAATTAAAAGGAGGCATTTATATGGGACATCATCACGGTCACCAACATCATGGACATGCTCATGGGCATTCACATGGACATCATCATTTTGAGGAAAGCAGGAAAGGAAATAGAAAAGGATTAATTACAGCTTTAGTAATTACAGCAACTATTATGTTCCTTGAATTTTTCGGGGGACTAGTCACAAATAGTTTGGCCTTATTATCTGATTCAGGCCATATGTTAAGTGATACAAGTTCATTATTATTAAGTTTAATTGCTATTGGATTGGCAGCTAGAACAGTTACTTCTAAAAAAACGTATGGATATTATCGTTTTGAGATTTTAGCAGCATTAATTAATGGAGTTACGTTATTTGTTGTAGCGGGGCTTATCGTATGGGAAGCAGTTGGTCGTTTTTTTGAACCACCAACTGTTGCAAGTGGTCCAATGATGTTAATCGCATCAATTGGTTTACTAGCAAATTTAATTAGTGCATGGGCACTTATGAGACAAGGTGATGTGAAAAATAATGTGAATTTACGTAGCGCGTATTTACATGTTCTTGGAGATGCTTTAGGATCAGTGGGAGCGTTAGTAGCTGGTGTACTTATGTCATTATTCTCATGGTATATTGCAGATCCAATTATTTCAGTAGTTGTTGCTTTATTAATTTTAAAGAGCGCGTGGGGAGTAACAAAACATTCCATTCATATACTTATGGAGGGTACACCCGTTGCAATTGAACTAGAGAAAGTAAAGCAAGCGATTAAAGGAGTAAAAGGTGTACGTGATTTACATGATCTTCATATTTGGACAATTACATCTGGATTAGATGCATTAAGCGTCCATGTAATGATTGATAAAAAACAGGATGATCAAGAAGTACTTCAAAATATTATTGATATGTTAAAACAAGAGTTTCATATTGAACATGCTACCATTCAAATTGAAACACTTACTATTAAACATAATGAAATGATCGTCTAATTATAAATGTAAACAAAAGGCTATGGGGAAATTCTCCATAGCCTTTTGTTTGCGTAAGTAGAATTGTCCTTTTTGAAAGTTTTGTTTCAATTTTTCGTCTAAAGAGACAAAAAGTTGTCACAATTCGTTCACAATTAGCATAAACATAAAATAGACGAAATGAATTTATTTCCGAAAAGGCTTGGTTCATTCCAATTATGATTCGTAGAGCTGAAAAAGCACGGATGAAAAGTTCACTATATTCTCAAGGAGGTAGATCGTATGAAAACTATTCTTGCTATTGCTGGGCTTATTTGGGTTTTATCACATGGCATTCCAATTTATGAAGGAGAACAAATTCGCAGTGCTCTGAATAAAAATTTTAATGAATATCATATTATTGATCGGCAAGATAACGTTGTGACTGTTCGTGTAAATGAC
The DNA here is from genome assembly GCF_051916145.1 of Bacillus cereus group sp. MYBK245-2. Classification (NCBI taxonomy): domain Bacteria; kingdom Bacillati; phylum Bacillota; class Bacilli; order Caryophanales; family Bacillaceae; genus Bacillus; species Bacillus cereus group sp. MYBK245-2. Next base: position 256,125 of record NZ_JBQAGB010000001.1, on the reverse strand, counting down.
TGTTTTCATACGGTAACCGTTGAAGGAACTTCAGTAGTGAATGATACAAAAGTATGTGATCAGCAATAATTATATATAGGAAGAAAAAGTCTCAATTTACATGTGTGAAGATTGAGGCTTTTATATTTGGGAATGAATAATAAGCGGGGATGGAAAATCCCCGCTTATTATTGTTTTTTGAAAAAAGGAAAGGGTATAATGAAAATTGAGACTGAGAAGCTAACAATGTATTAAAAATAATCATAAAGTGGAAATATACTCATATGGGGTATCATGCATGGATATTTAATGCTATAATTGGTATACTCGTAAAAGTAATTGTTTTATTGGATGAAGAGAAACTTTAAGAAGGTGATAATATGGGGCATAAAGAGCATGAAGCAGTAACACATAGATCAGAAAAAGAAAAAGAGCAAATTATAAATAGATTAAAGAGAATTGAAGGGCAAGTTCGGGGTATTCAAAATATGATTGAAAACGATCGGTATTGCGTGGATATTTTAGTACAAATTTCAGCGATTAATGCAGCGATGAAAAAAGTAGGAATGGGTGTATTAAAAAACCATACAAGTCATTGTGTTTCAGGTGCAATTAAAGATGGTAATGGTGACGAAGCAATTGAAGAATTAATGACAGTATTTGAACGTTTTTCAAAAGCGTAAAAACAAGCCAGTTACGTACTAGCTTGTTTTTTGTTTACTTTCATATAAGGTTTCGGGGTATTGATGTGAAAAGTGTATGTAAAATAAACTTTTAGAAAATAATTGAAAAATCATGATACAAAACTATTGATTACCTTAGGGGGGTATGGTAATATGTAATTGTGATTAACAAACAATGAAGAAACAAGAGGAGGATTTTAAATGGAACAGTTAACATTACAAGTTGAAGGTATGTCTTGTGGACATTGTGTAAATGCTATCGAAAGTAGTGTGAAAGAACTAAACGGTGTTGAACAAGTGAAAGTTCAATTAACAGAAGGAACTGTTGAAGTTACTATCGACTCATCAGTTGTAAAGTTAAAAGATATCGTTGCTGTAATTGAAGATCAAGGATATGATGTTCAATAATTATTTTTAGATATGGAAATAAATCGTACTTTATAGAAAGTACGATTTATTTTGCTAATAATTATACCTCATAAGGGTATATAGAGGTGAGAGACATGAATGAACAAAAAGAGGCCAATCTTCAAATATCAGGAATGACATGTGCCGCATGTGCAAATAGAATTGAAAAAGGCCTAAAAAAAGTAGAAGGTGTTCATGATGCAAATGTAAATTTTGCACTTGAAAAAACAAAAATAATGTATGATCCCCAAAAAACAAATCCGCAACAATTTAAGGAAAAAGTTGAATCGTTAGGATATGGAATTGTAAGTGATAAAGCTGAATTTACTGTTTCAGGAATGACATGCGCAGCATGTGCGAATAGAGTAGAAAAGCGTTTAAATAAGTTAGAAGGCGTGAACGAAGCGACAGTAAATTTCGCTTTGGAATCGGCTACAGTAGATTTTAATCCTGATGAAATTAATGTAAATGAAATGAAGAGTGCAATTACGAAATTAGGATATAAATTGGAATTGAAATCAGATGAGCAAGATGGATCAACTGATCATCGCTTACAAGAAATTGAGCGACAAAAGAAGAAGTTTATCGTTTCGTTTATTTTATCATTCCCGTTACTGTGGGCAATGGTAAGTCACTTCTCATTTACATCGTTTATTTATTTACCTGATATGCTTATGAACCCTTTGGTGCAGATGGCTCTTGCAACGCCAGTTCAATTTATCATTGGTGGACAGTTTTATGTTGGAGCTTATAAAGCGTTACGTAATAAAAGTGCTAACATGGATGTTCTTGTGGCACTTGGAACGTCGGCTGCCTATTTCTATAGTGTATATTTAAGCATTCAATCTATCGGTTCTTCGGAGCATATGACAGATTTATATTTTGAAACGAGCGCGGTACTTATTACACTAATTATTTTAGGTAAATTATTTGAAGCAAAAGCAAAGGGACGTTCATCAGAGGCAATTAAAAAGTTGATGGGTTTACAGGCAAAGACAGCTACAGTTGTGCGAGATGGAACAGAAATGAAAATTTTAATCGAAGAAGTAGTAGCTGGTGATATCGTTTATGTAAAGCCTGGTGAAAAAATTCCAGTAGATGGTGAGATTGTAGAAGGAAAGTCAGCAATAGATGAATCGATGTTAACAGGTGAAAGTATTCCAGTTGATAAAACAATTGGGGATGTAGTAATCGGTTCTACAATGAATAAAAATGGATTTTTAAAAGTGAAAGCAACTAAGGTAGGAAGAGATACTGCATTAGCTCAAATTATTAAAGTAGTAGAAGAGGCACAAGGTTCAAAAGCTCCTATTCAAAGGGTAGCTGATCAAATTTCTGGTATTTTTGTACCAGTTGTAGTTGGAATCGCGATTATTACATTTGCAGTGTGGATGATCTTTGTTACACCAGGTGATTTTGGCGGAGCACTTGAGAAAATGATAGCAGTACTTGTTATCGCTTGCCCATGTGCATTAGGTCTTGCAACGCCTACATCTATTATGGCTGGATCAGGAAGATCAGCTGAGTATGGTATTTTATTTAAAGGCGGAGAGCATTTAGAAGCAACGCATCGATTAGATACAGTTATTCTAGATAAAACAGGTACTGTGACAAACGGGAAGCCTGTGTTAACAGATGTAATTGTAGCAGATGGATTCCATGAAGAAGAAATACTACGTTTAGTAGGTGCGGCAGAAAAAAATTCTGAACACCCACTTGCAGAAGCGATTGTAGATGGAATTAAAGAAAAGAAAATTGATATTCCAAGTTCAGAAACATTTGAAGCGATTCCTGGATTTGGTATTGAATCAGTTGTAGAAGGGGAGCAATTATTAATTGGTACACGCCGATTAATGAAGAAATTCAATATTGATATTGAAGAAGTTTCTAAATCAATGGAAGAGTTAGAACGAGAAGGAAAAACAGCAATGCTTATTGCGATCAATAAAGAATATGCTGGTATAGTTGCCGTTGCAGATACTGTAAAAGATACGTCAAAAGCAGCAATCGCAAGACTTAAGAAAATGGGTCTAGACGTTGTTATGATTACAGGAGATAATACACAAACTGCTCAGGCAATCGCTAAGCAAGTAGGTATTGATCACGTAATCGCAGAAGTATTACCAGAAGGAAAAGCAGAAGAAGTGAAACAACTGCAAGCGCAAGGTAAAAAAGTAGCAATGGTTGGAGATGGAATAAATGATGCTCCAGCACTTGCAACGGCGGATATTGGTATGGCGATTGGAACAGGAACGGATGTAGCGATGGAAGCGGCAGATATTACGTTAATCCGTGGTGATTTAAATAGTATTGCCGATGCAATCTTTATGAGTAAGATGACGATAAGAAATATTAAGCAAAACTTATTCTGGGCACTAGCTTATAATGGCTTAGGAATCCCGATTGCAGCGCTTGGTTTCTTAGCGCCTTGGGTTGCAGGAGCAGCGATGGCATTTAGTTCTGTATCGGTCGTATTAAATGCATTACGATTGCAAAGAGTGAAGTTAAAATAAAGGCTTTATGTGCATAAAGGAACAAAAGAAACAGCATAATGGTCAGATTTTTATTAATTATGTAATGAAAAAAATAGCCCTCTCGTAAACGAGAAGGCTATTTTTCATTATTTTACAGCTTCTTTTAGTTCTTTACCAGCTTTGAAAGCAGGTACTTTAGAAGCTGCGATTTGCATTTCTTCACCAGTTTGTGGGTTACGGCCTGTACGAGCAGCTCTTTCGCGAACTTCGAATGTACCGAATCCGATAAGTTGTACTTTTTCACCAGCAGCTAGAGTGTTAGTGATTGATTCTACTACAGTTTGTACAACTACAGTAGCTTCTTTTTGAGAAATCTCAGCATTTTGTGCTACGTTTTTAATTAATTCTGTTTTGTTCATGTTTTTCACCTCATATGTAAATAATGCTATTTAAGTTGTTATTATAACGTATAAAACATTCGAGAACAAGTGTACGCACATATATTCGTAAAAAAAATGGAATTTGTAATATTTTTTAGATACGTCTATATAGACGGTTCATTTAAGCGGATACAGATTTTTTCTTTAATTCGGTTTGCTCTTTATTGGAAGGTAGTTTCTTATTATAAGATATGAAATAAGGTAATGCCACAAATAACATACCTCCCACTAAGTTTCCGAAGAAAACAAAAATGAAGTTTGGAAAATATTCAATCCATGTTAAATGACCAGCAAAAATTGCAGCTGGGATGACAAACATATTGGCTACAACGTGTTGAAATCCAATTGCAACAAAAGTCATAACTGGGAACCAAATGCCGATAATCTTTCCGATAAATTCTTTACTTCCCATACTAAGCCAAACAGCTAAACAAACGAGCCAATTACATCCGATGGCAGAAATGAAGGCTTGTAGTGGTGTATCTTGTAGTTTAGCTTGCGCAATAGAAACTGTTTTTGCTAAAAAAGCTCCCTCTGTTAATCCGACGACATGACCGAAAAAATAAGCAACGAATACAGCACCTATGAAGTTGCTAAACGTAACAATAACTAAATTTCGAATGAAGTGAAATAAGTCGATTTTTTTATGAAGCCACGCCATTGAAACGGTCATCATATTGCCAGTTACTAACTCACCGCCTGCAAGAATAACGAGTATAAGACCGATAGGGAATACAGCGGCACCTAGAAAACTAGTAAATGATCCCCAAGCTTTTGGCATTGTTCCAATAACATGAATATCGAGTAAATACCCTAATGCTATGAAAGCACCGCCAAAAAAACCGAGAATTAGCATAGGGAGTAATGATAAATGAGCTTTTTTTCTTCCGGAATTAGCAGCAAGTTCCGTGATTTCTTCTGGTGTAAATACAGACATGAATAATCTCTCCTTAATAAAATGATAAAAGAATAAATGGAACATTTTTAAGAATCTATGTATTATAAAAATATGTTATGACTTCTGTATAAATTTGTCAAAGTGAGCAGGGCTGGAATTGAATATAACTAACATTGTTCGTGTTGTCACATGAATGTAACAATAAGGTTTTAAAGTACTTCTAGAGGTGAGAACATGAATACGTATCACGTAAAAGAAGAACAAAAAAAATCAATCGTCAAGATATCTATAATCAGTTTCGTAAGTGTAGTAATGATTTCTATAAGTTTGTATTTCTATGCGACAGAAATAGAACGAAAACTAGTAACAGTTACGTGGAATGAAATAGAAGCTTCTACAATTCCTAAAGAGTTTCATAATAAAAAAATATTACAGTTCTCAGATGTACATTTAGGACCAGAATTCACACTGAAACAATTAGAAAATTTGGTGGAGAAGATGAATGCATTAAGTCCAGATGTAGTAGTTTTCACAGGGGATTTAATAGATAAGTTTGGATTGTACAAAGCCGAAAGAGAAGAAGCGAAAGGGATTTTACAAAAAATACATGCGCCCTTAGGGAAATATGCAGTGTTTGGGAATCATGATAGGGGCGGCGGAGGTAGTTTATTTTATAAAAAATATATGGAGGAAGCTGGTTTCGCTGTGTTAGTCAATGAAGTGCAGAAAATTAAAGCGGAAAACGGCAAATATATTACAATATCAGGTTTGGATGATTTTTTATTAGGTAAGCCGCAAATAGACTCGACTTTAAAACATGTAAGGCAACAAGATTTCAATATGTTATTAGTACATGAGCCGGATGTTGTAGACAAAATAGTACGTTACCCAGTTGATTTTCAAATGTCAGGCCATAGTCACGGAGGACAAGTTCAAATCCCTTTTATCGGTCCATTCATTACGACAAAACTAGCTGAGAGTCATGTTGAAGGTATGTATGAATTAGAAGGAAAGAATAAGCCATTACATTTATACGTAAATCGTGGGATTGGGACAACTCGAATGCCTGTTAGATTTTTGAGTGTACCTGAACTTTCAGTATTTGTATTGAAGCAAAATAGTAACTAATGTATTCAATTCCACATCATCATTCTTAATTTGATTTTGATGAACGAGCGATGTTAATTGATGGTAAATAAAAAACAACAATAGGTCATATAAAACCTATTGTTGTTTTTTATTATTTTTGCAAGGAAATCGCATCAAAATATGTTCTATAGTTATTAGAGAATTCAAAGTTGTTTTTTGCATCCCAATTAATAGACCAAGACATTAGGCCGCGGAATGCAGGATAGCCACTCTCATTTGAAAGTTTATACTTTCCTCCGAAAGGAATTCCCTTAATGATATAATCTAAAGCTTTTTTCATTTCAGTTGGAGAAATATACCCACCACTTGGAGCGGCCGCTGGTGCTGCAGGAAGTCCAATCATGACTTGATCCGAACGAAGAGCTGGGAACATGTTATTTGCATTACCACCTACAGGAAAACCATGTAAGAGCATATCTGCCATAGCGACCTCGTAGTCTGCAGTACCTTGATTGTAGTTATTACCGTCCATTCCAATGCCACTGCCAGCGTTGTAGTGTTGAACGTGAATGTATGTTAGTTTATCTTTCACTCCGTAAATAATCGGTAAATATGCGCCCCAGATGCTTCCGTATGCGCTATAACCGCCTTGAACATAAGCTGTTTCAGGAGCCATGCTTAATAGAAAGTCGGGACCGTAATGATCTGAGATTGTTCGAATAGCCGAAATAAGATTTACGATTTGAGGAGTAGTTGGGTTTTTGAAATTAGTGTCATTACCGTTTAAGTAAATACCTGATTCAAGGTCAATATCTATTCCATCAAAACCGTATTTATCGATTAGAGATTGTATGGAATTAATGAAACGTTGCTTAGCAGCATTGTCAGGAAGTAAAACGACCCCATTTTGTCCACCTATTGAAAGAACTACTTTCTTTCCTTTACTTTTTAAATAAGAAATATCTGATTTGAATTCTGCATCTGTACCATACACAGGAGAAAATTCAACAGTAGAACGATCACCACCAGTTTCCCCAAAAGATACATTGATTACATCCCATTTTGGTGAAACGTCTCTTAATTTAATAATGCCAGTACCGTTATCAAAGTTATGCCAGTATCCAACGAGTAGTTTTGATCCTAAATTGTTTGCTGCTTGTGCTTGAAAGGGGGATAGTGGTAACAGTAAAAAAATTACTAACGTACAACAAATGAATTTGAACTTGTTTAACATATCAACACTCCTATACAAAAAGTTGTCTAGATGTATAATCTTGTTTATTTAATAATATCTGAAAATTCATTCTTTTGTAAGGTAACTATAATTTTCTCAACAATTGTATATGGGAAATTGTTAAACTTAATGAAATAATTTTTATAGGAGCTTGCATTACAATTGTTAAATTCAGAATATTTTGATATATTTTAAAGTGTAGGCCAAGGTTTTTCACATAATACTCTTACATAAAGTTGAACCAATCGGGCATTTACGGGGAGTAGATTCCCACCTAACTTCTTTGCTTCCCCTGAATTTTGAGGTGGGGGTCTTACTGCCCGTTAATGCGGGGCAAATTTCAAAATTACGTTTGGAAGGGGATGTACAAGAGTTGGAAAAAAATCTTAAGAAAGACCTCAAAATACGCCATATTACAATGATTTCAATTGGTGGCGTAATAGGAGCTGGTTTGTTTGTTGGAAGTGGGGCGGTTGTACATTCAGCCGGACCAGGTTCTATCATTTCATATGCATTAGCAGGACTTCTAGTTATTTTCGTTATGAGAATGCTTGGAGAAATGGCAGCTATTAACCCGACAAGTGGGTCATTTGCAACATATGCAAGAGAAGCAATTGGTCCATGGGCCGGTTATACAATTGGGTGGCTATATTGGTTTTTCTGGGTAATTGTTATTGCAATAGAAGCCACAGCAGGTGCTGGTATTATTCAATACTGGATTCCAGAAATCCCACTTTGGTTATTAAGCCTAATATTAACGATTTTATTAACATTGACGAATGTTTTTTCGGTGAAATCATTTGGAGAGTTTGAATATTGGTTTTCTTTTATTAAAGTAATAAGTATCGTTTTGTTCCTTTGTCTTGGACTAGCTGTTATTTTAGGATTTGTACCAGGAACGGAAGCACCTGGCACTTCGAATTTAGTAGGACAAGGAGGATTTATGCCAAACGGTATAAGTTCGGTGCTACTTGGAATTACTGTCGTTATATTTTCATTTATGGGATCTGAGATTGTTGCAGTAGCTGCTGGAGAATCTGCTGAACCTGTAAAAGCAGTAAAAACAGCAACAAATAGTGTAATTTGGCGTATTCTCGTATTTTTCATTGGATCGATTGCTGTAGTTGTTACACTTCTTCCATGGAATTCAGCGAACATACTAAAAAGTCCGTTTGTAGCGGTACTGGAACATATAGGGATACCAGCGGCAGCACAAATTATGAATTTTATCGTTTTAACAGCTGTACTTTCTTGTTTAAATTCTGGTTTATATACGAACTCAAGAATGCTTTTTTCGATGGCAGAAAGAGGAGATGCTCCAAAGGCGTTTTTGAAATTGAACAATAGTGGTGTTCCAGTTCGGGCAGTTTTATTCGGAACGTTCTTCGCTTATATTGGAGTTGTTTTTAGTTATATATCTCCAGATAAAGTCTTTTTATTTTTAGTGAATGCATCTGGCGGGATTGCGTTACTCGTTTATCTCGTTATAGCTGTTTCGCATTTAAAGATCCGTAAAAAAATGGGGAAAGTAGAACAACAAAATTTGAAAGTGAAAATGTGGTTTTTCCCGTATGTAACGTATGTTACAATTGCCGCTATTATAGCAGTTTTAGTTGCGATGTTTGCAATTGAATCTTTACGTTCACAAGCACTTTTGACGATGCTTGTTACTGTTCTTATAATACTTTCTTATTTTATTTTCAATAGAAATAAAAATAGTACAGTATCGAATACTACAAGTAAGAATGAGGAATCTGTTCGATTCTAATTTCTTGTTTTCGAAGAGAGTTACACCCAATCATTGCTATAAAAGAATCATATATAATCATAGAAATGAGTAATTACTATTGTCATAGTGAATATAAACTTTTTTCTTGACTTTTTATACGAAGGCGAGCAGAATGGTAAAAAAGGAAGGGGGGATGACGATGGAAGATTACGTATTAGAGCTGTATAACCTGCTATATACGACAGAATGGCAAGATATTGTTTCGTTTCTAGGAATCGTATTTTGTATGAAAATAGTAATTGTATATATGGAAGAGCAAGGTATGTTCTATTCCTTCTCATCCCCGTTCGATATGCAACGCGAGCCGTTGCTAAACTATGCCAATGTGAATTACGAACAATTTCCTTTTGTTATTTTCTTTATGATTCGATTTATTACAGCAATTGTAAAGAAAAAGGAAAGTGACGATGAAGAGTGCCACTCAACTTGTAATATAGCGAATGTTTTTTAAGCTAAATACAAGGAGGAGATTTATATGTGGTTTCGATTTCTTATGATTGGTTTCTTTTCATTAACAGCAATTTCTTTAATGGGATATCAAGTGTCTGAAATTTTTCAAGCATATAGCGATACATTTTTTAACAAAAACTAATCGCATTGCTATTTGAATAATAAAGCGATAAAATCCTTCTTAAGAAGTTTTATTAAGAAGGGTTTTTTTCTTTGTTTTGTCTTGCTGTGTCAAACTATTGTCACATTTACACTGTGAATAGTATGTTAAAATAGTGAGGTTACGTATACATATTTGAAGGAAGAGGGAGTGACCATTTTGGTGGATCAATCAACAAATCAGAAAAGCTATGCTCCTATTGTGATAACGCTTTCTGTAATTGTAAATGCGATTATTTTATTTTTGTTCTTTGGACCTGTTGGCTATGAAGGAGAAGTACATTTTGATGTAACGATTTTACCAATGTTAAACGCAATTTTTAATAGCTTTACGTTCGTATTCTTATTAGCAGCGCTATACTCTATTATTAAGAAGAATGTGAAAATGCACCGTGGTTTCATCCTGGCAGCATTTACGACGACGTTGCTATTTTGTGTTTCTTATTTATCGTATCATTACTTAGCGCCGGCAACACATTTTGGCGGAGAAGGGTTTATTAAATATGTGTATTTCATCATTTTAATTACACATATTATCCTGGCAGCAATTATTGTACCGCTTGCATTGTTTGCACTTGTATTTGGTTTTACAAATCAATTAACACGTCATCGTAAAATTGTACGTTGGACGATGCCGATTTGGTTATATGTAAGTTTATCTGGTGTTATTGTTTACTTAATGATCTCACCTTATTATCAATAAAAAATCTCAGCCTATAGGCTGGGATTTTTTTGTTAGGCAAATATTTTTGTGAAATGAAAAAAATATGGTATACAAAAGTATAGTTACTTTTCATATAGAAGGGATGGTAAAGGGATATGCAAAATTTTGTATTTCGTAATCCAACGAAACTTATTTTCGGTAAAGGGCAATTAGAACAGTTGAAAACTGAAATTCCACAGTTCGGTAAAAAAGTTCTTCTCGTATACGGGGGAGGTAGTATTAAAAGAAACGGTATTTATGATAATGTAATTTCTATTTTAAAAGATATAAATGCAGAAGTGTTTGAATTGACAGGCGTTGAACCGAATCCACGTGTATCAACTGTAAAGAAAGGAATTCAAATTTGTAAAGATAACGGTGTTGAATTTATTTTAGCAGTTGGTGGAGGAAGTGTAATTGACTGTACGAAGGCAATTGCTGCTGGTAGTAAGTACGATGGAGATGTGTGGGATATTGTAACGAAAAAAGCTTTTGCTAGTGAGGCATTACCATTTGGTACTGTACTTACGCTTGCAGCAACAGGATCTGAAATGAATGCTGGTTCTGTCATTACAAACTGGGAAACGAATGAAAAATATGGTTGGGGTAGTCCAGTTACTTTCCCGCAATTTTCAATTTTAGATCCCGTTCATACTGCGTCTGTACCGAGGAATCAAACAATTTACGGTATGGTAGATATTATGTCGCACGTATTAGAGCAATATTTCCACCACGGAACAAATACAGAATTACAAGATCGTTATTGTGAGTCTGTTTTAAAAACAGTAATTGAAACTGCCCCTAAGCTTTTAAGTGATTTAGAAAGTTATGAGCATAGAGAAACTATTTTATACTGCGGTACTATGGCGCTAAACGGTATTTTAGCGATGGGAGTAAAAGGAGACTGGGCAACACACAATATTGAGCACGCAGTTTCTGCGGTTCATGATATACCACACGGAGGTGGCCTTGCGATTTTATTCCCGAACTGGATGAAGCATGTTGTAGATGAAAATGTAAGTCGTTTTAAACAATTCGCTATTCGTGTATTCGATGTAGAAACAGATGGAAAGACTGATCGAGAAATTGCGTTAGAAGGAATTGAGGCGTTACGTCAATTTTGGACTTCAATTGAGGCACCAGTAACGTTATCTGATTATGCTATTGGAGAAAATGAAATTGATGTAATGGCGGATAAAGCGATGGCTTATGGCGAATTTGGTAACTTTAAAAAATTAAATAAAGACGATGTTTTAAGCATATATAAAGCTTCCCTATAAGTGAAGCGAGTAAAGGAACCCATTTGATATAACAATCCAATGGGTTTCTTTTTTGGTGTTTATAACTGTTTGTGACTGATTTTGATTATTTGTGAATGTTTATGGTTGATTTTTGTGATCGTTTTCATTATACTGTAATCAAAGAAGAGGTGAATGAAATGTTAACTCCTGAACGTCATCAAATGATATTGCAACTTGTAAAAGAGCAGAAGGTTGTTAAATTACAACAATTAGTGGAAAGAACAGAAAGCTCTGAATCAACAATTCGTCGTGACTTAGCACAATTGGAAAAGCAAAGGTTATTAAAAAGAGTTCATGGTGGTGCGGCTGTTTTAACGGGAAAAGGACAGGAGCCAACGATGGTTGAAAAATCATCCAAAAACATTCAAATAAAACAACAAATTGCGAAGTATGCGGCTAACGTTGTGGAACAAGGTGATTGTATTTATTTAGATGCAGGAAGTACAACATTTGAAATGATTCCATTTTTAATAAATAAAGATGTTACCGTTGTTACGAATGGACTTATGCATATTGAAGCTTTAGTTGAAAATAATATTCGTGCATATTTACTAGGCGGAATGATGAAGAGTAGGACGAAAGCTTTAATCGGTGCAATGGCGCAGGAAAGTATGCAGAAGTATCGTTTTGATAAATGTTTTTTAGGAGCGAATGGTGTACATGAACAGCTTGGTTTTACAACACCAGATCCAGAAGAGGCACTTTTAAAGCAAATGGCATTAACATTAGCAAATGAAGGATATTTCTTAATAGATGAAAGTAAGTTTTCGGAAGTTGCGTTTGCGAAAATTGCCAATGTGGAAGAGGCAAATATTATTACAAACCATTTAGAAATTGATTTAGAAAAATATAAAAGACAAACCAATGTAATTGAGGCTGATAAACAATGATCTATACAGTAACTTTAAATCCATCTATTGATTATGTAGTACAAGTTAATTCCTTAGATTTAGGCGCAGTAAATCGAGCGGAGAAAGATATGAAGTTTCCTGGAGGAAAAGGAATTAATGTTTCTCGCGTTCTTCATCGTTTAGGTGTTGAAAATGTAGCGCTTGGATTTACTGGTGGATTTACCGGTCGATTTATTAAAGATGTATTACAGACAGAAGGTGTAATAACAAACTTCATCCAAGTAAGCGAAGATACTCGAATTAACGTGAAAATAAAAGGACGAGAAGAGACAGAATTAAATGGACAAGGTCCTAGTGTGACTAAGGAACAATTTGAACAATTAATGAAACAAATTGAAAGTATGGAGCAGGGAGATTGTGTTGTACTAGCTGGAAGTGTACCAGCGTCTATCCCAACTACTTTTTATGAATCAATCGCAGCGTTCGGAGCTGAAAAAGGCATTCGTGTAGTAGTAGATGCAAGTGGTAGTGCCTTGCAGCATGTAGTTAAAAATAAACCATTTTTAATAAAGCCTAATCATCATGAACTTGGTGAGTTATTCGGAGTAGAGATTTCCACAGTAGAAGATGTTTTACCATATGGAAGAAAATTAGTTGAACAAGGTGTAGAGCATGTTATCGTATCAATGGCTGGAGATGGGGCTTTATTATTTACGGCAGAAGGTATATATGAAGCAACTATTCCAAAAGGTGTTGTAATTAATTCGGTTGGGGCTGGAGATTCTCTCGTTGCGGGATTTGTAGGAAGATATGAACAGACAAAAGATATTGAAAAGGCATTTCAATATGGCGTTGCAACAGGGAGTGCAACAGCATTTTCAGCCGATTTATGTGAAAAGGAAAAAGTAGAAGAATTATTGTCGCAAGTAATTGTAACTAAGCGATAGGGGGAAGCAACATATGAAAATTACAGAACTATTAAAAAGGGATACAGTTATTATGAATTTGACAGCTTCAAATAAAGAAGCTGTCATAGATGAGTTAGTTGAGAAATTAAACGGGGCAAATCGTTTAAATAGCAAAGCTGAATTTAAAGAAGCTATTTTAAAGCGGGAGTCACAAAGTACAACCGGCATTGGTGAAGGGATTGCTATACCTCATGCGAAAACAAAAGCTGTTAAGCAACCAGCGATTTGTTTTGGTAGAAGTGTAAGCGGTATCAACTATGAATCGCTTGACGGACAACCTGCGCATTTATTCTTTATGATTGCTGCGAGTGAAGGGGCGAATAATACGCATTTAGAAACGTTATCACGCCTATCTACACTATTAATGGATGAAGGGTTTCGTAAGCAATTGTTAGAAACGAAGGATGAAGAAGAACTTCTTCGTTTATTTGATGAAAAAGAAAATGAAAAAGAAGAAGAGGTTGAAGTTGCAAAACCAGAAGGGAATGAACCGTACGTATTAGCTGTTACAGCTTGCCCGACTGGAATCGCTCACACATATATGGCTGCAGATAGCTTGAAAGCAAAAGCAGAAGAGCTAGGAATTGCAATTAAAGTTGAAACGAACGGATCAACAGGTATAAAAAACGGTTTAACGAAAGAGGATATTGAACGCGCAACAGCTATAATTGTTGCGGCAGATAAACAAGTAGAAATGAATCGTTTTGCTGGTAAACATGTTATTCAAGTGCCAGTCGCTGACGGGATTAGAAAAACTGAAAAGCTTCTTAATCGTGCTGTAAAACAGGATGCACCAATCTTTAAAGGTGTAAAAGAGGATGGAAAGGCAGAAAATACGGAGAAAGAAAATGGATTAGGAATTTATAAGCATTTAATGAACGGCGTAAGTAATATGCTTCCATTCGTTGTTGGTGGCGGGATTTTAATTGCGCTAGCGTTTTCGTTTGGTGGTATAAAAGCAGAAGGTCCTTTAGCTGAATTGTTCATGTCTATTGGAGGAGGGGGAACAGGGGCATTTCTATTCCTTGTACCAATTTTAGCAGGATTTATTGCTAGTTCTATTGCTGATCGTCCTGGTTTTATGCCTGGTGTTGTCGGAGGATTTTTAGCGGCACATGCGAATGCTGGATTTTTAGGTGGATTAATTGCTGGTTTCTTAGCCGGATATGTTGTTTTAGGATTGAAAAAATTATTTTCAGGGTTACCAGTACAGTTAGAAGGAATTAAGCCTGTTTTGTTATATCCAGTCTTTGGATTATTGATTACAGGAGTTGTTATGCAAAAAGTAGTAATTCCGCCTGTAGTAGCATTGAATGAAATGTTAACAGGATGGTTAAATGGTTTGAACGGTACAAATGCTATATTACTAGGTCTTATTTTAGGTGCGATGATGGCAATTGATATGGGTGGTCCAATTAATAAAGCAGCATTTACGTTTGGTATTGCTGCGATAGAAGCGAAGAACTTTGGGGTGCATTCAGCGGTTATGGCTGGTGGTATGGTGCCACCGCTTGCAATTGCGTTAGCAACTACCTTCTTTAAATCGAAGTTTACAGAAGCGGAACGTAAGTCTGGTTTAACAAATTATATTATGGGGGCATCGTTTATTACAGAAGGTGCGATTCCATTTGCAGCAGCAGATCCGGTTCGGGTAATTGTCAGTTGTGTTGTCGGTTCAAGTATTGCAGGTGCATTATCAATGTTATTCCAAATTACATTACCAGCACCGCATGGTGGATTGTTTGTTATCGCTTTAGTAAATAAACCAGTGTTATATATTTTCTCGATATTGATAGGGGCAGTTGTTTCTGCTCTTATGATGGGAATTTGGAAAAAGAAAGTTAAATAATACGTGTAAAGGGAGTAGCTTTTATTAGCTGCTCCTTTTTATTACAAAAAAGGAGGTTGATAATTGGAGAATGATGAATTTTGGTAAAAGATGTAATGAAATATGATTTTTTTGTAACAAAAAAGTAATACTGTAATTTTTTCTGGGAAAAAATTCTGGTGCTTGTATGTGGAAAATATATGAAAACTATTGGGAATTCTATAGGAAATGTAATCCATTAATATGGAAATTTATGTTACAGCTCATTAATCGTATATTACGAATGGTTTGTAATTGTGTGTTTTCTAAAAATCTTAAAAATCCGTTGCTATAATAAAAATACGAAAACAAAGCAAATGGAGGCTATTCATGAAAAAATTATTAGGTATAGCAACGGCGGCAGTTTTTGGTCTTGGGATTTTTGCAGGTTCTGCGAAAGCGGAAACGATTGTAACAACAGACGTATTAAATGTTAGAGAAAACCCAACTGTAGAGTCTAAGCTTGTAGGTAAAATGTTAAGTGGAAATAAATTAGATGTTGTAAATACAGAAAACGGATGGACAAAAATTAAATTAAATGGTCAAGAAGCGTTTGTAAGTGCTGAATTTACAAAAAGTACATATTATGTAACGGCGGGTGTGTTAAATGTTCGCGCTGGAGCGAATACTGACTCAGAAATTCTTGGAAAACTGAATAAAAATGATGTAATTGAAACGACAAATCAAGTTCAAAATGAATGGTTGCAATTTGACTATAATGGAAAAACAGGATATGTTCATGTGCCATTTTTAACAGGAACGGCACCAGTGATTGAAAAGAAAGAAGTTGCAACGAAAGAAGAAGCGCCGGAAAGAGTAAATACGCCGGTTAAAAGTAATAAAGTAGTTAAGAGTAAAGAATCTGTTAAGAATGTAGAATCAAGTAAACCTGTGGCAAAACAGCAGTCAACTACGAAACAAGTTGCGAAATCTAATGAAACAAGTGCACCGACTAGTGGACGTGAAATAACGGTAGAAGCGACAGCATATACAGCAGATCCGAGTGAGAATGGTTCGTATGGTGGTCGTGTATTAACTGCAATGGGGCATGACTTAACAGCGAATCCAAATATGAAAGTAATTGCTGTTGATCCTAAAGTAATTCCACTTGGATCAAAAGTATGGGTAGAAGGATATGGAGAAGCGATTGCTGGAGATACTGGTGGTGCGATTAAAGGAAATCGTATTGATGTTTTAGTTGGCTCAGATGGTAGTGCGAATAGCTGGGGGCGCAAATCTGTAAAAGTGAAAGTTATAGAGTAGTATATATGTAATATAAAAGGCGGTTGCTTGAAAGTATGTAAGCAATCGCCTTTTATGGATTATTGAAAAGGATAAATAGTTTTACCTGTAATAATTTTATATGCGCTGCAAAATTGGTTTTGTATATACTCTGTATCTTTATTTTCTAGATGTAATGTTGTTTCTTGGAGAGCAGAATGAAAAGAACGTAGTAAACAATTTAAGGCGAAGTATAATTCTTCTTGTGAACAATTGTGTTCTTTTGTAGCAGTAGCTAAAATGAGGTCTTTTGTCAAAGATGAAAAATTGATAGTGGATTGTTTCATAGTTAACTCATCCTCTCGAAGGTATTTTTAATCATGTATATGCGGAATTGGACAAACTATGTTCTTTTTTATTTATAATTTCATGTACCGTAATGAAAGAACTTGCAATCATGCCGTTAAAATTGGTAAGATTGGATATAATCAATAGATGGAGTACATTACATAAAGAGAGTTGAATGATATGGGAGAAGTGCAACGTGAAAAAGTTGCTGTCATCATTGGACCAACTGCTGTGGGGAAGACGAAGTTAAGTATTGATCTTGCCAAAGCGTTAAATGGTGAAATTATAAGTGGAGATTCCATGCAGATTTATCGTACGATGGATATTGGAACCGCAAAGGTGACGAAAGAAGAGATGGACGGAATTCCACATTATATGGTTGATATAAAAAATCCGGAAGAATCATTTTCGGTTGCCGAATTTCAAGAACGTGTTCGTAAGCATATTCGCGAGATTACAGAGCGTGGTAAATTGCCGATTATCGTTGGTGGAACTGGTCTGTATATACAATCTGTTTTATTCGATTATCAGTTTACGGATGATGCTGGTGATGCTATATACCGAGAACAAATGGAAAAGTTAGCATTAGAACATGGTGTGGAATATGTACATAAGAAATTACAGGAAGTAGACCCAGAAAGCGCTGAGCGTATTCATGCAAATAATGTACGCCGTGTCATTAGGGCGTTAGAAATTTTCCACACGACGGGTGAAAAAATGAGTGATCAACTTGAAAAACAAGAAAACGAGTTATTATACGATGTTTCCTTAATTGGCTTGACAATGGATCGTGAAATGCTATACGATCGCATTAACTTACGAGTTGATATAATGATGGACCAAGGTTTATTAGAAGAAGTAGAAGGGTTGTATAATCGAGGGATACGAGATTGTCAATCTATTCAAGCGATTGGGTATAAAGAGATATATGATTATTTTGAGGATCGTGTCTCTTTAGAAGAAGCGGTATCACAATTAAAGACGAATTCACGTCGTTATGCAAAACGTCAATTAACGTGGTTCCGTAATAAGATGGATGTCACATGGTTTGATGTTACAGACGGTGAAAAAACGTCAGAAATTTTACGATACATAGAAGGAAAGCTACAACTAAAGTCGAATAATAGTAAGTAGAGAAAAAGAGGAGGATTCGACATGAAGCAATCAATCAATATTCAAGATCAGTTTTTAAATCAACTCCGTAAAGAGAATACGTTTGTTACGCTGTACTTATTAAATGGTTTCCAGCTTCGTGGATTAATTAAAGGATTTGATAATTTTACAGTCCTACTGGAAACAGAAGGTAAGCAACAGCTTATTTATAAACATGCAATTTCTACGTTTGTACCACAAAAAAATGTTTCAATTGAATTAGAATAGTAATGAATTATTGTACATAACAAAAAAGAGCGAAATTTCTCGCTCTTTTTTTATTTGCTATAAACAATAAATAGTGAAATTTAAGCGATTCTAAATACAGTTAGACGAATGTTAGTGTTTCCTGTTGCAGGGATCGTAATCTCGTTAAGAGTAGATTGGACAGAAATGTTTGCTCCTGCAGCTAATGTTTCGATTGTAGTAAATGAAAGTGAGTCGCCTATTAAATTTGAAGAGAAGTTGTCAGTTGCGACTGCTCCATTTATTGAAATTCCTACTCCGAGTGGCGCACATCCTGGTGCAGTTGTAGAGATGGATACGCTAATTACATAAATACCACCGTTGATAACTGTAACTGTGTCTGTGCCATTAAAGATAATATTATTTACGTTAATTGCAGTACTGAAGATAAAGTTATTAAATTGTAGTACTGTTTGTTGAATGTTGTTTGTTACAACAATTGTTGCTATAGGGAAGCTAGGTCCAGTAGGCCCAGTAGGTCCGGTAACTCCTATACCAGTAGCGCCCGTTGGCCCTCGAACACCTTGAGGTCCAGTAGCACCAGTAGCACCCGCCGGTCCTTGAACGCCTTGAGGTCCAGTGGCACCAGTAGCACCCGCCGGTCCTTGAACGCCTTGAGGTCCAGTGGCACCAGTAGCACCCGCCGGCCCTTGAATACCTTGAGGTCCGGTAGCACCTGTATTACCTTGAGGTCCCTGAGGTCCAGTAGGTCCAGGAGGCCCACCAGAAGGCCCAGTAGGTCCGGTAACTCCTATACCAGTAGCACCCGTTGGCCCTTGAACACCTTGAGGTCCAGTGGCACCAGTAGCACCTGTGTTACCTTGAACGCCTTGAGGTCCAGTGGCACCAGTAGCACCTGTGTTACCTTGAACGCCTTGAGGTCCAGTAGCGCCAGTAGCACCCGCCGGTCCTTGAACACCTTGAGGTCCAGTGGCACCAGTAGCACCCGCCGGTCCTTGAACGCCTTGAGGTCCAGTAGCACCAGTAGCACCTGCTGGTCCTTGGACGCCTTGAGGTCCAGTAGCGCCGGTAGCACCTGTGTTACCTTGAACGCCTTGAGGTCCAGTAGCGCCAGTAGCACCCGCCGGTCCTTGAACACCTTGAGGTCCAGTAGCGCCAGTAGCACCTGTGTTACCTTGAGCACCCTGAGGTCCAGTAGCGCCGGTAGCACCTGTGTTACCTTGAACGCCTTGAGGTCCAGTGGCACCAGTAGCACCTGTGTTACCTTGAACGCCTTGAGGTCCAGTGGCACCAGTAGCGCCTGTGTTACCTTGAACGCCTTGAGGTCCAGTAGCGCCAGTAGCACCTGTGTTACCTTGAACGCCTTGAGGTCCAGTAGCGCCCGTGTTACCTCGAGGTCCAGTTGGCCCTGCTGGCCCAGTTGGCCCAGTTGGCCCAGTAGGTCCTTGAATGAATGAAGCAGAATTAACTAGAGCGGTTTGTAATGCTGCGATTAATTTAAGAAGCTCTTGAAGTGTGCAAGGGTCAATTCGGAATAGTTTTGTAATGGATAGTAAATAATTAATTAGATTTTGAAGTTCGATAAATACAGCGCTTGCTACGAAAGTTGGATTTTTTAATATAGTTATTAAGTTTTTAATAATAGCTAACCCTTGTGCTTTCAGGGAGGAAGTAGCATCTAGTGAACAAATAAATTTACTTAGTAGGTTCAATGTATCGATTAGATCTTCAATATTTTGGGGAGATGGATTTGCGAAAAGTTTTGGGATTATTTTTGTTAAATCGATAATGATTGCGCGAAATGTTCTAAGTTGTGCCTTAGTAACTGGGATTGATGGAGTGTTGGGGATTCGCCCAGCGCTACTTGGAAAGCATGGTTTGGAGAATTTGTTTTGACTGTCGTCATAACGAGACATTAAATCTCTCCTTTCTAATGAGAATGTGAATGAAACTCATCATAGTAGATGCAAAAATTAGTTAAATGGTCATAGTAAAATCGTTTGTTTGAAGAAAAAATAGAAAAAACGCCTTATGATAAGGCGTTTTTTCTATTTTCTGCGTATTGATAATATCGTTTTAGTGAAATCTTTGATTTGAACCCAGCTAGCTTTATAATTTCTGACTCTGGAGTCTCTTTTTTGATTAAATTTAAAATATAGGTGTTACGAAAGTGTTGCCCGGAGATTCCTTTGCGTAAATTAGCTCTAGACACTTCAAGGCGAATCATTTTTTGGATAGCGATTTCTGTTAATCCCTTTGGTGCATCATTTTCGTATACCCATCTGTATGTTCCGCGATTAAAATCGAATGCGACAAATAATGGGTCATTACTATGGTATTTTGGACGAACGGGTTCAGGGATACTTTTGTAATAAGTATATAGTTGTTTTTTGTCTTCGCTAGTTAATGTAATTGTTCTTTCTACTCCTGCGGTTGCAGGTATAGATAACGTGTTAGTTTCAAAGTGGACGTGATGCATAGTTAATGCTGTAAGTTCCTGTAAGGATAATCCATAGTCAATTAATAAATTTAAAATAGCGATATTACGATCCATCAATAAAGGGCGTACAGGACGTTGTTTTTCTGAAAGTCCTTCTAATGAAGTGACTATATGTTTTAATCTTTTTTCTTCATCAGATGAAATGAAATCTTCATTGCGGAGTGTGCGGTCTGGTTGAATAGACATTTCTATGTTCTTTAATGGGTTAGGAATATTTAGAAAGTGATGCATTCTATTTAATACAATGAATACACGGTGCATCGTTTTCTCTGAGTAATGTCGATTCTTTTTTAAGTCGGAAAAGTAATCTTCGTAGTCTTTTGTACAAAGTGTAGCCCATATATTACTGGAAGGAAGCTTTTTGTTTTTTTCTAACCAATGTCCGAAATCTTCAATGTCATAAACGTAACGTTTAATGGTTGAAGGTTTTCGGCCTTTATTCAATAAAAAAATAGAAAAGGCTTGTATTGTATCATGGAATTCCGTTGTCTCCATAGTCCCACCACCTTCATTATTTCTTTTATTATAGCAAACTTTTCTGAAAATAGTCATTTGCAAAGGAGACGAGAATAATAATATTTGGTGAGTGGATAAAATGAGGTGATTGTATGGAACAATCGATGCGAAAGAAAAATAATAATCAAATTAACATTGTGTTAAATCATCGAAAGAAAATTTCTTTACCGGCTGCAGAAAATAAAACAGTAATTTCAAGTGAAACTACTACGAAACATGAGATGCTGCAAAGAATTGAAGAAGAGATGGGAAAACTCGTTGGGATGGATGATATAAAAAAGATAATAAAAGAAATATATGCTTGGATTTATGTGAATAAAAAAAGACAAGAAATAGGATTGAAGTCTGAGAAACAAGTACTTCATATGTTATTTAAAGGGAATCCAGGTACAGGGAAGACAACTGTTGCTAGAATGATAGGGAAATTATTATTTGAGATGAATATTCTATCAAAAGGGCACTTAGTTGAAGCTGAACGTGCGGATCTTGTAGGAGAGTACATCGGTC
Source organism: Bacillus cereus group sp. MYBK245-2 (assembly GCF_051916145.1). Classification (NCBI taxonomy): domain Bacteria; kingdom Bacillati; phylum Bacillota; class Bacilli; order Caryophanales; family Bacillaceae; genus Bacillus; species Bacillus cereus group sp. MYBK245-2. The sequence continues at coordinate 234,381 of NZ_JBQAGB010000001.1, read as the reverse complement.
ATACAGCTCAAAAAACAAGAGATTTAATAAAAAAAGCAATGGGAGGAATTTTGTTTATTGATGAGGCGTATTCATTAGCCCGAGGGGGAGAAAAAGATTTTGGAAAAGAAGCAATTGATACGCTCGTAAAACATATGGAAGATAAACAACACGGTTTTGTATTGATTTTAGCTGGATATTCAAGAGAGATGAATCACTTTCTTTCATTGAATCCAGGACTGCAATCTCGTTTTCCATTTATAATTGAGTTTGCGGACTACTCAGTAAATCAGTTGTTAGAAATAGGGAAGAGGATGTATGAAGAACGTGAATATCAGTTATCGAAAGAGGCTGAATGGAAATTTAGAGATCATTTACATGCTGTAAAGTACTCATCGCAAATTACATCCTTTAGTAATGGACGATATGTCCGGAATATTGTTGAAAAATCGATTCGTACACAAGCTATGCGGTTGTTACAAGAGGATGCATATGATAAATATGATTTGATTGGAATATCAAGCAGTGATTTGATGCTTGAAGAGGAGACGCACAGTACGTAAACTGTGCGTCTGTTTTTCTGTATAAGTGCTTCTATTACTTTTTTGCTTTTTCTTGATAAGATTTATGGAATCGTTCCATTTTAGCACTTTTTTCGTGTGCGGAATTAGGGTCGTGTCCAATTTGACCTACTGAGCTTTTTTGAGCCCCTTTATTCACATGGTTTGTCATTTGTATTCACCTCGCTTTGAGGATTAGTATAAACATTCTGTAAAGAAAAACTCATTAGAAAAGAAAAACCCCTTTACGATTTGTAAAGAGGTTGGATTGCTATTTATGCATTGAACGTTCGTTTGTGTCTATGCGTCTATGCGGTAAATGCCATTTGTAATGAATAGAAACCATGCGGAAGCAAACAATTAAAATGAATAAGGTGTATAGAGCCCAATCGCTAACAATAATTTGAGCGCCAATTAAGAAACCTGCCAGAATCGTCCAAAAAGCATATACATCAGCTCGAAGAACGAGAGGTTTTCTACGGGCTAAAAGATCGCGGATAATACCGCCTCCAATGCCAGTTAAAACGGCTGCTACGATTGTAGCACTAATTGGTAAATTTAATTTTTGAGCGTATAATGCCCCTTGTACTGCAAATGCTGATAAGCCGATAGCATCAGTGATGTTTTCCCACTTTTTCCAGTGTCTAATTAATTTATTTGGAAAAAGAAAAATAATCGTCATTGATAAAAGTGCGATTTGGAATAACATGTCTTGTTGCCAAAACGCGACAATCGGATAACCGATTAATAAATTACGAAGGGCACCTCCCCCAAATGCGGTTGCCATTCCTAGAATATACACCCCGAAAATATCATAATCCTCTTCCATTGCAACAATAGCCCCGCTTAATGCGAAAGCAATTGTGCCTATGATGCTAAAAATCTCCCATGCCATGAATTTTCTCCCCCGCTAACTAGATGAAATGTGCTTCCTCTGCTATTATATTAGAAGGTTTAAATTTCGAAAAGGATGAGTGAACATATTTGATGGAAGAAAAAGAGAAAGTCATATTAGTGGGCTGTCAATTGCCGCAAGATGATGATGAAAAATTTATGCATTCCATGAAAGAACTTGCATCATTAGCGAAAACTGCACGAGCAGAATTGTTAGTGTCTACAACGCAAAAACGACCGAAGTTTCATCCGGCGACTTATATAGGTAAAGGTAAATTAGAAGAGCTTGCAATGTTAACTGAAGAATTAGAACCGGATGTTATCGTATTTAATAACGAATTAACACCGAGTCAAATTCGGAATTTATCCTCAGTATTAGATGCGAGGGTAATTGATCGAACGCAACTCATATTAGATATTTTTGCGCAACGTGCGAAGTCGAGAGAAGGGAAGCTTCAAGTTGAATTAGCTCAGTTGCAATATACAATGCCACGTCTTATGGGGCAAGGATTGTCTTTATCACGTCTTGGTGGTGGTATTGGAACGAGAGGGCCGGGTGAAACGAAACTTGAGACGGATCGTCGTCATATCCGATCACGGATTGATGAAATAAAGAAACAACTTGCAGTTGTTGTAGAACATCGGAAAAGATATCGTGAGAGAAGAAAAGATAATAAAGTATTTCAAGTTTCGTTAATAGGATATACAAATGCAGGGAAATCTACGTTGTTTAATAGATTAACGGAAGCCGATACATTTGAAGAGAACTTGTTGTTTGCAACGCTAGACCCGACAACAAGGAAGATGCCGTTACCTTCTGGTTATACAGTATTACTAACTGATACGGTTGGTTTTATACAAGATTTACCTACATCATTAATTGCTGCATTCCGCTCGACATTAGAAGAAGCTGGTGAAGCGGATGTTATTTTACATGTTGTGGATTCTGCAGATCCGAATTATGTAGGGCATGAGAAAACAGTAAAACAATTATTGTCAGAACTTGAAATCAATCATATTCCTATTATTACGTTATATAATAAAAAAGATGAATTACATCAAAACTTTATTCCGTTTCCGAAAAGTGACTTCTTAATGACTAGTGCTTTTGAAGAAAATGATCTATTACATATAAAAGAAGCGATAGAAACGAAAATGAAGAAAGAAATGAATCGTTATCAAGTGGAAATTCCTCCGAGTGAAGGTAAGTTATTAACTCTATTAAAGACAGAGACGCTATTAACAAAAATGGAGTTTTTGGAAGATAAATTTGTATATGATTGCGCGGGGTATATTTTTGCTCATTCATCGCTTAATGTACAATTAAAGAGATTTTTAGTGGAAGAAGGAGAAAATAAAAATGTTTGATCGTTTGAAAAATGGAGAAAAAATTGCTCCAATCGTAAAAGAAGTAGAGAGTCAAATTACAGAAGTACATAAACGTGCGGATGAAGTAATTGAAAGTAATCAGTTTCGTGTGTTAGAAAGTTTCCGTAAACATAAAATTAGTGATTCACATTTTATTCCGACGACAGGTTACGGTTATGATGATATTGGTCGTGATACGTTAGAAAAAGTGTATGCCGATGTATTTGGAGCGGAAGCTGGTCTTGTTCGTCCGCAAATCATTTCAGGTACTCACGCAATTTCAACAGCGCTATTCGGTATTTTACGTCCAGGAGATGAGTTGTTGTACATCACGGGTAAGCCGTATGATACATTAGAAGAAATTGTTGGTGTACGTGGAAAAGGTGTAGGATCATTCAAAGAATATAATATTGGTTATAATGCAGTTCCGCTTACTGAAGAGGGGCTAGTTGATTTTAGAGCTGTTGCAGCTGCCATTCATAGTAATACGAAGATGATTGGAATTCAGCGTTCAAAAGGTTATGCTACTCGTCCGTCGTTTACTATTTCTCAAATTAAAGAGATGATAGCGTTTGTGAAGGAAATTAAATCGGATGTTGTCGTGTTTGTAGATAACTGTTATGGCGAGTTTATTGAAGAGCAAGAGCCATGTCATGTTGGTGCAGATTTAATGGCAGGTTCGCTTATTAAAAACCCGGGTGGGGGAATTGTTAAAACTGGTGGTTACATTGTCGGTAAAGAACAGTATGTTGAAGCGTGTGCATATCGTTTAACATCTCCAGGAATCGGTGCGGAAGCAGGGGCATCTTTATACAGTCTGCAAGAAATGTATCAAGGTTTCTTCTTAGCGCCGCATGTAGCAGGACAAGCGCTAAAAGGTGCGATTTTTACAGCTGCATTTTTAGAAAAGTTAGGAATGAATACATCACCAGCGTGGAATGCACCAAGAACGGATTTAATTCAATCTGTTCAATTTGATGACAAAGATCGCATGATTGCATTCTGCCAAGCAATTCAATATGCATCTCCGATTAACTCTCATTTCACTCCATATGCCAACTATATGCCGGGGTATGAAGATGATGTAATTATGGCTGCGGGAACGTTTATTCAAGGTGCAAGTATTGAATTGTCGGCTGATGGTCCAATTCGTCCGCCTTATGTTGCTTACGTACAAGGTGGGCTAACTTATTCGCATGTGAAGATTGCGATTTGTTCTGCAATTGATGCATTAATTGAAAAAGAATTATTAACAATTTCTTAAAGGGAAGCTGTCAATTTTGACAGCTTTTTTTCGTGTGAAAGGAATGATTTATTTCATTAGAAAAAAGAATGAAAAAATTTATAAAAAATCATGTAAGAAAAGCTAACATCTATTGACATCAAACATAACATGGTATAAAATGAGAAGCAGTTAAGGCGAAGGAGGAACTGAAGCAATGAAAGAAGATAGACGTTCTGCCCCGCTGTTTCCTATTGGTATTGTTATGGATTTAACACAATTATCTGCACGTCAAATTCGCTACTATGAAGAGCATAATCTTATTTCTCCAACCCGTACAAAGGGGAATCGTAGATTATTTTCATTTAACGATGTAGATAAGTTGTTAGAGATTAAAGATTTATTAGATCAAGGCTTGAATATGGCTGGTATTAAACAAGTGTTACTAATGAAAGAAAATCAAACAGAAGCAGTGAAAGTAAAAGAAGAAACGAAAGAAATTTCAAAAACTGAGCTTCGCAAAATACTTCGAGACGAACTACAACATACAGGTAGATTTAATCGAACTTCATTGCGACAAGGTGATATTTCAAGGTTTTTTCACTAAAGAGAACTGATTCTGAAGGTGTTTAGAGGGACTAAGGAGGAATTTATAATGGCTAGGTACACAAAAGAAGATATTTTCCGTTTGGCGAAAGAAGAGAATGTAAAGTATATCCGTTTACAATTTACGGACCTTTTAGGAGTAATTAAAAACGTAGAAATTCCAGTGAGCCAATTAACAAAAGCTCTTGATAACAAAATGATGTTTGATGGATCTTCTATTGAAGGTTTCGTACGTATTGAAGAATCTGATATGTACTTATATCCAGACTTAGATACTTGGGTGATTTTCCCTTGGACAGCTGAAAAAGGTAAAGTAGCTCGATTAATCTGTGATATTTACAATGCAGATGGCACTCCATTTGAAGGGGATCCACGTAACAATTTAAAACGTGTATTAAAAGAAATGGAAGCTTTAGGATTCTCAGATTTCAATCTTGGACCAGAGCCGGAATTCTTCCTATTCAAAGTAGATGAAAAAGGAAATCCAACATTAGAATTAAACGATAACGGTGGATACTTCGACCTTGCGCCGATGGATCTAGGGGAAAACTGTCGTCGTGATATCGTTCTTGAACTTGAAGAAATGGGCTTTGAAATTGAAGCGTCTCACCATGAAGTTGCTCCAGGGCAGCACGAAATTGACTTCAAATATGCAAATGCAATTCGTTCATGTGATGACATTCAAACATTCAAACTTGTTGTAAAAACAATTGCTCGTAAACACGGTTTACACGCAACATTTATGCCAAAACCATTATACGGTGTGAACGGTTCAGGTATGCACTGTAACTTATCACTATTCAAAAATGGTGAGAACGTATTCTATGATCAAAACGGTGACTTACAATTAAGTGATGACGCTCGTCACTTCATCGCAGGTATTTTAAAACACGCACCAGCATTTACAGCGGTAGCAAACCCAACTGTAAACTCTTACAAGCGTTTAGTACCTGGATACGAAGCTCCTTGTTATGTAGCGTGGTCTGCACAAAACCGTAGTCCATTAGTACGTATCCCTGCATCTCGTGGTATTAGCACACGCGTAGAAGTACGTAGTGTTGACCCAGCTGCAAACCCATATTTAGTAATGGCAACATTATTAGCAGCAGGTCTTGATGGAATTAAAAACAAATTAACTCCACCAGCTGCAGTAGATCGTAACATCTACGTAATGACAAAAGAAGAGCGCGAAGAAGCAGGTATCGTTGATTTACCGGCAACATTAGCGCAAGCTTTAGTTACATTACAATCTAATGAAGTAATTAGTAACGCATTAGGAGATCACTTACTTGAGCACTTCATCGAAGCGAAGGAAATTGAGTGGGATATTTTCCGCACGCAAGTTCACCAATGGGAACGCGATCAATATATGTCTCTATACTAAGAGGTGAGGAAGCCCTGATACTACGGTATCAGGGCTTTTTTATTTGTCGACAATATAGGTGTTAGTTGAAATGAATTGAATAGATGCCTGAAAAAATATGACGGTATTTGAATTTCTATTCCATATCTTTAATGTAACGTGGTGAAATTCGAATTACTTTGTGTTCCAAAAGGGTGGATAAGTAAAAGTAACATGCGTAATATCTATGGGTTTAAAAAATTGTATGATATGTTGTGTTCGGTATTGGATATGTTTAACACTGAAGTTCGAGTGTTTAAAAATATAGTACCTTGCAATAAATAGTACTAAGTGGTATATTATGGATAAGGAAGGTACCGTGTATTGAACAGTACTGAAATGAGAAAGGCGGATTGCACTTGAACGTTCAGTTTAAAAAAGGTGTGTTAGAACTGTGTGTACTGGCACTTGTGAAACGTAAGGATTGTTACGGTTATGAACTTGTTCAGCAAATCTCAAATAAATTTTTAATATCGGAAGGGTCAGTATATCCTTTATTACGCCGTTTAACGAAGGAAGGATATTTTCAAACGTATTTAAAAGAATCTACGGAAGGACCACCTCGCAAATATTATCAACTAACTGAGCAAGGGGAAACGCAACTGAATTTGTTAGTAACAGAGTGGCGTGATTTTGCGAAAGGTGTACAAGAAATTATTGAAGGGGTGGAATGGGATGAGTAAAGAACAGTTTCTTAAGGAATTATCAAGTCACCTTAGAAAGTTACCGGACGAAGAGAGAAAAGATATTTTATTTGATTATGAAGAGCATTTTCAGTTTGGGATAGAAGAGGAGAAAACTGAATCGGAAATAATAAAGGGGCTTGGTTCTCCGAAAGTAATTGCAAAAGAATTGCTTGCGATGTATCGTTTCGATGAAATGAAAAAAGATCCATCAACTTCAAATGTGACAAGAGCTGTCATGGCGGCGATTGGACTTAGTTTGTTTAATTTCATTATTGTGTTAGGCCCGTTAGTTGCAATTATTGCTTTTATATTTTCTTTTTGGGTCGGTGGGATTGCTAGTGTAGTGACACCATTTTTCGTAATTGGAAAAGTATTTATGGGTACTTTTATATGGTTAGATTTATTTGTTAGTATAACTTTTGTTGGAGTAGGTTTGTTGTTATGTATGATTGCTTATTATAGTACGAAGTGGTTTAAAAGGCTTTGTGTACGTTATGTCATATGGAATTTCAAAATGATAAAAGGGGAGTAGATGATGAAAAAAATATTGTTAGTAGCAATCGCTTGTATCATTATTGGAGTAATTGGGATTTCACAAACATATGAAAAAGCAGTGCAAGCTGCAGAAGAAGGAAACAAAGAAGATAAAATTAAAAATGAAACACTAAAAAATATAGAAGTTAAGTTAGATGTCGGGGATATTGTTGTCCAAAAATCTCCTGACGCTTCTTTTTATGTAAAGCAATCAGGAGATGCTCGTAAACAAGAGATTCGTATTACTGAAGATGGTGACACATTAAAAATCATTGGGGAAAGAGAAAAAGATGCTTTATTTGATTTTTCTTTTTACGATTTTAGGTTTCAAACGTCTACATTGACTCTCCTTGTGCCTGAACGCTCTTACCAAGATGTAAAAGTAAATTCATCTGCTGGACAAATTGAAATAAGTGATGTGAAAAGTGACCGTGTAAGTGCTAGAACACTTACTGGAGAAGTGGATTTGAAACATGTAACGACTAAGAATGTGGAGGGATCTACAAAAGCTGGTGAAGTAAACTTTAAAAAAGTAATAGGGAAAGTGACTGCAAAAACGACCAGTGGGGAAATAAATATTCTAGATCATGATTCTAAGTACAATCTAGAAGCAAGTTCAACTGCGGGAGATATAAATATTACTTTATCGGAAAAACCAAAAGATGCGGTAATTACTGGGCAAAGTGCTGCCGGGGATGTAACAATTTTTAATGAAGAAAATAAAGACGTAACGATTGGTAATGGGAGTAAAAAGATTAGCGGTAAAACAGCTGCGGGCGATGTGACGATTGAAACGCGTTCATAAGAAATAGAATGTGTGAAAATCTATCAAAATACAAAAAAAGAAGATAATTACCGTATAAATAAGGTAATTATCTTCTTTTATATTCTTAATGTAAATCACGATATACGCCAATTACTTTACCGATAACTGACACTTGCTTTAAAATGATAGGTTCTAATGAAGAGTTTTCCGGTTGTAGACGGAAATGGTCTTTTTCTTTATAGAAACGTTTCACAGTTGCTTCATTATCTTCTGTTAAAGCGACTACAATTTCACCATTATATGCAGACTGTTGTTGGCGAACAACAACTAAATCTCCATCGAAAATACCAGCTTCAATCATACTATCTCCAGAAATACGTAACATAAACACTTGATCTGCTCCTGCGACAATGCTAGCTGGAAGAGGGAAGTGTTCCTCAACGCTTTCGACTGCTGTAATTGGTAATCCAGCAGTAACTTTCCCTACAATTGGAACTTGAATAACAGATTGTGTTTCTGTATCCATTCGGTCTTCACCTAAAATTTCAATTGCGCGTGGTTTTGTTGGATCGCGTCGAATGTATCCTTTTTCTTCTAATCTTGATAAATGTCCGTGCACTGTAGAACTAGAAGCGAGGCCGACTGCTTGACCAATTTCACGTACGGAAGGTGGATATCCTTTTTCTTGTACTTTTAGCTTAATAAAGTCGAGAATGTCTTGCTGGCGTTTCGTTAACTTTTCCATGTTTTCTAACACCTCGTTTTCTTTCATTTTTCTTATTAATAAGTATAACATGTGAAAAAACATTCTACAAACATAAGTTCGAACAAAAGGCGAATTTATGTTACACTAAAGGGAAATTATAGTGAGAAAGAGGGGTTCATAATGAATGCAATTATTTATGCGCGTGTGAGTACAACAAAAGAAGCGCAAGAAACATCATTATTACGTCAAAAAGATGAATTATTGCATTTAGCGGAGCGCTATCAAATGAATGTTACTAAGGTGATTGAAGAGCAGGCTAGTGGCTATACAATTGAACGTGACGGCATATTAGAAGTGCTAGATACAATTCGAGACGAACAAATTGATGTGCTACTTATACAAGATGAAACGCGCCTTGGTAGGGGGAATGCAAAGATTGCGTTAATGCACTGTTTACATAAAGAAGGAATAAAAGTATATACGCATACACATAATGGTGAATTGCAATTGTCGGATTCTGATTCAATGGTATTAGATATTATTGGTATTGTTGAAGAGTATCAAAGAAAGATTCATAATTTAAAAATTAAACGTGGTATGCAACGAGCAGTAGAAAAAGGCTATCGTCCAGAAAATAATTTAAAGAATCGTCATTTAAGTGTAGGACGAGAGAAGAAAGAAGTGCCAATTGAGGAAATTGTACGTTTGCGTAAGAGTGAACTTACTTTCGAAGAAATTGCAGCAACACTACGTGGCTTTGGCCATAATGTTTCAAAAGCGACGGTACATCGTAGATATGTAGAGTATACAAAGCAATTGCTTGATAAAGAAGAGTAACTATTGTATGATAATAATCAGTTTTGAGTAGAAGGGGGATTCGAGATGCTTAGTCACGAACTCGTTGAACGCATTAACTTCTTAGCGAAAAAAGCAAAAGCTGAAGGTTTAACTGAAGAAGAACAACGTGAGCGTCAATCGCTACGTGAACAATATTTAAAAGGATTTCGTCAAAATATGTTAAACGAACTAAAAGGAATTAAAGTCGTTAACGAACAAGGTACTGATGTTACACCGGCGAAATTAAAAGCTTTAAAAAAGCAAGATAATGCAAAATTAAACTAAAAGATGGGCGAAGCCCATCTTTTTTATTTATTATAATCGTTAGTTAATAACTTTCCAGTTGTTATTGACTGTTGCTTCTATCTTTTTATGCTTCAATATATAGTTAGCGATAAGTTCAGACATATTTGTTGGTATATCTTTTATTACGGGCTTATTTTGAAACATAAAGAAGTTCCCTCCGCCGCTCGCGCGATAATTATTCATAACGACGTCATATTCTTCACTCATATTAAGAGGAGTGCCTTTATGCTGTAAAGATTCTACTCTTTCGCCAATTGGTTTGGAAATGTTTAATACGTACGAAATTCCTTCCCACATATCGTAATTATAGTGTTGCGGTTTTGGTTCTATGTAGCTAGGGTTTACGATGATGGTTCCATCTTCTTTTAATGTGAAATAAGAAGCAGAGAGTTCGAGAGCATCTTTTATATCAGCTCCAGTTATTCTAATTACTTTTAATGTATTTGGATAAATATAATTAGAAACGATGTCACGCATTGTTACATATGTCGGAAAACCTGGAGATGTATTATGGAATAAGCTTGTACAAGAAATAGAAACATTAGCTATATCCATCTGTATTTTATTTATGAATTCAATAAAAGGATGGTCTTGCAAACGAGTTTGCATAGCATCTGAAATTTGCATGTCACCGTGGATGGTTCCAATAGGTTGATCAAGCCATTTTTGTGTTTTCTCTTCATAATCGGTTACCAAGTAAAGAACATCTGGATCTGCCTCGATTTCTTGCACAGTCAATAGTTCTGAATGACTCTCTTTTTTTACCCACTCTTGTTTCATTTTTTCAAATGTTACAGTTACTTTTCCAACTGAATGTCCATTACATCCAGTCTGTAAAATTGTTACATCATTACCCACTGTTTGAGCCATTTCTCGGTGCTGATGGCCTGTTAATAAAATATCTATGCCCTCAATTTCATGACACATAGCATACCCTTGGTTTTCGCCTGTTAAAACTTCAGTCGGTTCTCCAGTTTGTAAATCGCGTTCAAATCCCCCATGATACGCTACGACTAGTAAATCTGGTTTCTCATGTTCGTGAATGTAAGAAACCCAATTTTTTGTTGTTTCTAACGCATCTTCAAATTGCAAGTCTTTAATGTGATGGGGTTGTTCCCAATTTGGAATATAATGCGTTGTCACCCCTAAAATAGCAATTTTTATATTTGCTTCAATATGTTTTATTATATATGGTTTCCCAAAATAAGGTTTTTTACTGCTTTTGTCTAAAATATTTGCTGATAAATATGGGGAGTTTGCAGTAGAAATAGCATTGTTTAATACATCCATTCCATAATTAAATTCATGATTCCCAATCACTGCAGCATCATAACGTAAATAGTTTGCTATTAATGACATTGGGTTTTTCTTATCTTTTTCGTATGTAGCGTAATGGTAAGTAAATGGTGTTCCTTGTATGAAGTCACCGTTATCAATTAAAAGAACGTTTTTATTTTGGGACCGTTCTTTTTTTATAAGAGTAGAAATCTTAGCTAAACCAATTTCTGCTGGAGAGTTATCTTGGTAGTGAATTGGATAAACAGTACCATGTATATCACTTGTTAATAGGATGTTTAAAGTTACAATTTGATTTTGATTCAATATCATTCACCTTTTCTATTATTATCTACTGATTAAGCATATCAAATATATGGAGAGAATTTTAATGTGAGTGTATAGAATATGTAAAGATTCTGTAAATAATCAATTATTTGTAAAAATGTGTGATATATTTCTTCATGTTTATGAAAGGTTATTTTATAACAATGAAAAATGGAGGCATTAACATGTTGAAAAAAGTTTTTGCAATGAGCACAACAGTTGTATTAGCAGCGGGTTTGTTAAGTGGCTGTGGAACGAAGGAATCAAGCGCAAGTAAAAATGAAGATACGAAAAAAGGGTATGTACCGAAGACTTTAAATGTTCAATTTGTTCCTTCTCAAAATGCAGATACGTTAGAGGCGAAGGCAAAACCACTTGAGAAGCTATTAAGTGATAAGTTAAATATTCCAGTAAAAGTTAGTATTTCAACGAATTATAATACAATTGTAGAAGCGATGGCATCTAAGCAAGTAGATGTAGGATTTTTACCCACAACAGCGTATGTGTTAGCACATGAGAAAAAGGCAGCAAACGTAATTTTACAAGCGCAACGTTTTGGCGTAGATGATGAAACGGGAGCTCCTACAAAGGACTTAGTAGACTTTTATAAATCTGAGTTTGTTGTTAAGAAAGATTCAAATATTAATAGTGTAAAAGATTTAAAAGGTAAAAAAATTGGCTATCAAGATGTAACGTCATCAGCGGGATATGTGTGGCCTGCGGCTGTACTATTAAAAGAGGGCGTTGATCCGTTAAAAGATGTGAAACCTGTTACATTAAAAGGTCACGATCAGTCGCTTATTGCTCTTTTAAATGGTGATGTAGATGCAGCTGTTGTATTCCAAGATGCTCGTAATATTGTAAAAAAAGATTATCCGAATATATTCGATCAAACGAAAATAGTGAAATTTACGGAGAAAATTCCAAACGATACGATTTCGGTACGCTCTGATTTAGATGAAGAGTGGAGCAAGAAATTACAGGATGCTTTCATTGAAATTGGAAAGAATGAGGAAGGTCACAAAATCATTAAAGAAGTATATTCACATGAAGGATATGTTAAATCTGATGATAGTAAATTTGATATCGTTCGTGAATATGGAAAGAAAGTAAAAACGCAATAATACATATGGAAATGGCAACTAGCTGGAAAGGTATGTTTTCAGTTAGTTTGCCGTTTTGAATACATAGAAGGTAGGTAAGATGTGTGATAGAGTTTCGAAATGTTTCCAAAGTGTATCCAAATGGTACAAAAGGATTGAATAATATAAACTTGAAAATTCAAAAAGGTGAGTTTGTTGTAATGGTAGGGCTTTCCGGAGCTGGAAAGTCTACACTTCTAAGATCGGTAAATCGTCTTCATGAGATTACAGAAGGAGAAATCATGATTGAAGGTGAGTCTATTACGGCTGCGAAAGGGAAAGGATTACGCCGCATGCGCCGGGATATTGGTATGATTTTTCAAAGTTTTAACCTTGTAAAGCGATCAACAGTATTAAAGAACGTATTAGCTGGCCGTGTTGGGTATCATTCGACGTTGCGTACAACGTTAGGTCTATTTCCGAAAGAAGATTTGGAGCTTGCTTTTCAATCGTTAAAAAGAGTAAATATTTTAGAAAAAGCATATGCGCGTGCTGATGAATTATCAGGAGGACAACAGCAACGTGTATCGATTGCTAGAGCGTTGGCGCAAGAAGCAAAAATCATATTGGCAGATGAACCTGTTGCATCGTTAGATCCGCTAACAACAAAGCAAGTATTAGATGATTTGAAGAAAATTAATGAAGATTTTGGAATTACAACAATTGTAAACTTACATTCTATTGATTTAGCTAGGCAATATGCGACGCGCATTATTGGATTACATGCAGGAGAAATTGTTTTTGATGGCTTAGTAGAAGAGGCAACGGATGAAAAGTTTGCTGAAATTTATGGTGACGTAGTACAGAAAAGTGAATTGTTAGAGGTGGCAGTTAAATGAATGACGTGACGATATATTCGAAATCGATACCGAAGCCACCGAGTAAGTTGAAACATATGTTAACGGCTGTTCTAGTCATTTTACTGTTGTGGGGAAGTAGTGTACAGGTCGATGCATCATTGTCAAAACTAGTAGTTGGTTTTCCTAATATGATGGATTTGTTAAAAGAGATGGTGCCGCCAGATTGGAGTTATTTTCAAGTTATTACAACAGCGATGTTAGATACAATACGTATGGCGATTATTGGGACGACTTTAGGTGCGATTTTAGCTATTCCACTGGCACTATTTGCGGCAAGTAATGTATTTACTAGTACATTTTTATACAGTCCAGCTCGAATGATATTAAATTTTATCCGAACGATACCAGATTTATTATTAGCGGCAATTTTCGTGGCGATTTTTGGAATCGGGCCACTTCCAGGTATTCTGGCTCTTACTTTTTTCTCGATTGGGCTCGTGGCGAAATTGTTGTATGAGTCAATTGAATCAATTGATCCAGGTCCTTTAGAGGCGATGACAGCAGTAGGAGCAAATAAAGTGCAATGGATTGTTTATGGAGTAATTCCGCAAGTGAAAGCGCATTTTGTCTCTTATGTTCTGTATACATTTGAGGTGAACGTACGTGCAGCAGCTGTGTTAGGTTTAGTAGGAGCAGGTGGTATTGGATTATACTATGATCGTACACTTGGATTTTTACAATATCAGCAAACTGCATCTATTATTATCTATACCCTTGTTGTTGTATTGTTAATTGATTATGTAAGTACATTGTTGCGGGAGAAATTATAATGAGTAAAACGACGATAATCGTACCAAAACCGAAGAAACCGAGTGTGTATCGCTTGTTTATTTTTATAGCACTTACATTTGTTTACGTATGGGCTTTTTCAGGAGTACCGCTAGAAGGAATTAAGGATACGGCAGGAGAAATTACAAAAGCAATTATGACAGGTGTATTGAATCCAGATTGGGCGTATGTATCTTTGCCAGATGGTGAAGATTTATTACATGGTTTAATTGATACGTTGGCAATTGCGATATTGGGTACATTTATTTCTGCCTTTTTATCTGTTCCATTTGCTTTTTGGGCGGCGACGAATATGAGCAGTGGAAAACTAACTTCAGGAACTGGGAAATTTGTACTTAGTTTTGTTCGTACATTTCCTGAATTAGTTATGGCCCTTTTATTTATAAAGGCTGTTGGACCAGGCTCTTTTGCCGGCGTTCTAGCTTTAGGATTACACTCTATTGGAATGTTAGGGAAATTATATTCAGAAGGAATTGAAAATATAGATAAGGGGCCGACAGAGGCGTTAATAGCTACAGGCGCAAACCGGTTCCAAATACTTTGGTATGCAGTATTGCCACAAGTATTACCAGATTTTCTATCGTATACATTATACAGGTTCGAAATTAATGTACGATCCGCTGCCATTTTAGGTGTTATTGGAGCAGGTGGTATTGGTACGCCCCTAATTTTTGCGCTGAGTTCACGTAATTGGTCTCGCGTGGGAATTATTTTATTGGGCATCATTTTAATGGTCATTATCATTGATTTTATTTCAAGTTCGATTCGGAAACGGATTGTTTAACTGATTTGAAAAGCATCGAATGTAGATGTTTTTTGGTATTTTTAACGCATTATCCGAAAGAAATCTCCTTCCTGGGGCGTGTGAAAGACGATAGCCTAGCGGTAGGTGGGAGATGGATTTCGGTTTGGCGTAACCAAACATTTGGTTTTCCCATTTATTTCGCCCCTGCTATAATCAGTCTTATAAGAGGTAAAGTTTGGTATAACAATGAAAGTAGATAATAATCATGTTAAGTGGGGGTAGTTCACAAGCGGGTTAAAAAGTTAGTATAGAAGAATTTTGTATATCTGTATAAATATACAGATAATTCCCTTTCTTTTTAAAATAAAAATAATGAAAAAGTATGTCATATTGAATGCCTATACATTCCCGGAATCATTGATTTTTTTATAAAAAATCAAAAAAACATCAACATATTTGTCGATACATGTTGTATAATCTTGCGTGGGAAGCTATCATATAAATGTATAAAACGTTTACTAATATAAGCGAAGGGAAGAATAGCATGTCACATTCAATCGAACAACTTTCTATCAACACGATTCGCACATTATCCATCGATGCGATTGAAAAAGCAAACTCTGGTCACCCAGGAATGCCAATGGGTGCAGCACCAATGGCTTATACATTATGGACTCAATTTATGAAACACAATCCAAATAACCCAACGTGGTTTAACCGTGATCGTTTCGTATTATCTGCAGGTCATGGTTCAATGTTATTATACAGCCTACTTCACCTATCTGGTTATGATGTAACAATGGATGACTTAAAGAACTTCCGTCAATGGGGAAGCAAAACTCCAGGACATCCTGAGTACGGTCATACAGCTGGTGTAGATGCAACGACTGGTCCACTTGGACAAGGTATTGCAACTGCTGTAGGTATGGCAATGGCTGAAAGACATTTAGCTGCTAAATATAACCGTGATGCGTATAATGTAGTAGATCATTATACATACGCTATTTGTGGTGATGGAGATTTAATGGAAGGCGTTTCTGCTGAAGCATCTTCATTAGCTGCTCATTTACAATTAGGTCGCCTTGTCGTGCTTTACGATTCAAACGATATTTCATTAGATGGCGATTTAAATCGTTCATTCTCTGAAAGTGTAGAAGATCGTTACAAAGCATACGGATGGCAAGTAATCCGTGTTGAGGATGGAAACGATATTGAAGCTATCGCAAAAGCAATCGAAGAAGCGAAAGCTGACGAAAAACGCCCAACGCTAATTGAAGTAAGAACGACAATTGGTTTCGGTTCTCCAAACAAATCAGGAAAATCAGCTTCACATGGTTCTCCACTAGGTGTAGAAGAAACAAAATTAACGAAAGAAGCATATGCTTGGACTGCTGAGCAAGACTTCCACGTAGCAGAAGAAGTATACGACAACTTCCGTAAAACAGTACAAGATGTTGGTGAAACTGCGCAAGCAGAGTGGAACACGATGCTAGGTGAATATGCACAAGCATACCCAGAATTAGCAAACGAATTCCAAGCAGCAATGAACGGTCAACTTCCAGAAGGTTGGGAGCAAAACTTACCAACTTATGAATTAGGATCAAAAGCAGCAACTCGTAATTCTTCTGGTGCTGTAATTAATGCAATTGCAGAATCTGTACCATCATTCTTCGGTGGATCAGCTGACCTTGCTGGTTCTAACAAAACATACATGAATAACGAAAAAGACTTTACAAGAGATGATTACAGCGGTAAGAACATTTGGTACGGTGTACGTGAGTTCGCAATGGGTGCAGCAATGAACGGTATTGCACTACATGGTGGTTTAAAAACTTACGGTGGTACGTTCTTCGTATTCTCTGACTACTTACGTCCAGCAATTCGTCTTGCAGCATTAATGCAATTGCCGGTAACGTATGTATTCACACACGACAGTATCGCTGTTGGTGAAGATGGTCCAACACATGAACCAATCGAGCAATTAGCGGCGCTACGTGCAATGCCAAATGTATCTGTTATTCGTCCAGCTGACGGTAACGAGTCTGTTGCGGCTTGGAGACTAGCTCTAGAATCTACAAACAAACCAACTGCTTTAGTATTAACTCGTCAAGATCTTCCAACATTAGAAGGTGCAAAAGACGATACGTATGAAAAAGTAGCAAAAGGTGCATATGTAGTTTCTGCAAGCAAGAAAGAAACAGCTGATGTAATCTTACTTGCAACTGGATCAGAAGTAAGTCTAGCTGTTGAGGCTCAAAAAGCATTAGCAGTAGACGGTGTTGACGCATCTGTTGTCAGCATGCCATCTATGGATCGCTTTGAAGCTCAAACTGCTGAGTACAAAGAATCTGTATTACCAAAAGCAGTAACAAAACGTTTCGCAATCGAAATGGGTGCTACATTCGGATGGCACCGTTACGTAGGTCTTGAAGGAGATGTGTTAGGTATCGATACATTCGGTGCTTCTGCTCCTGGTGAGAAGATTATGGAAGAGTATGGATTTACTGTAGAGAACGTTGTTCGTAAAGTAAAAGAAATGCTTTAATGATTTTAGAAAAATCTCTCCGGCATGGAGAGGTTTTTCTATGTAAATGAGTTTTTTCGACAGAAAAAGTTTTTTCTCTCTCCGCAGTCAGACAATCATTGCAAAATTTCTTCTATATAATGAAGAGAAAAGGTTGTCCAGATTGGGAGGCGAAAGATGAAAACGTATGAATTGTATTTAATTCAAGAGGATATTGCGAAAGCTTACTTTGGTCGTGAATATTTGTTTTTTGATTTATTTGCTCGATTTTCAGAATCTGGGTCCCTTTCGGAGAAAAAAGTGCTATATAAACAAATGATGTATATAACGATGCCGTTACAAGTAATGAAAATTCATCATAAATTAGAACAAGCTTTGCGCGTTCTTGGTAAATATGATCGAACACATCATACACATACACTTTATACAGGGGCAGAATATGGCGAAATAATGGTGAAACCACACTATATTCGCATGAATACCTCTGGAAATGTTTCTATGGAAACGACTTTCTTTGAGGTGCTTCGGAAGTGTGAATTAACATTTTTAGCTATGGATTATGAAAATACAAAGTACGGATGGCTGAATCCTCTAAAACAAGTACGAACATATGTGTAAAAAATGTCGAATTGTATCTTGTCTTATTGAAAAGGTTTTAGTACACTGTAAGGTAGACAACATGAAGGAGGAAAATATATGCCAATTTGGTTAGGTATTCTAGTGGGCGTAGTAGCACTAGTAGCAGGCGTGGCGTTAGGATTTTTCATTGCCCGCAAATACATGATGAATTACTTACAAAAAAATCCACCAATTAACGAACAAATGTTAAAAATGATGATGATGCAAATGGGACAAAAACCTTCCCAAAAGAAAATCAATCAAATGATGAGCGCGATGAACAAGCAACAAATGAAATAAGCGCTAAAAGACACTCGCTAAGAGTGTCTTTTCTTTTTGATATAGACAGAGTTTAAAACTTTTAAAAATTCTGTATTTTTGGTAAACTGAAAACATCGCTCATTTTAAGGGAGGAGGAAAAATATGAAAGTATTTATGAATTTAGCGTGGTTTTTTAAACAAGAAAAACGAGCGTACATAACCGGAATTATTTTATTATTTGGCGTCGCACTTTTAGAACTTGTAGCACCAAAAGTGATTGGGATTGTTGTAGATGAAATTAACGATGGAACATTAACGACTGATAAGTTACTAAAATGGGTTGTACTCTTAGTGCTCGTAGGTATTACGATGTACATATTACGTTACGTGTGGCGCATTATGATTTTTGGGTCTTCATTAAAGTTAGCTCGCCAATTACGGAAAAATTTGTATGAACATTTTACAAAGATGAGTCCATCTTTCTATCAGTCAAATCGAACAGGTGATTTAATGGCGCATGCGACCAATGATATTCAAGCAATTCAGCAAACTGCTGGGGCGGGTGTTTTAACACTTGTTGATTCATTAGCTGTTGGAGGATGTGTACTCGTAGCGATGGGTTTTACAATTAGTTGGAAGTTAACATTGTTAAGCTTAATTCCAATGCCGATTGTAGCAATATCGACAAATTATTACGGCACTTTATTACATAAAAGGTTTCATAAAGCACAGCAATCGTTTTCGGAAATCAATGATAAAGTGCAAGAGAGTATGAGTGGGATGAAGGTAATTCGATCGCTTGGACAAGAAAAAGAAGATTTACAAGCGTTCCGAAAAAAATCAGAAGATGTCGTACATAAAAATATGTTAGTTGCACGTATTGATTCGTTATTTGATCCAACAATCGCTCTTATCGTAGGTTTTTCTTTTTTAATTGCAGTATGTTACGGGTCAGTATTAGTTGTGAGAGGTGAATTAACAGTAGGTGATCTCGTTACATTTACGACATATTTAGGTACTCTCGTTTGGCCGATGTTAGCGTTTGGATGGCTGTTTAATATTATGGAGCGTGGGCGTGCTTCGTATGACCGTGTAGAAAAAATCCTCTCACAAAAATCAGATGTAGTAAATAGAGAAAATGCTGTGCATACAATAGCGAGCGGTGATATTTCATTTGCGGTCGATTCGTTTTCGTATAAGAAAAATGAACTGTTACATTTAACGGATATTCACTTTGATTTGAAGAAGGGGGAAACGTTAGGGATTGTAGGACGTACAGGTGCAGGGAAAACGACTTTATTAAAATGTTTAATACGTGAGTATGATCATTTTAATGGTGAGTTAAAAGTTGGGGAGCGGGATATTCGCGATGTAACACTTTACGGTGTCCGTTCTGCCATTTCATACGTGCCGCAAGATCATTTTTTATTTTCAGCAAGTATTGGGGAGAATATTGCCTTTGGAAAGGCGGATGCTACATATAATGAAATTACTCGGGCCGCAGAGATTGCTTGTATTCATAATGATATTCTCCAATTTTCAGAAGGATATGAAACAGTAGTAGGAGAAAGAGGCGTTTCGTTATCTGGAGGTCAAAAACAGAGGATTTCTATTGCGCGTGCTTTATTAACGAATGCTGAAATTTTAATTTTAGATGATTGTTTATCAGCAGTAGATGCAAAAACAGAAGAAACAATTTTAAATGCTTTAAAGAGGGAAAGAGCAGGGAAAACGACAATTATTACTGCCCATCGTTTAAGTGCAATTCAGCATGCCAATCTTATTCTTGTTGTGGATGAAGGTAGAATTGTACAACGAGGTACACATGAACAACTAATGAAAGAACATGGTTGGTATAAAGAAATGTATGAAAGCCAGCAGTTAGAAGCATTAGTCGAGAAAGGAGGCGTATGATGGCTGAGAAAAAACAGAGCGATTTAAGAAGATTACTGTCTTATATGAGGCCATATAAAGGACTGTTAGCATTAGCATTTTTATTTCTAGTTGGTGCAACTGTAACAGAAATGATGGGTCCTTTTTTAATTAAACAATTTCTTGATGAACACTTAGTACCACGTAACTTTGATCAATCAGCACTTGTTACTTTATTTGTAGTGTATATTGTTGCTCACTTATTAAAAGTATTATTTACTTATTTAGACTTGTTATATTTTCAAAATATTGCTTTTAAAATTGTTCAAGATATGCGTGTTGAAGTATATGAGCATGTTCAAAAGTTGTCATTAAGTTTCTTTGATCGTACGCCGATTGGTACGCTCGTATCGCGCATAACGAATGATACAGAAGCAATTAAAGATTTTTATGTCAGTGTATTATCAACATTTGTTAAAAATATCGTATTTTTAGTAGGGATTTTAGTAGCGATGTTTTTATTAAATGTAAAATTAGCGCTATTTTCTCTCGTATTAATTCCGATCATGTTTGCGATTATGGTGCTATATCGCCGGAAAAGTGCAGCTTTTTATTTAGAAGTCCGTAATCAATTAAGTGTGTTAAATGCAAAGTTAAACGAGTCCATTCAAGGGATGAATATTGTTCAAGTGTTCAGACAAGAAAAGCGCATGAGAAAAGAATTTGAAGAAGTGAATAATAAACATTATAGTGCAGGGCGACGTACATTAAAGTTAGATGCATTGCTTTTACGTCCAGCAACTGATTTAGTTCATATTGTAGCTATTGCGTTAGTACTTGGTTTATTTGGAATTGATGCTTTGAAGAGTCCTGTTGAAGTAGGCGTTTTATATGCGTTTGTTAACTATATACATCGTTTTTTCCAGCCTGTAAATGAGATGATGATGAAATTATCATTTTTCCAACAGGCACTGGTTTCATCATCACGTGTATTTCATTTAATGGATGAGAAAGATTTAGCGCCAGTTCAAAAAGGGGATGGAAATCCTCAAGTTATTAATGGAGATATTGAATTTAAAAATGTTACTTTTTCGTACGATGGAAAACGTGATGTTTTAAAAAATGTATCTTTTCACGTGAAACAAGGGCAAACGGTTGCTTTCGTTGGGCACACTGGCAGCGGAAAGAGTACTATTATGAATTTATTACTGAGATTCTATAATATTAATTCCGGAAATATTGTAATAGATGGTGTAGAGTTAGAGAAATTTGAAGAACAAGAAATTAGAAAGAAAATAGGACTTGTATTGCAAGATGCATTTTTATTTGCGGGAAATGTAAAACAAAATATTCGTATGTATAATGAAGAAATTACGGATGAAGAAGTAAAAGAAGCGGCACAATTTGTGCAAGCGAATACGTTTATTGAAAAATTACCAGAGCAGTATGAAACGGAAGTAGTAGAAAGAGGAGCTGCATTTTCTAGTGGTCAACGACAATTAATTGCTTTCGCTAGAACGATAGCAACGAATCCGAAAGTGTTAGTATTAGATGAAGCAACAGCAAATATTGATACAGAAACTGAAGATGCAATCCAAACAGCGTTACAGCAAATGCGAAAAGGACGGACTACGATAGCGATTGCGCACAGATTATCTACCATACAAGATGCAGATCAAATTTTTGTTATGCACGATGGAGAGATAGTAGAAAGAGGGACGCATCAAGAATTACTGAGTGAACAAGGATTGTATTATAATATGTATTTACTACAAAATAAAGGAAGTTTACAAAAGGCCTTGTAATTACAAGGCTTTTTTACTTTGGTTATAAAATATGTTTGCTCTTTATGTCTATAGTATAAACGTCGTCACCCTTTAATAAAGTTGTACATATTGTATGTATACGAAATGAAAAAATTGATAGGAGCTTTTATATGCAAGATAGATCTAGTTCAAATATTACGTTTATTGATGTGTCTCATTGGGAAGGGAATATTGATTGGAATGCAGTGAAGGGATCCGGTATTTCAGCGGCGTATGCAAAAGCGACAGAAGGTGTAAATTACATTGATCCTACTTTTACTAAGAATGTACAAGCAGCACGAAATGCGAATGTATTAATCGGTGCATACCATTTTGCACGCCCAGAACAAAATGATGCAATTTCAGAGGCGAAATATTTTGTGAGTATATTACAAAGTAACCACACAGACTTAATGCCAGTTCTGGATTTAGAATCACCAACAGATCCGAGCAACAGTAATTTAACTGGTAGCGCTATATCGAATTGGGCAAGAAGCTTCATAAATTATGTGAAACAGGCTACTGGAAAAGATGTAATGTTATATACAGGAGTTTGGTATATTAATGAGTTCGGAATTAGCGGATTAAGTGATATTCCACTTTGGATTGCTAGATACTCGAGTACACCGCCTGCTGATGCTGGTGGATGGACAGAGTGGACAGCGTGGCAGTACACAGATTCTGGACAAATTTCAGGCGTAGGAAATTGTGATGTATCAGCTGCAGTTTCATTAGAAGCTTTACAAGGGAATGGAGCAAGTGGTGGAGGTAATGTTTCCCCGTTTAATAATGCAACTCCAGTGTACGGAGTTGTTATAATTAATGGAGATAATGTGAATTTGAGAAGTGGACCATCTTTACAGTCTAGTGTAATTCGCCAATTGAATCGTGGCGAAGCATATGAAGTTTGGGGAGAACAGGGTGGTTGGCTTTGTTTAGGGACAAATCAGTGGGTATATAATGATTCGAGTTATATTCAGTATAAACATTATGTGGCGACTATTACTGGTGATAATGTAAATCTACGTGATGCTCCATCATTAAATGGAAATGTTATAAGACAGTTACATCATGGTGAATCGTATCGAGTATGGAGTAAGCAAGATGGATGGCTTTGCTTAGGGACAAATCAATGGGTATACTACGATTCAAGTTATATTCAGTATGGTGTACAATAGAGTGGAAATAAAAGGTATCTCTTCAGAGGTACCTTTTATTAAAAATATACAACTTTTACAAGGTCTATATCGAAACCATAGTATACTATAATAGATATATTTATAAAAAATAATTGAAAATGAAATAAAGGAGAAAAAATATGGATTATGTGCTAATAGGTGTAATTTTATTATTATTAGCTGCAGTATTCGTGCTGTTTTATAAAAATAAACAGCTAGAATCAGAGAGCCAGCAAGCGGAATTTGAAAAGAAACAAGCAATTGAAACGTACGAAAATGAAATTGCAGCTACGGTTACAGAACATAAAGAGCAGCAAAATACATTAAAAAATATGGAACAGAAAAAATACAATGATTTACAAATAAGTGCAGCTAGAGAACTTGAAAATATGCGTATGATGAAAAATCAATTAGCTGTGCAACATAGTAAAGAACGCAGTGAAATGCAAGAAAAACATAGTAACGAAATACATATGTTTCAAAAGTTAATTGCAGATTTGCGAGAGTATACGAAAAATGGAGCCGAAGTGAGTACGCACGAAACATTACAATATATGAAGCGTGGCTTCGTAGAGCAAGGCATAATACTAGATAATGAATTTCATATAATGCCGAATGTTTTTATGAGGAATCAGCATGGAAGAAATGATTTTCGAATTCATCATCTTGTTTTAAGTAAAACGGGTATGTATGTACTTGAAACGAAAGAATGGACAGGGAAATTAATTCATGGCTTAACGAAAGAAAATGCTAGTACATATTCATTTATGATTGATGAAATTGGCAAGTATCAACAAGAGATAGAGAAAGAAGAGACGTTTGAATATATTACAGGTGAAGATTCATTAACGATACAAGTGAAAAATGAAGGGAACCCAGTATATAGAGCGAAGAAACTATCTCATATTCTATACAATTGTTTGAAAGAAATGCAAGTTGATATTGTAAAGGAAAACATAAATCCGATTGTATATTTTTATAATGAGAATGGGAAAGAAGTGCTAGATCTTTCTGAAGAAAAAACGCCGAGATTAAAAGATAGAGAGCAAATTGTATCGTTCTTCAGAAATGAATTCTTAACGGGGAAAGTAATATATACAGGTCAAGAGTTGGAAAAACTTCGAGAAACCATTAATCGAATGAATTATATAATGAATTAAAAAGAGGTGGGCTTTCTGAGTGTTATATTAAGGGGTATTTTGTATGTTTATATTTGTTTGTATATACTCATGTATCTTGCTTTTATGTTTATTATTGGTATGGCTCATACGTCATTAAGTGTAACGAGCATTTTTATAATAGCCATGCCATTTGTTTTATTAGTTATGATTCAAAAGTCGATCTTATATGTTGCTAAAAATCGTAATGAAGAAAAGAAGCAAATATCGGGGGTGTTAATAGTAGCACTTATTCCGTTAGTAGTATGTACTGCACAATTAAGTATGAATACGTACACTTCCAAGTTTAACCAAGATCGGTGGTTACATGCTGAAGATAAACGGGTACATATGGTAGATGATCTATTGCAAAAATATAAATTAACAGGAAAATCAAATGAAGAAATTACACAATTATTAGGAACGCCTACTGAAACGAGAAATGGAGAAAACGGGGTTATCACTTCGTACTATCTTGGAACTGAACGTGGCTTTATTCCCATAGATAGTGAACATCTTGTTTTACAATTTGATAGAGATGGTAAAGTTGTGGAATATAAGGTGCATAACGATTGAAGAAACGTAGAGAGAAGCTATATATTATAGCTTCTTTTTATATTCCAATATAGTAAATGTAGGCAAATAGTAGTCATTCCTATCTATACGAATTGAAATGAGTCTGTTATATTGTAAATGGTTATGTTGCTTAATAGTTTAGTAGATAATCTATATTTTGGTTGAGGAGGGGAATTTTAACACGAATTTAATGATATGCGTGTTAAGTATTTATGATGAAAAAAGGATTTTATAATGTTTTAGCTGCATCAATTGTATTTAGTATGGTGACGATTCCAAATTATTCCTATGCTAATGAGCTTGGAAAAACTGTTACAGTTTCATCCGATGAACAAGCTTTAAAAAGTATTGAAAACCATATGAAAGATGAAGATGGTCGAGGGGAAGATAGAGGAGTAAGAAGTGAAGTGCAAGGTGAGTTTCTTGTACATATAGTGAAAGAAGTACCTTTATACGATTCTAGTAATTTTCAAAAAGAGACAGGGATTCGTATTTCGAATCAAGTCGTAAAAGCTGAGAAGAGAAAAGGAAACGCTTACTATGTTCAAACTTCATCGGGAACGGGATGGATACAAAATAGTGATGGAAATGTAGAGGTTAAAGAAATTCACCCGTTATTAAGTGAAAAGTTAGTTATTAATGAAGGAAGCTCTACTTACTCTGAACCATTTACTTCATACAAAGAAGAAAATGTATTGGAGCCGCAAACTATTCAAGCAATTGGACAGGCAGGAGAATGGTTCCAAGTAAAAATAAATAATGAGATGAAATGGATTCATTCACCTTCAGCAAAATTTGAAGGAACAAAAGCTTCACTTATACAAGATGCAGCACCAACACGTACAAAACGTGCAGCAGCTATGTATGTTGCCCCAATAGAAGAGAAAACAACGGATATTTATGGTGTACCTTTAAAAGAAATGATTGTACCAAAAGGAAATGAAAATATTCGTCCAGGTTATGCGATGAACCCGAAGTATATTACGATTCATGAGACCGATAATTATAGTGTTGGGGCAAATGCTAGAAACCATGCGATATATTTATATAACCAAGCAACGGGAACGGAAGATCGTTCAGCGTCGTGGCACTTTACGGTAGACGATAAAGAGATTTATCAACACCTGCCATTAAACGAAAATGCTTGGCATGCAGGAGATGGGGCAGAAGGAACTGGGAATCGAGAATCAATTGCGATTGAAATTGCTGTAAACGAAGATGGTGATTACAATAAAGCTGTTGAAAATGCTCGTAAACTAGCAGCTTATTTAATGGGGGAATTAAATATTCCTTTAGAAAATGTGAAAAAACATCAATTTTGGAGTGGGAAGATTTGTCCAGCCATTATGATTAAAAATAATGGGTGGGAACCATTCTTGCAAGGAACAAAAGTTTATTATGATGCGAACCATAAAGATGATATAACGGGTGGTTGGTATGAAGCAGACATTCGTGAATTAGATAAGCGCGGTATTATGGTTGGAGATGGAAAAGGTTCTTATTGGCCAGAGCGCCTTGTGACACGTGGTGAATTTGCAAATTTAATATCAAGATCATTGCAGCTACCTGAAGGATCATCGAATTTTAATGACTTAAATACAGCACATCCATCGCTAATAGATGGTATTAATCGTGCAGCAAGTGCTGGGATAATAAGTGGTAGAGGAAATGGTATATTTGCTCCAAACGATACGATTAAACGAGATGAAGCTGTTATCATGATTGACCGTGCACTGCAATATAAAAAAATTAAAGGTAACTTAGTCTCGTTACCATTCTCAGATCAAGATTTAGCATATGATAAACAAGCTGTACAACGTGTTTATGGATTAGGTATTGTAAAAGGAAATGAAAATAATGAATTTATGCCGAAAGGTTCTGCAACGCGTGGGGAATCGGCAGCATTTATTAATAGAATGTTAAAAGTAATAGAAAGTAAATAATGAAAAAGCATTCGCGATTGCGAGTGCTTTTTTATTTTTCAATACGTTATGGAAGGGAGAGAAGGGTTTTGAAGGGAATAAGGAATGAAAGCGGAGGTGATGCATATATATAGATGCGTTAAGTTGTTTTTGGCATATTGTATAAATGAAAAGGAGGTAAGACGGTGAAAGCTATACCGACTGATGTCCTGAGTAAAGAATTGATGGAAAGAGAAGGCGTTATATCTATTACAGTAAAGGAATTTGAAAAAATCGAAGTAGCTGGAGTAGTAGTCGCTGGCCCCGCGGTTATTTTGATTAATCAAGATTAAGTACATAGTATTGAAATAAAAAGTATCCTAGATGGATGCTTTTTATTTGTGTAGAAGAAAGAATATGGTGGATAATTGCCTTACTGGAGGGAGAGT
This sequence comes from Bacillus cereus group sp. MYBK245-2, assembly GCF_051916145.1. Classification (NCBI taxonomy): domain Bacteria; kingdom Bacillati; phylum Bacillota; class Bacilli; order Caryophanales; family Bacillaceae; genus Bacillus; species Bacillus cereus group sp. MYBK245-2. The sequence continues at coordinate 207,036 of NZ_JBQAGB010000001.1, read as the reverse complement.
ATGTGGCAATTATTATAACGATGTTAGTAATGGGGATTTTATTAGGGTTTGTTGGAGCTGGGGGAGCCGGGTTTATTATCGCGATACTCACTTTAGTATTCCATATTCCTATTCACGTTGCACTTGCAACGTCTTTAACTGCTATGGCATTTACGACATTATCTGGGGTTATAAGTCATTATCGTGAAGGAAATGTAGTACTTACTATAGGCGGGATTGTTGGGGGATGTGGAGCGCTTGGTTCTTATATCGGTTCAAAAATTGGTTCACTTATACCAGGACATCTTCTTCATTGGTTTACAGCTGGGATGTTATTTTTATCTGCAATTTTTATGTTTATTAAATTAATTAAGTTTCAAAATAGGGAAGAGTTACTTTTAGCAGAGATTAAAGATTTTTCGAAAGAGAACATAATGAAATGTATATGTCTTGGATTAGTCACTGGAATGATGGCTGGTTCATTCGGGATAGGTTCTGCACCATTTATTCAACTTGGATTAATGTTTCTATTAGGATTAACGATCCAGCAATCTGTAGGAACAACAATGCTGGTTATATTGCCAATTGCGATTGGAGGTGGGCTAGGATATAGTTCAGAAGGCTACCTAGATCATATATTATTATTGCAAGTATTAATTGGGACGATGTTAGGAGCGTATATTGGGGCGAAGTTTACAAATTATGCACCAAGTATGCTTTTGAAGTTTTCAATGATTATGACACCAGTTCTAGCTGGATGCATGTTATTCATGGAATAAAAATAATATAGCAAACTAATATGTTTTACGAATGAATTATGTAAGTAATTCATATTTCCCATATAAAAGGATTTGCTTTAATATAATGAGTGTAAAGTTCGAGTATTCGAAGTACTACTTGAATTATATCCCTATCCCTTTTCTAAAAATGCGAACAAGTTTTGCCCTATTCTATTCAATATTTAATTGTATAGAAATATATTGTTCGATGACCATTATGGAACGTACATAATGGGAAAATCCCGATCCTTAAAGAGGATGCCCCTAATCTTCATGTGAAAATATGATCGGATATGAAAGCTGACCATAAATTGGTCAGCTTTCTTTTTGTTCAAAAACTATTTCTTCTTTAATTTCAGTTTGTAATAATAAAGCTTTTCCGAAACGACGTTTACATTCTGCACGCACTTTTTCAATAGCTAGTAGCTGAGTAGTAGCTGGAACTGTGACGATAGCCTGGCGAGGTTTTCGATTTTCTTCGCAAAAGACACATTCTACAACATATTTAGAAATCATGCTTTCATCCTTCCGTTTTTAATTTCTAAGAAGGAACTGCCTATGAAGTTGATGTAAATTTTCGTCATCGTTTTCCTTTTTTCCTCTTTTTTCAAGGAGAAAAGGAAAAAGGAACCGAATAGTAGTAGGGGAGGGATGTATATGGAAAGATGGATAGGCTGTGCAGCAGTATGTGTAAATGAAAGAAATGAAGTTTTAATGGTATTACAAGGACAAAAGGATGAAGAAAAAAGGTGGTCCGTCCCAAGTGGAGGACTTGAAAAAGGAGAAACATTAGAGGAATGTTGTATCCGAGAAGTTTGGGAAGAAACAGGCTACAATGTGGAAGTTGTAAGTAAAATATACGAAAAGGAAGGGATTACATATGGGGTTCCTGTATACGTTCATTATTATGTCGTAAAAAGAATAGGCGGTAGTATGAAAATCCAAGATCCTGATGAGTTAATACATGAAATTGCTTGGAAGGGGATAGATGAAATGAAGGAATTAACGCTATCTTTCCCGGAGGATTATGAGATTTTAAACAAATACATAAATAAAAAAGCGAGTGTGTAAACACTTGCTTTTTCAATGTATCCACGATAAGAAAAGCGGAACGATAACTAAACTAGCTCCTGCAGTTAAAAGCATAGATAAACTTGCGATCGTTCCCTCTACAGGACCGATTTCGAATGCTTTTGATGTGCCGGTTCCATTTGCGCTTGTTCCTAACATAATACCTTTTGCAATTGCTGTTTTAATACGACATATACGAATGAGAGAAGGTCCGAGCAATGCTCCTGTTAATGCAGTTAAAACAACAAATACTGCTGTTAATTGTGACATACCACCAATCATTTCTGAAATGGCCATTGCAATTGGTGTCGTTACAATATGAGGTGCTAAACTATGTTCTAACGATGAATCAATTTGAAAATAATTTGCTAGTAGTGCTGAAGTAATAACTGATAGAAACGAACCGACAATGACATTAAGTAAAATAGCCATTCCATGTTTCTTGAGTAAATCAAAGTATTTATAGATTGGCCATGCAAAAGCAACTGTTGCAGGTTTTAATAATTCTGTTAACCATTGGCCTCCAGTTTCATACGTTTCATAAGATGTGTCTAGTCCGAGTAATAAAGCGATTAAAATAATAGGACAGACGAGAAGAGGAGAAAGTAAGCTCCAATTCCAGCGTTTATACATTTTCTTCGATATCCAATATGTGAATAGTGTTAATAGTAAACAAAGAAAACCGATCATTGCACGGATCCTTTCCGCTTTAGTAGCAATTCTGTTAAAAGTCCTGTAACGAGAGTGACACAAAGTGTACTAATCATAATAATTAAGATGAGATCGATTCCATATTGTGATAGTGTATCTTTGTAGCGTATGACAGCGACTGCAGAAGGAATGAAAAATAAAATAAGTTCTTTTAATAAAAAGTCTGCACCGTCTTGTATCCACTCTTTTTTCACTAGGTTAAATTTTAATGAGATTAATAATAAAAAAATACCGATAATACTTCCTGGAACTGGGAGGTGTGCCTGTTTTGCAATCCATTCACCTGTCCAAGCGAAACAAAATAATAGTAAAATTTGTCCGCTTAATTTCCACCATTTCATACAGTAACCACCTCTTTCTTTTTTTACATAAAAATTGTAAAAAAGAATTAACAATTTCTACTATACGTTCATTCGAAAAATTTGTCTAATATATAAATTATATGTTATTAATATATTAGACGTATTAATTGAAATGGAAAAGGGTGTCCAAAATGGAATTACGGCATTTGCAATATTTTGTTGTAGTGGCAGAGGAGTTACACTTTGGACGAGCGGCTGCTCGTTTACAAATGACACAACCACCGCTTAGTCAACAAATTCAGCAATTAGAAAAAGAAATGGGAGTTATGTTATTTTCAAGAACGAAGAGAAAGGTTGAATTAACAGAAGCTGGAGAAATGTTTTTGAAAGAAGTAAAAAAAGCGTTCGAACAAATTGAAAAAGCGGTAGAGATTGCACAAAGTGCCCAAAGGGGAGAAGTGGGCTCACTTTCAATTGGTTTTGTAGGTGCGGCGATATATGATATTTTACCATCTATCGTAAGGGAGTATAGAAAGAAATTTCCGAGGGTGTCTGTTGCATTACATGAATTATCTACTCCAGATCAAGTGCATGCACTTCATGATAATCGTATTGATATTGGATTTTTGCGTCCACCAATCCCAACACAATTATTAGAATTAGAGCCGATACAAAAACTATCGTGTACTTTATGTTTACCGAAGGCTCATCCACTTGCAGAAAAAGATGAAATACATATAGAAGATTTACGGGATGAACCGTTTGTATTTATTACGAGACCAGTATGGCCAGCGTTATACGATACAATTTTATCACTTTGCCGCGACGTCGGGTTTAGTCCGCGTATCGTACAAGAAGCGACGGAATATCAAACAGTTATGGGACTTGTAGCAGCGGGGATTGGAATTACAGTCATACCCGTATCGGCAAATAAATTATATAAAACAGAAGTTGTATATAAAGAGCTATATGATTCTAATTTTGTTGCAGAAATGTCAGTAGCTTACAAAAAAATGAATAGCAATCCAGAGCTACTAGAGTTTTTAAAAATTGCAAGAGAGAAGAAAAGAATAGAAGTTGAGGATGAGATTAATTAAGTTATTAAAAAGTACACCTCATTAAACAATAAAGCGGAAAGGCAATATAATTGCCTTTCCGCTTTATTGTTCTTTTTTTAGTTTATACTAAAGAGATAAACATGTTCATTTTTGTTTTCTAGGACTAAAGGCTTAGAAAAAACTCCGATTGTAGTGCGATGTTTAAAATGTCATATTTTTATACACTAGTAGTATAGAATGCGTATGTAATAAGGTAGGGGAAGAATTTTATGTCTTTATGTCGGTTAGCGAGAAAAAATATAAGAACATTTGCTACCAAAAGGAAGAAGCAATTTATGTGGATTGCTATGAGTATTATGATTTTGTTTTTTATGATATCGCTACAATTTAATGAAGTAGTTGCTGGGGAATTAGGGACTACACTTTTATTTCAAATGTGTTTTTACACGTTGTTTATTGCAGTCATTTTCATATGTACGTTTATTACATATAAAATGACTTATTCTCTTCTGCAAGCGAGGAAAGAAGAAATTAAATCTTATGTAGCAGAGAATAGGAAGAGAAATGATGTACTATGTTTATTATGTCAGGAGCAATTATTTATTTATGGAGCAGCGTTTGTTTTTGGATTAGTTAATGGGATGTTATTTTTAAAATTATTTACGATTATCTTTATGAAAATAACAGGAATACAAGGGATAAATAGTGCACCGATTACAATATATGCAATAGTAGTAGTGAGTATAATTATGATTGTTATTCTTCTATTATCGATGGTGCAATGTTTTCGATTTGTTCAAAGTTTACAAGATAAAAATTCGTTTCATTTCAAGGAAAAGGCATGAGGAATCATGCCTTTTTCTATTTTACACAGAAAAATAATCATGTTACAGTGTAAAGACCTGACAAAGAATGGGAAGGAAAGGTTGTATAGAATGACAAATGAACAATCAATTGTAAAGGTCGAGCGGTTAACGAAGCGAATCGGTTCAAAGACACTTGTAGAAAATATTAGTTTTGAAGTTAAAAAGGGTGAAGTAGTTGGTTTGCTCGGACCAAATGGCGCTGGAAAAACGACTTTAATGAGAATGATGGTCGGCATGATTCGTATGACAGAGGGCGAAGTTTGGATTGATGGTCAATCTGTAAAACAACAATTTGAAAGTACTGCTTCGAAAATTGGAGCAGTAATTGAGACACCGGAATTTTATCCTTTCTTGAGTGGCTATGAAAATTTAACATATTTCGGACGAATGAATGGGAACGTGACAGAAGAACGTATCGATGAAGTAGTGAAATTGTTAGGAATGGGACAAGTAATTGACCGCAAAGTAAAAGCATATTCACTCGGCATGAGACAACGTTTAGGAATTGCTCAAGCGCTTATTCATGATCCAGATGTATTAATATTAGACGAACCAACGAATGGATTAGATCCTAGTGGAATACATGAAATGAGAATGTACATAAAGAAAATTGCACATGAACAAGGAAAAGCTGTTCTTGTATCTAGTCACTTACTTTCAGAAGTTGAATTAATGTGTGATAGAGTTATCATTATTCAGCACGGAGAATATGTCGCGACGCAAAATATTCAGCATAATCAAAGTGAAGAGATGGAGACAATCCGTATACGCGTAGATGATGCGAATAAAGCGGCAGAAATGTTAGACCAAGATGTTTTAATAAAAGGTAATGATTTACTTATTCATGTAAAAGATGAAGAAATCCCAAATGTTATTCGTACATTGCTTGAGAAAAACATTCAAGTGTATCGTGTATATGAAGAAAGAAAAACGTTAGAAGAGCAATTTTTAGAATTAACAGGGGGAAAAGATATTGTTTAATTTAGTGTATAACGAATTGTATAAAATATTTAAGCGAAAGCGAACGATTATTCCATTTGCAGTTATTGCAGTATTAATAATCGGATTAGGATGGGTTACTGTAAAGTATCTGGAGCCGGAAACAAAAGGATGGAAAGCTGATTATACAGAACGAACTGTAGAAATTGAGAAAAAGCTAGGCATGGAAAAAGAAGCAATTTTAGCGGAACGATCTGGGGATGAGCTTGTAAAGGAATATCAGCTTAAGATGAAGCATTTAGATACAGATACAGCACCGGCAAGTAGTTCTCCACTTTCTTTCATGAGAGATACAGGCTTTATCGTATTTCCAATATTACTTCCGTTTATCCTCGTGTATGCAAGTACAATTTTTGCGAATGAATATAGCTGGGGAACATATAAATTTTTAACGATACGACCAGCGAGTCGCTTTAAAATTTTGACAGCTAAGTTTTTAGCAATTGTCATATTTGCAGCGTTATTGTTTATATTTAATATGATTTTTTCCATTTTATGTGGGCTTGTTATTTATAAATTCCAGCAGCCTGCATGGAGCGAATTTATTTTCCAAGATGGAAATATTATAAAACAAAATATTTTTGTAGAGGCTAGTAAGTATTATATTTTATCGTGGTTGCCAACGATTGTGTATGCAGCGTTTGCATTTATGATTTCTGTGCTAACAAGATCTAGCGGAGGCGCGATTGGTATTTCACTATTTCTCGCTTTATCAGGAAACATCGCATTACTAGCAGCAACTAGATATGATTGGGCGAAATATTTATTGCCAGCAAACACAGATTTATATAGTATTGCAAAGAATGGAAGCTTTATTGATGGAGTAACGTTCCCGTTTGCATCATGTATGCTACTACTTTATTTATTCGTATTTTTAGGGGTTTCTTATACTGTATTTTTAAAACGAGATTTAACTTAAAAGAAAAGCCGTTAAGCACACTCTTAACGGCTTTTCTTTATGTTAATTGTTTAAGCGCTTTTTCGGCTAATAAAGCGAAAAATTTTGCGCTGATAGGCAATGCTTGTTCATCGATAGTGAACGAGGGATGGTGCCATTCATGTGTACCACTCGTTCCCATAAAGACGAATGATCCTGGTATGTGTTGTTGATAAAAAGAGAAATCTTCGCCAGCCATGGAAGGAGTAGGGGTAATCACGTCTAGTGACATTTCCTGTGCAGTTTGTGTACATAAATGAGTAAGACTTTCATCATTATGGACGGCAGGAGGACCTGAATAAAAACGAAATTCTGTTTTTACACCTAATGCATCAGAAACTCCTTGAATAATACGTTTCATGAGTGCAGGAATCTTTTCACGTGTTTCCGTTTGGAATGTACGTACAGTTCCTTCCAGCGTTGCTTTTTCAGGAATAACATTCCACGTATTTCCTGAATGTATGTTTGTGACACTAACGACGGCATTATGAGAGGAACTTATATTTCGGCTTACAATTGTTTGGAGTGCCATAACAATTTGAGAGGACGCGACAATAGGGTCTACCCCAGCATCTGGTACAGCTGCATGTGTACCAACTCCGTGAATTTCAATTTCAAATCGATCAACTCCGGCCATCAGTGGACCATCTTTAATACCGATTGTACCTACTGGTAAATCAGGTTTATTATGCATACCGAAAATAGCTTGCACACCATGCAGATGCCCGGCTTCGATGACTTTGCAAGCACCATTACTACTTTCTTCAGCCGGCTGGAATATAAAGCGTACAGTTCCGCTAAGAGAAGACTCTTTTTCCTTTAATAAATAAGCGGCACCTATAATAGCAGCTGTATGAAAATCATGCCCACAAGCATGCATTTTACCGTGAATTTTTGAAGCGTATGGCAAATTTGTTTCTTCTTGAATAGGAAGGGCATCTATATCAGCACGGATTGCTATAAGCGCTCCGTTGCTATTCCCCGAAATTTCAGCAATAACGCCTGTTTCTAAATTAGAACTTATAATCGTAATGTTTTTCTCTTCCAACCAATTCTTTATAGCTTTCGTCGTTTCAAATTCTTCGTATGATAGTTCTGGATGCTCATGTAAATTTCGACGAATAGAAATTAGCGTCTCAGTTAATTGCTCTAGATTTGCTGCCACTTATAATGCCTTCTTTCTTAAATTAAGTATTTAAATTAAGTATTTAAATTAAGTATATAATATTAAAAGAGAGGATTCTCAAATGAAAATCCTCTCTCGTTTATGCTGCCAATTTTTTGTGTGTATGATGTTTACGATAACGTCCACGCATTGCATAAGCAATTTGCGGGATTGCAATCCCGATTAAAATAAGTGATACACCGAACCATTGTGAAGATAGTACAGCTTCTTTTAAAATGAATACAGACATAATTGTTGTAACTGGTAGTTCCGCAGCGCCAAGAATAGTCGCTAAGCCAGAACCAATCTTTGGAATACCAATTGTAAAGGCGATAGAAGGAATGACGATACTGAATGTTCCTAAACCTAAACCGTATTTCCAAAGTCCTTCAGAAATTGCACCGTTAAAAATAAATGTTGGGGGGAATACGATCATTACTAAAGTTAAAGCACCAGCCATTAAAAGAACACCGCGTGGTAATGAAGGTACTTCAACAGCAACTTTTCCGCTCACGAAAATGTATGTGGCAAATGTAACAGCAGATAATAAACCTAATATGATTCCAGTCGTATCGAAATCACCTGCTGATTTTTCTAGTAAACCACTTGATAAAAATGTACCTGCGAGTAAGAAAATAACAGAAATAACTTTTTCTCTTGAAGGTAAAGTTTTTGTTGCGACTGCTTCAATAATAATTCCGACCCAAACGAATTGGAATAAAAGTATAATTGCGATAGATGCTGGTACAGTTTTTAATGAAGCATAATAAAAAATTCCAGTGAAACTTGCAGATGTACCTGCAACGAATAAAGTTAATGCTTGTTTTAATGGAACACGATGTCTAGAAAATAGAAGTGTAATAGCAAGCAAAATAATCCAACCGAACAAATATTGGCTGCCAATAACCTCTCCAAGTGAAAACCCTTCTGCATATGCAAGTTTAACGAAAATAGCTAAAATCCCATAACTACACGCTCCTAATAAAACTAAAAGAGAATAGCGAAGCATGAAAAATTCCTCCCATCTATATGAAATTGTTCCGTAACGGACATATATAACTAGAGGGAAGTATACAAAATTAAAAATAAAGGGTCAAATAAAAGAAAAGTATGACATTTTATAGAATAATAATAAAAGTATGATATTTATGCATAATCTTGAAATTAGTAATAATAGAAGTATTGTAAAATCAGCTTTGTATTGTATAAAGACAGCATTTGAAAAAAATATTTTTTAATAATATGTATATAAGGCATACGAATAACATGCTAATCATTTGAGAAACGATGTTAGCTTTGTTATGTTAATAACAATTAGAGTAGTTATATAATCAAATTGAGATTTTTCTATATAATAGAAGGAAATGGAAACGTTTTTTTAGAAAAAGTGTGAAAGGGTAGTTTTTCTTATTATCACGTTGGAAAAGTGATTTCACGAATTGTTCATAGTATTTTTATATGTTTTTGCTACAATATGTAAGGAGAGGAGTGGAATAATGCAAGATATTAGTATTTTTTTAGCGTTTGGTGCTGGGTTTTTATCATTTATTTCCCCATGTTGCTTACCGCTTTATCCGGCATTTTTATCGTACATAACAGGTATGTCGGTTTCTGAGTTGAAAGAAGAAAATGCAATGCTTCGCAAAAGAAGTATGATACATACAGCGTTTTTCTTACTTGGATTTTCAATTATATTTATTGCAATTGGATTTGGTACAAGCTTTATCGGGGGCATTTTTACGAATTATAAAGATTTAATTAGACAGTTAGGTGGTATATTTATCATCGTGTTCGGTTTAATTATTGTCGGTGTATTTAAGCCGAAGTTTTTAATGCAAGACCGTAAATTTACATTTAAGAATCGTCCGAGTGGTTATTTTGGATCAGTATTAATTGGATTGGCGTTTGCCGCAGGATGGACTCCTTGTACTGGACCTATTTTAGTGTCTGTCATTGGATTAGCAGCAACGAACCCAGAGTCTGCGATGATTTATATGATCGCATATATACTTGGATTCGCTATCCCGTTCTTCGTACTATCATTCTTTATTACGAAAATGTCTTGGATTAAAAGAAATAGTATGAAGTTCATGAAAATCGGGGGATACGTTATGATTATCATGGGTATTTTCTTATACTTTAACTGGATGACGAAAATTATCGTATATTTCTCAAGTTTATTTGGTGGTTTTAAGGGTTTTTAGTATTATTCTGTGAAAATGTTGGAAATACTAACGGAAAAGCATATAATGAAAGTATATTTTGCATATAGCCACAAAAAAGGATGAGAAAATATGAACATAGTTGTTTTATCCAGTATCGTTGCTGTTTGTATGGCTGTTGGTGCGATGTTTATTCGTTTAAAAGCAGCTAAGAAACCTGCAACATTGAAAAAAATTATACTTCCACCATTTTTTATGAGTACGGGAGCATTGATGTATGTTTTTCCTGAATTTCGATTAACTCCAGCAGAGATGTTAGAAGCGATTGGTGTAGGTTTGTTTTTCTCTATTTTTCTTATTAAAACATCTAAATTTGAAATTAGAGGACAAGAGATTTATTTGAAGCGTTCCAAAGCCTTTGTTTTTATATTAATTGGATTACTTGTCGTGCGAATTGTATTTAAAACATACTTAAGTCAATCTCTTGATTTAGGACAACTTAGTGGCATGTTCTTCTTACTGGCGTTCGCGATGATTGTGTCATGGAGAATTGCCATGTACCGTTCCTTTACGAAATTACAAAAGGAAATGGAAAAAGAAGATGGTTTTTATAATGAAAAAGATATGAAACTAACGTGAAGTATATATCTGTACAGAAAAAACAGCGTCAAAGACGCTGTTTTTTTATTGATATTATTAATGATTTTTTGTTCCAATCGCAACGTATAAATTGTTTAGTCTTGCGGTTAACGTGTTTGAAAAATGAAGATTATTTTGCTAATAAAGTTTTATAATTTGAATAATCAATCTCTTTTTCTTGTAGTTTTTTTACTAAAAATTTATGATCACGTTTTGGTGTAGCGATAATATACCCTTTAATAATTAAATCTTGTGTAATTTGAGAGGCTTTTTCTTGTAAGGCAAGTTCTCCGATTTTGCCAGCAATTTTTGATTTAGCGACATCGCGAAATAGTTCTGGAACAGGACTTACGAGCTCTTCTAATAATTGTTTTTGTTCATCATTCCATAAATGCCTAGTTTTATTAATATAGTGCTCTTCCCAATCTAAAATGGACATACCATCTTCTTTTGGTAATCGTTTTAAAAATTTTCTGAACATAAAGTATCCACCGATAGACATAAGTCCTAATAAAATAACAGTCCATAGCACAATAAACCAACTGAACCATCCTTCGAGCAAGCGTATCCCCCCTTAATGATTGCGGTTTTCTTTTATTCATATTATAAACAGTGAGATTCATAGAAAGCAAGAACGCTTGGTCATTTTGACCAAGCGTTATCATTTAAACGAAGTATAGTTGTTCAACACATAAATTATTATTATCATCTTCTACATATTCAATGATTAATGTGCCAACTTTACGATCTTTATCTTCAGTTGTGAAAATAGAGTAAGAAGTAAAACGTGCTGTTGATAGGCCGCTTATATGTGTAGGTAAAGAAATGTAGTCGTTATCGCGGAAGAATTCCATCAGTTCAATATCCTCAAATTCTTTTCGGTCAACTTGTTTGTTTGTATAGCGGCGTTGAAGTTGTTTTAAAGACTCATTCCAAGAAATTGCTTTTGTGTCGTATACCATTTTGTTCTATCTCCTTACTGTATGTAATCATTAAGAACATACGTTCTAATTTAGTATACTCTTTTTATTAGAAAAGGGAAAGCAAAAAATAATGTAAGCTTGGATTTCCAAGCTTACATTATTGATGCGTCCGTCATAATCTCTATTTTTTATTATATGTTAGATAAGAATAAGAAACAAGATGATATATATTTTGTTGATAGTTTTCAAGATTCTGTATATTATAGTTTTACTAAAGCGCAAGGGAATGAGAGGAATGGCATATGTAATTTCACTCCAAGGACCGATGGCAAGCGGAAAAACGACATTGGCTAAAAGGTTAGAGCGATGTGGGTTTTCAGTTATATATGAAAATCCTTATCCAATTGTAGAAAAGCGAAAGCGATTAAAGTTGGATATGAATTCAAAAGAAGGGTTTATAGCAAATCAAAAAATGTTTATAGAAGCTAAAATAAAAGATTTTCAAAATGCAAAAGGTTCAGTCGTGATTTTTGATCGTGGGCCAGAAGACATCGAATTTTATACACTTTTTTACCCAATGGTTATAGGGAAAGAGTGGGATATAGAAATTGAATTGAAAGATGAATTATATAAATTAAGAGAATGTCGTTCGGATGCTATTTTTTATTTGGATGTATCGGAAAGTAATTTATATGATAGAAAAAATAATGATAGAACAAGAAACAGAAGTACATTTGAGGAGCAATTTAAATTAGTAGAAACTGAAAAAGACTGGTATAAACAATTTCCTGTAACTTATGTGGACACGAATAGATTAGCGGTAGATGCATTAGAGTCATATTTTGCGAAGTGGTTAAAGGGGAGAGGGGTATGAAAAAAATACTATTATTCGTATATCCAACATTTGCGGAGTTTGAAATTACGGTAGCAACGGCATTGTTGAAAAATAAATATGAAATTATTACAGTGAGTTTAACAAAAGAATTGATTATAAGTGAAACAGGTTTGCAAGTGCAGCCACATATAGAATTAAGAGAAGTGCGTGTAGAAGAATATGAGGGAATTATTATTCCAGGCGGAGATGCGATACATATGAAGGATGCAGCAGGACTCTTTTCAGTCATCCGTCAATTTCACGAACAAGAAAAATTAGTAGCTGCTATTTGTGCTGGGCCTTATGCGCTAGCAAAAGCAGGCTTATTCAAAGAAATCTCGTATACAGTAACTATGGATTATAGAAAATTAGATTGTTTTCCAGTAGAAAATTTTGTGTATGAAGAAGTTGTGGAACATTCAAACATTATTACAGCGCAGGGGCATGCATTTGTACCATTTGGAATAGCGATTGCCTCTTATTTTGGAGTAACAAACGAACATAATATAAATTTTTACAGTGGTAAGGGGAATGTGATGATGGAGGAGCTTTTGCCTGAGAATGTATAAAAGCTAGCTAATGCTAGCTTTTTTCTTTTTGACATCGATAAATGGCTAACGTTTTCGGATCGCGCCATATACCGTTATGAAGTGACAATTCATTTTCTACTTCTTCTTTTAGCCATTCCTTCATTTCCGCGTGAAGAATTGTATTATCAGGTATATTTAGCGATGGAAACATGCTAGAAATATAGTTTACAATCGGAGTAGCATGATGAAAAACGAGAGCGTTATGAATAACTTCTACTTCAACAGTTGGAAAAACAGACTGTAATATCTCTTTACCATTTTCTAAACAAAATGGAGTGACTGATGATGTTGTTTTCGGCAAATCAAATGCGTCTAACATGCGGTTACACATTTCAACTATACGAGGTAATGTAACGTTAGAATTTGTTGTAGCTAAAAGTGAGCCACCAGGACGAATTACTTTATGGAATCCTTGGATTGTTTTTACGACATCTTTCATGTGATATAACATGTGTCTTGCGATGATCCAGTTGTAGCTATTAGCTTTGAAAGGAAGTTTACCAGCGTCACCTAGTCTCCATTCAATTATGCTATTCTTTATTGCTGCCTCAGAAAGCATCGTTTTCGATTGATCAAAACCGGTTAGTTGGCCTTTATGACCGTTAGTTTGTAAAAGGGAAAGGAAATTTCCATTAGCGCACCCAACCTCTAATATTTTTTCGTCTCCTTGAAGTTGTAAATGTTCCATGACGACTTTATCTAAATTCACTTGTTTTTCTTCGTAATGTTTATGCGTATCAATACGTGTTTGTAAATGGTTACTTACGTTATATTGGCGTTTTACATCATTCATTTTTTCACATTCCACCTTCGTGCAAAATTGCTGAATCGCATGTGTTAATACGTCGGTTTTCTTTAAGCCTTCGTAATGGAGTGCAGCTTCAAACCTTTCAAGTAATTTTTCTTCAATTCGAAAATGAATATCTTTTCGCTTTGTCATTGAAAATTCGCTCCTTTGCATCTGTTAGTGAGACTATAGCATGCCTGAAAAAAATGTGTAAATCATTTGTGTACACAAATGGAGGGGATGAAAAAATTATTTGAATGTGAGTTTAAACTATTGACGATTTAACCGTTTTCATATATTCTTAAATTAAGAAATATTCAAATAATTAAAAGAAATGAGAGAGTCACATGCTTCTTCAAGGAACACATCGAATTGGTCGTATGGCCATGCTGTTGGCACTTGCGGATGAGAATGAAAGCCTTGTATTATCTATCCCAAAAGGTTGGAAGTATTGTACTGGGAAAGTGGGTTCGATGAATTCGCAAAAGGTTGTCGCAGCAATGGAAACAGCGGCTAAGAGCAACCAAGTTATTGAAACAGACGTTTACAGAGAAACACATGCACTTTATCACGCAATTATGGAAGCTTTGTACGGAGTGACGAGAGGTCAAATTCAGTTAGCAGACGTTCTTCGTACAGTAGGACTTCGCTTTGCGATTGTGCGCGGTACACCATACGACGGAAAAAAAGAAGGCGAATGGGTTGCTGTTGCATTATATGGAACGATTGGTGCACCTGTAAAAGGATCTGAGCATGAGGCGATTGGTTTAGGAATTAATCACATATGATTTGCCCATAGTCTATTAGTTAGAAGGGGGCCTTACTTTTTTTAGGACAGCAGTCTGTCTTAAAAAGATAAGGCCCCCTTTTGCCTTTTTAAGGAGGAAAAAGAATGATTACATTAACGGGACATACATTGACAATTGAAGAAATGAAGAGGTTGTTACTTGAAGGGGAAGGTGTAACAGCTTGTCCAACTAGTATGCAAAAGGTGGCAGAGTGCCGCGAAGTAGTTGAGAAAATTGTAGAGGACGGAAAAGTCGTTTACGGTATTACAACTGGATTTGGAAAGTTCAGTGACGTGCTAATTCAAAAAGATGATGTAAAGGCACTTCAGCACAATTTAATTCAGTCACATGCATGTGGGATAGGCGATCCATTCCCTGAAGAAGTATCACGCGGTATGTTAATTTTACGAGCGAACACGATGCTTAAAGGAGTATCTGGCGTTAGGCCGCTCGTTGTAAATATGCTTCTTGAGTTTGTGAACCGTAAGATTCATCCAGTCATTCCGCAACAAGGATCACTTGGTGCGAGTGGCGATTTAGCACCTTTATCTCATCTTGCGCTCGTATTATTAGGCGAAGGTGAAGTGTTCTATAAGGGGAAACGTGTTCATGCGATGGTTGCTCTTACAGAAGAAGGTCTTGAGCCAATTGAACTTGAAGCAAAAGAAGGTCTGGCGTTAATTAATGGTACGCAGGCGATGACAGCGCAAGGAGTTCTTTCTTATATAGAAGCAGAAGCAACGGCTTATCAAGCTGAATTCATTGCATCTATGACAATTGAAGGTTTACAAGGCATTATTGATGCATTTGATGAAAATGTTCATAAAGCACGTGGTTATAAAGAGCAAGTGGAAGTAGCGAGCAGAATTCGTGACATCCTTCATGATAGTAAATTAACAACAAAACAAGGAGAACTACGTGTGCAGGATGCATATTCACTTCGCTGTATTCCGCAAGTACACGGTGCTTCTTGGCAAGTTTTAAATTATGTGAAAGAAAAATTAGAAATTGAAATGAATGCAGCAACGGATAATCCGCTAATCTTTGATGGCGGGGAAAAAGTAATTTCAGGTGGTAATTTCCACGGTCAACCAATTGCATTTGCGATGGACTTCTTAAAAGTAGGGATGGCAGAACTTGCAAATATTTCAGAGCGTCGTATTGAGCGTTTAGTGAATCCGCAATTAAACGATTTACCACCATTTTTAAGTCCAGAACCAGGACTTCAGTCTGGTGCAATGATTATGCAATATGCTGCAGCGTCACTAGTTTCTGAAAATAAAACGTTAGCACATCCGGCGAGTGTTGATTCAATCCCGTCATCAGCTAACCAAGAAGATCACGTAAGTATGGGAACAATCGCTTCACGCCATGCACATCAAATTATTCAAAACGTAAGACGTGTTCTTTCAATTGAGATGATTTGTGCGATGCAAGCTGCAGAATATCGCGGTATTGAAAACATGAGTACAGTGACGAAAAGTTTCTATCATCAAGGTCGTCAGCAAGTGCCTTCTATTACAAATGACCGTATATTCTCAACGGATATTGAAAATATTGCGCATTGGTTAAAAACGAATTATTCGATCAAAGAAAGATTAGATGTAAACGCAGCACTATAAAATGAGAAAAGGGAGAGATTGAAATGGAAAAAGTTAAACAAACAATTCGCGCGCCAAGAGGTACGGAGTTACAAACGAAAGGGTGGGTGCAAGAAGCTGCACTTCGTATGTTAATGAACAATTTAGATCCGGAAGTTGCTGAAAAGCCAGAAGAATTAGTTGTATATGGTGGAATCGGCCGTGCAGCTCGTAACTGGGAAAGCTACAATGCAATTGTAGATTCATTAAAAACGTTAGAAAGCGATGAAACATTACTTGTTCAATCAGGAAAACCAGTTGCAATCTTTAAATCACATGAAGATGCACCTCGCGTTCTTTTAGCGAACTCAAACTTAGTACCGAAGTGGGCGAACTGGAATCACTTCCGTGAACTAGAGAAAAAAGGTCTTATGATGTATGGACAAATGACAGCAGGTAGCTGGATTTACATTGGAACACAAGGTATTTTACAAGGAACATATGAAACGTTTGGTGAAGCGGCACGTCAACATTTCGGTGGTTCATTAAAAGGTACATTAACACTTACTGCTGGTTTAGGTGGTATGGGCGGTGCACAACCTCTTGCTGTAACGATGAATGGCGGTGTTGTTATCGCTATTGATGTTGATAAGCGCAGTATCGATCGTCGTATTGAAAAGAGATACTGTGATATGTATACAGAATCATTAGAAGAAGCATTAACGGTTGCGAACGAGTATAAAGAGAAGAAAGAACCGATTTCAATTGGTTTATTAGGAAATGCGGCAGAGATTTTACCAGAGCTAGTGAAGCGTAATATTACGCCAGATTTAGTTACTGATCAAACATCTGCTCATGATCCATTAAACGGTTATATTCCAGTAGGTTACACGTTAGAAGAAGCAGCAAAACTTCGTGAAGAAGATCCGGAGCGCTACGTACAATTATCAAAAGAAAGCATGACAAAACATGTAGAAGCCATGCTTGCTATGCAAGCAAAAGGCGCAATTACATTTGATTACGGAAATAACATTCGCCAAGTTGCTTTTGATGAAGGTTTGAAAAATGCATTCGATTTCCCAGGATTCGTTCCAGCATTTATCCGTCCATTATTCTGCGAAGGAAAAGGACCATTCCGCTGGGTAGCACTTTCTGGTGACCCAGAAGATATTTATAAAACAGACGAAGTAATTTTACGTGAGTTTGCTGATAATGAGCATTTATGTAACTGGATCCGTATGGCTCGTCAGCAAGTTGAGTTCCAAGGTCTTCCGTCACGTATTTGTTGGCTTGGTTACGGCGAGCGCGCGAAATTTGGTCGCATCATTAATGAAATGGTTGCAAATGGTGAATTATCAGCACCAATCGTTATCGGTCGTGACCATTTAGATTGCGGATCAGTAGCATCTCCAAACCGTGAAACAGAAGCGATGAAAGATGGTAGTGATGCAGTAGCTGACTGGCCAATTTTGAATGCATTAATTAACAGTGTAAACGGTGCAAGCTGGGTATCTGTTCACCACGGTGGCGGCGTTGGTATGGGTTATTCACTTCACGCTGGAATGGTTATCGTTGCAGATGGAACGGAAGCAGCAGCAAAACGTATTGAGCGCGTATTAACTTCTGACCCTGGTATGGGTGTTGTTCGTCACGTGGATGCAGGGTATGACTTAGCTGTGGAAACTGCGAAAGAAAAAGGCGTTAACATTCCAATGATGAAATAAGGAGGAGAAAAACATGCTGGACACTTTACTAATAAATATCGGTCAATTACTAACAATGGATCAAGAAGATGGCTTGTTAAGACGGGAAGCGATGAACACGCTTCCTGTTATCGAAAACGGTGCGGTTGGAATTGAAAATGGTGTAATCACTTTCGTTGGAACAGCAGAAGAAGCAAAAGGACTTCAGGCAAAAGAAGTTATTGATTGTGGCGGGAAAATGGTTTCTCCTGGTCTTGTTGATCCGCATACCCACCTTGTATTTGGTGGATCTCGTGAAAATGAAATCGCGCTAAAATTACAAGGAGTTCCATACTTAGAAATTTTAGAACAAGGCGGAGGTATTCTTTCAACTGTAAATGCAACGAAACAATCGTCGAAAGAAGAGCTTGTTCAAAAGGCGAAATTCCATTTAGACCGTATGCTATCTTTCGGAGTTACAACTGTAGAAGCGAAGAGTGGTTACGGATTAGATGATGAGACGGAATGGAAACAATTAGAGGCAACTGCACAATTACAAAAAGAACATCCAATCGATTTAGTGTCAACGTTTTTAGGTGCTCATGCAGTTCCAAAAGAGTATAAAGGTAGATCGAAAGAATTTTTACAATGGATGTTAGATTTATTACCAGAAATGAAAGAGAAGCAATTAGCGGAATTCGTTGATATTTTCTGTGAAACAGGTGTGTTCTCTGTTGAAGAGTCAAAAGAGTTTTTATTAAAAGCGAAAGAGCTTGGATTTGATGTGAAAATTCATGCGGATGAAATTGACCCTCTTGGTGGTGCGGAAGCAGCGGCTGAAATTGGTGCAGCATCAGCGGACCATTTAGTTGGTGCTTCTGATAAAGGAATTGAAATGCTTGCAAACTCTAATACAGTAGCGACTTTATTACCAGGAACAACTTTCTATTTAAATAAAGAAAGCTTTGCACGCGGCCGAAAAATGATTGATGAAGGTGTTGCAGTTGCGTTAGCTACAGACTTTAACCCGGGCAGCTGTCCAACGGAAAACATTCAGCTTATTATGAGCATCGCAATGCTGAAGTTGAAAATGACACCAGAAGAAGTTTGGAATGCGGTAACAGTTAACTCTTCTTACGCAATTAATCGTGGCGATGTAGCTGGGAAAATTAGAGTAGGTCGCAAGGCAGATCTAGTGCTATGGGATGCTTATAATTATGCTTACGTACCGTATCATTACGGCGTAAGTCATGTAAATACAGTATGGAAGAATGGTAATATCGCATATACAAGAGGTGAACAATCGTGGAGCACGGCCACTATTTAAAGAAAAATGCCAAGTTTATCGATCGTGAAGTGACAAAATGGAGTGAAATGATTAAAGATTGGGAGGAAGGCGTGGAAATATTCGGTGCGGCCTTAATTGGAGCACCCCTTTCTAAACCATCTATTAGTCATTCAGGAGCAAGTTTTGCTCCAAAAACAATTCGTGCGATGTTAGATGCATATAGCACGTACGCAGTTACAGAAGAACATGATATGAAAGAAAGTGTCTTATATGATTGCGGAGATATTACGATGCATGTGACGGATATAAAAGAAAGTCATAACCGAATTGCGAAAACAGTTGGTCATGTAACGAAAGTAAATCCGAACATGATACCAATCGTTCTTGGTGGGGATCATTCGATTAGTTTTCCGAGTATAACAGGATTTGCAAATAGTAAAGGGAAGATCGGTATTATTCAATTTGATGCCCATCATGATTTGCGCAACTTAGAAGATGGTGGTCCGTCAAATGGTACACCGTTCCGTAGTTTACTAGAAAATGGTGTTATTACAGGAAAACAACTCGTTCAAATCGGTATTCGTAATTTTTCAAATGCACGAGCGTACCATGAATATGCAAAAGAACATGGCGTGACAGTGTATACAATGAAAGATGTACGAGAGCGAGAAATAAAAGATATTATGACGGAAAGTATCGAAGTATTAAGAAAGCAAGGCGTGACTTCTATTTATATTTCTCTTGATATGGATGTACTAGATCAAGCATTTGCGCCAGGTTGTCCAGCGATTGGTCCTGGGGGAATGGATAGCGCGACTTTACTGGATGCGATTGAATTTCTTGGCAAAGAACCTCTCGTTCAAGGGATGGATATTGTAGAAATTGATCCAACTCTTGATTTCAGAGATATGACGAGCCGAGTAGCTGCGCAAGTGATTATGAGTTTTCTTTTGGCGAGGGAGACGATCAGGAAAGAGATTCGTATATAAGGAGAAACCTCTCTATTTTATTAGAGAGGTTTTTCTATATACGAATATTACTAGGTAAGAGCGTATAAATTGACGTTACTATCTAAAAGTAAGTATGATGCGATTGTAGTAAGAATTTTTTTAGGGGGAAAAAACATGACAAGTTCGAACAAGAAAGCGGCAAGTATTTATGAAGGAACAAATGTAAACGCTTGGGGATCTTTTGAAAATATTGAAGAAACGAAGTTGTTTGATCAGATTCAAGTCGGAGCTTGGTCTCTTCGTAATCGCATAGCAATGGCACCAATGACAAGATGCTTTGCAGATAATGAAACTGGAGTAGTTGGTGCTGATGTAGCGGAATACTACAGAAAACGTGCTGCTGACGGAGTTGGATTAATTATTACAGAAGGAATTGTCATTAGTCCGAGAGCGAAAGGGAATCCAGGAGTACCAGGGATTTATACGCAAGAACAAATCGATTCTTGGAAACCTGTTACAGAGGCAGTACATAAAGAAGGCGGAACGATTATTGCTCAAATATGGCATGTTGGACGTATGAGTCATCACGAAATAATTGGTGGGCAAATGCCGCAAGCGCCTTCTGCAATCGCTGCAGAAGGGAATGTTCCGCGTTTTCGTAAACCATTTGATACACCAGAAGCAATGACGTTAGAAGAAATACAAGAAGTTATCAGTCAATACGCACAAGCTGCGAAAAACGCGATCGAAGCTGGATTTGATGGGGTAGAAATTCACGGTGCACACGGATATTTAATTGATCAATTTACTTATGAGTTTGCTAATAAGCGTACTGATAAATATGGCGGTGACTTAAAGCAAAGGTTAACGTTTATGAAAGAAGTAACAGAGGCTGTAATAGAAGCAGTTGGAGCTGATAAAACACTTCTTCGTTTCTCTGCTTTTAAAGGGGATAATCCTACTTATATGTGGGAAAACCCTGAGCTGGCAGTTGAAACATTCGTAAATATGTTTAAAGAAGTTGGATTAACGATGATTCACCCTTCAACGATGAATTATACGCAAGTGATTGCTGACGGAAAGAATTTTCATCAATTAGTAAGAAAATATTGGGATGGTACGATTGTTGGGGTTGGTAATTTGAATCCGAAAGAGGCAGAAGAAGCACTGCAAGAAGGAACAATTGACATAGCTGCATTCGGAAGACCGTTAATTGCTAATCCAGATTTTGTTCATCGAATTAAACATGCTGAAAGTTTAGTTGAATATGACGCGAAAGAGCATCTTGCTACATTAATTTGAATAAAGATAAAAGGAGAACACATGGAGTGTTCTCCTTTTATTATGGAATTTCATAGGGGGAAGCGAGATGAGTGAAACGCTACTCGTTATTATTAGTATATTACTATTATTAATGTTGATTTTAATCGTCTTTTTTATTATCACATTTTTTATAAAAAAACGGACGCATCATTCTATTTTAAAATTACATCCATACTTAGGAAGAATGCGTTACTTACTGGAAAAGATAGGGCCGGAATTCCGACAATATTGGTTTGATCACGATACAGATGGAAAACCTTTTTCACGTTACGATTTTCAAAGTGTTATGTTTTTAGCGAAGTATCGCTCTGAAATACTTGGTTTTGGGTCGAAACGAGATTTTGAAGCATCTGGTTATTATATTGCTAATACGTTGTTTCCGGTATTAACAGAAGAATTAAGTGTGAACGTAACGCAAGAACGTGAAGGGAAAAAGTATGTGATTCATAAAGAAGGATTATTTTCACGGAGAGAAAAATTGACAGCGGATACAACGAATCTTTGGTTATACGAAGAAGACGATGCAATTATCGTCGGCGAAAATCGTAAATATCCATGGAAACTGTATGGCATGTTTGGGGCATCAGCAACTTCTTACGGTGCGATTGGCGAAAATTATATTTTAGCGAGCGGCTTTGGAGCGAAAATGGCAGGCGGATCGTGGATTAATACTGGTGAAGGTGGCGTTATTCCAGAACATTTACATACAGGGGCGAATATCGTGGCGCAAATTGGTCCAGGGCTATTTGGATACCGTGATGAGGACGGGAATTTTTCAATGGAGAAATTTATGGAGAAAGTGAAAGAAAGTAATATTAAAGCATTTGAATTGAAATTTGGGCAAGGTGCGAAAATACGTGGTGGTCATTTAGAGGGGCAAAAAGTAAATGAGAAAATTGCTTCGGTTCGGAATGTACGAGTAGGAGAGACGATTAATTCTCCGAATCGATTTTCATTTTTGAACAATGCAGCAGATACACTTTATTTTATTCAGCGTTTGCAAGAAACTGGCGGGAAACCAATCGGTATGAAAATTGTAATTGGACAGCAGGAGCCGTTGGAAGATTTATTTAAAACGATGAAAGAGTTAAATATCTATCCGGATTTTATTACAATTGACGGTTCAGAAGGTGGATCAGGAGCAACATATAAATCGATGGCAGATAGTATGGGGATGCCGCTTATTCCAGCGTTACTGACATGTATTGATACAGCGAATCATTATGGTGTTCGTGATAAATTCAAAGTGTTTGCCTCGGGGAAATTAATTACACCAGATAAAGTGGCAATTGCTTTAGCGATTGGTGCAGATGCTGTAAACTCGGCACGTGGTTTTATGATGGCAAGCGGTTGTATTATGGCGCTGCAATGTAATTCTGGCCAATGTCCATCTGGTGTTGCCACGACGAATCCGCACTATCAAAAAGCACTAGATCCGTATGAGAAGAAGTGGCGAGTCATGAATTATATAATAAGTATGAGATATAGTTTGTTCTCACTTGCAGCAGCAGCGGGAGTAAAGAGTCCACGTCATTTAACGAGAGAGCATATTGTGTTCAAGGATGAGATGGGGCGGGTAGTTTCTCTTTCAGATTTGTTTCCTATAGTAAATCGAACTTAAAAGTATATTTGAAATGTAAGATTTTCAGGAGGAATAATCATATTCTTTAGAAAATATTAGGAGTATAATGGAAAGGCTTTTAAAAATAAATATTTTTAGGGAGAGATTCACTTGCAGCAAGGTTCGTACAGTATTACAATTTTTTTACTCGTTATAGGGCTCGTTATATTTAGACGTATGCGTTCTATGAATCGACCAATTAAAAATAAAGGAAGACGACTATTATTGCCATTATTCTTTTTATTTCCAGGTTTTTCTTTATATGCAGCACCAATCCAACTTGCTGGTTGGAAAATTGGGATAGTTGCTGGGATTGGACTGTTATTATCAATTCCACTTATTATTTTAAGTGGATATGAAATCAGAGAAGATGGTCAAATTTATGCAAAAAAAAGTATTGCTTTTATTGCTACATTTTTAGTTATCGTTCTTTTACGTGCTTATTTTAGAAGACATTTACAAGGTTTAGATCCAAAGTCAATTGGCATTCTTTTCTACACCCTTGCGGTTTGTTATATAGTACCTTGGCGTATTGGGTGCTATATGAAATTCCGGAAAGTATATGTAGAGAAAGAGAGATTTGCGATGCCAATAAGCTGAAAGTCATACATTCGTATGGCTTTTTTCTTTTAAAATTTTTCGGATGAAAAATGAAAATAAGATGTGAAAAAACACACCGTGTTATTTTCTGAATATTTTTACTTTTATTTCTTTTGAAACCCGGGTAATCCACTGGGATAAAGGCGTTTATGAAGGTTTTCATATGTAGTAAAAAACACCTGTTCACTTGAAAGAACAAAAAATGTTTGTTAAGGTAGGGAACCATAAGCGAAAACAAGAAAATAGAAAAAGTCATTTTTCGAAATTTTGAATGGCTTATGTAACTAAGGGAGAGATTTGGTGAAGATTGAGATTATGGTTTCGCTTGCTATTTATATGGCAGGTATGTTGTATATCGGTTATTGGTCTTATAAGAAGACATCCGATTTATCAGATTATATGTTAGGCGGAAGGGGACTCGGTCCAGCAGTTACAGCTTTATCAGCTGGTGCTTCTGACATGAGTGGTTGGATGCTAATGGGATTACCTGGTGCGATGTATGCGACAGGGTTATCAAGTGTGTGGATTGCGATAGGTTTATTAATAGGTGCTTATGCAAACTATTTAATTCTTGCCCCGCGTTTGCGAACGTATACAGAAGTGGCTAATGATTCAATTACGATTCCAGACTTTTTAGAGAATCGATTTAAAGATCGTACGAAAATACTTCGTTTTGTCTCCGCTATCGTCATTTTAGTATTTTTCACATTTTATGCGTCGGCTGGTTTAGTATCAGGTGGACGTTTGTTTGAAAATTCTTTCAACCTTGATTATAAAATTGGTTTATTTGTAACTGTCGGTGTCGTAGTTGCTTATACACTATTCGGTGGTTTTTTAGCAGTAAGTTGGACCGACTTTGTGCAAGGGTGTATTATGTTTATTGCTCTCGTATTAGTACCAATTGTTGCTTTTACAGATGTCGGTGGTGTAACAGAGACATACAATACGATTAAGCAAGTTGATGCATCGCATTTAGATATGTTTAAAGGGACCACAATTCTTGGTATTATTTCCTTTTTAGCATGGGGTCTTGGGTATTTTGGTCAACCACATATTATTGTCCGCTTTATGGCAATTACCTCTATTAAAGATTTGAAAACTTCTCGTAGAATCGGTATCGGTTGGATGGCGATTTCCATTATAGGTGCAATGCTTACTGGCTTGGTTGGTATCGCCTACTATGCTAAAAATAATGGGACATTACAAGACCCAGAAATGGTCTTTGTAACATTCTCAAACATTTTATTCCATCCGTACATTACCGGGTTTTTATTGTCAGCTATATTAGCTTCTATAATGAGTAGTATTTCCTCGCAATTACTTGTTATTTCAAGTGCAGTAACGGAAGATTTCTATAAAACATTTTTCCGTCGTAACGCAAGTGATAAAGAACTTGTATTTATCGGTAGACTGTCAGTTTTAGTAGTAGCTATGATCGCAGTTGTTTTAGCGTATCATCCAAGTGATACAATTTTAACACTCGTCGGTTATGCTTGGGCAGGATTTGGTTCAGCATTCGGACCTGCCATTTTATTAAGTTTATATTGGAAAAGAACGAACAAATGGGGCGTTCTTGCTGGGATGATTGTTGGTGCAGTAGTTGTAATTACTTGGGTACAAATTCCAAGTTTAAAAGCGACTATGTATGAAATGGTACCTGGATTCTTCTGTAGCTTATTAGCTGTGATTGTTGTAAGTTTAGTAACGAAAGAACCAGTTAAAGCAATTCATCGTGAATTTAATGAGATGGAAGCAGTGCTGGAAGAAGAAACGAAATGATTTGAAAAGGGAGTAAACGGTGAATAGCGTTTACTCCCTTTTCATTTTAAATGAAATAAGTAACTTGTTGACAAAGAAAAGTAAGTAACTTATAATAAGTGTTAAGTTCGAGGTAAATGATATTCTAAATCACGTTTTATCCCACTTTAATGGGCAGTAAGCCCCCCACTGATTATGGTATTAAAGTGAGTAAATTTTTTGGAAACTATCTTGAAATCGAGATAATTTCGATAAGTTAAACGTTAATGTGTAATTTTATAATTAATATCTCGAATTCGAGATAAAATTATCATGACGGATTTTACTTTCTAGTATGGACAAAATGAATAATGAATTTTAATGTAAAGCAATTTTTATAATGAATTAAAAAGGAGTGGACGAAATGGAAAAGAAAACAATGGGGATACATCACATTACAGCAATTGTAGGACATCCACAAGAAAATGTAGATTTTTATGCTGGTGTATTAGGTTTACGTTTAGTGAAACAAACAGTAAATTTTGATGATCCGGGTACGTACCATCTTTATTTTGGTAATGAAGGAGGAAAGCCTGGAACAATTATTACGTTTTTCCCATGGGCAGGTGCTCGTCAAGGAGTTATTGGTGACGGTCAAGTAGGTATCACTTCTTATGTTGTACCAAAAGGTGCAATGGAGTTTTGGGAGAATAGATTAGAAAAATTCGATGTTTCATATACAAAAATGACTCGATTTGGAGAGCGGTATTTAGAATTTGATGATCCACATGGTTTGCATATAGAATTAGTAGAAAGAGAAGAGGGTGAATTAAATAATTGGACGTTTGGAGAAGTTACGCCAGAAGTAGCAATTAAAGGATTTGGTGGTGCGGTTCTATTATCGGCACAGCCTCAAAAAACTGCTGAACTGTTAGAACATATTATGGGTCTTGAGAAAATTGGAGAAGAGGGTGAATTCGTTCGATTCCGTTCTTCTGCTAAGATTGGAAATATTATCGACTTGAGGTTATCAACAATCGGTCGTGGCCAAATGGGCGTTGGTACAGTGCATCATATTGCTTGGAGAGCGAGTGACGATGCTGATCAGCTAGACTGGAAAGAGCATGTGTCCCGTTTTGGATACCACGTAACTCCTGTACAAGATCGTAATTATTTTAACGCAATTTATTTTAGAGAACACGGTGAAATTTTATTTGAAATTGCAACAGATCCTCCTGGTTTCGCTCATGATGAATCGTTAGAGACAATGGGTGAGGAATTAAAATTACCGGAACAATATGAACAGCATAGAAAACAGATTGAACAAACGCTTTTGCCGTTTGAAGTGAGACATTTAGATTAAAGTGATTGAAAGGGGAAAAGGATTATGATGAAACATGTTTTTCAAAAAGGAAAAGATACGTCAAAACCAGTGTTGTTATTACTTCATGGTACAGGAGGAAACGAATTAGATTTATTACCACTTGCAGAAATAGTTGATCCGGAAGCATCTGTATTAAGTGTTAGAGGAAATGTATTAGAAAATGGCATGCCACGTTTCTTCCGTAGATTGGCAGAAGGCATTTTTGATGAAGAAGATTTGATTTTCCGTACGAAGGAATTAAATGAGTTTTTAGATGAAGCTTCAAAAGCATATGAATTTGATAGAAATAACATTGTAGCTATCGGGTATTCAAATGGAGCAAACATTGCGGCAAGCTTATTATTCCATTACGAAAATGCATTAAAAGGTGCTGTGCTTCATCACCCAATGGTGCCTAGAAGAGGAACACAATTGCCTAATTTAGCTGGGAAATCCGTGTTTATTGCTGCTGGGACAAATGATCCAATTTGTTCATCTTCTGAGTCAGAGGAATTGAAGCTACTATTAGAAAATGCAAACGCTAATGTAACAATGCATTGGGAAAATAGAGGACATCAATTAACGATGGGTGAAGTAGAAAAAGCAAAAGAATGGTATGGAAAAACAGTTCTATAAGTATAAATAATAAAAGAAGCATCTGCTAATCGTTAGCAGATGCTTCTTTTATTATTTAAGACTGGATTGCAAGGTGGGGTGAAGAAAGTGGTAGGTGAATATCGACGACCGTACCTTTATTTAATTCACTTGAAATGTGTAATTTACCATGATGTTCTTCAATTATTTTGTAACACATCATTAATCCTAGCCCTGTGCCTTTTTCTTTTAAACTATAAAACGGTTCGCCTAAACGGGAGATACGATCTTCTGGGATACCGCAACCTTCATCGATAATCCGTATTAAGATGAAATTCCCCTCTAATGGTTTTGTTTGGATGAAAATATTTCCGCCATTGGGCATTGCTTCAATCGCATTTTTTAATATATTTATAAAAACTTGTTTTAATTGGTTACCGTCACATTGAATGTCATATACGTAATCAAAATGATCCATAATGATATGAACGCTATGCATAATTGCGGTTGGTAAAATAAATGTAACTACCTCTTCAATTAAAGTTTGTATGTTACAAGTTTGGATTGCTAATACTTGTGGTTTAGACATCGCCATAAATTGACTCGTGATAGATTCCATCTGTGAAATTTCACTTAACATAACATCGATATACCACTTCTGCTCCTCATTTATTTCAGGGAGTAGCAATGTTAGAAAACCTTTTAGAGAAGTGAGTGGATTTCGAATTTCATGAGCGATTCCAGCTGTCAGTTGTCCGACTACTGCGAGCTTTTCAGATTTTCGTAATAACTTTTCCGTTTCCTTTAGCTCAGTAATATCTCTTCCCATTACGATAAGACCTTTACGGGAGCCGTCAGGGTGATAGAGAGGAACTTTCGATATACTTAAGATTAGGTCGAAATCATCTCTATGAATAATAAATTCTTCACCATGAAGAATTTGTCTTTGTTGCCATGCTAATTCATCGACTTCTTCACAATGTAAAAAAGCTTCTCGGTACGCTTCATTATATTGAATGAGTTCACTATCTTTTTTTCCGTGGTAAGGTACATGATGGAAATTGAAGCAAGAAAGTGCGTAGTCATTTGCCTCAAGCCAGCGCCCTTCATGATCTTTAAATATAACAAACGCAGGCATGGAGTTTACTAATGTACGTAACCTCTTCTCACTTTCTTTAAGCTTTTTCTCAATTCTTTCTGATTTTTCAAGAGGCTTCATAATGGCATATACGCCAGTTAGACGATTTTGGACAAAAATAGGAACTAGTTTTGTCACGACATCTAATAAGAATCCATCTTTATGATAAATAGATAAAATATACTCTTGTTGATTATCCGCTTCCGTATTCTTTATATTTTGTAATACTTGCTCAGAAATATGAGCTTCTAAAATCGAGGTAATGCTTTTCCGCTCTAACTCTGAAGAAGTGTAACCTAGTATTCTTTCGGCAGAAGGATTAGTGTGTATAATAATTCCCTCTAAATTTAATGAAATAATACCATCAGGGTTGTGTTCGAACAGAGATGCGTACATTTCTGTTAATGAACAATCTTGTATATGGTTGCGTAAACGTCTAGAAATGTTCGGATGACGTTTTCTTTGAGTTGATGAATATTTTTTACGACTCATAATAGTTCCTCCGTACAAATAGCATCTAAAAAGATTTGTCTATTCATAACTATAATATAGATGTAATGTGTATTTCTATAAAAAATGGAAGTTATAGAATAAATTTTGTTTTCTTTATTTTTCGCAAAGTGAATGTAGGGTAGTAATAAGGGGAGCTTATATTGTTTTATAAACCTTTTGTAAGTTACAGGAGTAGGTTTTCCTTATAATATTAGGATAGAGGAGGGGGAGAGAAAATGAAAAATTATATTCAAGGGATCGATCATGTACAAGTAGCTGCGCCTGTAGGGTGTGAAGAAGAAGCACGAGAATTTTATGGTGAAAAAATAGGTATGGAGGAAATTCCGAAGCCAGAGGAATTAAAGAAACGTGGTGGATGTTGGTTTAAGTGTGGAAATCAAGAGATTCATATCGGAGTTGAGCAAAACTTCAAGCCAGCAAAAAAGGCGCATCCAGCTTTTTATGTTTTAAAAATTGATGAATTTAAACAAGAGTTAATAAAGCAAGGTATGGAAGTAATAGATGACCATGCACGTCCAGATGTAATTAGATTTTACGTATCAGATCCGTTCGGAAATCGAATTGAATTTATGGAAAATAAAAACTAGGTGGAAATCCACCTAGTTTTTTAACCTTTTCTAAACAATCCTAATACTTCAACCGTTTCGGTAATGTTAACGAATGCATGAGGGTCAATTTCAGAAATTGTTAATTTCATACTTGCTAATTCTTCTCGAGAAACAACGGTCATAAGTACACGTTTCTTTTCGCTAGAATAAGCACCTTCGCCATCAAGTAATGTAATGCCACGTACAACAGTTGAAAGAAGTTGTTTTTTCATTTTTTCCGCTTCATTTGTTACAATCATAAGTGTAACCTTTCGATGTTTCGTATGAATAGCATCGATAACTTTACCAGTTACATAAATGGAAAGTAAGCTTGTAAGGGCAACATCCCAAGTGAAGAAGAATCCTGCAATAATAACAACGACTGCATTTAAAATAATAAGGAATCCACCAAGTTTAATGTCTCTTTTGCGAGACAACAACATACCGATAATATCAAATCCACCAGTTGATCCATTACAGTTAAAAACAAGACCGATACCAGCTCCGGCAATGACACCACCAAAGATGGAAGATAAAAGTGGATCTGTTGCTACGACTTTTACTGGAACGTAGTATAATGCAACAGATAATACAATAACAGAGACAATCGTGTTAAAAATTACTTTTTTTCCAAGGCCTATGTATCCTAAAATAAGGATAGGTAAGTTTAATACAAAGTTAATAATACCTGTGTTTACAGGAGTTACAATCCCTAAAATAATAGCAATTCCGCCAATTCCACTACTTAAAATTTTGTGGGGGATAAGGAAAAGATTAAAGGCAATCGCAATAATAATAGAACCAATAATAACACCAAGAAATCTGACCATCTCTTTCCCGTCCTTCACTAAAAAATTCATATTATTTCAAGATTATATATGATATTGAAAGTTTTGGGTAAAAACAGTTTATTTCGGTAAATTTGATTAATCAAAAGAATTTGAGTATTTTATCATTTGAAAGGGGATACAGTTGTGAAGATAAAAACATATCAACAGAAAAGCCCGTTGAAGCAAGAATGTGAGGATTCTTATTTTTGTAATGAAGAAAATAAGATATATGGTGTATGTGACGGTGCAACACCTCTCGTCCCGTTTCGTGATGAACAGGGACATAATGGAGCATACATCGCTTCGCATTTATTTGCAAGTTATTTTGCTTCATTACGTGAAAATCATAGTTTACCAGTTGCAGTTGCAAAAGCAAATGAAGCATTGCAAAGAAAAATGTTAGAATATAAGGTAGATACGAGAAAAAAAGAGCATTTGTGGTGCACATGTATTGCGGCAGTTCAAATAGGTGGAGAGAAAATTGAATACGCACAGTTAGGGGACTGTATGATTGTCGCAATACTTCGAAATGGAACAATACAAGTATTAACGAAAGACACAGTTGAAGGAATTAGCAAACGAGCAAAAAAGAAGAGAGAAGAAGATCGTAAACAAGGGTTATCTGTACTAGAAGAACATGTTTTTCAAGATGTGCGAGAACAGTTAAAATATAATCGTTATCTTGCAAATATGCAGGGCGGGTATTCCGTTGCAAACGGAATGAAAGAAGCGATACATTATTTACAGCATGGTGAATTACATATAGATGAAGTGAGCGGCATTTTTATTTGTTCAGACGGATTATTCCACCCAGATTGGTCGCTCGAACAAGCTGTTGCATATATAAGAAAGAATAGTATAAGTGAATATGTAGCAATTATCGAAAAGCTAGAAGGAGAAAAGAGAATAAGACCAGATGATAAAACAATGATGATGATTGATTTTTAAGGGAGGATGTTCAAATGGAAATTAAATGTGTTAATTTAACCTTTCAAGATGAATTAGTTCCTTTAGAAAAAGTGAATAAACTGATTATCCACCATACATCCGAAGATGGATGGGATGTATATCAAACACATGAGTTTCATCAAAAAGTAAGAGGATGGAGCGGGATTGGTTACAATTATTTTATTGAAGAAGATGGAACCATAGTTGAAGGACGAGGTTTACATATTGGAGCACATGCGAAAGATAATAATAGGGATACAATTGGAATATGTATGACAGGTAATTTTGATAAATACGATCCAACTCCTGCACAAATGAATGCATTATATTCTTTATGTAAAATGTTTATGAAGCAGTTTGCTATAAAGAAAGAAAATATACTTGGTCATAGAGAGCTAGAAGGGGTTACAAAAACTTGTCCTGGAAAGCGTTTTTCTATGGTAGAGTTAAGAAACGTACTATCATAAATATAGAGGAGTAACAAATGATGATGAATATAAAAATACCAAATGATAAAAAAGAAGAGCTAGTAGCACAAATTCAGCAATTTTTCGTTGAAGAAGATTTAGATGAAATTGGACGCTTCCAAGCAGAGCGTTTAATAGAAGAAATGATTAAATTAGTAGGACCATTTGCATACAATCAAGCAATTGGAGATGCTAGAAAGCTTGTAATAGAGAAATTATCTAATATTGAAGAAGATTTGTATGTGTTAGAGAAGAATGAAGGGAAATAAAAAAGACTAGAAATTCTAGTCTTTTTTTATTTGATTGATAGAAAAAACATGGAGAAAACACGGGAAGGACATTGAAAATACACCTTTTGTTTTTAGAATATTCTTAGTTTTAAAATACTTCAGAAAGGGAGAGCGTAATGAGATTAACGCCAAGAGAAATTGATAAACTGCTAGTAGTTGTTGCGGCTGATTTAGCTTATCGACGAAAGGAGAGGGGGCTTAAGTTAAACTATCCAGAAAGTATCGCTATTATTACGTATGAAATTTTGGAAGGAGCAAGAGATGGTAAAAATGTGGCGGAATTAATGGAGCTTGGAAAAAATATTTTAAGTGCTGAAGATGTTATGGATGGTATTGCAGACATGATATCAGATATTCAAGTCGAGGCAACTTTTCCTGATGGAACAAAATTAGTAACTATTCATCAACCAATTCATTAAAGGAAGTGAATGTTATGATTCCAGGGCAATATATTCTTGCGAAAGAAGACATAGTATGTAATGGAGATAAAAAAGTAACGAAAGTTAAGGTGTTAAATCAGGGAGATAGACCTATTCAAATTGGATCTCATTACCATTTTTATGAAGTGAATGAGGCATTAAAATTCGATCGTAGTGTAGTAATTGGACAACACTTAAATATTCCAGCGGGTACAGCTGTAAGATTTGAACCTGGAGATGAAAAAACGATTGAATTAGTTCCATATTCCGGGGAACAAAAAGTGTATGGATTTAAAAATAAAGTGGATGGCGATATTCAATCTTACACAAAAAGAGGGAGATAGCATGAGTTTTAAGATGTCACGTAAACAATATGCTGATTTATACGGTCCAACTACAGGAGATTCTATTCGTTTAGCGGATACACAATTATTCGCACACATTGAGCGAAATGCCACTGTATATGGTGATGAAGCTGTCTTTGGCGGAGGAAAATCAATTAGGGATGGTATGGGACAAAATTCACAACTTACAAGGGAACAGGGGGTTGTGGATGTTGTTATTACGAATGCAATTATTATTGATTATACGGGAATATATAAAGCGGATATTGGTATAAAAGATGGGAAAATTTCAGCAATTGGTAAGAGTGGTAATCCTTCGGTTATGGATAATATTGATATCATCATTGGAACATCGACGGAAGTAATTTCTGGTGAGCGAAAAATCGTTACAGCTGGAGGTATCGATACACATGTACATTTCATATCCCCACAACAAATTGATACAGCATTAGCTTCAGGTATAACAACTTTAATTGGTGGGGGAACAGGACCCGCAGAAGGGACTAAGGCAACTACAATAACACCTGGATCTTGGAACTTAAGAAAAATGCTAGAAGCAGCAGAAGCTTTTCCAATAAACCTTGGATTTTTAGGGAAAGGAAATAGTTCAAGTCTACCTGCCTTGGAAGAACAAATATTTGCAGGGGCTATCGGATTGAAAATTCATGAAGATTGGGGAGCGACTTCTTCCGCAATTAATCACTCGTTACAGATTGCTGATAAATATGATATTCAAGTCGCTATTCATACCGATACGTTAAATGAATGTGGTTTTGTGGAAGAAACGATAAAAGCTATTGATAATCGTGTTATTCATACGTACCATACTGAAGGGGCTGGAGGTGGGCATGCACCCGATATTATAAAGATTGCTGCACTAAATAATATTTTACCATCTTCAACGAACCCGACCTTGCCATATACAGTGAATACGCTGGATGAACATTTAGATATGCTTATGGTATGTCATCATTTAAAAGCCAATATTCCAGAAGATGTAATGTTTGCAGATTCAAGAATTCGAAAAGAAACAATTGCGGCAGAGGATATTTTGCAAGATTTAGGGGTTTTCAGCATGATTAGCTCTGACTCACAGGCGATGGGAAGGGTTGGAGAGGTTATTATTCGCAATTGGCAAACCGCCGATAAAATGAAAAAGCAGATTGGTAGTTTAGAGGGAGATAAAGAATATAACGATAATAATAGAATTCAACGCTATATAGCGAAGTATACAATTAATCCAGCTATTACACATGGGATTTCAGAATATGTCGGCTCTATTGAAGTAGGAAAGTACGCTGACCTTGTAATATGGGATCCGCAATTTTTTGGTGTTAAGCCAGATATGGTTTTGAAAAACGGGATGGTGGTGATGGCATTAATGGGAGACGAGAATGCTTCGATTCCTACACCACAACCATATTATGAAAAAAAGATGTTTGGTGCATATGGAAAAGCAGTACAGTCCAGTTCGATTACATTTGTATCGAAAGTAGCTTATGAGAATAATATTAAAGACAAATTAGGTTTAAATAAAGTTGTATTACCTGTTAAAAATACGAGAGAGATTTCGAAGCAAGATATGAAGCTAAATAATGCAACACCAGAAATTGAAGTGGATCCGCAGACATATGAAGTTAAAGTTGATGGAAAAGTAATCACGTGTGAAGCAGTAGATGTACTACCTATGGCTCAAAGATATTTTTTATTTTGATATAACGGGGGAGATAAAATGATTATTGAAAAAATTAATAACAATGTATGCAATATGGATGATTTTTCAAATACAAAAAAGCATCTTGATAAAATATTGATTTCTAGTGAGCTTTTACTGAAGAGGGTTCAGAAACTATATTCAGAATCTGGTTTTGAAATTGGGGTGTCTTTAGGTAGTGGAGAAACA
Organism: Bacillus cereus group sp. MYBK245-2; assembly: GCF_051916145.1. Classification (NCBI taxonomy): domain Bacteria; kingdom Bacillati; phylum Bacillota; class Bacilli; order Caryophanales; family Bacillaceae; genus Bacillus; species Bacillus cereus group sp. MYBK245-2. The sequence goes on along the minus strand of NZ_JBQAGB010000001.1, from coordinate 172,229 downwards.
TTAAAGAACGGTGATATTTTATATGAAGATGAAAATCGAATTGTATATATTGAAGTATTACCAGAAGAAGTAATTGTAATTACTCCAACATCAATAAAAGAAATGGGAATCATTGCTCATAACTTAGGCAATAGACATTTACCAGCACAATTCGATGAAGGGTGCATGATTTTGGCGAATGACTACTTAGTAGAAGATTTGCTTAAAAAGGAAGGTGTTCCTTATCAAAAAGAAAATAGAGTATTACCAAAACCGTTCAAGCATGCTTCACACAAACATATTTAACCTACTTAACCTACTCCAAATTAGTGATTCTAACTTCCCAACAGGAAGTTTTAGTCACTCTTTTGGATTAGAAACGTTTATTCAAGAGGGACAAGTTACAAATAAAGCCGGATTTTTTAAATGGATGAATCGATATATAAAAGTGCAATTAACATACACGGACGGCTTAATTTGCAAATATACTTACGAAGCAATTAAGAATAATGAGGGAGAACAAATTACATTTTTAGATGATTTAATAACAGCACAAACATTGCCTTTTGAATGTAGAAAAGCAAATAGAATGATTAGTAAAAGTACTTCTAAATTATTGTGTGAATTGTTTTCATTTGTAAATTTAAATATATATAAAGAAAATATTATAGGTAATAAATTACAAGGTCATCCGAGTATCGTATATGGAATATTAGGAGCGGAATTGAAAATGACAATAGAAGAAACCCTCTTAGTTTTCTTATACTCAAGTGTTGGAAGTATAATTCAAAACGGTGTGAGAGCCATTCCTCTTGGACAAACAGACGGTCAAAAACTATTACAAGAATGTCATGGATTAATCTGTGAATCTATTGATAGAATTCAAATACTTTCATTAGATGATTTTGGATTGAATGATCCTGAATTCGAAATAAATCAAATGCAACATGAAGATGTAAATGTAAGGGTCTTCATGTCATAGGGAGGAAAAATAAAATGATAAAGCCTATTAAAATTGGTATCGGTGGCCCGGTAGGTGCTGGGAAAACAATGTTAGTTGAAAAGTTAACAAAACATCTAAATACAGATTATGAAATTGCAGCAATTACAAACGATATTTATACGAAAGAAGATGCAAAGATTTTATTGAAAACAGGTGTTTTACCAGAAGATAGAATTATTGGTGTAGAGACAGGAGGGTGTCCACATACAGCAATTCGAGAGGACGCTTCTATGAATTTTGAAGCAATTGAAGAACTCATGATTAGACATAATAATTTAGATATTATTTTTATTGAAAGTGGGGGTGATAATTTAGCTGCCACATTTAGTCCGGAGCTAGTGGATTTTTCAATTTATATTATTGATGTGGCGCAGGGAGAAAAGATTCCACGGAAAGGTGGGCAAGGAATGATTAAATCTGATGTATTTGTAATTAATAAAACGGATTTGGCACCTTATGTAGGGGCAGATCTTGGAGTTATGGAGCAGGATACAAAACATTACCGACATAATAAACCATACTTTTTTACAAATTTGAAGGATGAGGAAGGTTTACAAGAATTAATAAATTGGATGCGACAAAACATTATGTTAGAAGGATTGAAAAAATGAAATCTCCTACAGGTGTCTTAAACATTGATGTGATGGAAAAGAGAGATAAAACCGTACCTATTAAGGTTTATCATAAAGATGCCTTAAAAGTAACGCAGCCGATATATTTGGACAAGTATGGTAGAGCATATTACTATATTATGAATTCTGGTGGAGGCTATTTAAAAGGAGATTTCTATTCTATAAATATAAATGTTGGTAAAGATGCGAAAACATATATAACAAGCCAATCCGCAACGAAAGTTTACAAGACTCCAAATAGTTATGCTTTGCAAGAATTGAATTTTTATATTGGTCAGAATGCTGCTATGGAATATCTACCAGACCCGTTAATTATGTACAAGGACGCAGCATATAAGCAAAAAACAAATATATATATGCAAAATAATTCTACATTGATTTTATGTGATTCAGTTACGCCTGGCTGGTCGCCGAATATGGAGAAGTTCACATACCAATATTTTGATTCGCTAACAAAAATATATATGGAAAATAAACTTGTAGTATATGATCATTTATTGCTAAACCCTTTTAAAGAGTCATTAGATCAAATGGGAATATTAAATCAATATTCCCATTATGGTACTTTCATAGTTATTAATGAGAACGTTACAAATGACTTAATTGCAGCATTAAAAACATCGTTTTCTAACACTAACAATATGAAGATTGGAATAGCTTCTACGACATGTAAAGGCTTTGTCATACGCATACTTAGTCATAATACAGAGGATATGGAGTCTATATTTTTTCAGTGTCATCGTTTTGTTAGAGAAAATTGTCTGCATGAAGAATTAACATCCTATCGAAAATATTAAGTAGGAGAAGGGGATACTATGACTAATGTGGGATTATTATTTGTTGGTGCAGTTCTATTTATGAATTCACTAGCAGCTTTTAAACTCATTGATAGCAAAAGTGTAGGGTACTTTAATTTATTTGTAGGGGCACTACAAACTTTGACACCATTATATTTATTATTTACAGGAAGTCAATCCGATGAGTGGACTATCCTATCTAATGGAACTATCTTTTTATTTGGTTTTACTTATTTATATGTTGGTCTTACAAATATACTAAAACTTGATTCTTCAGGTGTAGGCTACTATTCTCTTTGGGTTGCTATCATTGCAACGGTTATGGGAATAGTGAATCAATTACATGAGAGTGGAGGCCTACAAAGTACAATAATTTGGTTCTTTTGGGCATTCCTTTGGTTTTTATTTTTCCTGCAAGATGGGTTGAAAAAGAAGATTCATATTTATGTAGGAATTGTATGCTTCGTTGAATCTTGGATTACTGCAACAGTACCAGCTCTGTTAACACTTACAAATCATACAGATGTATTAAATAATTTTGTAATTATTTTAGCGACTATTATAACGATCGTAGTTTTTATTATGGCACTTTTCGTTTTCAAAAGTATTCAATTTAAAGTAGAAAGGGCTAGTAACTATGTGGAAAAGTGAACTGAAGAAGGCAACTAAATTTTTTGTTATTATTATATTTCTTCATGTGCTTGGGATTCTCTTATTATTACCAGCACTGTATAAAGGTAATAGCATAATTGGAATGGCTATTATTGCATATTCTTTAGGATTGCGTCATGCGTTTGATAGTGATCATATTGTCGCAATTGATAATACTGTTCGGAAATTAATTGAAAAAGGTAAAAACTCACAGGGGGTGGGATTTTACTTCTCATTAGGACACTCTACAGTAGTATTTGTGATGATTGTATTAATTGCTTTAATTGGAAAAACGGCAAAACATGGAATGGAGAGTTTTTCTACTATAGGCGGTATTATTGGTACAATCGTTTCTAGCACATTCCTTATTATTATCGGTCTTACCAATCTGTTGTATCTTATTAAAGTGTTACGGAGCCAAGAAGATAAGCAACCAGAAAACTTAGGGTTTATATATCGTTTCGCACAACGTTTATTTAGTTTTATTAATAGTCAGAAGCAATTGTATATGATCGGTTTTTTATTTGGGCTCGGTTTTGATACAGCAAGTGAAATTGGATTAATTGCTCTTTCTACAGTAACTGCAACAAGTCAATCTATTCCACTTGTAAGTATATTTGCTTTCCCCATTTTATTTGCTGCAGGAATGTCATTGATGGATACATTAGATAGTACATTCATGAATACGAATTATAAGTGGGCAATGGAAAATAATCGAATAAGAAATTCGTATAATGTATTAATTACCTTAATATCTGTTATAACGGCTTTTTTAATAGGGGGATATCAACTATTATCTTTGCTTATTGAAAGCTATAATTTACAGGGACCGTTTTGGAATCTCATACAGGTAGTTAATTTTGATTATTTGGGTATATGTCTTGTTGTATTCTTTATTATTTCTCTTATTGTTTTTGTTGTATGGAATAGAAATGCCTTTAAAGAGCCACTTACAAAAAGTATAGAGAAATAAAAATATATCATATGTTATGTGGTTCATTATGTATATAAATAAAAACACGTTAGATGAAAATACATCTAACGTGTTTTTATTATTTATGCTCTTTATATTCATGTACTTTTTCTTTCACATTGCCAACCGTATCTTTAGCAGTGCCTTTTACTTTATCCCATTTTCCTTCAGCTTGTAATTTTTTATTGTCAGTTACTTTCCCGACAACTTCTTTTACTTCGCCTTTTACTTTATCAATAGCACCTTCTACTTTTTCTTTTAAACCATGATCATGTTTAGTCATACATTTCTCCTCCTTGTAGTTTGATTAGAGTTCTCTTTTCATATTGCAAGTTGAATGATGTATCTAGTAATAGCTTAACAAATACAGTTTGAATATTCAAATGATTAATGGTATAGAAAAGGAATTGTCATGGAATGTATAAGATTGTAATGGAAGGAGAAGGAATGTTAATTACATGTCTTTTGCAGTCCATATTGATTTTGTATAAGCAATTTTCATATGGGCACGTTCCATATTATTTTGACTGCTGCTACCGAATTTTGCTTGTCCGACTATTAAATGACAATTGGATTCAATAGCTGTCTCAATTCGTTTTTGAATTAAGGCAGTATGACAGCCTTTACGCTGAAATTCTGGCAAAGTAGCAGAAGCAGCTAATGAAGCAATCCCATTATTTATGTACAGAACACCAATGCCTGCAGGAGTATTTTGAACTTCGGCTATGAAAAAATGCCATCCTGGTTTATTATAAAGAATTTCGTTATTTTGGCGCACACCATCTTTTGTAAAGGATGGCATGTTAAATCCACGCACATATATGTCTGCAAAAATATGAAATTCATTTTCTTTTAGTTGGCGTACTGAAATGTTAGAAGGAAGAAGGGATGGATCTTCTCTCGGTATACTATATAAAGCGGTATGGAAGCTAGATTGATAAAAACCTTTTTCAGATAAGTAATGAAATAGTTCAGCTGTACCTTGAGCGGGTGTAATTTCAAAACGACAAGGGATTTGTAGTGATTGATAATAAGAGATAATTTCATCTAACTCATCTGTATTTGTAAATGTAATACCTTTTACCGTATTAAAAGCCGGACCAGCAATTACTTTTGATGAAAAAGCAGTGGCACTACCGAACTTTTTCATTTGTACTTGCATTGGATTTTCGTTTATTGCTTGTAATAGCGTTAATCTAGAAGAGAGCATATGTATTTCTGCGTTTTCAATTTCTTGAGCTGTATTAAACGTCATAATCGTATTCATAAAGTTCCTCCGTCAATAAATATATTTCATAGTACATATACGATGTTTGTTCTGAGATTCCTGTTGAAATGTAAGAGAATAAGAGGTTTTTTGGAAGGGAAATGGAAGTGAACTGTCGAAGGGAGTAGAAACAGATTAAAGGTGGTGCTCTCATGAAACAGAAAGACGTGCAGACATGCTCTAATTGTGGTTCTCAAAATATAGGAGAAGGTGAGTTTGTCGGTTATGCACAAATACGGAAAAAGGAGACGATGTTCACATCTTCACCGGTAGATGCTTATATTTGTACAGATTGCGGGAATGTCCTTTTATTAAAAGTACGACATTATGAAAAGTTTAAGCAGAAGCCGTTATGATTATTGAGAAGTGGTTTTATTAGAGAAATTAATAGGAGTAATATTTTACATATATATGAATACGCCTTATATAAAGAGATGACAACATATACTGTGTGGGATGCTTATTAATCGTTGCACAACATGCAAAAATGTATAGAAGAAATTGTGAATTAATATGAGAAAGAAAATTAGCCCTTCTTGGAATATTTCATATCGAAAACTCCTTTAAATGAATAAGGGAGTTTTTATTTTTTATAACAAAAATTACCTTTAATTGTTATAATTAGTTATTAGGAGAGGGTGATTTATTAACGCCACAATCTTAGAAGAAAAATAGCTAAATCGTATATAAAACCGCTATATAACACAATCGCAACCGTAAGTTGACAAAGTGCAACCACAGGAAGATAGAGATAAGTGCAATGTTTACATACAATTTAGGTAAGAAAACAAAGGGGGACACACATATGGGATTTGGTGAGAAGCTTTTTAAATTAAGAAAAGAAAAAGGTCTTTCTCAAGAAGCATTAGCCGAGAAATTAAACACAACAAGGCAAGCGGTTAGTAAATGGGAAAACGGTCAAGGTTTTCCTGAAACTGAAAAGTTAATAATGATTGGAAATGTATTTGAAGTATCACTTGATTATTTATTAAAGGAAACTGCTGAGCAAAGTAATGAAAATGTAGATGGATATTATGTAAGTCAGGAAATGGCAGAAGGGTATGTAGTGTATGGACAAAAAAATTCTAAATATATTGCGTTAGGATTTAGTTTGCTCATTTTATCGACAATACCGTATTTATTATTTAAAGAAAATGCAACAATGTCGACATTTCTTGTCATTATTATTGCTGTTCTTGGAATTGGAGCAATGATGGTACCTGCAACGATAGAAGAGAGTCGATACAATGTATTGAAAAAAGAAGAACTATTATTTGATCAAAACTTTCTAAAAGAATTGACAAAAAGATATGCGATTATTAAGAAAAAGTATGCGGCAGTAATGATCATTGGATTTTGTTTTATAGCCGCAGGCGCAATACCGTTTTTGTTTGAGAAAAAGCATATCACTTCAGGAGAATTAGTGCAGTATTACCCTTACTGTGTTGTACTTATTGCAATTGGAGTCTATCTTTTTGTTCGTGTGTTAGGAGTATTAGAGGTGTATCGAATTTTAGTAGAAAATAAAGAATATAGTAATCGTCTTATTTTTAAACTGAAAAAGAAAGTGAGAGAAAAAGTGGATAATTTTTAATAGGAGAAAACATACTTTTATGAAAAGTTAAGATAGGAGTGTAATGATGTCAAATCTTCTAGAAATTGAAAATTTAAGTAAATCATTTGGAAACAAAGTTGTTTTAAGAGATGTTTCTTTCAATGTGCCGTCTGGATCAATTGTTGGATTCATTGGTGACAATGGGGCAGGGAAATCAACAACTTTTAAAACAGTACTACAATTAATTTCTAAAGATAGTGGTACAGTCAAAATATTTGGTAAAGAAAATATAAATAAAGATGCCAAGAATAAGGGGAAGATTGGAGTCGTATTTGATGCTATGAATCTCCCGGCTCATCTTACAATAAAACAAATAAATAAGGTTTTTGAAAAGATGTTTGACTCTTGGGATAGAGAAAATTTTTACCGATTAGTTCATTCTTTCTCTTTACCTACTTATGAAAAAGTAGGTAGGTTTTCCCGTGGAATGTCGATGAAACTATCTATAGCTGTTGCATTATCACATAATGCCAAATTATTAATTCTAGATGAAGCGACGGGAGGTCTTGATCCTTCATCTAGGGAGCAGGTGTTAGAGGAATTAAAAAGTTTTGTGAATAAAAGTAATGGTGGTATATTACTTTCTTCACATATTATGAGTGATGTAGAAAAAATAGCTAGTCACCTTATTGTGATAAAAGATGGAGAAATTTTATTGAATGAAGAAAAGGATAAGGTTTTAGACAATTATGCCATTGTAGATGTTGATGAGGAACAACTAACTTTAATCAACAAAGATATAGTTGTGGTGAAAAGGAATAATGGTTCTTATTTCAATGTACTTGTATCAGATGTGCATAAACTACCAAATGGGATTGCTCATAGAACCATTTCGATAGAAGAAATAAGTGTTTTATTAACAAGGGGTGAAAAATAAATGAAAGGTTTATTATTGACAAACTATTATCTAGTGTATCGAACTTTCTTTACGTTCATGGGAATAGCGATATTAGGATCGGGATTTGTTTTTTATTTTGGTAATGCATCAATGTACCGTTTAATTGCTACATTCATTATCTTATTTGCTGCAATTCCTGCACTTGAAGTTATTAAGTATGAGAGTAAGTCGGGTTATGAAAAATATGTACTTACTTTACCGGTTACTAGAAATAACATTGTGCAAAGTCACTACCTTTTCTATTTTATAGTTGTAATTATTGGTACTTTATTATCGTATAGCATATTTTACGTACATGCTTCAGTTTCAGATACGCCAATTGATGATGATATATTTAAGAGTGTTTCTTTAGGGACGTTCATCATCCTTAATGCCGGAGCAATAGCCTATCCACTCCTCTATATTTTTGGAGCAGAAAAATCTGATGCTATTACAATTGGAGGCGCATGTGGGGGACTTGTTATTTATTTTGGATTACAAAGTGTAATTGGCTATTTAATAGGACAATTTCCAATATCAAATTTAAATTTATCTGTATACGTTTCAATTCTATATACAATATTTGGCGTTATCATATATATCTTTTCTTTTGTTATTTCGGTATTTATATATCGTAAGAAGGAATTTTAGTATATTTTCTCTTAGTATTTTCTGAATTATTTCCAAAGAAATAATTCAGAAAATACAGAAAAATGTCGTAATTATTTACGAGAGTCTGTTATAATAAACGAAAAATGAAAACGCTTTAAAGGGGGATATAACCAATATGATGATGAATGTACCGCTAACAATTAGTTCTATGATGGAAAGAGCAGAAAAATTGTTTTCAAAGAAAGAAATTGTTTCACGGACACATGATACAATTACGACGTTAACGTATAAGCAGTTAGGTGAAAGGACGAGAAGGCTTTCCAGTGCGTTAAAAAAGTTAGGAATTAAGGAAGGCGAGCGTATAGGAACGTTAGCGTGGAATCATCATCGACATGTGGAAGCGTATTTTGCTATTCCAGGTATTGCTTCTGTTTTGCACACAATTAATATTCGTTTATCTCCTCAACATATTTCATATATTATTCAGCACGCAGAAGATCGCATTCTACTTATAGATGAAGATCTCGTACCGCTCGTTGAAAATATTCAATCACAACTATCAGCTGTACAAGCTTACATTATTATGACTGATAAAGATGAACTTCCAAATACTACGCTAGAACCTGTATATCATTATGAAAAGCTATTAGAAGAAGGCGATCCAAATTTCCAATTTGTAAAAGATATTGATGAAAACACACCTGCTGGTATGTGTTATACGTCGGCGACTACAGGAAATCCAAAAGGTGTTGTATATACGCATCGTAGTACTGTATTGCATTGTATGGCACTTGGTTTAGCGGATACAGCTGCTTTATCGGAAAGTGATGCAGCAATGGCGATTGTACCGATGTTCCATGTGAATGCTTGGGGACTTCCTTTCGCTGCTACGTGGTTTGGATCAAAACAAGTTCTTCCAGGACCGATGTTTACACCAAAAATTTTATTAGAAATGATCCAATCTGAAAAAGTGACGTTAGCTGCTGGTGTGCCGACAATTTGGCTCGGTGTATTACAAGAGTTAGAAAATAATAGTTACGATTTATCTAGTATGACGAGAATACTATGTGGTGGTGCAGCTGCACCGAAAAGTGTTATTAAAGCATTTGAACAGAAACATAATGTTCCTTTCATCCATGCATATGGTATGACGGAAACGAGCCCACTCGTAACACTTGCGCGTTTAAAAAGTTATGAAACAGAATTATCGTATGAAGAGCAATTAGAAATTCGATCAAAACAAGGGTATCTTGTACCTGGTGTAGAGATGAAAGTAGTCGGTACAAATGGTGAAGTGAAGTGGGATGGTACGGAGATGGGAGAACTATGTTTACGAGCGCCGTGGATCGCTGAAAGTTATTATAACGATGAACGTACTGTCGAAGGGTTTCGAGATGGGTGGTTATATACAGGAGATGTTGTAACAGTGGATGAGGAAGGTTGCGTAAAGATTGTTGACCGTACGAAAGATGTGATTAAAAGCGGAGGAGAGTGGATTTCTTCAGTTGACCTTGAAAATGCTTTAATGGCACATGATGCTATATTTGAAGCAGCTGTCGTTGCTGTTCCTCATCCGCAGTGGCAAGAGCGCCCAGTTGCCTGCGTCGTTCAAAAGAAAAATAGTACAGTAACAAAAGAGGAAATATATGAGTTTTTAAAACCACAGTTTGCGAAGTGGTGGTTACCAGACGATATTGTATTTATGGAAGAAATACCGAAAACATCTGTTGGGAAGTTTTTAAAACAAGCGCTTCGGAAAGAACTTGAGCATTTGCATAAAGAGAAATAATGGAATCTATATTTGTAAACCTAATACGAAAACAAGTTGACAAACGCTAGATAGAAAGATAATATAACTCCTGTAATATGTTACCTAAAAATCATTTTAAGTTTACAAATAGGAGAAGCAAATATGAATACAAAAAACTTAGTTTTCGTCGCTTTATTTAGTTCTATTATGGGAGTGTTAGGGTTAATTCCTCCAATTGCTCTTTCTATTACACCAGTTCCAATTACATTACAATCACTTGGTGTTATGCTTGCTGGTGGACTATTAGGATCACGTCTTGGTGCATTAAGTCAGCTAGTTTTCTTACTTATTGTAGGAGTTGGAGCACCATTACTTGCTGGTGGACGCGGTGGCTTTGGTGTATTTGTTGGGCCAAGTGCAGGATATTTACTTGGTTATATCGTTGGAGCATTTGTCATTGGTTATTTAATTGAGCGTTTACGTGAAGTTTCTATAATAAAAGTATTATGTATTAATATAATTGGTGGTATTTTCGTAGTTTATGTATTTGGTATTATTGTACAAGCTTTTGTAATGGATATTTCTATATGGCAGACGATGAAAGTAAGTGTCGCATTTTTACCAGGTGATTGCATAAAAGCAATTATAGCAGCAATTCTTGTAACAAAATTACATCGTTCATTGAAACATATTATTACGCCAGCTTTAAAGAATGGGAAATATACAAAAGCGGGATAAGAAAGAGAAGAAACACGTTCATTACGTGTTTCTTTTTATTATTTTGTCAAGAAAGGACGTCTCAAATGGGGATTACAAAAGAATATAAAAATTATGCCTCTTTACAACCGAATAAAATAGCAATAAAGGAAAATGATCGAGTTTTAACATATAAAGAGTGGTTTGAGTCAGTGTGCAAAGTAGCAAACTGGTTGGCTGAAAAAGAATCGAAGAATAAAACGATAGCAATTGTATTAGAAAATCGTATCGAGTTTTTACAACTATTTGCAGGTGCTGCTATGGCCGGATGGGTTTGTGTGCCATTAGATATAAAATGGAAAAAGGATGAGCTAAAGGAAAGACTAGTAATCAGTAATCCGGATATGATTGTGACGGAACGATATAAGTTGAATGATATATCGGGAGAGGAAGGAAGAGTAATAGAAATTGATGAGTGGAAAAGAATGATAGAGAACAAACTGCCTGCATATTATCCTGTAGAAAATGTACAACATGCTCCTTTTTATATGGGGTTTACATCAGGATCAACTGGAAAAGCAAAAGCATTTTTACGTGCGCAACAATCGTGGGTTCATAGTTTTGATTGCAATATACATGACTTTCATATGAAAAAGGAAGATTCTATTTTAATAGCTGGAACGCTCGTTCATTCTCTTTTTTTATACGGGGCAATAAGTGCATTATATATAGGACAAACGGTGCATATTATGAGAAAGTTTATTCCGAATCAAGTGTTGGATAAGTTAGAAACGGAAAAAAATTCGGTCATGTATACAGTTCCGACAATGCTAGAATCTTTATATAAAGAAAAAAGAGTAATAGAAAATACATTGAAAATTATTTCGTCAGGAGCGAAATGGGAAGCTGAGGCGAAAGAAAAAATAAAGAGTATATTTCCTTATGCGCAAAAATATGAATTTTACGGTGCATCGGAACTAAGTTTTGTAACAGCATTAGTTGATGAAGAGAGTGAAAGAAGGCCAAATTCAGTAGGGAAACCTTGTCACAATGTGCAAGTTCGAATATGTAATGGAGCAGGTGAAGAAGTACAGAAAGGTGAGGTAGGAACTGTTTATGTGAAAAGTGATCAGTTTTTTATGGGTTACATATTAAATGGGATTGTAGTTCCAGAATTGAATGCAGATGGCTGGATGACAGTGCGAGATGTAGGCTATGAAGATGAAGAAGGCTTTATATATATTGTAGGTAGAGAAAAGAATATGATTTTATTTGGAGGAATTAATATTTTTCCAGAAGAAATAGAAAGTGTATTACATGAACATCCAGCTGTAGATGAAATAGTTATAGTTGGTGTGAATGATAGTTATTGGGGTGAAAAGCCTGTCGCCATCGTCAAAGGAAGTGCTACGAGGCAACAATTAAGGAGTTTTTGCTTACAACGATTATCCTCGTTTAAAATACCGAAAGAATGGCATTTTGTAGATGAAATACCTTATACAAATAGTGGAAAGATTGCTCGTATGGTAGCAAAAAGTATGATTGAAAAACGGGAGAAAATATATGAATAGGGCAGTTATTGTAGAGGCGAAAAGAACACCCATTGGTAAGGAGAATGGGATGTTAAAAGATTATGAAGTTCAGCAATTAGCAGCACCACTCCTTACGTTTTTAAGTAAAAGGATTGAGAGAGAAATAGACGATGTTATATTAGGGAATGTTGTGGGACCAGGAGGGAATATTGCGAGATTATCTGCTTTAGAAGCAGGACTTGGTTATCATATTCCGGGAGTAAAAATTGATCGGCAATGTGGTGCCGGGTTGGAAGCGATTCGCACCGCATGTTATTTCATTCAAGGCGGGGCAGGTAATTGTTATATTGCAGGAGGAGTAGAGAGTACAAGTACATCACCTTTTCAAAATAGAGCGCGATTTTCACCAGAAACAATTGGCGATCCTAGTATGGGAGTAGCGGCTGAATATGTTGCAGAACGTTATAACATCACGAGAGAAATGCAAGACGAGTATGCTTGCCTCAGTTATAAACGAACACTGCAAGCGTTAGAAAAAGGATATATACATGATGAAATAATGTCTTTTAATGGATTATTAGATGAATCTATAAAGCTAGAAATGAATTATGAACGAATGATTAAAAGAACAAAACCTGCATTTTTACAAAATGGTACAGTAACGGCAGGAAACTCATGTGGTGTAAATGATGGGGCATGTGCAGTTCTTGTAATGGAAGAGCGGCAAGCTCGAAAGTTAGGATACAAGCCCGTTCTTCGTTTCGTTCGCAGTGCTGTAGTTGGAGTGGATCCCAACCTTCCGGGGACTGGTCCAATATTTGCGGTGAACAAATTATTAAACGAAATGAATATGAAAGTAGAGGACATTGATTATTTTGAAATAAATGAAGCATTTGCTTCAAAAGTTGTTGCTTGTGCAAAGACGTTACAAATTCCGTACGAGAAATTAAATGTAAATGGTGGTGCAATTGCGCTCGGTCATCCGTACGGTGCATCTGGGGCTATGCTTGTAACACGTTTGTTTTATCAAGCGCAAAGGGAGCATATGAAGTATGGAATTACGACGTTAGGAATTGGGGGCGGAATAGGGCTTGCTTTATTATTTGAGAAAGTAGAAGACTAGAAAGGAACTAGTTTTCTACTTTTTGAGGAACATAAACATTGCTACCAGGTTTTGCTTTTATTTCATTCCAAGCAGCGATAGCATCAGCTTTTGTTTTCCCTTTGTTATTTGGATCTTCGAAAAAGTCGCGAGTAAAGCGATTGTATTCAAACTGCGAGCTGATAGTTGTTTTATAAGTAGGATCTTTTTTTCGTTCGTTCTCTTCATACCAAAACGTTATCGCGTCTTCATATGTTTTGCCAACATTCTCTTTAAAAAACTTTTGAAGAGCTACTGTAAAGCGGAAGTTTGCTCCGATTTTTTCTTTGAAAAAAGCACGAACATCTTCGCTACAGCGGTGATTGTTAGTAATAATTGTTTGAAGAGAAAGGTCTTTATAAGAGAGGGAAGCTTTACTCACCTTTTGAACAGAGTTGTTTTTCGATATTTTACCAGTATGTAAATAATGAGAGATACGCTCGGTTATTTCAATCTTAGAGCCACTAGCTGGCAAACCATGCTCACGACAAAATGTTTGGAGTTCTGCTTTTAACCAATAATAGTTTTGGAAATCTTCAAGTGATATAAACTTTGTTAAAAGTGGACGCATGAATGTAACAACTTCTTTCTTCCATAATTTCCTTTAATTATAAAACGTACGTTCTTTTTGTGGAAGGATTAATTTGTAAATATAACGGGAAGAGGAGATTACATATGGAAAATGTAATGCAAGTTCGTGTAACTGGAATTTTAATTGAAGATGAAAAGTTATTGCTAGTAAACCAAAAAGTAGCTAATCGCAATTGGTCTTTACCTGGGGGAAGGGTAGAGAATAGTGAAACGTTAGAAGTAGCGATGATTCGAGAAATGAGAGAAGAAACAGGGTTAGAAGTTAAAATTAAGAAGCTACTCTATGTTTGTGATAAACCAGATGTTAGGCCATCTTTATTACATATTACGTTTCTGCTTGAAAGGATCGAGGGAGAAATTACGCTACCTTCTAATGAGTTTGATCATAATCCAATTCATGATGTGCAAATGGTACCGATTAACGAATTAAGTCATTATGGTTTTTCGGAAACTTTTATAAAATTGGTAAATGAAGGGTTTGCAAATGCAGGGAGTTATCAAGGCTTGAAACAAAATGTAGGCCTGTAAATATAGTTGAAGGATAGCCGTTAGCTATCCTTCATAAACATGTTTTACACTGCTGACTGTAAAGAAGAAACAAGTTGATTTAAAAACTCATCCCCAGTCATAACCGCTTTTCCGCCGCCGCGCGCACTCTTTTTATTTCCGCCGCCTTTTCCTTCGATTGTAGGAAGTGCCTTTTTTAACAGAGCATTCATATCGAGCGTGACTGTTTTTCCGCAAGCAAGGATGCATTGTAGTTTGTCATCATTTTCAATGACAAAGTATGTAATGGCGTGCTCTTGTTGTTCTGTAATAATAGCAGAAAGCTTTGAGACTTCTTGCATAGAACGATTTGTAAACATTTTAGAAATAAGTATGCCAGCATGTATTTCGGTAGGGTGTTGAAGTAGTTCGTTTGCCTCTGCATATAATAATTTTTCAGTCATTGTTTGTATTGTTTTTTCGTTTTCTTTTTGAGAAGTAAGCAGTTGTGCTACTTTTGCTGAAATATCACTTTCGCTACTGTTTAATTGTTTGGAAACATCCTTCATAATTTGTTGCTGTTGCCCCACAAGTTTTAGTGTGCGCCAGCCAGCGATAAACATTAGTCGTATGCCACCTTTATTGCGTTCCCAGCTAAGAACTTGAATAGGACCTACTTCACCAGTACGTTTCGGGTGTGTTCCGCCACAGCCGTTATAATCAAAGTTTTCGATCATAACAACGCGTATATTTTCAGTCATAGTCGGTTCTTTACGAAGGGGTAACGTTTTCGCTTCTTTTAAGTTCATCCACTCTATACGGATTGGATGGTTTTCAAAAACTATATTGTTTGCAATTTGTACTGCTTTTTCAACTGTTTCTGTATGCAGATTTTCTGTTTCTAAATCAATTGTTACCGTTTCTCTACCAAGATGGAATCCAATCGTAGGTATGTTAAAATGATCCCAAAAAGCAGCAGATAAAATGTGTTGAGCTGCATGTTGTTGCATATGATCAAAACGACGCTCCCAATTAATTTTACCTTCTACTTCTTCTGTATGTAATTGTTCTGTAATGAAGTGGCGGATTTCTTCATCGACTTCTTCAACATCGAGTACAGCAATACCATTTAAAGTTCCAGTGTCATGTGGTTGTCCGCCGCCTGTCGGATAAAATGCCGTTTCGTTTAAAACAACGTATAAGTTACCGTCTTTATCATAATTTTGCTTTATAACTTTTGTAGTAAAGTCTTGTTTATAAGCGTCAGTGTAATATAATTTTTGCTCCAATTTTCTTTCCCCTTTCGTGTTCACTAGTTTCATTGTAAAGCAATCGAAATTAGTTTCCTAATATTTCAGAAGAAAGAAACTTTTTTTAGAATTTTCTTGCTATAATAAGAAAAAGAAAATGCGGGGGTGGAATGAATATGTTATATGAAAATGGCGTAGATAAACTGCTTAGTTTAAGCAAAAATATTTCTGAATTGTATCGAGAATTAAATGAAATGACCCGGATTTTAACGGATTGTAATCGAGAAAGTGTGAAGTTTGATCGGTTATATGTAAAAGAGGTACTGTGGAAGAAAGAAGATGTAATCGAGAAATATGACCAGCTGCTTGTGCAACTTTGTATAAATGAATGCTTTGATCTAAAAAGTGTTATTACAGGAGAATATAAGTATACATATGAAGAAGTAGAAAACATCGTTTTACAATTTAATGAAAAGTATAATGTAGCAATTTTAATTAAAGATGTTTGTAAAGAATTACAGTTTACATATGGCATAGATATGGATATAACGAGAACAGCTCGGGTATCAACAGCTCAAGTATAAAAAGGGAAAAGAGAGCAGATCCTTTGCTTTCTTTTTTTATGTGATAACAGGGAGAGTAGGTTTTTAAGATGAAGGGGAAGTTACAAAATATTCATCCGTTAGGAATGACAATTATAATAGGGACTTTATTTGCGAGGTTCGCCACGTCAATGAGTATCCCTTTTTTAGCGATTTATTTAACGACTGTTAAAGGTGTATCAGCTGGAATGACTGGTGCTATTATTGGAACGAGTGCACTTGTTGGTGTTTTTGCTAGTTTTATCGGAGGGAATTTATCAGATCGATTTGGCCGGAAAATGATTATGCTCTGGTCCATGATTGTTTGGATGTTTGTGTTTATAGGTTTTTCACTTGCAGATCATGTTTTAAGTTTCTTTTTATTAAACGCTTTAAATGGATTATGTAGGTCGTTTTTTGAGCCAACATCAAGAGCATTATTATCAGATTTAACAAAGCCTGAGTATCGGTTACTCGTCTATAACTTGCGATATGGTGCAATAAATGTTGGAGTTGCAATTGGACCAATTGTTGGACTACAGATTGGAAGTGCAAAATCAACAATTCCTTTTTTAGTAGCAGCTGGGGTATATATTCTATATACAGCTATACTAGCGTTCCAATTTAAGAAGTATCCAATGGAAAAAAAGAAAGTGAGTACAGAAAAACCTGTTACAATGCTAAATGCAATGCGTATATTGCGAAAAGATATAGTATTTTTAGTTGCTTTAGTCGGTATTATTTTGAGTAATTGTGGTTTTTCACATTTGACGACGACGGTATCTCAATATTTTGCAAATGCACATATATTCCAGGATGGAGTGAAATTATTTTCATATATGTTAGCTTTAAATGCGATTGTTGTAGTCGTAATTCAATACCCTGTTATTCAAATATGTAAAAAGTATACACCGTTAGTATCCATTATGGTTGGAACTTTATTTGTGAGCGGAGGATTGTTTGGATTTGGAATAATAGAATCTACGCTAGGTGCTGCCATTTGTACAATTATTTTTACAATTGGAGAAGTCTTAATGTTTTCGATGACCGATGTATTTATTGATGATATTGCTGTTGCGCATTTAAAAGGAACATACTTCGGAGCGATGGGTTTTTCAGGAATTGGAGCAGTAATTGGTCCGTGGTTTGGGGGAGTACTTCTTGATTACTACGGATATCAAAATGGATTTATTGTATTTTCAGCGTTAGCTATATTTTCAACTGTAGCATTTCCTGTACTTTTAATTACAAAAGGTTTATTGAAAAAAAGATATGACAGAAATTCTAATATGGAAGTACATGCGAAATAAAATAAGCCCCAGTAGACGACTGGGGCTTATCTTTGTATTTATTTTAATTCTCAATTTGAAAAAGAACTTTCTCTTCATGTTTATTAGCTACTTCGTTTTTGGAAATATGAATGGCTAAATATCCATTCTCTAAGCAGGCTAGCATCTTTTTATAAATAATATTATCGGGTAAAGGAATGATTCTCTGCAAAGAAATATTTTTATGAAGTATGCAAATGTTTAGGCCTGTCTTCATCTTTTTAATGACTACATTTTGTTCTTTTACATTTGGTACATCTGTTTCCAAAATGTATTCTTGTTCCGTTTCACAAAGGTCAATATGAATTTGATTTGGGAAACTAAAGTTGCTACAAGAATCAGAACAAAACTGATCCATCCATTCTTCGAAACCATCAACATGAAAAAGACAATCCTTCTTTTTCTTGCCCATGTAAGACACCCTCCGTAAAATCTCAATTCATACTATGTTATGCATGAATGAAGTAGGGGTGAAGAATAAATGGAAAAATATAAACATTGTATGTGGAAAAGGTAGCTAGTGTGCATTTTTTGTTTTACATATCATGATGTGCATGATGTTTTTGGCGTGAATGGTTACGGTTTTTTACTTTATGAGATCCGCTTAATGGTTCGGGTTGTCCTTTTTTTTCTTTCGCTTCACGATTGTTTTTGCTCATTGTCTGTGACACCTCCTCTTTCTTTTTAGAATGAGAGAAGTTTGCAAATTTATACGAGAATGTTTTTAGAAAAAAAGGTAAAGATAAGTGGGACTAACTATTATGGAAAGGGGATTGTATAATGCCATATCATAAAGATAAGCAACAAGCTTTTCAAGCAGCGCAGCAAGGCGTTACACAAGCAGAAAATGCATTTAACAACATTGTGAAAAATGATCCAAACTACGGTCATGATTTAAAAGAATTACGCCAAGAGGTTCAGGAAGCATATGAACAAATTCAAAATGCACTAGAGGTAGCTTCAGAAACACAACGTCCACAACTTGAGCAATATGAAAGTAATCTCCAAAACATTATGCGAAATGTAGATCAATTAGAAAAGTAAATGAGATTGTTGGTATTCGACAATCTCTTACTTTAATGAATATTATGCTAAAACAGAAAGTTTTTTTAGTAATTTTTTCTTTACTATGCGCAGTACATATATTTCAAGTGGAAAAAGTGGAAGCGAAAATGTTGCTCAGAAAAGAGCTAGAACCAACTGGCTATGTAACGTGGGAAGTACCTAATAATGAAAAGGTTATTGCCATTACATTTGATGATGGACCAGATCCAACTTATACAACACAAGTTTTACATTTATTACGTCAATATAAAGCGGAAGCAACATTTTTTATGATCGGATTTCGAGTGCAGCGAAATCCATATTTAGTAAAACAAGTGTTGAAAGAGGGACATGAAATTGGAAATCATACGATGAATCATTTATATGCGAATAGTTCATCAGATGAAAAATTAAAAAAAGATATTTTAGATGGAAAGAAATATTTTGAAAAATGGGTAAAAGAACCTTTGTTATTCCGTCCACCTGGTGGATATATTAACGATGCTGTATTTAAAACAGCGAAAGAAGCTGGGTATCAAACTGTACTATGGTCATGGCACCAAGACCCACGTGATTGGGCAAATCCAGGTGTTGAATCCATTGTAAATCATGTAGTGAAAAATGCTAAAAGCGGAGATATTGTATTGTTACATGATGGAGGAAATGATCGTAGTCAAACAGTAGCAGCGCTAGCAAAAATTTTACCGGAGCTTCAAAAGCAAGGCTATCGATTTGTAAAGGTTTCGGAATTGTTACGTTATAAACATTAGAAAAAATCCCAAAAGGTGAATGTTCCTTTTGGGATTTTTCGTTACTGGTTCTTTTTGCGTTTCTTATTATTTTGTCGTTCTGCAGGAGTTAAGTTTTCATTTGCAAACTCTTCGTTATAACCAGCACCTTGTCCTTGTGCAGATGCCGCATTCATTCCTGAAATAGTATGATTTGCTTTTCTTTTACCCATTTTATTTCACCTCTATAACTTTTTTTGTAAGTTGAATGATGAGCAGTTCATAGTATGTATGAACTGTAAGTAAAGCGCTAATAGAGCACTTTACTTTATGGTAATAGTATTCATAAGGAGCATGAACACTATTCAAATTTAGAAACATAAAGAAAACTTATGATAATCTATAAGTTTCTTATTATTTACTTATTTAGAAAGTTGTAATAAGATATTATCGTAAGGTATTGAAAAGTTTGTCTACATTTTATATTCAGACAACTTAGTCACGTTTAACAGGGGGGAAACATAATGGTCAAACATAATCCATTTCAATCACGCGCAACTTTTGAAGTAGATGGAAAAACGTATCATTATTATGATTTGAAAGCGCTTGAAAACGCAGGGGTTGGCAACGTATCTCAATTACCATATTCCGTGAAAGTTTTACTTGAGTCAGTACTTCGTCAAGTAGACGGACGTGTAATTACAGAAGAGCATGTTACAAATTTAGCGAAATGGGGAACGAAAGATGTGCAAGATATCGATGTTCCATTTAAACCATCTCGTGTAATTTTACAAGATTTCACTGGTGTTCCAGCTGTTGTTGATTTGGCTTCGCTTCGTAAAGCAATGGCAGACATGGGTGGGGATCCTGATAAAATTAATCCGGAAATTACTGTAGACCTTGTAATTGATCACTCTGTACAGGTTGATAGAGCGGGTACGGCAGACGCGCTTGCATTCAACATGGACTTAGAGTTTAAACGTAATGAAGAACGTTATAAATTTTTAAGCTGGGCACAAAAATCATTTGATAACTATCGTGCAGTTCCACCAGCTACAGGTATTGTACACCAAGTAAACCTTGAATATTTAGCACCAGTTGTTCACGCTGTGAAAAATGCGGAAGGTGACTTAGTTGCATATCCAGATTCATTAGTTGGAACAGACTCACATACAACAATGATTAACGGTATCGGTGTTCTTGGATGGGGCGTTGGTGGTATTGAAGCAGAAGCAGGAATGCTTGGACAGCCTTCATACTTCCCAGTACCTGAAGTAATCGGTGTGAAATTAACTGGTACACTTCCAAGTGGTACTACAGCAACTGACGTTGCATTAAAAGTAACGCAAGTATTACGTCAAAAAGGTGTAGTTGGTAAATTCGTTGAGTTCTTCGGTAATGGACTAAAGAGCATGCCTTTAGCTGACCGTGCAACAATTTCAAACATGGCACCAGAATACGGCGCAACTTGTGGATTCTTCCCAATCGATGATATTTCATTAGAATACTTACGTTTAACAGGTAGAGATGAAGAGCAAATTCGAGTTGTTGAAGAATACTGTAAAGCAAACGGTTTATTCTATACAGCAGACAGCAAAGATCCAATTTACACTGATCTTGTTGAAATTGATTTAAATACAATTGAATCTAACCTTTCTGGACCGAAACGCCCACAAGATTTAATTCCACTTTCAGATATGAAAGATGCGTTCCACAAAGCTGTTGTAGCACCAGTTGGAACACAAGGACTTGGATTTAATGAGCAAGAGTTCGATAAAGAGGTGAAGGTTACATTAGAAGATAAAGAAGTAACGATGAAAACAGGTGCAATTGCAATCGCTGCAATTACAAGCTGTACAAATACATCAAACCCGTACGTATTAATTGGAGCAGGTCTAGTTGCGAAGAAAGCAATTGAAAAAGGACTTAAAGTACCTGAATACGTAAAAACATCATTAGCACCAGGATCTAAAGTTGTTACAGAGTACTTAGATAAGTCTGGTTTAACAACATATTTAGATCAATTAGGTTTCCAAACAGTTGGTTACGGCTGTACGACTTGTATCGGTAACTCTGGTCCATTAGCGCCAGAATTAGAAGAAGCAATCGCAGCAAACGACTTATTAGTAACATCTGTTTTATCTGGTAACCGTAACTTTGAAGGTCGTATTCATCCACTTGTAAAAGCGAACTACTTAGCATCACCACCACTTGTTGTGGCATATGCACTTGCAGGTACTGTTGATATTGACCTGAAAAATGATGAAATCGGTAAAGATGCAAATGGCAATGCTGTTTACTTCAACGATATTTGGCCATCAGCTAAAGAAATTGAAGATGTAGTTCAAAGCGTTGTTACATCTGAACTGTTCAAAAAAGAATATGCACAAGTATTTAATAGCAATGAGCGTTGGAATGAAATCCAAACTTCAAACGAAGCTTTATATACTTGGGATAATGATTCAACATACATTCAAAATCCACCATTCTTTGAAGGTTTATCTAAAGAGCCAGGTGAAGTTGAAACGTTATCAGGCTTACGCGTAGTTGGTAAATTTGGTGACTCTGTAACGACAGACCATATTTCACCAGCAGGTTCAATCGGTAAGCATACACCAGCTGGACGCTACTTATTAGAAAACGGCGTACAACCAGTTGACTTTAACTCTTACGGTTCTCGTCGTGGTAACCATGAAGTGATGATGCGTGGTACATTCGCGAACATCCGTATTAAAAACCAAATTGCACCAGGCACAGAAGGCGGATATACAACATACTGGCCAACTGGTGAAGTAACATCAATCTATGATGCTGCTATGAAATATAAAGAAGACGGCACAGGCCTTCTAGTTGTTGCAGGTAAAGATTACGGTATGGGAAGTTCTCGTGACTGGGCTGCAAAAGGTACAAACTTATTAGGTATTAAAGCAGTAATCGCAGAAAGCTTCGAGCGTATTCACCGCAGTAACTTAGTGTTAATGGGCGTATTACCGCTTCAATTTAAAGATGGTGAAAGCGCTGAAACATTAGGTCTTGTTGGTAACGAGTCATTTGAAATTCAAATCGACAAAACAGTTAAACCACGCGATCTTGTAAAAGTAGTTGCAACTGATGCAGATGGCAACGAAAAACAATTTGAAGTAGTAGCTCGTTTCGATAGTGAAGTAGAAATTGACTACTACCGTCACGGTGGTATTCTGCAAATGGTTCTTCGTGAGAAAATCGAAGAGTCTAAAGTGTCGAACTAAACAATTGAAATGAATGATAAGGAAGCTAACAACTGTTAGCTTCCTTATTTTATCCGACTTTAATGGGCAGTAAGACCCCCACCTCAAAATGCAGCGAAAGCAAAGAAGTTAGGTGGGGGGCGGGCTGTCCATAAAAGTCCGATTGGTGAGGGCTGATAATCAGTGGGGGATGAAGAAAACCCCCACTGATTAAAGTTTCACTTTATGGAAAGGGATGAAACCATTTGGTTTCATCCCTTTCTTTTTACTATAAAAATGGAGGGGATATTATGAAAGAATATAAAAGAATTTTGTTACCGTTACAGAAAGAAAAAATATTAGTAATAGCAGCTGTATGCAGTGGGATTTTTGCAGCTATTTTAAATCTATCTCGTCCACTATTCATGGGACTAATTGTAGATAACCTAATTCAACGAGAGCTGAAGGGAGCGTATCTTTACATTACTTTGTTTGCAGTTAGCCGCTTGTTGATGTGGGTGAACAATCTTTCATTTGATTATGTAAGCTCAAAAGCAAGTCAACGAATATTGCAAAAGAAGCGTATAGATGTATTGCGCCATTTTTTCTTATTACCATTTGAAGAGAGTGAGAAAATCAAACAAGGAGAGTTAGAAACGTTAGTTGTGTCTGATATTCCAAACTGGGTCAGATTATATGGTTCTATATTAATAGAATATATACATGCCATTGCACAATTTATAGGTGCGTTCATAGCACTACAACATATAGATATACAGTTTATATTGTGGGTAACTCCGTTTTTATTTTTAAGTGCAACGGTTCCGATATTGATGGGGAAAAAGGTAAGAAATATTGCAAGTATTGCTCAAAACAATCAGTCAACTGTTGTAGAGATGGTGTCACAGTTTGTAAAAGGAGTACAAGATTTGCGTAGTTTACAAAAAGAAAAGTGGGCCATTCGCTTATTTAAGAGAGTAACAGCACAATCTTATAAAACAGAAGTAAAGAAGACGATGATGCAACATTGCATTGGGGTAGTTGGAACGGTGATTGAAACAGGAGCATATATCGTTGTTCTCATTATAGGTGTGCAAAAAATAATGAAGGGGGAAATAGAAGTTGGTTCACTTGTTGCAGCGTTAGCGACAATTGAAATGCTCTTTTTCCCTGTCCGTTATGTGGGCGATTTATTAATGATGACACAAGTTGCAATTGCTTCGGCAAATAGAGTTTTTTCCTTTTTAGATAAGCGAGTGGCAAATAGTAATGTAGAAAGAGCGATGGGGATGACATTAACAAATGTTTCATTTCAGGAGAATGATGAAGAGAAATGCAGAATTTATAATATTGATTTGCAAATTAAACCTGGTGAACTCATTATGATTGTAGGAGAAAGTGGTGCAGGAAAAACAACGCTTTTAAAATTAATGGCAGGCTTGTATAAACCATCTAACGGTAGCGTTGCTTATTATGGAAATGAGGCTCGATTGACTACAGTGTGGCAAGAACCACGTTTTTTTCGGACGACAGTAAAAGAGAATATGTATTTCGGTGAAGAGTATATAGAACACCGGTTAGAAAAAAATATTGAACTTGTAAATGGAACATCAATTATTAGGGACTTGCCTGAAGGGATTCAAACTGTATTACATAAAAGTGGTGAAGAGTTTTCGGGAGGAGAAAGGAAACGTCTTGCATTATTGCGAGCAATTGTTTCAAATCCAAATCTTATTATTTTAGATGAACCGACTGCCGGATTAGATCCGAGCAATCAAGAAATTGTTTGGAATATGATAGAAGGGCTGGGAGGCGAGGTCACGAGAATTGTGGCGACACATGATGTAGAGAAAGTAATACTAGCAGATCGCGTTGTCATCATGAAAGAAGGAAGTATTGTAGCATGTGGAAGTCCTGAAAAATTAATAAATAGTCATTCATTTTTTAAGAGATGTGAATAAAGATAAGAACAATGCTCTTATCTTTATTCAGCGTCATTTATTTGATACTCGATAGATTCTGAATGATTCAGATCGACGTTAAAAGTAGCTGTCATAAGGAAAGTTGCAATTCCAAGAATTAAGAAAAGGACGAATGAGACTAGAGAAACGTAGAGACAAATACGCCCTACTTTCTTTTTTTCAAGATCGTTACTAAAGAGTGAAATGATCCATGTAATAATACCGATTGGGTATAAAAGAAAACTAAGAATATATAATGTTATTTTTTCGAATGAATTCATAAAAAACCCCCCTTTTGTTGAAGTTTATATAACTACGAAAGTAAAAAGGTGAATAGGTCCATAAGAAAATAAACAACACTGCATTTATTTTTCTAATTATATGATAAAAAGGAAAAAAATGAACTTTAAATAAGAATATTCTAATTATTTAGACTGTGAATATTTCCAAGCTTGTCCGTATAAGCTAAAATAAGGTATATAGTATTTTGATAAATATGTTAAAAGAAGATAAATACGTTAGGGTGATATAACATGTGGCGGAAGCTTACGATTATTGTAGTATTACTTTGTTTAGCAGGATATGCAGCTTATGAACAGTTTGGTAAAAACGATCAGGCGGTCCAAGGGGAGCGCACAAAAAGTGAAGCTGCTATGAAAGAAATGATTGCAAGTAATGGTATTGAAATAGGGAAGAGTGCGCCAGACTTTGAATTAACGAAGTTAGATGGAACGAATGTAAAGTTATCAGATTTAAAAGGAAAGAAAGTGATTTTAAACTTTTGGGCAACGTGGTGTGGGCCTTGCCAGCAAGAAATGCCAGATATGGAGGCTTTCTATAAAGAGCATAAAGAAAATGTAGAAATTTTAGCAATAAATTATACGCCTTCAGAAAAAGGCGGGGGGATAGAAAAGGTAAGTAATTTTGCAAAGGAAAAAGGAATTACTTTTCCTATTTTATTGGACAAGAACATTGATGTAACAACAGCGTATAAAGTCATTACGATCCCAACTTCGTATTTTATAGATACAAAAGGTGTCATTCAAGATAAGTTTATTGGACCGATGACACAAAAAGAAATGGAGAAACGGATTGCTAAATTAAAATAACAGTGAAAAGGTAGAGATGGAATATAATCATTTCTGCCTTTTCTTTTTCACGTAGTGAAAGCTTCATGATATGATGAAAGAAATATAAACGTTGAGAGATAAAGGAGTGTATTTGGAGTGGGGAATATATCCTTACCGTTAGATTATGTTGTAATTGACTTTGAAACAACAGGATTTAACCCTTATAATGATAAAATTATTCAAGTCGCAGCAGTGAAATATCGTAATCATGAACTAGTAGATCAATTTGTTTCCTATGTGAATCCAGAGCGTTCAATTCCGGACCGAATAACGAGTTTAACAGGTATTACAAATTATCGTGTTTCGGATGCACCGACGATTGAAGAAGTGTTACCTTTATTTTTAGCATTTTTACATACAAATGTAATTGTCGCTCATAATGCATCTTTTGATATGCGCTTTTTGAAAAGTAATGTGAATATGCTTGGTTTACCGGAACCGAAAAATAAAGTGATTGATACTGTATTTTTAGCGAAGAAATATATGAAACACGCTCCTAATCATAAACTTGAAACGTTAAAGCGAATGCTTGGAATTCGTTTAAGTTCTCATAATGCATTTGATGATTGTATTACTTGTGCAGCAGTTTATCAAAAATGTGCCTTTATTGAAGAAGAGGCGAAAAGGAAATCGAATACAGAAGTACTTGATGAAACAGCAGTATATGAAGCGGTAAAAGAGATACTTGTACGAAATAAACGTGATATTGAATGGATTCGTTGCATGAATGTAGGAAGCTATTTAGATATAAAAGCTTTTTATCCAGTTATGAGATTAAAGGTAAAAGGGCGAAAGAAATACGTATTAACAGACATATTAGAAGATGATGTGAAAGAAATATGTACGAGTTTAGCCTGTGAACCGGCGTTAAAAAGTGAAGTTGGTAACACGAGAATTATGCTGAATAGCTTAGAGGACGTCCTGAAATTAGAAAGTTATATTTTAGAACAGTATGATTTTGTATTGCAAGCGCTGCATGATTATAAACAAAGTGAAATGAATGCAGATGAAAAACTAAAAGAATATTTGAATATTATGGTGTGATAAACTCCGTGTACATTTTACTGTACACGGAGTTTTTTTAGGAGTACTAAAACATAAAATTTTCTTGCAAATCTGATTAAATAGTTTTTCCTTTGCTCATACTATGTAATAAGAAAGCGAAGGAGAGAGGGTGAACAGCATGAGAAGAAGTCGCCGTAAATCGTTTGACGAGCTTGTGAAAGAAAATAAACAACAATTATTAAGTGATCGCGATGCAATCGATCGTATTGAAGAGCGTATTGAAAAACGTTATGAAATGAAACTTTTTAAGCAGGCTGAATAATTCTTAACACTAGTACGATACTACTGTTAAGGAGGCGATAGTAATGGGTAATCCGAAAAAAAATTCAAAAGACTTTGCACCGAATCATATTGGAACACAATCAAAAAAAGCTGGTGGCAATAAAGGAAAGCAAATGCAAGACCAAACGGGCAAACAACCGATTGTTGATAACGGTTAAAGAAAAGGAGAATATTGTATTCTCCTTTTTTCTGTATAAATTTGAGGGAAGATAGGTAATTTAAGATGGTGTGTATATACAATATTAGGAGGAAAGTGCATGCCAAATCCAGATAATCGAAGTGATAACGCTGAAAAGTTACAAGAAATGGTGCAAAATACAATTGATAACTTTAATGAAGCGAAAGAAACAGCGGAACTTTCTAATGAAAAAGATCGTTCTGCTATTGAAGCAAAAAATCAAAGACGTTTAGAAAGTATTGACTCATTAAAAAGTGAAATCAAAGATGAATCTTAACAAAATGTACAAAAAGGGCTGACTTTTGTCAGCCCTTTTTCGTAATCGTAAAGTTTTCAACCAGTAAACGCCAATTTTGTGGGAATGGTAAACCGATCTTCCAGTAGCTAATACCGCCTATACCTTGTTCTTTCATTAAATTGAATTTACTTTGAACAGAACGTGAATCTTCAAACCAAACTTCGTGTTGTACACCATTTTCATCAAAGTAATTGAAATGTGGAGCTTGAGCTGTGAAATCATAGCGGATAGGAACATTGTATTTACGAGCAAGTGCAACAGCTGCAACAGAGCTAACTGCTTTTGCTGGTGGGTTTCCTTGTTTGAACGGAAGTTTCCAATCGAATCCGTATAAGTTTTGCCCCATCATAATTTTTTGTGGAGGCATTTGAGATTTTGCGTATTGAAGTACTTCTTTTACAGGACCGATAGGAGAGATTGCCATCGGTGGTCCGCCCTGCCATCCCCAGTCATATGTCATAATGACGACGAAATCAACAATTTGTCCTTGTGCTTTATAATCGTGAGCTTCGAAAAATTTTCCTTTTTGATTGGAACTTGTTTTTGGTACAAGCGTTGTACTTAATGTGTATCCGTTAGGTAAGCGTGTTTTCACATTTCGTAAAAAACGATTATACGCTTCGCGATCTTCGGGTGCAACACTCTCAAAATCGAAATGAATATCTCGCATACCGTACTTCTCAGCAGTTTGCAAAATATTTGTAATAAATTTGTTTTGGATTGTTGCGTCCCGTAAAATAACGGATGTTAGATCGGCACTGAAATTTCCGTTTTCGATGTTCGTAATAACGAGCATAGGGATGGTATTACCTTGCGTTGCAATATTAGCGATTTTAGCTGTTTCAGTTGGTTCTTTTAACGTACCATCTCTTTTTGCCTCGAAGCTGAAGTAAGCTAAGTATGTTAAAAATGGATTAATAGCACGTGTAGCATTAACTAAACTTTCTTTAATAGGTATAGTGGAAGGTTGTAAATAAGCGATGGATTCTACTGCACGTTTCGTCCCTTTCGGTATATATAATTGCTGTCCAACGTGGAGAATGGATTTTAAAGATAAGTTATTCACTTTAGCTAAACTAGCGAGAGGAACGTTATATGTTTGAGAGATTCGATATAAGCTATCGCCAGGCTGTACATAATAATTATTCCCTTTCGTATTCACGATCAGTGCCTGACCAACAACGAGTGTTTCAGCTGGATTTAATCCATTGTCTTTTACTATCTCGTCAGGTGTTGATCCATATTTTGATGCCAAGCTATATACGCTATCACCGCTACGAACCGTTACAATTTGAATCATATGCTTGCTCCTTTCGGTAAAAGATTCACTGTTTTTATTTTATTTTTGATTTCACTGTATTATGATTAAATGTATGCAAGGTAGCAGAAGTGAAAGAAGGCGAATATATATGTTTGTAGCAGAACATGAAGTTGAAATCCGTTATGCGGAAACAGATCAAATGGGTGTTGTTTACCATTCAAACTATTTGGTGTGGCTTGAATTAGGTCGCACGAAACTTATACAAGATTTAGGGTTTTCATATGTTGAAATGGAGAAAGAAGGAATTATTTCTCCTGTGTTAGATTTGCAAATTTCTTATCGTAAAGCAATGCGTTACGGGGAAAAAGCAATTGTAAAAACGTGGGTTGATACAGTGAGCCCGCTTCGCGTTGTATATGGATATGAAATATATAATGGTGAAGGTGAACTTTGTATTACGGCAAGTACGACAAATATTTGTGCGAAAAAAGAAGGGTTCAGGCCCGTATCATTTAAAAAGTTCTATCCAGAGTGGTATGCGAAATATGAGGAAATTAAGAAAAAATAAAAAAGCGTGGCGGAAGCCACGTTTTTTTATTTTTCATAATTAAATTGCGGGAAATCATCCCCGTCGTTAAATGTAACAGATAAATTATGTCCATCGAAGAACCATTCATCATCGCTTTCAATAAAGAAGTTAATACCTTCTTCTTGAATTTGAACAGCAGGATGTGCAGGATCATCTTTACGAATACCTAAAGAAAGTCCTTTTTGCACAGTACTACAACCGCCATATTGTACGAAAAGGCGCAGTGTTTCACCCGATTGTAAGTTTAATTCGTTTTTATACCATTGTGCTGCTTCTTTTGTTACGGAAAGATTCATGTATAGTTCCTCCAAATTATGTTGCTTTTTCTTTAGTATAAAAAATAACGCAAAAAGACGCTATTAATATGCTTCACGTTTTCTTTTTGCGTTATGTGGGTTACGATCTTATTTTTGCTTTTTTGAAAAGTTTGCTTTCGGTTCAGTTTTATTTATAATTCGTCCAATATTTGCACGGTGTTTATAAATAACCATACCTGCTAATAAACACATCGCAATAATGAAGATTTTATCCCCGCTAACAATTGATGCGATAACGGCAACGACAGCTGTTACCATAGAAGAAAGTGATACGTATCTTGTTGTAAATAAAAGGCTGAAAAAGACAACAGCTAAAATTGCAAAAACAACTGGTGAGTAGCATAATAGCACGCCAGCAGAAGTTGCAACTGCTTTACCACCACGGAATTTCGCGAAAATCGGATACACATGTCCAAGAACAGCTGCTAATCCGAACCATAGTGGATGAATGTCTAACGCGAAAATAATCGGTAGACTCGTTGCTAATGTACCTTTTAAAATGTCAGCAATTGTAACGATAAAACCTGCTTTTTTCCCTAGTGTGCGGAATGTATTGGTTCCGCCTAAATTACCGCTTCCGTGCTCACGAATGTCAATTCCATAACCAATCTTTCCAACGACTAGTGCAAATGGAATCGAGCCAAGTAAGTAGGCAACGATAAATAAAAGATATGTAGTAACCATAAGTTCAGTCTCCTTTATTCAAATGTGTTGATAAAGGGTAAAAAGAGTTTTTCCCGTATATTGTACCATACATTTGTAAAGAGCACATTTCTTTTTTGTAAATGAAAAATTCATTATTTCGTGCAAAAAATTTCACAGGAATGTTACATTTCTCACAGAAACACTAAGACTATATGTAGTAACATTTTAATCAAAAGACAACAACATATTGGTGGAGGGTTATAAATGTTACAAAAAAATACACGTGGAGAAGAATTAATGAGAATATTTGAGACAATAGTCCACGGAAATGAACAAGATTTAATGCAAGAAAATGCAAATGTAGATGGCCGCTCTCCGATGGGAGTAATGGGAACGTTCGCATCTGAGAGTGCGAAATATTACGCTGTTGAAAATTTATTGTCAGATCAAGTGAAAAAAGCGATAAATGAAAATATATTATATCCACATGATTTAGATTTTTATGCGACAGGAACGACAACTTGTTCACAAATTCCGTTAGCGCAAATGCTTGCGAATGGTTTTCATACCGGACATGGACATATGAGACAACCGCAAGACATTAAAAGTGCATTAGCTCTTTCATCTATTATTTTTCAAGCGAATCAAAATATGCAGCATGGTGGTCAATCGTTTGCACTCTTTGATGTTGATTTAGCTCCATATGTGAGAAAAACAGTAGAGAGACATAAGAAACGATTACAGTCATATCCGCTTACGAAAGAACAAATAGAAGAATTTGCGTGGAAAGAAACAGAAAATGATACGTATCAGGCTTGTGAAGCTTTCATTCATAATTCAAATAGTATGCATAGTAGGGGCGGGGGGCAAGTACCGTTTATTTCTATTAATTATGGAACAGACACATCGAAAGAAGGAAGACTTTTAATTAAACAACTTTTAAAAGCGACACAAGCTGGTCTTGGTAAAGGGGAAACACCAATTTTTCCTATTCAAATTTTTAAAATGAAAAAAGGTGTGAATTTTGAAGAATGCGATCCGAACTATGATTTATTTGAATTAGCGTTAGAGACAACGGCTGAACGATTATTCCCTAACTTTTCATTTTTAGATGCGCCATTTAATGCTGTGCATTATGATGGAAGACCGGAAAGTGAAGTATGTTACATGGGATGTCGTACTCGTGTTATGTCTAACATACATGGAGAAGAAACGGCGATTGGAAGAGGGAATTTATCATTTACGTCCATTAACTTAGTGAAATTAGCACTCATTAGTGGTTCACAAGAAGCGTTTTTTGAAGCGTTAAATTATTACTTAGATGTAGGAATCCAGCAATTATTAGAGAGATTTGAGTATCAATGTACGAAACGAGCAAGAGATTTTCGATTTTTATATTCACAAGGTGTATGGCGCGGTGGAGAAAAGTTACAGCCTGAAGATTCTGTAGCATCGATTTTAAAGCAAGGGACGTTAAGTCTTGGTTTTATCGGTCTTGCGGAGTGTTTAGTAGCTTTAACAGGAAAGCATCACGGAGAAGATGAAGAATCATGGAAACTCGGATATGAAATTATTTCCTTTATGAGAGATAGAATGGATAAAGCGACAGAAGAACATGAACTGAATTTCTCAGTCATTGCAACTCCTGCAGAAGGGTTATCAGGGAAGTTTGTGAAAAAGGATAGGGAAGAATTTGGCGTGATTAGCGGTATAACGAACCATAATTATTATACGAATTCATTCCATATTCCAGTTTATTATAACATTCAGGCGATAAATAAAATTCGTTTAGAAGGCCCGTTCCACGCTCTATGTAACGGGGGACATATTACGTATATTGAACTAGATGGAGCAGCAATGCATAACAAAAAGGCATTAAAACAAATTGTACAAGCGATGGCAGAGAATGGCGTTGGATACGGTTCAATTAATCACCCTGTTGACCGTTGTAAGTGCTGTAGTTATCACGGAGTTATTGGAAATGAATGTCCGAGCTGCGGAAATGAAGATGAGGCTAACATAGAAAGAATTCGCCGCATAACAGGTTATCTTGTAGGAGATATGTCGAAGTGGAATAGTGCAAAACGTAGTGAAGAGATGGATCGGGTGAAGCATAAATGAAAGTGATGAATATTATTCATGATAGTGTAGTAGATGGAGAAGGGTTGCGGACAGTCGTGTTTTTTGCGGGCTGTCCGCATCGTTGTTTCGGTTGCCATAATCCGAAATCGTGGAATATTTGTAATGGAACTGAAATGACAGTAGAAGAAATTGTGAAAGAGATTGCAAGTAATCCATTAACTGATGTAACATTTTCAGGTGGAGATCCATTTTTTCAAGCTGCTGAAGTGAAACAAGTAGCAAGAGCAGTGAAAGATTTGAAAAAAAATTTATGGATGTATACAGGTTATACGTTAGAAGAGATACAGAGTTCTCAAAATAATGATATGATAGAGTTGTTACATTATGGGGATGTTTTAGTCGATGGAAGGTTTGAAATCGAGAAAAAAGATTTAACACTTCCATTTCGCGGAAGCTCCAATCAACGTATTATTCGATTGAAAGAGTAAAAAGGCGGGATAGATTATATGAATAAAACAGTATTACTTGTCGAAGATGAAAGAAGATTACGTGAAATTGTTAGCGATTATTTTCGTAATGAAGGTTTTGAAGTAATCGAAGCAGAAGACGGAAAAAAAGCGCTAGAATTATTTGCAGAGCATGAAATCGAT
This sequence comes from Bacillus cereus group sp. MYBK245-2, assembly GCF_051916145.1. Lineage (NCBI taxonomy): Bacteria > Bacillati > Bacillota > Bacilli > Caryophanales > Bacillaceae > Bacillus > Bacillus cereus group sp. MYBK245-2. The sequence continues at coordinate 139,032 of NZ_JBQAGB010000001.1, read as the reverse complement.
TTAATTATGTTAGATATTATGTTACCAGAAATAGATGGATGGTCTGTTTGTAGACGAATTCGAAAAGAATCAGCAGTGCCAATTATTATGCTCACAGCACGTTCAGATGAGGATGATACATTACTAGGATTTGAATTAGGTGCAGATGAGTATGTAACGAAACCTTTCAGCCCGAAAGTGTTAGTAGCTCGAGCAAAGACTTTATTGAAGCGTGCGGATGGCGTGGTGGGAGTAGCTGAAGAAAATGCTATGTCTTTAGCTGGAATAGAAGTGAATCGTCTATCTAGAACCGTTTTAGTAGATGGAGAAGAAATTATATTAACACATAAAGAATTTGAACTTCTCGTTTATTTAATGGAGAACAAAGGAATTGTGTTATCACGTCAACATTTATTAGATCAGTTATGGGGATATGACTATTACGGTGATGACCGAACGGTTGATACTCATATTAAAAAACTACGAAATAAGCTAGGAGATAAAGCGAAGCATATTGGTACTGTTATTCGAGTAGGTTATAAGTTTGAAGAATAATCGTAACGGATTGTGTACTTTAGCCTAGGGAAATGTCGATTTTATATCCTCTTTGGCAGGCAGAATGTACAAAAAATACATTTCTTGTCTACAATGTTAGATAAGAGTATTTTTTTAATTGGATTTCACGATGAGTTCACAAGAAGGACACAAAACGTGACTATACTGAAAATACGAATTCACCAGAGAGGGGAAGTAAACATGGGATATTACGACGGACCAAATTTAAATGAAGAGCATAGTGAAACGAGAGAAGTGAGAAAATCAGGAAGTAAAAAAGGTTATTTTTTCACAGGTTTAGTCGGAGCTGTAGTTGGGGCTGTTTCAATTAGTTTTGCAGCACCATATATGCCATGGGCTCAAAATAATGGAGCGGCGGTATCATCATTTAGTTCAGATTCGAAAGTAGAAGGTACTGTAGTTCCTGTTGTCAATAAAGCAAAAAATGAGACTGATTTACCTGGGATGATTGAAGGCGCGAAAGATGTTGTTGTAGGTGTTATTAATATGCAACAAAGCATTGATCCATTTGCAATGCAACCGACAGGTCAAGAACAACAAGCCGGTTCAGGGTCAGGTGTGATTTATAAAAAAGCAGGAAATAAAGCATATATTGTAACAAACAACCACGTAGTAGATGGAGCAAATAAACTTGCTGTAAAACTAAGTGATGGTAAAAAAGTAGATGCAAAGCTTGTAGGGAAAGACCCTTGGTTAGATTTAGCGGTTGTAGAAATTGATGGATCTAATGTAAATAAAGTTGCCACTTTAGGTGATTCAAGTAAAATCCGTGCGGGTGAAAAAGCAATTGCGATCGGTAACCCACTAGGGTTTGATGGAAGTGTAACGGAAGGTATAATCAGTAGTAAAGAACGTGAAATTCCAGTTGATATTGATGGGGACAAACGTCCAGATTGGCAAGCACAAGTTATTCAAACAGATGCAGCGATCAATCCAGGTAATAGTGGTGGTGCGTTATTTAACCAAAACGGTGAAATAATTGGGATTAATTCAAGTAAAATTGCACAACAAGAAGTTGAAGGAATTGGATTTGCTATTCCAATTAATATCGCAAAGCCAGTTATTGAATCACTTGAAAAAGACGGAGTAGTGAAACGTCCAGCCCTTGGAGTAGGTGTTGTTTCATTAGAAGATGTGCAAGCTTATGCAGTAAATCAATTGAAAGTACCGAAAGACGTAACAAACGGTGTTGTATTAGGTAAAATTTACCCAATATCACCGGCCGAAAAAGCTGGTTTAGAGCAATATGATATTGTAGTAGCATTAGATAATCAAAAAGTAGAGAATGCTCTTCAATTCCGTAAATATTTATATGAAAAGAAAAAAGTAGGCGAGAAAGTGGAAGTTACATTCTATCGTAACGGTCAAAAAATGACGAAAACAGCTACTTTAGCAGATAACTCAGCTACAAAGAATCAATAATCGGAATAAAAGAAAGTCTCTTTCATATTGAAAGAGACTTTCTTTATCGGCTATACTAAAGGAATAGGAGGGATTAATTATGATGATTGAAAACCCAACTCGTACGGAAATTGGTGAAGTATTAAAGAAAAGCAAAACAATTGCGGTTGTTGGATTATCAGATAAGCCAGAACGTACATCGTATATGGTTTCAAAAGCAATGCAAGATGCTGGGTATCGCATTATTCCAGTAAACCCAACAGTAGATGAAGTGCTTGGAGAAAAGGCAGTTGCTTCACTAAAAGATATTAAGGAACATGTTGACATTGTAAATATATTCCGCCGTTCAGAATTTTTAATGGATGTTGCAAAAGAATTTGTGGAGATTGATGCAGATGTTTTTTGGGCACAATTAGGAGTACAAGATGAAGATACATATCAACTTTTAAAAGAAAAAGACTATACTGTAATAATGGATCGTTGCATAAAAGTAGAACATGCAATGACAAAATAGTATAGATTGTAAAGTTAGAAAGATTGCTTCAGCCCTTATTATAGATAAGTAGGGCCGATGAACGAGGTGTTCATCATGAGATTTTTTAAAGGCTGTTTTTGGGGATTGTTACTTGTAATCCCGTTTTGGATATTGATCATTTGGATCATAATAAAGGTTTGGAATGTGTAATCTTGGAATACATATCCATTTCTCGTTGACAAACGATTATTTTTCTGAAATAGTAGCCTAGAGGAATCCTTGTGAAAAAACAAGGATTTTTCTATTGAAAATGGTATATAAAAGAGATAAGATAACTTGCCAAAACTATAGTCGAGGCGTTATTCTATAATAGAAACATATGTTCTGATTTTGGATTAGGAAAGGAGCAAGGAGTTTGGCGAAGCATCAGTTCCAATATAATGAAGATGCGATTCAAGTGTTAGAAGGACTTGAAGCCGTTCGAAAACGCCCGGGTATGTATATCGGGAGCACGGACAGCCGTGGATTGCATCATTTAGTATACGAAATAGTAGATAACTCCGTTGATGAAGCGTTAGCGGGATTTGGCGACGAAATTTCTGTCGTAATACATAAAGATAATAGTATTAGCGTTATTGATAAAGGGCGAGGAATGCCTACGGGAATGCATAAACTTGGGAAACCGACACCTGAAGTTATTTTAACTGTACTTCATGCAGGCGGTAAGTTTGGTCAAGGTGGCTATAAAACAAGCGGTGGTTTACACGGTGTTGGGGCATCAGTTGTAAACGCCTTATCAGAATGGTTAGTCGTAACGATTAAGCGTGACGGAAATATTTATGAACAACGCTTTGAAAATGGTGGTGTTCCTGTAACGACGCTTGAAAAAATCGGAAAGACGAAAGAATCTGGTACGACAATGCATTTTAAACCAGATACAACAATTTTCAGTACAACAAATTATAACTATGAAACTTTATGTGAAAGATTACGCGAATCTGCATTTTTATTAAAAGGGATGAAAATCTCAATAAAAGATGAACGAAATGATTTAGAAGATGTGTTTCATTATGAAACAGGAATTGAAGCTTTCGTTTCATACTTAAACGAAGAGAAAGATTCGATTCATCCAGTTGTATATTTCTCTGGTGAACAAAATGGAATTGAGGCAGAGCTAGCATTTCAATTTAACGATGGCTACTCAGAAAATATTCTATCGTTTGTAAATAACGTACGTACAAAAGATGGTGGAACACATGAAGCTGGATTTAAGACAGCAATGACACGTGTGTTTAATGAGTATGCTCGTAAAGTTTCGCTATTAAAAGAAAAAGATAAAAACTTAGAAGGTACAGATATTCGTGAAGGTGTAGCGGCTATTGTTTCTGTACGTGTACCAGAAGAAGTACTTCAGTTTGAAGGACAAACGAAGGGGAAACTAGGTACAAGTGAAGCTCGTTCTTCAATTGATGCCATTGTATCAGAGCATTTAGCTTACTTTTTAGAAGAAAACCCGGACGTAGCTACACTTCTTGTGAGAAAAGCAATTAAAGCAGCACAGGCACGTGAAGCCGCTCGTAAAGCGAGAGAAGAAGCGCGTACTGGTAAAAAGAAAAAGAAATCAGAAGGTACATTAAGTGGTAAATTAACACCCGCACAATCACGTAATCCGCAGAAAAATGAACTGTACCTAGTAGAGGGTGACTCTGCCGGTGGTTCTGCGAAACAAGGACGAGATCGACGTTTCCAAGCGGTATTACCATTACGTGGTAAAGTAATTAATACAGAAAAAGCAAAGCTTGCTGATATCTTTAAAAATGAAGAGATTAATACAATCATTTATGCAATTGGCGGCGGTGTAGGCAATGAATTTGATGTGGAAGACATTAACTACGATAAAGTTGTCATTATGACCGATGCTGATACAGACGGGGCGCATATTCAAGTATTGTTATTAACATTCTTCTACAGATATATGAAACCACTTATCGAAGCTGGTAAAGTGTTTATCGCACTTCCTCCTTTATACAAAGTAAGTAAAGGAAAAGGAAAAAGTGAAGTAATTGAATACGCATGGTCAGATGATGAATTAGATGAAGTAACGAAAAAAGTTGGAAAAGGTTACATGTTACAGCGTTACAAAGGACTTGGCGAAATGAATGCGGATCAATTATGGGAAACAACGATGAATCCTGAAACGCGTACATTAATTCGCGTGAAAATTGATGATGCAGCGAGGGCAGAGCGCCGCGTTACAACATTAATGGGTGATAAAGTAGAACCGCGTCGTAAATGGATTGAGCGCAATGTACAGTTTGGTATGCAAGAAGAAGGAAATATTTTAGAAAATGAAATGATCATGGAGACGGAGGTGGAATAACATGCAAGCAGAGAAGTTTCATGACCTCCCGCTTGAAGACGTGTTAGGTGATCGCTTTGCACGTTATAGTAAATATATTATTCAAGATCGCGCGCTTCCAGATGCGCGTGACGGTTTAAAGCCGGTACAAAGACGTATTTTATATTCTATGTATGTAGAAGGAAACGTACACGATAAAGCGTTCCGTAAGTCAGCTAAAACAGTCGGTAACGTTATTGGTAATTATCATCCGCATGGTGATTCCTCTGTATATGAGGCGATGGTACGTTTAAGCCAAACTTGGAAAGTGCGTAATGTTTTAGTTGAGATGCATGGTAATAACGGTAGTGTTGACGGGGATCCAGCAGCAGCAATGCGTTATACGGAAGCCCGATTATCACCAATTGCATCTGAGTTATTACGTGATCTTGATAAAGAAACAGTAGAATTCGTATCCAACTTTGATGATACGAGTGAAGAACCGGTTGTTTTACCAGCAGCGTTCCCGAACTTATTAGTGAACGGATCTACAGGGATTTCCGCTGGTTATGCAACAGAAATTCCTCCGCATCATCTTGGAGAAGTTATTGACGCTACAATGATGCGTATTGATAAACCGAATAGTACTGTTGATGATTTATTAACAGTTATGAAAGGACCTGATTTCCCAACAGGTGGTATTATTCAAGGGATTGACGGTATTAAAAAGGCGTATGAAACAGGTAAAGGTAAAATTATTATTCGCGGGAAAGCAGAAGTTGAAACGGTTCGTGGTGGGAAACAGCAAATCGTAATTACTGAAATTCCATACGAAGTAAATAAAGCAAACCTTGTTAAGAAAATGGATGAGTTACGTCTAGATAAAAAATTAGATGGCATTGCTGAAGTGCGTGATGAGACAGATCGTACAGGTCTTCGCATTGTCGTAGAATTAAAAAAAGAAGCAAATTCTGAAGGTATTTTAAATTATTTATATAAAAATACAGATTTACAAATACCATATAACTTTAATATGGTAGCGATTAATAATCGCCGTCCAACGCTTATGACATTACCGAAAATTTTGGATGCATATATTGGACATCAAAAAGAAGTTGTTACGAGACGTTCGCAATATGAATTACGAAAGGCAGAAAATCGTCAACATATTGTGGAAGGTTTAAAGAAAGCATTATCGATTTTAGACCAAGTTATTGAAACGATTCGAGCTTCAAAAGATAAGCGTAATGCAAAAGATAATTTAAGTGCGAAATTTGGATTTACAGAAGCGCAAGCGGAAGCAATTGTATCCTTGCAATTATATCGTTTAACGAATACAGATATTACAGCACTACAACAAGAGGCAGATGAGCTTAATAAGAAAATTATTGAGCTACAGGCAATTTTACAAAGTGAAAAAAGATTACTTCAAGTAATTAAAACAGATTTAAAGAGAGTTAAGAAAACATATAGTGATGATCGACGCGCGATTATTGAAGATCAAATCGAGGAAATTAAAATCGATGTAGAAGTGATGATCCCACAAGAAGATGTCATCGTTACTGTAACGAAAGAAGGATATGTGAAACGTACTGGATGGCGCTCACATAATGCCTCAAACGGCAAAGACTTCGGTATGAAAGAGGGTGACATCTTACTTGAACGATTCGATACGAATACGACAGAGACAGTCCTCTTATTTACGAATAAAGGAAACTATATATATTTGCCAGTATACGAAATGCCAGATATTCGTTGGAAAGATTTAGGTCAACACGTTGCTAATATCGTTTCACTCGACCGGGATGAAACCATTATTTGGGCAACTGTCGTACCGAACTTTGAGGAAGAAAAGCGATTTATCGTATTTGTAACAAAGAATGGTATGATTAAGAAGACAGAATTAAACCAATATAAAGTACAGCGTTACTCAAGAGCGTTCGTTGCTGTAAACTTGAAAAAAGATGATGAAGTTGTTGATATATTTGCGACAGATGGAACGAGTGATATCGTTCTTGCTACACACGGTGCATATGCACTTATTTTCCATGAAGATGAAGTAAGTCCAGTCGGTGTAAGAGCCGCTGGTGTGAAAGCAATTAATTTAAAAGAAGATGACTATGTTGCTGCTGGTAAGCCATTAAATGGTGACAAAGATCAACTTATTCTCGTAACGCAGCGTGGTGCTGTAAAACGCCTAAAAGCATCAGAAATTGAGAAATCAACGAGGGCGAAGCGAGGTCTTGTTATTTTCAAAGAGTTAAAACGTAATCCATACCGCATTGTCGGTATTGAAATCGTTAGAGACGATGAACTAGTTTACATGAAGACAGAGAAACATATCGTAGAAGAAATTGATCCGAAAGCGTATCGAAATAAGGACAGGTATAGTAACGGTAGTTTAGTACTAGATGTTAATGATACTGGTGAAGTTATTGAAACGTGGACGAAAAAACGCCCGGAATAAAAAAAGCATCTTGCCATGAATAATGGCAAGATGCTTTTTTCTAGGCAATTTATTATGTGAATAATAATAATCTTGTTATAATAATTGAATGAAATCGTTCTCATGAAGTGAAACTTAAATGAGTGGGGGTCTAACTGCCCACAAATAGCGGGATAAATGGAGGGGCAACATGAAAAAAATAGGTGTAGGGATTGTAGGTTTTGGATTTTCTAGTACAACATTTCATATCCCATTATTACAAACGATAGAAGAATACGATATTCGTGCCATATTATCTTCAAAAGAAGAGGTAGTAAAAGAAACATTACCGAGTGCTAACGTCGTTAGTACAATTGATGAATTGGTGAAGCGAGCTGATATTGACTTAGTCGTCATTACTTCACCAAATACAACTCATTTTCCATATGTAAAAGAAGCAATATTAAACGGTAAGCATGTTGTTGTAGAAAAACCATTTGTTGTTTCAATTGAAGAAGGGGAAGAGCTTATTTCATTAGCAAAGAAACATAATGTGGTATTAAGTGTATATCATAATCGCCGTTTTGATAATGATTTCTTAACAATTAAGAAATTATTAGAAGAAAATAGAATAGGGAATCTATACGCATATGAAGCGCATTTTGATCGTTTCCGTCCACATGTACGTGATCGCTGGAGAGAAAAGAACTTACCAGGATCAGGAATATTATATGATTTAGGATCGCATTTAATTGACCAAGCATTATCATTATTTGGGAAACCAAATGCGATACGTGCAGATGTAATTAAGCAGCGACCAGGTGCAGAGGTGGATGATTATTTCCACATAGTACTTCACTACGGAGTTAAACGTGTCATTTTACGTAGTAGCAGTTATGTGAAAAAGGCAGGTCCACACTTTACACTGCATGGAGATAAAGGCTCTATCGTGAAATACGGTATGGATTCACAGGAAGAACAATTAAAAAAGGGAATGAAGCCAGGCGATAACGGTTATGGAGTAGACATTGAAGAGAATTTTGCTACTCTAGAAACAGAAGAAGAGTTAGTACGTATTCCAACAGAAGTCGGCTGTTATGACATGTACTATAAAGGTGTAAGAGATAGTATTATAAGTGGTGAGAAATTACCTGTAACAGCGCAAGAAGGTTTAGAAGTAATTAAGCTGATTCAATTAGCGGTTGAAAGTAGTGAAACGGGTAGAGTTATCACTGTAAAATAAAAAGACACGAATTTCGTGTCTTTTTTATTAGGAATATGGCAAATTATTTAGTTTAATCGTTTATCATACATTAACTGGATTTGGATGCCGTAAGGATCTTCAATAATACCATATGCTTCACTAAATATATTTTTTTCTAGTGGAGAGATTACCTTCACATCTTTATCGGCAATTAAATTATTATAAAATCTTTGTATTTCTTCTAAATTAGCGCTTTGAATGCAAAGTGACATGTTATTTCCAATGTTATAACCTTCGTTAGGATTCATTGTATCTTCTGCTATCATTAGCTTTGTATTCCCAATTTGTAAAACAGAGTGAGCAATATGATCTTTATTTTCACTTGTAATTTTGAAAGAACTATCTCTTTTCGCCAGTTCTTCATACGTAACAACCATTAACTTTTTGGCTTCTAAATTACGTATATAAAAATGAATTGCCTCCTTTGCTTGCCCATTCATTGAAAGAAAAATAGCTATTTCTAATGTCATAAATTTATAACTCCTTTATTAGTTAATAATTATAATATAGACTAAAAAGGTTTCAATACATGACACCTTTCGAGGAGGGAAATATGAAAAAAACGGAACGAATAAATGATATGCTTATTTTCTTAAATAATAAAAGATATTTTAATTTAAAAGATTTAATGGTTAGATATGCTATTTCTAAAAGTACCGCGTTGCGAGATATTCAATCATTAGAAGAAATAGGTGTACCAATATATTCTGAACTAGGCAGAAATGGAAGTTATAAAATTATAGAAAATAGTGTGTTGTCACCAATTTATTTTAGTGTGGATGAAATGTATGCATTATATTTTTTAATTCTTACATTAAATGGATACAAGACAAAACCATTCAATATAGAAAGTATTGCGCTTGAAAATAAATTTAAACATGTCTTACCTGATAATGTACGTAAAAATATTGCAATTATGGAACGAACGCTTTCTTTTGAAGTAACAAATCATAGTAATTTTAGTCCGTTCTTAAAAGAAATTTTGCAGGGGATTTTTGCTGAGCGAGTTTATCATTTAACATATTTAAAAAAAGATGTGGAGAAAGCCTTGATTGTACAATTTATTCGAATAGAATCTAAATTTGGCCAGTGGTATGCTAAAATCTTTAATTTTGAGACAAATAATGTTCAAATAATTAGATGTGATAAAATTCTTTCTATTGTGGAAACAAGTAATACGAAGCCAAAAAATCTTGAGGAATTATTAAATTATCTTGCTACTTTTCACAGAAAACCTGATGCAATTGATTTTATTGTCATTGTTAATCAAAGAGGAAAAGACATTTTTGATAAAGAGAATTATCCTTCCATGAGGATACAAAAAGAAAATGAACATTATATTATAACAGGCTATTTCAATAAACAAGAAGTTGATTTTATCTCGAACTATTTTCTGAATTTCGGTGAAACGATTATCTCAATTCAGCCTGTTATGCTAAAAGAGTTAATCTATAATAAGGTGTTATCTATAAAGCAGCATTTCACTTCTTTAAGATAAAGCTAGTTTTAGCCATTTATTTGACATGAAAAAGCCCTTGAGATTTAAATATCAAAGGGCTTTTTGTTGATTTTATTTGTTCTTTAGATACAATTATTTTTCTGGGACGGACAGTCCATAAAAGAACATCGTAACGATATCTTGTATATGTTTTTCACGATCTCTTTCAAGAAGTTGTGCTCCGAAATCATCCCCTAATTTAGTGAACATTTGAATGTAAAGTAACATCATTTCTTTAGTAAGGTGAGGGTTAATTTCATTTTTTTGCTGTGCTTGTTCTAATATTTCTAAATACCAAGGCAAGATTTTTTCGTTTTGATAACTATAAATAAACTTTCGGAGCTCTTCATCTCTTTGCATCATTTGTAGTAACATATCCGGCTGAAATAACCCACCAGTATTCATTTTTCTTACAATCATTTTTTGCATCATATCATGAAAAGGTAATTTTTCCGCTGCAAGATCTTTATAATATTGAAATTCAGATATAATAAATTCTTGTATAAGCTCTCGAAATAACGCATCTTTACTTCCGAAATGATTATAAATGGTAACTTGAGAAACGTTTGCTTCTTTTGCAATGTGTTCTATTTTCACTTCATTAAATCCGCGTTCTGAAAATAATAAGAAGGCTGCCTCTTTAATAGCACGTTTTTTCTTTTCTTTCACTTTTTCAAAGCCGTTCAATGCAATCACCTCAATTAAAATATACAAGAAAAAATAATGAAAAACAATAATTTTGAAATATAGACATATAAATATTTCAAAAAGTTGTTGCGAATATGAAAGATGAGGAGTACAATAATTTTGAAATATCACATATTAAATATTTCAAAAAATGAGGTGGATTTATGATTTCAGTTCAAAATGTTACAAAACAATTTTCGAACGGAAAAGGTTTGTTTCATATTACATTTGATGTAAAAGAAGGAGAAGTGTTCGGTTACTTAGGACCGAATGGTGCAGGTAAATCAACGACGATTCGTAATTTAATGGGATTTATAAAATCGACATCTGGAAAATCTTCAATTTTTGGATTGGATTGTTGGAATGAAGCAGCGAAAATTCAAAGGGAGGTTGGTTATTTGCCGGGTGAAATTTCTTTTATTGAAGGAATGAACGGATTAGAATTTCTGAAGTTAATGCAAGGAATGCGTGGGCTAAAGGATACGAAAAGACGAGATGAATTAATAGAACGTCTACAATTCGATGTGAAAACACCGATTCGAAAAATGTCTAAAGGAATGAAACAAAAAGTAGGAATTGTCGCTGCATTTATGCATGAGCCAGAAGTGTTAATTTTAGATGAACCAACATCAGGACTTGATCCACTTATGCAGCAAGTGTTTATAGATTTAATAGTAGAGGAAAAGCAAAGGGGAAAAACGATTCTTATGTCTTCACATATTTTCACTGAAATTGAGCGTACATGTGACCGAGTAGCGATTATTAAAGATGGGCGCCTTGTAACGGTTGAAAATATTCATGATTTACAAAGTATGAGACGACAAGTGATAGATGTAACCGTATCATCAGAGGAAGAGATTAAATCTCTTACGCAATGTAATTTACAATTTGAAGCGGTGAAAGGTAGAGAGGCATCGATTATCGTACAAGGAAACTATCAAACTGTTTTACAAATACTTTCAAACTATAATGTAACGGCGCTTCAAACGCGAGCAATGGATTTAGAACATTTATTTATGCATTATTACGATAAGAAAGAAGGGGTAAAGCATGAATAAGGAATTGTTTTTAGCTAGTTTGAAAGAGACGCAAAAAAGTATTTTGAGTTACGCAACTGGTTCAGCTCTATATTTATGGTTGTTAATTTGGATATTTCCTTCCATGGTATCAGCGAAAGGGTTAAATGAATTAATAAGTGCTATGCCTGATAGCGTGAAAAAAATTATTGGTATGGAAAGTCCGATTCAAAACGTAATGGATTTTTTAGCTGGCGAATATTATAGTCTATTGTTTATTATTATTTTAACGATTTTTTGTGTAACAGTTGCAACACATTTAATTGCTCGTCATGTAGATAAAGGAGCAATGGCATACTTGCTGGCAACGCCTGTATCTAGAGTACGAATTGCAATCACGCAAGCTGCTGTTCTCATATTGGGACTACTGATCATTGTAGTTGTTACGTATGTAGCTGGTTTATTAGGTGCAGAATGGTTTTTAAGTGATAATAACTTAAATAAAGAATTATTCCTAAAGATAAATATAGTAGGAGGGCTCATATTTCTAGTCGTTAGTGCTTATTCATTTTTCTTTTCTTGTATATGTAATGATGAAAGAAAAGCACTTAGCTATTCAGCAAGTTTAACTATTTTATTTTTTGTACTAAATATGGTAGGTAAATTAAGTGATAAGTTAGAGTGGATGAAAAGTCTATCGTTATTTACACTGTTTCGTCCAAAAGAAATTGCGGAAGGAACGTATAATATATGGCCGGTAAGTATAGGTTTAGCTGCGGGAGCGCTTTGTATTTTTATAGTAGCGATTGTATTGTTTAAGAAGAGGGATTTACCGTTGTAGAGTAGAAAGTCCACTATATGAGTGGACTTTTTTTGATGAGGAGGAAACGAATGAGTTGCAGCTATATGTAAATGATGTAGAAAAGTCATTATTGTTTTATAAAAAAATAATTGCTTTAAAGTTGTCGATCCAAATGGATATCTCCTCAGAGTTACGTATAAAAAAAGGTAAACATGAAAAATGTTTACCTTTTTTTATGAAAATATTCAAAAAAATGAACCTTTTTCTAGGCTCATCCGTCTAATACATGTAAAGTTAAATTTGAAGTGAGGATGAAACAGGAGGAGCAATTGTGAAAGTAATCCCTTTATATAAAATGATTGTAAAAGAAGAAACCGATGTTTCTTTAGCGAAAAAAGGTGATCATGAAGCATTTATGAGGCTTATACATACAGAAAAAGTAAAGATGTATCGTATTGCAAAGGCTATGTTACGTGATGAGACAAATATAGAGGATGCGATACAAACAACAATTTTAAAAGCCTATGAAAATATAAAAAAATTAAAGAAAGAAGAGTTTTTTCAAACTTGGTTAATTCGAATTTTAATGAATGAATGTAATAACATTATTAGAACGTATAAAAAGATAATTGTGACAGAAGAGAATGATTACAATATGAGTGCGTGCGATCAGTATGAAGATATAGATTTGTGTAATGCGATTCAATCGTTACATGAAGAGTTAAGAGCTGTTACGGTGCTTTATTATTATGAAGATATGAATCAAGAGAGTATAGCGAAGCTTTTAGAAGTACCAAAAGGAACAGTGAAATCGAGATTGGCACGTGCGAGGGAACAACTACAGAAACGATTAAAGATGGAATAGGGGGTGCAAAGGATGGATAATGAAAAAATATTTGATGAGAAATTAAAAAAGAGAATAAAAGAAGAGAGTGTTATAGTGCCACCAGAGTTAAATGAAAAGATCAATTGTACACTACATAATCTCCCGGTAAAAAAGAAAGGTTACAGAGTTTATATGATGGCTATAAGTGCTGCGGTTCTAGCACTTTCCATTGTGTCTATGTCGGAGTTTTCTGATCAAATTTTTGCTCAAAACGGCGGAGTGTTTGAATATGTAAAGAAAAAGGCATTTTCTGATTACGAAAACGAAGAGGAAATAAAAGCGAATGCAAATTATCCAGATAAAGAAAAGATTCATGAAAAGATGCTAGATTCCATTGATCATTTTAATAATATTTCAGGACAATTTGAGGAATATTCTAGTTCTTCAAGAATTGCTACAACATACAAATATGCGATTGATACGGAGCAACAAAGAGGTATCTCTTCGAAAGAAGATAAACTAGCGAAAAAACGAACCATTATATATAACGAGGGCAAGAAAAAAGAGTTTGATGACGAGAAGTATACATACAAAGAAACAAAATGGAGCCCGAAAGAAAGAAACTATGAACTATTAAAATTAAATCCTACGGAAAGGTTATTGAGAAAATCAGGTGAGAAAAAAAGATATGATGATGAATATGTGGGATTCGCGAAGTATAGTATTCAATCCGAATTTGCCGATCTATTAATTCGATATAAAGATTGGAATTATAAAGAAGCGAAGTATCTTGGACTTGATTGCTACAAAATAGAAGGGACAATAAATATAGAAATGCCTGTAAGTACATCTGAAGATTTACGAGGGAAATTTGAAATGGTTGTAGAGAAAAATACAGGGATTATGCTAAAATTCCTTAGTTTCCACGAAGGTATGATTCAATATTCGATTACGACTGAATGGATACAAATAAACAAAGGGTTGAAAGAGAATGCATTTCAAAAGGATAGCGCTAAGTATGAAAAATTGAAAAATATATTAGATGAATAGAAAACGGAGGAAACTATATGGAGAATCATTCTTCTTCAAGAGAACAGAAAAATAAACGAAAATATAAAAAGACAACGATAATAAGTGTATTGTTAGCGATATTACTATTTTGCGGATTTGGATATGGTACTTACGTATATATGAAAACTTCTAATCTCGTACAAAAATCAAATGTTAATTTAGCACGTGGTGAAAAATCAAATTTACGTGAGGAAACTGTAAAACCGATTACGAATAATGTTTCACTTTTAATTATGGGAATTGATGAAAATCAAGAACGACAAAAGGAGTATAATGGTGCATTTCATACAGATGCACTACTGTTAGCTACTTTTAATAAAGATGATAAGACTGTGAAATTAACGAGTATACCACGTGATACATACACATATGTTCCGGTTGAAAAGAAAAAAGATAAAATAACGCATGCATATGGAAGTGGTTTCGTTAAAAATGGTAAAGATGGAGGGCCGCAAGCTTCAGTGGAAGCGGTAGAAAAGTTATTACAAGTGCCTGTTGATTATTTTGTAAAGTTTAATTTTAATTCATTTACTAAAATTGTTGATGGATTAGATGGGATTGAAGTAGATGTCCCAGTTGAATTTACGGAGCAAAATAGTAAAGATGAACCTGACGCGATCCATTTGAAAAAAGGACTACAAAAATTAACAGGGGAAGAAGCGCTTGCCTTAGCAAGAACGCGCCATATTGATAGTGATGCAATGAGAGGACAGCGCCAACAACTTGTTATTGAGGCGATTTTAAGTAAATTAAAAAGTGTAGGATCAATTACGAAGCTAGAAAAAATAGTCGAGGCGGTTGATGGTGATTTTAAAACAAATTTAGTAATGGATGATATTTTATCTTTTTATAAATACGGTTTAAATTGTTCGATTGAAAAAATTCAATTAGCAGGTGATGATTTATACTTACCTAATGGTCCAAATGGGCAACGTGTATATTATTATAATCCTAATAAAAAAGATTTGCAGAGTTTGAGTAATACGCTTAGAACACATTTAGGATTAAGTGAAAAACAGATTGAGGAAAATTAAAGCAGATGTAATGTCTGCTTTTTTATTACGTTTAATAGTATGTACTTTATTCATTAATGTTATATACTATTTCCAAATTCAAGATAATAGTGTAACATAAAATTGTAGTTTAAGTTACATAACAGGGGGGCTATTACATAGAATATATCATTAGCAATTATTGAAAAAGTATGGGAGAAATGAAAGAAGCAGGGGAGTATCAAAAATGAGAATCGTAAAGAATTTAACATTTCAAGTTATTGTGGCCATTATTTGTGGTATTGCAGTAGGAGCTATTTGGCCGAGTGTTGGACAAGAGATGAAGCCAATTGGTGAAACGTTCATCAATATGATTAAAATGGTTATTGCACCGATTATCTTTTTAACAATTGTGCTTGGTATTGCAAGTATGGGAAGTATGAAAAAGGTAGGTCGTGTTGGTGGTAAGGCATTATTATATTTTGAAATTGTTACAACTGCGGCTTTAATTATTGGTATCATCATAGCGAATGTTGTACGTCCCGGAGATGGATTAGATCCCTCAAAGCTAAAGGGCGGAGATGTTTCGCAATATGTACAAAGCGGGCAAGAAATGAAGTGGGTGGATTTCTTTTTACATATTGTACCGTCTAACATGTTTGAAGCATTTGCAAAAGGTGATATTTTACAAGTGCTGTTCTTCTCCATTTTATTCGGTGCTGGGTTAACGATGTTAGGGAAAAATGGACAACCGGTAATCGATTTTTTTGAAAGATTATCGAAAGTATTTTTTAACATTTTATCAATTGTAATGAAATTAGCACCGATTGGAGCATTCGGCGGGATGGCGTTTACAATTGGCAAATATGGTTTAAGTACACTTATTCCACTTGGTAAATTAATGATTTGTGTATATGCGACAATGGCATTATTTGTTTTTATTGTTTTAAATTTTATTTGTAAACTGTACAAATTTAGTTTGTGGAAATATTTAGCGCATATTAAAGAAGAATTACTTATTGTTCTTGGGACATCATCATCAGAATCAGTATTGCCGCGAATGATGACAAAGATGGAAGACTTCGGATGTTCGAAGCCGGTAGTAGGTTTAGTCATTCCGACGGGGTACTCTTTTAATTTAGATGGAACAACAATTTATTTATCCATGGCTACTATATTTTTAGCGCAAGTCTTTCACGTCGACCTTTCACTAGGTCAACAATTAACTATAATAGCTATTTTATTAGTTACATCTAAAGGAGCAGCGGCAGTAACAGGCGGGGGATTTATTGTATTAGCCTCTACTTTGTCAGCGATGAATGTTATCCCACTAGAAGGGTTAGCGCTATTACTTGGTGTAGATCGTTTCATGTCAGAAGCACGTGCTATCGTTAATTTAATTGGTAACGGTATTGCGACTGTAGTTGTTGCAAAAAGTGAAAATGAATTTGATAACGAGAAGTATATGAAAGTAGTAGAGGAAATGAAAAGAGAAAAAATGGCCGGGTAAAAAGTCAGCTTTGCTGACTTTTTTATTTTTGTAGAAAAGAGGTTTGTTACGATATACATTATTTACTAACAATAATTTACAAGTGTTTTATAGTGAAAGGACATAAAGACTATTAAATCAATACATAAGATTCAATAAGATATAGTGTTTCGAAAGATTATGGAATTTTTATGAATATTACTGTAATAAAATAATTTTTTAAAAATTTTCAATAATAACACTTTACAAAACTCAAAAAATTAGTAGAATAATAGTTAATAAGAATCTTCTGATAAATATATAAAGAAAAACAGAATTATCAGAAAATTCTTAAATGAGAGCGTTAAGAATTAGGGAGGGTACAGAAAGTGAAAAAGAAAAAAATGAAAAAACTAACAGCAGTTGTAGCACCAGTTTTAGCAATGAGTATGGCATTAACAGCATGTTCTACATCAGGTGGAGATAAGAAGACAAGCACAAATTCTAGCTCAGGCGGAGATAGCAAATCAGAAGAAAAATTAGCAGCGAAACAAGTACTAAATCGTACTGAAACAAATGAGATTCCAACAATGGATACTTCTAAAAATACAGATACATTAGGTTCTCAAATTTTAGGGAACACGATGGAAGGTTTATATCGATTAGATAAAGATAACAAACCAATCCCAGCTGCGGCAGAATCAAGCACGAAGAGTGAGGATGGTAAAAAATATACATTCAAATTACGTAAAGATGCAAAATGGTCAAATGGTGATCCTGTAACAGCGAAAGATTTCGTATATGCATGGCAACGTTTACTAGATCCAAAAACAGCTGCTGAGTATGCATTTATCGCATTCCCAATTAAAAATGCAGAAGCGGTTAATAAAGGCGAAAAACCTGTAACGGAACTAGGAGTAAAGGCAGTAGACGATCTTACTTTAGAAGTTGAATTAGAACAAGCAGTGCCATACTTCTTAAACTTAGTAGCATTCCCATCGTACTATCCGTTAAATGAGAAATTTGTAACAGAAAAAGGGGATAAATTCGGTTTAGAGTCTGATACGACAGTATATAACGGACCGTTCGTTCTTACTGATTGGAAGCATGAGCAAGGCTGGAAACTAAAGAAAAACGATCAATATTGGGATAAAAAGACTGTAAAACTAGACGAAATTAACTATAGTGTAGTAAAAGAAGTAGCGACAAGAGTAAACTTATATGATACAAATGCAATTGACTTCGCGCTATTATCGGGTGAATTCGTTGATAAGTATAGAAACAATAAAGAAGAGTTTGGCACATACTCACAAGTAAGTACTTACTTCTTACGTATGAACCAAAAACGTGGCGGGCAAGATACACCGTTAAAGAGCCAAAAATTACGTGAAGCAATTGCATTATCAATTGATAAAAAGAATTTATCAAATGTTATTTTAAATGATGGATCTAAGCCTGCGGACTTCTTAGTACCAAAAGGATTAGCGACTGGACCAGACGGTAAAGACTTCCAAGAAACATTTAAAAATGGTATTAAACCAGATGCGAAAAAAGCAGCAGCTGCATGGGAAGAAGCGAAAAAAGAGCTTGGAAAAGACCAAGTTACAATTGAGTTATTAAACTATGACACTGGTAATGCGAAAAAAGTTGGGGAATATGTAAAAGATCAAATTGAGAAAAACTTAAAAGGTGTAACTGTTAATATTAAACTTCAACCATTCAAACAAAAACTGAAATTAGAAACAGAGCAAGATTATGATTTATCATATGCTGGTTGGGGACCTGACTACGCTGACCCAATGACATTCTTAGATATGTTCCAGTCTAATCATTCTCATAACCAAATGAGCTTCGCTGATCCGAAATATGATGATATGATCAAAAAAGCTGGCGGAGAATTAATGGGTGATGCGAAGAAACGTTGGGAAGAGCTAGGAAAAGCTGAGAAATTACTTCTTGAGCAAGATGTAGCACTTGTACCTTTATATCAACGTGGTGATGCATACGTTCAAAAACCAAATGCAAAAGGCATCGTTCACCATAACATTAGCCCAGAGTATAGCTTCAAGTGGGCATATATGACTGAAAAAGATGGGAAATAATTTTAAAGAATAATACTATCTTGAAGTGGATGCATACAAGTTTCTTAGCTTATTTTGTAGTAAGAATCTCGTTGTCCACGATAGAAAGATAAAATGATAGAGCATTCCAAAAGTAGACTATTGACTTTTGGAATGCTCTTTTATTATGAGATTAAATGTAAATGAACCGATAGATAATTTGTATAGTAACAACTGTGAAAAATGTCTTTTACTATTACAAAAAAAATAATTTTTAGAATATTTTAAAAATAACTTTACAAAACCGGAAAAATTAGTAGAATATTAATTAATAAGAATTTTCTGATAACTAGTTATTAGAAAATCTCTCAAAATGAGTTTCGTACATATAATTGGGGAGGGTATAAAAATGAAGAAAAAGATGAAAAAGTTCACGGCAGTTGTAGCGCCAGTTTTAGCAATGAGTATGGCGTTAACAGCGTGTTCTGGATCTGGTGGGGAGAAGAAAACAACTACGACGTCTAGTGGTGGTGGGGACGAGAAAAAATCCGAAATTAAATACGCAGCGAAGCAAGTGTTAAATCGTACAGAAAACCAAGAAATTCCGACGATGGATACTTCTAAATCTACTGATACGTTAGGGGCACAAATTTTAGGAAATACGATGGAAGGATTATATCGTCTTGATAAAGATAATAAGCCAATCCCAGCTGCAGCGGAATCTAGTACGAAGAGCGAGGATGGCAAAAAATATACATTTAAATTACGGAAAGATGCAAAATGGTCAAATGGTGATCCAGTAACAGCGAAAGATTTTGTATATGCATGGCAGCGCTTACTGGATAAAAATACAGCAGCAGAATATGCGTTTATTGCTTACTATATTAAAAATGCAGAAGCAATTAATAAAGGTGAAAAACCTCTAACAGATTTAGGAGCAAAAGCGGTAGATGATTATACGCTAGAAGTAGAATTAGAAAAGCCAGTACCGTATTTCTTAAACTTAGTAGCATTCCCATCATACTACCCGTTAAATGAGAAGTTTGTAAAAGAAAAAGGTGATAAGTACGGTTTAGAAGCAGATACAACGTTGTATAACGGGCCGTTCGTTATGTCTTCATGGAAACATGAACAAGGATGGCAGCTAAAGAAAAATGATAAGTATTGGGATAATAAGACTGTAAAATTAGAAGAAATTAACTATAGTGTAGTAAAAGAAGTTGCGACGAAAGTAAACTTATATGATACAGGATCAATTGATTTCACACTATTATCAGGAGAATTTGTTGATAAATATAAATCGAACAAAGAAGAGTATGGTGAGTACTCAGAAGCAAGTACATTCTTCTTACGTTTAAATCAAAAACGTAATGGACAAGACACACCGTTAAAGAGTAAAAAACTACGGGAAGCAATCGCATTATCAATTGATAAAAAAGGTTTAGCAAACGTTATTTTAAATAACGGTTCAAAAGCAACAGATCAATTGGTTCCAAAAGGGCTTGCGACAGGACCTGATGGTAAAGATTACCAAGATACATTTAAAAATGGTCTGAAATATAACCCGAAAAAAGGTGCAGCAGCTTGGGAAGAAGCGAAAAAAGAGCTTGGTAAAGATCAAGTTACAATTGAATTACTAAGCTATGATGATGGAACAGCGAAAAAAATTGCTGACTACTTTAAAGATCAAATTGAGAAAAACTTAAAAGGTGTAACGGTTAATACGAAAATTCAGCCGTTCAAACAAAAACTAAAATTAGAATCGGCACAAGATTATGAAATTTCATTTGCTGGTTGGAGTCCGGACTATGCGGATCCAATGACATTTATTGATATGTTCGAATCGAAGAGCCCATATAACCAAATGAGTTATTCGAATCCAAAATATGATGAAATGGTGAAAAAAGCAGGGAATGAATTAATGTCTGATGCGAAGAAGCGTTGGGAAACGTTAGGGAAAGCAGAAAAATTATTACTTGAAGAAGATGCAGGAATGGTACCTTTATATCAAACAGGTAGAGCATATGTAATGAAACCGAATGTAAAAGGCATTGTGAAACATAACATTAGTCCAGAGTATAGCTTTAAGTGGGCTTATGTAACGGAAGGGAAATAATAAAAAGGAGCGTGTTAAAAGATAATTACCTTTAACACGCTCTTTTTCTATTAAATTAAATAGAGAAGAATAAGAAAAGTGGTACTGACATATAGTAGATGGGGGAGAATTCGTATAGTAGTAATAGTAAAATACTTAGTTACTATAAAAATAAAATAAGTGAAACTTCAAAAATGAGGATAATTAACAGGATGTTAATTAGTGAAAAGGTATTAATAACTAAGTTCATAGAAAAATCTCTCAAAGTTAGTTTCGTACATATAAATTGGGGAGGGTACAAAAATGAAGAAAAAGATGAAAAAGTTTACGGCGGTTGTAGCGCCAGTTTTAGCAATGAGTATGGCTTTAACGGCATGTTCTGGATCTTCTGGTGGGGAGAAAAAAACGACTACAACGTCTAATAATGGTGGGGAAGAGAAGAAATCTGATATTAAATATGCAGCAAAGCAAGTGTTAAATCGTACAGAAACGAATGAAATTCCGACAATGGATACTTCCAAAAATACAGATACACTTGGTTCACAAATTTTAGGGAATACAATGGAAGGTTTATATCGCCTTGATAAAGATAATAAGCCAATCCCAGCTGTAGCGGAATCTAGCACAAAAAGCGAGGATGGTAAAAAATATACATTTAAATTACGGAAAGATGCAAAATGGTCAAACGGTGATTCTGTAACAGCAAAAGATTTCGTATTTGCATGGCAACGTCTAGTAGATCCAAAAACAGCTGCTGAGTATGCATTTATTGCATACTATCTTAAAAATGCAGAAGCGATAAATCAAGGAAAAGCAGAAGTTTCGACATTAGGGGTAAAAGCGGTAGATGATTATACGCTTGAAGTAGAACTAGAAAGACCTGTACCATATTTCTTGAACTTAATGGCATTTGCTTCATACTATCCATTAAATGAAAAGTTTGTAAAGGAAAAAGGAAATAAATTTGGTTTAGAGTCTGATACAACGCTTTATAATGGTCCATTTGTGCTTACTGATTGGAAACATGAGCAAGGCTGGAAATTAAAGAAAAATGATCAGTATTGGGACAAAAAGACTGTAAAATTAGATGAAATTAACTATAGTGTAGTAAAAGAAGGGGCTACTCGAGTGAATTTATATGATACAGGTGCAATTGACTTCGCGCTTCTATCAGGTGAATTTGTTGATAAGTATAGAAATAATAAAGAAGAGTTTGGCGCATATTCGGAAACAAGTACGTTTTACTTACGTTTAAATCAAAAACGTGGTGGGCAAGATACACCATTAAAGAGCAAAAAACTACGTGAAGCAATTGCATTATCTATTGATAAGAAAGCTTTAACGAATGTTATTTTAAATGATGGTTCAAAACCAGTGGATTACTTAGTACCAAAAGGTTTAGCGAGTGGACCAGACGGTAAAGATTTTGCAGAAACGTTCAAGAATGGTTTAAAACAAGACTCCAAAAAGGCAGCGGCAGCCTGGGAAGAAGCGAAAAAAGAACTAGGAAAAGATCAAGTGACGATAGAGTTATTAAATTATGATACTGGTAATGCGAAAAAAGTTGGGGAGTATGTAAAAGATCAAGTTGAAAAAAACCTAAAAGGCGTGACAGTAAATATTAAACTGCAACCATTTAAGCAAAAACTAAAATTAGAATCAGACCAAGATTATGATTTTTCATATGGTGGCTGGAATCCAGATTATGCGGATCCAATGACATATCTTGATATGTTTGAAACAAAAAATTCGCAAAACCAGATGAGCTACTCAAATTCAAAATATGATGACATTATTAATAAAAGTAAGACAGAATGGATGGCTGATGCAAAAAAACGTTGGACAGAGTTAGGGAAGGCTGAAAAAATATTACTTGAAGACGATGTAGCGCTTGTACCATTATATCAAAATGCTAGATCATATGTAATGAAACCAAATATAAAGGGAATCGTGAAACATAATATTAGTCCGGAATATAGTTTCAAATGGGCGTATGTAGAAGAGAAATAAAAAAGATAAGAGCATTTTCAAGTTGCGGTATTGCACTTGGAAATGCTTTTTTATGTGCACTATTTATTGATGGGTGAATATATGTATTATAGAAAATTTAAAGGAGAATTTTATGGAACGAAATACTTACATCGATTTCCTGGCTTATTACGGAATAGGGAGTGCTCATCCTGGTGGTTTTACGTTAACAAAACAACTGTTAGCACAACTTCCTTTTAGACATGGAGCGAATGTTCTTGAGATAGGTTGCGGCACGGGAAAAACCGCAGCATATATGGCAAAAAATTTTGGATATAAAGTAACAGCGGTGGAAAAGAATGAAATTATGATTCAAAAGGCGAAAGATAGATGGTCGTTTGAAGGATTAGATATACAATTAATTGAAGAAAATGTAGAGAATTTACCGTGTTTGAATAACTCATTTGAATTGGTACTCGGAGAATCGATACTTGCTTTTACAGAGAAAGAAAGGGTTATTTCGGAGTGCTATCGTGTACTACAGAAAGACGGTAAGCTTGTTGTCATTGAAATGATTATTGGTAGGCATATTGGTAAGGGTGAGGAAGAGAAAATCGCTCAATTATACGGGATGAAAGAGCTATTAACTGAGAGTGAGTGGGTACAATTATTTCAGAAAGCAAATTTTAAGCGGGTTACTATTGCTGGCGGTGGTACAATTGCAGAAACAATCACTGCTTATATAGAAGAGCCGGAATGGAATGTATCACAATTTATTCCGAATGAGTTATATGAGGCATGGGTGCAACATGAAAATATAAGGCTTATGTACCAACACATTTTAGGGCATCGTATTTTTATATGTGAAAAATGAAGAAAAAGAGTTGGCTAAAAATAGTCAACTCTTTACTTATATTAAATGAAAAATAATGCAGCTAATGTAATTCCGAAGATAAAACCAAATCCGAGTTCAACACCCCAGCCGCAACCGCCGCCCCAGCCACAACCGCCGCCATCACAATTACCACAACCTCGACCACCACAACCGCAACCACTGAATCCACCGCCGCAACCGAATCCACAGCTGTCACATCTACTAAGGCCACCGCAAAGGTCACAGCCACCGTTTGCATATGCGTCATAGTATCCGAATCCTGTATCAAAAGATGAATGCTGTTGCATGGGCTCAATCCATACGGAATCTTTTGTCACATCGATTATTTTACCTAAATGAATACGACCATCAATGTCTTCAATTCGAACAACTTTACCGAAATAACGTCGGCACGTATCATAACATTTTTGTCTATGCATGTTTCTTCTCCTTCCGCATTACAGTAATACGATATGTAAAGGGGACAAGTGCGGCTTGTACGAATGCCCTATCTATCATAATTGTTATAGGAAAGGGGAAATATAGGAAGAGGATATATAAGGAGGAAAAGGCATGAAATCTACAGATCAGTTTCAGACATACGAAGTATCATGGGAAGAGTTTATTGAAGCATTGCGAGAGGAAATGAAGAAACAAGTAGGGGCAGATATTATTGATACAGTAGTTTGCAATTTAGAAGACGGTTTTGAAGTGTATACATATGTGCAAGGGGATTTGGATTTTGAATATAAGGAAGCACTGGAAAGGAAATACGGGAGCGATGCAAAAACTCCTAATGTGCTAACGATTATGTTATTAGCTAGTATTTATAGTACAAGTGAAGAGAATATACGTTTGCATGCGGATCATAAAGATAATCCAATTGTTGAAGTGTATGTGAAGAAATGAAACACGCTGTGAAAGGCGTGTTTTTTAATTGTCCCGCTATTTGTGGGCAGTAAGCCCCTCACCTCAAAATTCAGCGGAAGCAAAGAAGTTAGGTAGAGGATTAACTGCCCGTAAAAGCCCGATTGGTGAGGGCTAATAATCAGTGGGAAATGAACAAAACTCCCACTGATTCAAGTTTCACTTTATATGATAAAATATTAGAAAATTAAGAAAGAAGGTGAAGGATTGGGAATTAAACATCTTAATTTAACAGTTACAGATGTAACAGCAGCTAGAGAGTTTTTAGAAAAGTATTTTGGCTTAACTTGTAGCGGAACAAGGGGAAATGGCTTTGCAGTTATGCGTGATAATGATGGGTTTATCCTTTCGGAAAGAAGACTCCATCTGATTTGTATTACGGGTGAAACCCAACAATTCAGGTGGAGATGAATTGCCGTCAGCAGGTAGGCTGAACTCTTTTGTTTCGCTCATAATAATATTTGAGGACGAATGTTTGTTTCTTTTTTTCTTACGATATCATGTAGATAAAGAGGAAATAGATTGTAAGACAACGAAATTAGATAATGATTCTCATTCCGCTACTTGTTCCATTTCTTTCTAAATATTAATTTGTCAAAAATAATTTTAATACTCCTTCTAAGAAAGGTGGTGAAAACAATGGCTAGAAAGAAAGCAGTGAAAGTATTACGGAAACAAAAGAAAAGAGAAACGATGCAACGATTCACGCAGAAACAGAATATCGGACGAGCTTGTCTGACTGCAAAAGAATTTCGTTTACTTCAGCGTATGTCGCATAGTTCAAAAGCGTTGCGAAATGTTGGATTGTACACGATGAAACAAAGTTACTTGAATCATAACAGGATGGCTACTGTCAAAGAAGTGGACACTGCCATGCAAAATGATATGAACTACTCGGGCATTCAATCAAACTCTGTTCAAGCGATTCGTAGAGCCTTATTTACAGAAGGGAAGAGCTTTTTTAAGGCATTGGAACAGTGGAAGAAAAATCCCGAGAAGTTCACAGGTCGTCCGAAGTTTCCGAATTATTCTCGTTCCACTGACAAACGAATTATTGAAATCTATCAAGTGCCAAAAGTGGATGAGAACGGGTATTGGATGATTCCGATGAATGTTGCATTTAGAAAAAAATTCGGTTCTATTAAAATACGTATGCCAAAAAATTTAAGAAATAAAAACATCTCCTACATTGAGATTGTACCGAAGCAAAAAGGTCGGTTCTTTGAGGTGCATTATACATATGAAATGCACGTTTCTCAAATGAAGAAACCACCCACGACTACGAGTAACGCTTTGAGTTGCGATTTAGGTGTAGACAGATTAGTAAGTTGCGTAACCAATACAGGTGATGCCTTCTTAATTGATGGAAAAAAACTAAAATCCATAAACCAGTACTTCAACAAAATGATATGTAACCTCCAACAGAAAAATATGGACAATGGAATTGCAAAACGTATTGTAACGAATAAAATCGCTGCACTTTGGCATAAACGAGAAAGACAAATAAACGGTTACATTGCACAAACTGTGGGCCTATTGTTCAAAAAAGTGAAAGAATTCGATATAGATACGATTGTTATAGGGTATAACGCTGGTTGGAAACAAAAATCTCATATGGGGAAAAAGAATAATCAAAAGTTTGTTCAAATCCCATTTCAGAAATTGATTGCAGCGATTGAGAATAAATGTGTAAAAGAAGGCATTCGCTTTTTTAAACAAGAAGAAAGCTATACTTCAAAAGCTAGTTTTCTTGATAAAGATCCGGTTCCGGTTTGGTCTAAGGATGATAAGACGCAGTATCGCTTTAGTGGCAAACGAATTACGCGTGGTCTGTATCAAAGTAAAGCAGGAACATGTATCCATGCTGATATTAATGGTGCGCTGAATATATTGAAAAAATCAGGAGTTGTAGAATTGGATGACAATCTGAAAGTGAAAACGCCGATTCTATTAGAAGTGAAAAAACGTAAGGCTGTTACTTCGCGCATAGCTTAGTGGGTGCGTCAACCATCCATGTGTACGCGACTTGTCGGGGCTTGTAGCACACGCCGGAGTCATCTGAGTGGTGGCTTCTTCCACAAGGGAGAACTGCTCTTTTTCGAAAGGGTGGTGCAAGTGGGAAAACAATCGTTCTTTGTCAGTACCAACCAAAAACATACTTGGGGTGTTACCGTAGGGTAGCATGAATGCTAGAGCGTCAAACTGTCTAGCGATAGACGAAAAGACCTAGTGTTCGAACTCAAGCCCCTACTGAAAGGCTTTATCTCAGTGGGGGTAGTTGACGTGGAAGCACCTGGTGGATTTACAATAGAAGTGATGTGTTAATTCAAAAATCAAACTTTTTGCTATGTGTTTTTAAAATAAAAAGTAGGAAAAGTCTGTTTTAAGTGTAGAGCTTAAACAGGCTTTTTTACTTATAGTATCGGATAGAAAACGCTAGAAGGAATCATATTCAGCTTTTATAACTGTTTACATAATAAAGTTATGCTGTGTTCGTTGTCCTAAAATACAAGTCATATATCTTGTATCCTCTCATAAATTTAAACATAGGAATTTGTCTACAAAGGTGGCGAAGCCTCATCATGAAAATTCGAATTTGTGCCACATTCATGTTGTTTCTATTTATATGGTTACATCCTTTTTGGACTTTTGCAAAAGGAGAGGAGGCAAAGGAAAGGGTCGTTTCACTTGTATATGATGATTCGGGCAGCATGAGAAATAACGATCGCTGGAAATATGCCAATTATGCTTTGCAAAGTTTAGTTGCGCTATTAGATGAAAAAGATAAATTTTCTTACGTTCCAATGAGCAAGCCGAATGATCCATTAAACATTTCGTTAACGAAGGATAAGAGACAAACGGAAATTGAGGGAATTGGAGCGTGGAAAACGTATTTAAATACTCCGTTTAGCGCAGTAGAAACGGCGATGCAATCTATAAAAAAGGAAGCAGATATAGATGGGAAACGTGAATTTTGGCTTATTGTCTTAACTGACGGGGCATTTAATGATTTAGAGAAAGATAAGATTGGCGGAAAAGAACAAATTACACAAAAGTTAGCACAGTTTAAGAAAGAAATGGATGCAAAAAAGATATCGTTACATCCAATTTTAATTACGATGGAAGAGGATTTAGGACAGCAAGAAAAGGCACAACTAAATACGTTTAAAGAAATATGGAAAAAAGAGATAAATGGAGTTACGATGCCATCTAGTGGAGAGGATGGTATTGTAAAAAGCGTCAATCAAGTGGCGGCATTAGTTGCAAATCGTGATCCGTTCTCCTCTGTTGAATCGATTGTGAAAACGAAAGTGGTAGGAAAGAAAGTAGAGATTACAACACCATTTCCGTTAAAACGTATGACGCTTGTGCGACAATCGCCTTCTTTGTCTAATTATCAGGTCACACAAATTTCTAAACCATTACAATTACAATCTTCTTTTTCCATACATGCACCAGGTGAAGCGAAATTGTTCGGAAATATAGTTCATATCAGTACGGAAAATGAAGAAGTTATTAAACCAGGAACGTATACGATAGAAGTGGATCGAGATATTGAGAAAGAAGGGTTACAAGTACTAGTCGAACCGGCGCTTAATTATACTGTTTCTACTTATGACAAAGAGGATAAGGATAGAAAAAATGTTGAGGAAATGTATGAAGGTGTGACAGCTGTTATTGAAGCAAAACCTACTGAGTTGCCAGTTCAGTCTTCTTACTTTCAGGCAGAAGTAGAAATAGGCGGAAAGCAATATGCGATGAAGTGGGACGATAAAAGACATGTATTTTATTACGAAACGAAGCTTACTAAAGGATTAGTACGCGGGAAAGTTCATATGAACATAAAAGGATTTTACAGACAGACGAAAGAATTTAAAATCGAAACAACGAAAAAGCCTGAATTATCTCTTCGAACTGTCACGAAAGATTATGAAGAAAAAGTAACGAATTTAGAGAGTAGTAAACCATTTATTATACAACCACAGTTAGATGATAAGCCGATGACAGAAGAGGCTGTAAAAAAACTATTAAAATCTACTGGTGTCACATCTAAACAATCCATCAACTATGAAATAAAACAACATGGTAATCAAATTTATATTTATCCTCGACCTCATTACTCCGACACGTTCAATTTTACAGATACCGGCACCGTAGAAGCTACCATCGTAGTGCAGGATTCAAAGTTACAAGAAGTAAAGAAAAACATAAAACTCCACATTCAAGATGCACCGTTTTATGAAAAGTATGCGCTTATTTTTAAGTTTGTTATTCCTATCACTTTATTACTGTTAATAGTAGGAATAATCGTTTTAGGATGGATTGTCCGTCCGAGATTTCACCGTAAAGCACTATTGTATTACGAATGGGATCAAGAGGTAGCGAAAGATTGGTTATATCAATCTGAGCCAGAATTACTGAAAAATAAATGGTGGAAGCATTATTTTGGTATTCCGTTTAGGGCAGAAAGAAAGACTGTGCAATCCGTTACGTTTATAGCGAAGAAAGGATCAAAATCGATATTTGTAGCGAAAGAGTCACAAGTAGTAGGAATGATTATTGATGGGATGTTTATAACAGAGGATGAGGTTGGAATGGAACATAAGACACTATATCCAAATGAACTTTTAGTAATTGATAGAGGATATGGTAAGGAGATTTACAAATACGAGTGTGAATAGTAGGTGGGGAGAAGAGGAGAATGTTATCTTTCCCTCCTCTTTTCAAACAAGCAAGAATAGGAAGGTGGTTCACATGACGTTACAAGTTCCAACGATATTAATTGGTTTAGGTGGAATCGGTAGTACTGTGACACATCAAATATATGAAAGACTGCCTGAGGAGCGTCGAAAAAAGGTAGCAATGCACGTATTTGATACAGACGTGAATACATTGAGTAAATTTGATCATATTCGAAAGTTTAAGACGCAAACGAGTTCGAGCAAAACGCCTAGGGAGTATATTGCAGGAGATCCAACGATTCCAGAATGGTTTCCGATGGACCCGACTATACTTGATAAACCACTGACAGAAGGGGCAGGACAGTTACGCGTTATTTCCCGTTTAGCGTTACGTGCTGCGATGAAAGAAGATAAACTCACGTCCTTTTGGCAAGAAATTGAGAAGATTTTTCCAGTTACGAGCGATCAAACAGAATATGGAGTGCGTGTCATTATCGTAACATCACTAGCGGGCGGAACAGGTTCAGGAATGTTTCTACAAATTGCATTATATTTACGTGAAATGCTTCGGAAAAAACTGCAGCATCACAACATTTTAATACGCGGTGCATTTCTAATGCCGGATGTGTTAGTGAAGACGAGAACGGTTAGTGCGAAAGAGTTTGAAACGGTGCAAGCAAATGGCTATGCCTCGTTAAAAGAATTACATGCTATTACGCTTGGCTCTACTGGAGAATTATCAAAACGCGGCGGGGTTACGATTGAATTAGAGTATCGACCGGATCAAGTAGATGAGGACGGAAGAACGAATCATACAATTAAACAACACCATTTACCGTACAATTATTGTTTCTTATATGATTACGAAAATTTACATGGACACCATCTGCACAATTTATCAGATTATATGGAGCAAATGGCAAATACGATTTATTTACAGTTATTTAGTCCGATGTCCGCAAATCATTTTGCACAGGAAGATAATCAAATTCAGCAATTAGCAGAATCAAGTGGGAAAGGACGATATTGCGGAGCAGGAACGGCAAAGATTATTTATCCGTATGAGCATGTGTTAAAATATTGTGCTTTAAAATGGGCCGTGCAAGGTTTAGATGAATCGTGGCTTCATTTAGATCAATTGTTTCAAGAGAAAAAGCATAGATATGACCAAGATGTAAAACGTGGTATGCAGCGTGAAAAGCCAGAGCGCGGGAAAAGTTATTTAGAAGATTTAGAACATCTTGCTACTCGTCCAGAGCAGGCTCATATTTTCTATAGACAAATGTACAATGAAACGCGTGAAGGAACAGAAGGCGGTAAGGTTGGTGTTGCGAAATCTAAACTGTTTTTAGAAGCTGTAGAAAGCTATGTACAGCGTACGGTACAAAAAGACGAGGAATTAAATCGTCTGCAGCATGAGTGTAAAATTTCGGCTGCGAAACTGAAAATGATGGAACAAATGAAAGGTGAAGTAGCAAGGGTCGATCATGCGGTTCGTTTATATGCGTATGCGATTCCGAGCCGTGTACATGAACATGTAACGACACTTTTATATGACATGATTGAATCAGACCGTTTTTCACCGAGTGGTTCTGAAGGCCAGTCATATCAATTAAATACATGGTTTTTAAAGAAAACAGATCCAGTTCATCCAGTAGCAGCTCGTTTTATGTTGTATGAAATTCGAAAGCAGTTAGTGGAAAAAATGAATCGACTACATGAAAATAATGAACAAAAGCGTAATTTAATTCAAAACTACGATAAGAAATTTAATGTGAGTAACATTGATGGAACGGTAACAGCTGTACGCCGAGTAGAAATTGCGCAACAACAAGGTTGGTTCGGAAAAATGATTAATAACCAGCAGCGTTTATTTAAAAAGGAATTTGAAGATATTGTAACGCAGTACGTACACAAATTAAACGAATACCGTAAAGAAATGCTATTAGAACTCGTTTATCAATCGCTATATCAAGCGGTTAATAAAATGATTCAATATTGGGAAAGGTTTTTTGATAATTTACATGAAACACGTGAAAATTTATTGTTCGAAATTCAAAAACGAAGCAAAGAATTTGAAGGGAAAACAAACCCAACGAATGTATACGTATTAGCGGAAGAGAAGTTACAAGAAAAGATATGGCAAGATATGCAACAACATTTAAATTTAGGTGTATTACCGAAAGATATATCAGCAGAAATTTATATGAGCTTATACGGGGAATATTGCCGGGATGCGAAAACAGAAGAGATTCAATCGAAAAAGGTAGAAGACTTTTATCGTGAGCACATACTAAGCTATTGCTATGACGAATTACAAATACGCTATCGCGATAAATTAGAGCTGAATATCGTTGAG
Source organism: Bacillus cereus group sp. MYBK245-2 (assembly GCF_051916145.1). Taxonomy (NCBI): domain Bacteria; kingdom Bacillati; phylum Bacillota; class Bacilli; order Caryophanales; family Bacillaceae; genus Bacillus; species Bacillus cereus group sp. MYBK245-2. The sequence goes on along the minus strand of NZ_JBQAGB010000001.1, from coordinate 107,249 downwards.
GCATTACGAAAAGAAGCGGATTATAAGAATCGTGATCGTGATGAATATGTTCGTGAAAAAATTGAAGACTTGTTCCATTTAGCAAGTCCATTCGTGCCGAAAGTTTCTCATCATAGGGAATTACAATATTGGGGCATACATCCATCTTTAAAGAAAGAACTGCAAGAGGAATTAATGCAAGAAATGTTTAAAGAAAAAGATACAGTAAATGAAGCTTTCTCGCCATTTGAAGTCATTTGTTATCGTGCACATTACGGTTTATCACTACAAGACTTTCCTAAGCTTTCGTCTGGACATATTGCAAATGGATTTATGAATGATAAAGGTGATTATTTTCAGTCGTACTATCGCCGTGTAAACAAGTTGAATAGTAAAAAATCTAGTTTAACACCGCATTTAGATAAGTATTGGCACTTACCAGCATTCATGCCAGACTTAAATGCAACGCAAACGAAGTTAGATTATGATAAATGTAATCGAGCTCTTCTATACGCGTATATGTATCGCTGGATAAGTTTAGTTGCTGTTGATGGTCAGTTCGTGTATCAATATAACGGTGTTGGACGTAGCTTCTTAATTCAGTCGATGGGTAAAAATATTTCAAGTGAAAGTTATAAATTACACAGAGCATTGCTTCATAACCCATTTATTTATGAAAACATTTTGTCCAGATTTGAAGAAGAACAAGAAAAGGCGATGATACAAGGTGGACATTTATATACGCATCCATTTGTATTAGGTGCTCAAGATATTAGATGGCTACGTAAAGAGCATGTCCATAATATTTTAGATATGATTTTAATGTATGACCGTGAAGCGAAATATGATCCAACGTTAGAAGAAACTTCTGATGAATTATTAAGGCTGTTCCTTGATGAAATTGAGTTATATTTCCAAAACTATTACGGTACAGGTGCTGATATGGTTGCCAAGAAAGAGAAAGAGATGTTTATTAAACAATTGTGGGATCGTTCGTACGCGAAAGGATATGTAGATCCAAATAGTGCGCCTTATAAAAAGTGGCAAAATTTATTAAGCGTTCATGATGAAGAAGAAACGCCAAAAACGAATGTATAATGAATGAAAAGGGAATCCTTAAAAGTGGCAATACAACTTTAGAAAAGAGGGATCCCGATGCCGTTTTTAGGAAGTGTATATCAAATATTTGGATTGTATCCAGAAATTTATTATGGAATGATTTCAGCTGAGCTTGCAGAGCAGCAAAGATTGGAAGAAGTGGAAAACGAAGAACCAGAAACAGAAGTGTAACTGTATAAGAAGCTTCAAAATAAAAATGATAACACGCTACTTGTTCTTTAAACGTATAAGAACGAGTAGCGTGTTTTTGCTATTTAATAATCCCATTTTCTAAAATTTTAATAGTAGGTGCTACTTTTACGTTAGCTTTTGAAAAGGCACTCGGCCAATCGTCTTCAACTTTTTTCCATTCTTCATATTGAAACGCTCTCGCATAATCACCAAATCCGAATGGATCAAGCTGCTGTTTTTGAATGTTGTGGATTAAATCGTTCAAATCTTTGTTTAGTTGTTTTGTAATAAGAGAAGTTAATTTCTTTCTATCTTTGTCTATATCCATATTGAATGTAAGTTCAGATACAGCGATTTTTAAATTCATTTTAACATTAAATTTGAAGCGGTTATCGCTATAGTCTGTATGGATATCACGATTCATGCTAAGAACATTTATTGTTACGAAATCGCCGCCATCGGTATCTTTTAAATCACTATTACTTTCAACTGAAGTAGAAGGGATTTTCAATGTAAGCGAAACCGGTGTATTCGCTTTCTTTTGTAACAAAAGAAGAAGGGCGCTTTCATAACGATTTAATGACATTTTATAAATTCCGCGAGAAGTTAATAGCGCGGAACCGGTAACGATAACATCTTTTTTACCTTTTTTTATTTCTGAAATAGCAGGTGTTATACCTTTATTAAACGTTTGCCTGTGAAATTCATGGAATGTTGTAAAAACGGTCCGATTGTACAGTTTGTTCGTATTAATTAAATCTGTTAAATACTCGGGAAGGGCAGGCTTGTCTTTAAAGTTATTATATATAACTGAAGAAATTGGACCGTCTACTGCAACCATACGCATGTTTCCAGTGTTTTTAGGATCACGATACCAAACATCAAGGTAAGGCATAGCCCCTTCTTGTTTTAAAAAATTTGTGCTAAATAAAATGAGCTGTAACTTTTCTGTAGATACTAAACCGCCACTTGAACTATTAAACGTTGCTTTTGCTTCTCGAGGTGTACGTACTTTCGCTTCATGTGTTTCGTACTTTTTTTCTACGTCTTCATTAAAAATAGGATTTACGTGGTACACAATTAATTTTCCTTTTGCTTTTGCGTCAAAGCCGTAAATTAATGAAATCGATTGTTTTTCTAAGTCGAGTCGATCTCCACAGCCTGTTAAAAAGGTTATGAGAAAGTAAAGTATAGTGAAATGAATAAAGCGCCTCATTTAAACTCTTCTCCTTTTCCAATGCTGATAAAGTGTCATGTATAAGAGAAATACGACTGGAAATAGAAAAACGATAAAATAACTGGCAGTTCCCCAAAAGTCTCGCAAAGCACTTATTTGGTAAGAGGAAGGGATATAAAAGAATAAGACAACAATACACCCGAATAATAAAAACCAAATAGGTAAGGAACTCCCTTTTTTGTTAAGTAATTGATTGATTCCATCTGAAGCAGTAAATATGTAAGGAATGCAAGAATCAAAAATAATGAAGAGATAAAAAGATAAAAAGATAATTTCAAACCGTTCAAGAAATGAAAAGTGAAATGGTGTAACAAGAGAAAGGGTGGGCCATAAAAACTTTGTTATACCATCTGGACTAAAATAAACGAAAGAAACGAACGTGACTTGAAGATAGAGAAATAGTGTAATTAAATTTGCGATAACAATCCCTTTTTTTGCAGAGGATTTGTTATTCAAATAAGGATAAAGGATAAATGCAAACTCAAATCCAAGAAATGCAATAATAGTTGATTTTACGGTGTTTAAAACTGGTATCCAGCCCTCTTTGAGGAGAGGGAGAAGGTATATCCAATGCCCATCTTTAAGAGGGATAAACAATAGCAAAGGCATCCACAGTGTGAAAAACACAGTGAAAACAGCATAGCGACTTATAATAAGAACGCCTTTACATGCGAGCATAAGCATGGGAATAGATAGTAAAATCATAATTAAAAACATTGGAGTTCTAGGTAAAATCCAAATGTGAATAACGTATAAGAGGGAAAAAATTAAGGAAATAGCTGCAAGGACAGCATATAAAATCCAAAAAATCATTCCTGCTCTTCCTAGCCACTTCCCAAGATAACGAGTTAGCACATCGAGTAAAGTATACCCAGGGTGTTTTTCCATGATTTTCACAATACATAGACTGACTAAAGTAGTGATAGCGCATCCAATAATAATAGAAATCCATCCATCTGTATTTGCCCCTTGTGCAACTTCACGAGGAAGTGTAAGGACACCGAATCCTACTTGAACACCACTAATCGTTAAAATGTATTGAAATAAACTAATCTCCCTCTTTGCACGCTTTGTCACTTCTCTTCCTCCGTTCCTTCTATATCGCTTTGTCGATTCTCTTGTTTTAAGTTAAGGGATAATGGGCGTTTCTTCATTATTTTCCATGGTAAACGTATAAGAATATCTTTTAAATCCGAAGCAAATAACGGAGAAAACGGACTACCATAAGGAACACCGAGAGATTCCATGGAAAGTATATGAATAATAATGATTGCCATCCCAACCATAATGCCAATGACACCAAATAAAGAGGCAATTATCATCATTGGGAATCGAAGAAGGCGAATTCCTGCAGACATTTCTAGGTTAGGGATGATGAAAGAAGCGACTGCAGTAATAGATACGACGATAACCATAACATTACTTACTATTCCTGCTTGAACTGCAGCTTGTCCAATAACAATTCCTCCTACGACACCAATGGTTTGTCCAACGGGTCCAGAAAGCCGAACTGCAGCTTCGCGGAGCATTTCAAGTACTAATTCCATCAAAAGTGCTTCTAATATAGGAGGAAAAGGAATTTTAGCTCGAGATTCTCCAATCGTTAACAATAATTTAAGGGGAATCACTTCATAATGAAAGGAAATCATAGCAATATAAAGAGCAGGAGCAAAAATTGCAATAAATAATCCAGTGAAACGAAGTAATCGTATAAAAGATGGAATCATTGGTCTGAAGCTGTAATCATCTATCGTCTGAAAAAAAGCTGAAAAAGTCATTGGTCCTATTAATACGCCTGGTGAACGATCTACAACAACAGCAATTCGCCCATCCAGAATATGATGTGCTGTTGTGTCAGGGCGTTCAGTTATTGATAATTGCGGAAAGAGAGTATAGGAATTATCTTCAACAAATCCTTCTAATTCTCCGGTAGTAAGAATGGCATCTACTTTGATTGATTCGATGCGGCAGGCCATCTCTTGTACAACATCTTCGTTTGCAATGTCTGCTAAGTACAGCAAAAAAACTTTTGAAGTAGCTCGTTCACCAACAGTGAATTCCTTTACTTTCAATTCGCGATTTGGAATATATCGACGAATAAGTGCAAGGCTGTCGCTTGCTACTTCATTAAATCCTTCGTGTGAGCTTTTTATGGCGCTTTCTGTTGTAGGTTCTTCAATGCTCCTTTTTGGTGCCGCTTGCGTATCAAGCTCTAAAGCGGATAGTTGCCCGTTTATAAATAAAATACTTTTGCCGTGCAAAAGAGATTGTTCAATGTCTGTCCACTGTTGAACTTTTTTAATATTTCCGATAGAAACAGAGGCTTCCCAAAAATCGTCTTCATTCCACTCTTTAAATAAGAGAGGACGAAGGATGTTTACGTTAATAACAGTTTTGTCTACAAGTCCTTCCATATATATAAGTGCAGCTTCCTGTCCGTTTTTTAATGGAAAAGTGCGTGTTATTAATTCTGGAATACCGCTAAACAGTTTGGACAAATGCTTTAAATTAAGGGAAAGGGAAGAAGAGATAAGTTTATTTAATGTATGATCAGCTTGCTCTTGGGTAGAAAAAGATTTTTCACCACGAATCCATTTATTAAAAGACCCCATTTGTTTGCTTACTCCTTGTTATGTTTTATCCCGATTGGTGAGGGCTGATTAAAGTTTCACTTTATATGGGTTATTATGGATAGTTCCAAGCTCACATATGCGTAGTTTAAATTTTATATTGTATATTTTTAACTTTAACGCTATAATTATAGTGTTAAAGATGGAATCGTGATATGACCTGTTATGAATCTATCGTTTTATTTATGAATAAATGGATTGGTATTTTAGCAAGATGTGCTAATAAACTACTCCACCATGATAATAACGTGCCGAAATGTGGTGCGTATATTTTCGTGGTGGAGTTTTTTTATTCTCAAAAAGGGGGAAAGACCATGAATAACAACATGGTTCATATTACAATTGACGGAAAAAAGTATACAGCGGAGCCCGGTTCAACGATATTGGGTGTTATGAACGAGAACGGGATTGAACATCCGCAAATTTGTTACGTGCCAGAAGTAGATCCTATTCAAACATGTGACACTTGTATTGTAGAAGTTGACGGAAAGTTAATGCGCTCTTGTTCGACAGTAGCGACAGAAGGTATGAACATTGAACGTAACTCTACTCGTGCGAAAGAAGCACAAACAGAGGCGATGGATCGGTTATTAGAAAATCATTTATTATACTGTACAGTATGTGACAACAACAATGGGAACTGTAAACTGCATAATACAGCAGAATTAATGGAAATCGAACATCAAAAATATCCTTATGAACCGAAAGTAGATGTAAGTGAAGTTGATATGACGCATCCGTTTTATCGCTATGACCCGAATCAATGTATTGCATGTGGTCAATGCGTTGAGGTGTGTCAAAACTTACAAGTAAATGAAACGTTATCGATAGACTGGGAAGCGGAGCGACCACGAGTGATTTGGGATGAAGGAGTAAATATTAATGATTCTTCATGCGTGAGCTGTGGTCAATGTGTAACGATTTGCCCTTGTAACGCTTTAATGGAAAAAACGATGCTCGGTGAAGCTGGATTTATGACGGGATTAAAACCAGATATTCTTGAACCAATGGTAGATTTAATTAAAGAAGTTGAGCCTGGATATAGCGGTATTTTTGCGGTATCAGAAGTGGAAGCGGCCATGCGTGATACTCGTACGAAGAAAACGAAAACAGTATGTACATTTTGTGGTGTAGGGTGTTCATTTGAAGTGTGGACGAAAGGACGTAAAATTCTTAAAGTACAACCTTCTTCTGATGCGCCAGTTAACGCAATTTCTACCTGTGTAAAAGGAAAATTCGGTTGGGACTTCGTAAATTCTAAAGAACGAATTACGAAACCTTTAATTCGTAAAAATGGAACGTTTATTGAATCTACATGGGAAGAAGCATTGAATGTAGTTGCAAGTAAATTAGGAGCGATTAAAGAAGAGTACGGAAAAGATGCTATCGGTTTTATATCTTCATCTAAAATTACGAATGAAGACAATTATGTGATTCAAAAATTAGCTCGACAAGTATTTGAAACGAATAATATTGATAACTGCTCACGTTATTGTCAATCACCAGCGACAGACGGATTATTCCGTACAATTGGTATGGGCGGAGATGCTGGAACGATTAAAGATATTGCACAATCTGGTCTTGTTATTATTGTAGGTTGTAATCCGACAGAAGGTCATCCTGTTTTAGCTACACGTATTAAACGTGCACATAAATTACACGGACAAAAATTAATTGTGGCTGATCTTCGTAAAACAGAAATGGCAGAGCGTTCAGATGTCTTTATTAGTCCAAAACAAGGAACAGATCAAGTATGGTTAATGGCTGTTACAAAATATATGATTGATCAAGGCTGGCATGATCAACGATTTATTGATGAGAATGTAAATTTCTTTGAAGATTTCAAAGAGAGCCTTACAGCATATACACTTGAATATGCAGAAGAAATGACTGGTATTTCAAAAGAAACACTGATTCAAATGGCTGAAATGATTCGTGATGCAGATGGTACATGTATCCTTTGGGGAATGGGGGTAACGCAAAATACAGGTGGATCTGATACTTCCGCTGCGATTTCAAACTTACTACTTGCAACAGGTAATTATCGTCGTCCAGGCGCTGGTGCATATCCGCTTCGAGGTCATAATAACGTACAAGGTGCTTGTGATATGGGTACTTTACCAGGATGGCTTCCTGGATATCAGCACGTTACGAACGATATGGAACGTGCGAAATTTGAAATGGCTTACGGAGTGAAAATTAATAGTGAACCAGGTCTGAATAATATTGAAATGCTTCACGCGATTGACGAAGGGAAAATGAAAGCTATGTATCTTGTTGGAGAAGACATGGCTCTTGTAGACTCTAATGCAAATCATGTACATGAAGTATTATCAAGCCTTGATTTCTTCGTTGTGCAAGATGTTTTCTTATCTAAAACGGCTCAATATGCAGATGTTGTATTACCAGCAGCGCCATCTCTTGAAAAAGAAGGTACTTTCACAAATACAGAGCGTCGTGTTCAAAGACTATATCAAGTTCTTCCTACGCTTGGAGATGCGAAGCCAGACTGGTGGATCGTGCAGGAAGTTGCGAATAAATTAGGTGCAAACTGGAATTATAGCCATCCAAGTGAAATCTTTGCTGAAATGGCAAGTTTATCACCACTATTCTCACAAGCAAACTATGAAGTACTGGAAGGATGGAATAGTTTCCATTGGGGAAGTTTTGACGGCACGAATACACCATTACTTTTCCAAGATGGATTTAACTTCCCGGATAAAAAAGCTCGTTTTGCGATTGCTGACTGGGTGCGCCCAGCTGAATTCCCAGCTGAGTTCGACCTTCATATTAACAATGGTCGTATGCTTGAGCACTTCCATGAAGGGAATATGACAAATAAATCAACAGGTATTCAAACGAAAGTGCCTGGCGTTTTCGTCGAAGTTTCTCCAGCACTTGCAAAAGAACGTGGAGTAAAAACTGGTTCATTAGTCCGTCTTGTCTCTCCGTTTGGAGCGTTAAAATTACGTGCACTTGTAACAGATCGTGTAAAAGCGAATGAGTTATATTTACCGATGAACTCTACAGATAATGAAACAGCAATTAATTTCTTAACAGGTCCTGCCGTTGATACGCGTACGAACACACCTGCTTATAAACAGACGAAAGTGCGTATGGAAGTGCTGGAAGTTGAGGGTGAAAATCCGATGCCAAAAGCGAATCCGCGTAATAAAAAACGTCACCCTCAAGCTGGTATTGAGGTACATCGTAAGTGGGCACGTCCAGGGTATGTGCATTTAACGGATAAGTAGGAGGAGAAAAATATGGCTGCACCTATAAAAATGATTCAAAAACAAGAATTAACTGAGGAAGAAATAAAACAGAAAAAATTAGATGATTTAAAAGAGCTTCTAGCTAATAATGAAGACGCTCTAAATCAAATGTTTAACATTGTAGGGGAATTGAATGATATTGGCATGTTAGAAGCTGCAAATTCTATGCTAAAGGCGAAAGAACCAATCGCAAAGATTGTTCTTGGCCAAGTGACTCGTGAGCCGGTTACAAATTTAATTAATAATATGATGGGGGCTGCAGGTGCTCTAACAGAACTTGATCCGGAACTTACGAAAAAGCTTATAGGTAGCTTATTAGTAGGGCTAGAAGAAGGTAATGAACATCTAGAGAGTAATAAAAAAGTAGGGGTATTCGATCTTATGAAAGTATTGAAAGATCCAGACATTAACCGTGCTATCGGATTTGGGCTTCATTTCTTAAAAGGTATGGGTAAAGGGTTAAAAGACGAGTAACCTTCACGAGGTGAATCCTTTCGCCCAAATGTTTGTACGAAATAGTTTGGGCGGAAGGCTCATTTTGGTAAAATATATAATAAAGTAAAATGAGGCTTTTGGGAGGTATAATGGTATGTCAAAAAAAGTACATGAATTTAATGATATGATTCGAAAACTTCGAAAGGAACTTTTCGGAAAAGGGCCAGAACGAATTCATACTGTTTTTGCTGAAAATATGGCGATTGCGACTCTTTACGGAAACTTAACACCTACTGAGAAATTCATTTCAAGTACGATGGACGGTGCGGAAATGGTTCATATGGCTAGAACGAAAATGATTCAAGAAGTGTATGCTGCGAATTCCCGTGAACATTTGGAGGAACTTGTTGGAGCGAAATTAGTGAATTTGTTTTCAGATATGAAAGTAGAAGAAGATATTGCAGTTTCGGTATTTGTTTTTGATAAAAATATAACGTGAGAGAAGGATACTGATCGTGAAACCGATACAGGTAGAAAGAGAAATCTTTCGTTATGAACAAGGGGCGTTTAAGCATATAGAGGACAGCATTGTAACAGAGTTTCCAGTCACGATTAAAATGAACGGACAGGAGTTTGTTACAATGGTTAGTACTCCAGAATATATAGAAGATATGGTAATAGGCTTCCTAGCATCTGAAGGAATTATTCGGAAGTATGAAGATATTGATGACATATGGGTACAAGAGAAAGAAGGATTTGTACATGTCACGACGACAAAAGTAAATCCTTATTACGAACAAATGCAAAATAAACGCTATATTACTTCATGCTGTGGCATGAGTAGACAAGGGTTTGTTTTTGCAAATGATGCATTAAGCGCAAAGAAAATGAATGGCGTTCATGTACAGGTTGCTGCAGAAGACTGTTTTCGATTAATGAAAGAAATGCAGCAATCTGCAGAGACATTTCATCATACAGGCGGCGTTCATAATGCATCTTTGTGCAATGTGAATGGTATTATTTTAAGCCGAATGGATATCGGTAGACATAATGCGTTAGATAAAATTTACGGTTATTGCTTAAAAAATAATATTTCTATAAGAGATAAAATCATTGTTTTTAGTGGTCGTATTTCTTCGGAAATACTATTGAAGGTTGCAAAAATTGGTTGTGAAATTATACTGTCAAAATCAGCTCCAACTGAGTTGGCTTTACAGCTAGCTGAAGAATTAGGTATTACTACGATAGGGTTTATTCGGAATGAATCCTTAAATGTATATACGCATCCGGAGCGTGTTTTAAATATAAAATAAGTAAAAGCGAGGCAATAAATATGAAATCTGTCACATTAGACAAACTACAACGTCCGTTAAAGGATTTACGTATTTCAGTTACTGATCGCTGTAATTTTCGCTGTCGATATTGTATGCCAGAAGAAATATTTGGTCCGGATTACTCGTTTTTGTCTAATGATAAAATTTTATCTTTTGATGAAATTGAAAGGATAACGCGTATTTTCGTTTCTTTAGGTGTTAGAAAATTACGGATTACAGGCGGAGAACCGTTACTTCGAAGAGGTCTTCCGCAGCTTATCGAGCGCCTGAATAAAATAAATGGTGTGGAGGATATCGGTTTAACAACTAATGGATCGTTACTTAAAAAGTTTGCTCCTGATTTATATAAGGCGGGTTTATCACGTGTGACAGTTAGTTTAGATTCCTTAGAAGAAGAGCGGTTTTTCTATTTGAATGGTAATAGAAGCAAAGTACAAAGGGTTCTGGAAGGAATACAAGCTGCAGCTGAAGTCGGTATGAAAATTAAAATAAACATGGTCGTTCAAAAGGGGAAAAACGAACAGGATATCTTGCAGATGGCGCAATACTTTAAGGAAAATAAACATATTCTTCGTTTTATTGAGTATATGGACGTTGGAAATTATAACGGTTGGGATTTAAAAGAGGTTGTCTCTAAACAAGAAATAGTAGATACGATTCATCAAGTTATGCCATTAGAACGAATAGAAGCGAATTATGCAGGAGAGGTTGCGACTCGCTATCGTTATATTGGAAGTGATGAAGAAATAGGTATTATTTCATCAGTAACAGATTCCTTCTGCTCCTCATGTACGAGAGCCCGTATTTCTGCAGAAGGAAAGTTATACACTTGTTTGTTCGCTTCTAAAGGAAATGATTTGAGAGAATTGCTTCGATCTGAATACAATGATGAAGAAATAAAAGATATCGTAAGCGATATATGGAACAACCGAGAAGATCGTTATTCAGATGAACGCTTAAGTCATACAAGTAAAAAAAGAGCACCTAAAATTGAAATGTCACATATTGGTGGTTGATATATATAAGTGACACTATGATGCAGTATATACAAAATGGAAGATGTGCAACGTTTGTAGATTTTCTATTTTATAGTAAAAGTGATGATTGATCTCTCTGTAAAAGATGTGCAGAGAAATTAAGCAGCATTCAAAAACCTTTATTTTGAGGAGGTTTTTTGAAGCTGCTTTTTTATTTGGAGAAAATGGAGGAATTAGTAATGGCATTTCATAAACCGGAACAAATTGCTGAGCTTGTAATTGAGGCCGGTGTTCAAAAAGTAAGTCAGACCTTGCCAGCAATGCTTATTCTCGGTTTTTTAGGAGGAGCGTTTATTTCGCTAGGTTTTTTACTTAACATTCGCGTTTTAGGTAATTTGCCTGAGCGCTGGGGGAGTTTAGTGAATGTTTTAGGAGGAGCGGTTTTTCCTGTTGGACTCATGCTCGTCGTATTAGCAGGAGGAGAATTAATTACCGGAAATATGATGTCACTATCTATGGCGCTATATGCAAAGAAAATTACATTGGTTAGTGTGCTAAATAACTGGATTTGGATTACTTTCATGAATTTTGTAGGAGCTATTTTCGTAGCGTATTGTTTCGGTCATCTTGGCGGATTAACAGAGGGAGATTATTTAAATAAAACGGTAGCGATAGCAGAAGGAAAGTTACATGAATCATTTGGGAGAACTTTAATTTTAGCAATTGGGTGTAATTGGCTCGTTTGTTTGGCGCTTTGGCTCGCTTATGGGACGAGTGATTTTGTCGGAAAAATAATCGGAATTTGGATTCCAATTATGGCATTTGTAGTGATTGGATTTCAGCAAGTGGTAGCAAATATGTTTGTCATCTCAGCAGTTATTTTTGCAGGTCATTTGACATGGATGGATCTTGCTAAAAATTTTGTTCCTGTCTTTATCGGAAATGTAATTGGCGGAGCTGGTTTTGTTGGATTTGCGTACTTTGCTTGTTATCAAAAACAACATTCTAATATGAAATAGAGTTCGTGAGAGGAAGGGTATGTAATGGCTGAGCGGTATTCACGACAACATTTGTTTAAACCAATTGGGAGTAGAGGGCAAGAAAAAATTCGAAATAAACATGTGTTAATTGTAGGAGTAGGCGCATTAGGAAGTGCAAGTGCCGAAAGTTTCGTACGTGCAGGTATTGGCAAGTTGACGATTATAGATCGCGATTACGTTGAATGGAGTAATTTACAAAGGCAACAATTGTACTCTGAACAAGATGCAAGAGAGAAATTGCCAAAAGCAATCGCTGCTAAAAATCGGCTAGAAAAACTTAATGCGGAAGTACAAATACATGCTTTCGTAATGGATGCATGTGTAGAAAACTTGGAAGAGCTATTAGAAAATGTCGATGTAATCATTGATGCAACAGATAATTTCGATATCCGATTTATAATAAATGACTTATCACAAAAACATAATATCCCGTGGGTATATGGTTCTTGCGTTGGCTCGTACGGTATGAGTTGTACAATTATTCCACAAGAGACACCGTGTTTACATTGTGTGCTGAAGAACGTTCCAGTTACAGGTGTGACGTGTGATACAGCTGGAATTATTAGCCCGACTGTACAAATCGTCGCAGCATATCAAGTGGCGGAAGCACTCAAAATTTTAGTAGAAGATTTTGCAGCAATTAGAAAAACATTTTTCATGTTTGATATATGGAGTAATCAAAACCATTTTATAAAACTAGGGAAAATAAAAACAGATGCTTGTCTCTCATGTGGTTTGAATCGAACTTATCCTTATTTATCATATGAAAACCAAACGAAGGTAGCTGCTTTATGCGGAAGAAATACAGTTCAAATTAGATCAGTAGACAATAGAAAATACAATTTTGATGATATAGAAAAAGTATTAAAAAAAGTGGGGGAAGTAAATCGGAATCCGTATTTACTATCTTGCCAATTAGATGAGTACCGCATCGTTGTTTTTCAGGATGGTCGTGTTTTTATTCATGGCACAAATGATATTTCGAAAGCGAAACAACTATATTATCGCGTATTTGGCTAATAGAAAGGGTTGTCAACAATGGAAAGAAGAGTACCAATCACAGTTGAAGAGGCTGTTCGTAAAGTGATGGGATTTGCTCATAACGGCTTAAAGGAGCTACTACCTATTGAATTAGCTTATGGACGTATATTAGCAGAGGATTTAGTAGCTGACCATGATGTGCCGTCATTTAATCGTTCACCGTATGACGGGTTTGCTATTAGAGCAAAAGATACGGATTTAGCAAGTTATGAAACTCCAATTGTATTTGAAGTAGTGGGTGAAATCGGTGCAGGATCGCTATTCGATGAGAAAGTAGGTCCATTTCAAGCAGTTCGAATTATGACAGGAGCGCAAATTCCGAATGGGTGTGATGCGGTTGTTATGTTAGAGCTAACTCGTCAATATGAGGAGGATGGCAACAAATATATGGAAGTGAAGCGATCATTCAAAACGGGCGACAATATTTCTTTTCAAGGTGAAGATGCTCGTAGAGGCACGGTTCTTGCAAAGAAAGGGTCATACATTCATCCAGGTATTTCAGCTCTTCTTGCTACGTTTGGGTATAGCGAGGTACCGGTGGCTAGAAAGCCTGTAATTGGACTATTAGCGACTGGAAGTGAATTACTGGACGTAAACGATTCATTACAGCCAGGGAAAATCCGAAACAGTAATACGTATATGATATTGTCTCAAATTCGAAGAGCGGGCGGAAGAGTAAAATATTTTGGGAAGTTTAGCGATGATTTTCATACATGTTTCAAAGCTGTAAAAGAAGCGCTTGGCCAAGTAGATATGCTCATTACAACAGGCGGTGTATCAGTAGGGGATTACGATTATTTACCAGCTATATATGAAGAGTTAGGTGCATCTGTTCTTTTCAATAAAGTTGCAATGAGGCCAGGAAGTGTTACGACTGTAGCACAATTAAATGGCAAGTTATTATTTGGTTTATCAGGAAATCCATCTGCTTGTTACGTAGGGTTTGAATTATTTGTAAGACCTTGTATTCGGACGTATATGTTTAGTGAAAAAGCACATGTAAAGAGAGAAAAAGCGTTATTAGGAGAAGACTTTCTAAAGCCAAATCCATTTACAAGATTTGTACGAGCGAAACTGACATATAACGAAGGTCAGTTAATTGCTTGTCCTTCAGGATTTGATAAATCTAGCTCGGTCTCTTCATTAGCAGAATCGAATGTTTTTATCGTATTACCAGGTGGGACAAGAGGATATAAAAAAGATATGTTTGTGGATGTTCTTTTATTGGAAGATAACGAAGGTAGTGAATGGCCTTGGACATTTCGCAAAGTGAGAGGTGGTTCCAATGGGACAAGTGCTATTTGAGATTGTTGATATACCGATTGTAGTTGAAGAAGTAACGAATAAAGTTGCAAGAAGAGAGGCAGGTGCGATTACAACTTTTATTGGTACAGTGAGAGAATTAACAAAAGGAAAACGAACGCTACATTTAGAGTATGAAGCATATAAACCGATGGCAGTAAAGCAACTTATGAGAATTGGTGAAGAAATTAGTGAAAGATGGCCGGATGCAAAAGTAGCAATTACTCACCGAGTAGGCCGGCTAGAAATAATGGATATTGCGGTAGTCATTGCAGTTTCATCACCGCAGCGCAAAGTAGCTTATGAAGCGAATGAATACGCAATTGAACGTATAAAGCGAATCGTCCCAATATGGAAAAAAGAATTTTGGGAAGATGGGACGATGTGGATTGGCGATCAACTTGAAAATACACCATATCCAGCAGGAAAACCGAAGAAGGAAGAATGAGAAAATGATTACAATTTTACTGTTTGCAAATTTGCGTGAGGAAGTCGGATTAGATCGATTCGTAATTTCAGAAAAAGAAGAAATGACAGTGCAGCAATTAAAAGAATGGCTCAAAGCAAACTATAGTTTACAATCGCTTGATAAAGTGATGGTGGCTGTTAATGAAGAGTTTGTAACGAATGACGAGATGATACAAGCTGGAGATATCGTCGCATTTATCCCGCCTGTTAGTGGTGGATAATAAGTGTTTCTCGCAACGACAAGAAGATGTTGTATATAAAGTGAAACTTTAATCAGTGGGGGGGTTCTTCATCCCCCACTGATTATTAGTTAAAGTCGGATAAATTAGAATACGAGAAGGGATGAGTTTTATGATTACTCAAGAACAAATAATGAATGCGTTAAAACATGTAGAGGATCCAGAATTACACAAAAGTATTGTAGAGTTAAACATGGTTAGAAATATACAAATGAATGGAACAGAGGTTAAACTTGAAGTAGTGCTAACGATTCAAGGTTGTCCGTTAAAAGCAAAAATTCAACAAGATGTGGAAGAGTCTCTGCATGCAATAGGTGCATCTAAAGTAGATTTGACGTTTGGTTCTATGACACAAGAAGAACGAGCTGCGCTAACAGAAAAGTTAAAGAAAAATAGTAGAACAGAAACTGGTATGCCGAGCATGCTTCGTCCTGATTCAGGAGTACGATTTATTACTGTAACGAGCGGAAAAGGTGGAGTCGGAAAATCAACTGTAACAATTAATCTTGCAACAGCTTTAGCTCGTATGGGCAAAAAAGTGGGGATATTAGATGCAGATATATATGGTTTTAGCATTCCAGCTATGATGGAAACGAATCAAAAACCAACGATGATTGATCAAACAGCAATTCCAGTTATTAGTCACGGTGTTAAAATCATGTCGATGGGATTTTTTACAGAAGGAAATAATCCGGTTATGTGGCGCGGACCGATGTTAAATAAATGGATTCAAAATTTCCTTGCGAATACGCACTGGGGAGAATTAGATTATTTACTTCTTGATTTACCACCTGGTACAGGAGATGTTGCTATTGATGTTGCAGCAATGATTCCGCAGGCGAAAGAAATTATTATTACAACACCACATAATGTAGCTTCATTCGTAGCATCTAGAGTAGGCGTAATGGCAAAACATACGAAACACGAGATTTTAGGTATTGTGGAAAACATGGCTTATTATGAAGAACAAGATGGATCGAAAAATTATCTGTTTGGAAAAGGCGGAGGCGAAATGTTAGCAGAACAATTGCAAACAGAAGTAATCGCACAAGTACCTTTTGCAAAACGTGAAGAAAATAGCGGTTCATCTGTATATGATGAAGATTCTCTTGTTGGAGAAGTGTTTACATCGTTAGCAGAAGATATTATTTATAAAGGATAGAGGAGGAATTTTTTATGGCGTGTAATATCGATCATTCTATTGAAGATGTAATGAATAAACTTGAAAGTCAAAAGATTTTTTTATCTGAAGATATTTTTAAAGGGTTAAAAAAATTTTTGCAAGGTAATCACTCACAAGAAATGTTAAATGATGTATTTCACCTTTTAAAAAAGTATGACTTAGTAAGTGAAGAAGAAAGAGAGGCGAGAAATACTCAATTATTGCTGATTATAAAATAAATACACTTTGGCTTTTGTTTTGCAACAGGAGGGGTAAATGTAATGGATATGAAAAAGATGATTGAAATGATAGAAGCAACAAAAGTGACTAAAGAAGAATTATCGATTTCTACTTTACATCAAGAGCTTGTGAAGTTATATAGTGAAAAAAATGTTGCTCATTATACGGAGCTATTAAAGTATATTTTATCATTATCCGTGCAGCTAAACCTACATCTTGTATTGAAATATTTTGGCGTGCGACCGATTATTGCTGTAGACGAGCGTATGCAATTTCAAGAGATATTTAAATGTTTAGCTAAGAAAGATGATAATGAGGAATGGTTTCTAAATTTCGTTTCTTTATATGTGGGGCTAATCGTAGTTCTTCATTTTGATGAAAAAGAGATTGAGAGAAGTTTTTTCGATGCTATGGTAGTGGGTGAAGGGAATGAAATATAAGATCTTGCCCATAACATCTTTCTGTTTAATTGGCTATGTAAATATGAAGGTAACTAATCAATAAAAAGCGTTCTTCAGTTGTTTCCATCATTTTTTCATGTTACCATTAAGCGAATTTTTCATAGGGAGAGAAAGCGATGAAATGGATTTATTTTATTATTATTAACGTTATAGCTTTTAGCCTTATGGGGCTTGATAAACGAAAAGCGAAGAAGAAACAGTGGAGAACGCCAGAAAGTACGTTGTTTTTATCAGCAGCAGCTGGGGGAGCAGTTGGAGCTTGGATTGGTATGTATATGTTTCATCATAAAACTCATAAAAAGAAATTTGTTTTCGGCATACCGTTACTTGTTGTAATAACGGTATGTTTATTATTCGTTGTATGAGAAATGTCGAAAGAAATGCAGATTGATTATTGGTAAAGTGAGCACGTGGGAACGTATAATGGAGAAAAAATGAGAAGAGGAGAAAAAGGAAGATGGGGAGTCAATCAGCAGAGCAAAAAAAAGGGATTATATATGCGGCTGGTGCGTATACGATGTGGGGAATACTACCAATCTATTGGAAATGGGTTGAGGAAGTCCCAGCAGATGAAATATTAGCACACCGCATCGTTTGGGCGTTCGTGTTTATGTTAATCATATTAGGTGTTACGAAGAGATTTCGTCAGTTTATTGGAGAGTTCATGAATCTTTTTAAACGACCTAAATTATTAATGTCATTAACAATAGCTTCAGTCTTGATTAGCGGAAACTGGTTTGTCTACATATGGGCCGTTAATCATAATCATGTCATTGAAGCAAGTCTTGGCTATTATATTAATCCGCTTATTAGTATTTTACTTGGTACAGTCGTTTTAAAGGAAAAGTTAAACTTTTGGCAATACGTTGCAGTTGGTTTAGCTGGAGTAGGAGTTATCATTTTAACAGTACGTTTCGGGGCTATTCCATGGGTTTCTTTATCACTTGCCCTTTCATTTGGATTATATGGATTAACAAAAAAATTGTTAAACTATGATGCGACAATTGGACTTACGATGGAAACGATGTTAGTGACACCGTTTGCGATTATTTATCTAGTAATGACAGGAGTACATGGTTTCGGCTCATTTGGCTCTATCTCAATGTTATCGACATTACTATTAATAGGAGCGGGCATTGTTACAGCATTGCCACTTTTTTATTTTGCAAAAGGAGCCCAACTTATTCCACTTTATATGGTAGGTTTTTTACAATATATTGCGCCAACAATTAGTTTAATTTTAGGTGTATTCGTATTTGGTGAACATTTCACATCTACTCATATGATTGCATTTTTCTGTATATGGGTTGCATTAGTTGTATTCTCGGTAGCGAAAACAAAGTTCTTAGTGCAGAAACAACCGAAATTTATAAAAAATAAATCAGCAAAAGTATCGTAATGCGTAGTATTTTCTACGCATTTTTCTTTATACTGATACTATAGGATTTCCATTATAGCTAGTAGGGAGCTGAGAACGTGGAAACAATTTTACATAACGATCCACTTATGGCCGCTGTAATTTCATGGTTTTTAGCACAATTAACGAAAGTAGTCTTTAAATTATTCAAAACGGGTGAATTTGATTTTGCAAAGTTTTTCGCTTCAGGTGGGATGCCAAGTTCTCATGCTTCAACTGTTACAGCACTGGCGACAGGTGTTGGCGTTGTGGAAGGTGTGGAAAGTACTTTATTTGCAATTGCTGCTATTTTTGCCATTATAGTTATGTATGACGCTTCAGGAGTAAGGCTGGCAGTAAGTAAACAGGCGAAAATATTGAATGAGTTTTTTCACGGTAGACAAACAGAATATAAGAAGTTAAATGAGCTTGTCGGGCATACGCCGTATGAAGTAGTAGTTGGTGCTTTATTAGGGATTATTGTCGGAGTAGGATATTGTTTATGAGCAGAGCATCTTATATGTTCTGCTTTTCTTTGTATTCATACATATTCAGCTACCTTCTTGAATATCGTTATACGGATTTCGAAAGGGTGGGTGAGTAACTTGTTATTATATGAAAAAGCGCATGAAGAAATAGCGAGAAGAGCAAATGCACTTCAAACGATGCAACGGCAAGATGGTACGTGGCGATTTTGTTTTGAAGGAGCTCCATTAACAGATTGCCATATGATTTTTTTATTAAAATTATTAGGTAGAGATAAAGAGATAGAACCGTTTGTAAAAAGGTTAGCATCACTTCAAACAAATGAAGGAACGTGGAAATTGTATGAAGATGAAGTGGGAGGTAATTTATCAGCTACCATTCAATCTTATGCGGCCTTGCTAGCATCGAAAAAATATACAAAAGAAGATGCGAATATGAAGCGAGCGGAAAATTTTATTAAGGAACGCGGAGGCGTGGCGCGTGCTCATTTTATGACGAAGTTTTTATTAGCAATTCATGGAGAATATGAATATCCTTCACTCTTTCATTTACCAACACCAATCATGTTTCTACAGAATGATTCCCCCCTCAGTATATTTGAATTGAGTAGCTCAGCACGTATCCATTTAATTCCGATGATGGTGTGTTTAAATAAAAGATTTCGAGTAGGGAAAAAGTTATTGCCAAATTTAAATCACATTGCGGGCGAGGGCGGACAATGGTTTCGGGAGGATCGGTCTCTGTTGTTTCAAACGTTATTAAGTGATGTAAAACAAATTATCTCGTACCCACTTTCGTTACATCATAAAGGATATGAGGAAGTCGAACGTTTTATGAAAGAGCGTATTGATGAAAATGGAACGTTATATAGTTACGCAACTGCCTCGTTTTATATGATTTATGCTTTACTTGCGTTAGGGCATTCTCTTCAATCATCACTGATTCAAAAGGCTATAGCTGGGATAACATCTTATATATGGAAGATGGAAAGAGGGAGTCACTTGCAAAACTCTCCTTCGACCGTATGGGATACAGCTTTACTCAGCTATGCGTTACAAGAGGCCCACGTTCCGAAAGATCACAAGATGATTCAACAGACAATAACATATTTATTAAAAAAACAGCATACAAAAAAAGCTGATTGGAGCGTACATGCTCCCGCACTTACTCCAGGTGGTTGGGGTTTTTCGGATGTAAATACGACAATTCCAGATGTCGATGATACAACAGTTGTGCTAAGAGCGTTGGCAAGGAGTAGAGGAAACGAAAATATAGATAATGCTTGGAAGAAAGGGGTCAATTGGATTAAAGGATTACAAAATAATGATGGTGGCTGGGGAGCGTTCGAAAAAGGTGTGACGAGCAAATTATTAGCGAATTTACCAATCGAAAATGCAAGTGATATGATTACGGATCCTTCCACACCAGATATTACAGGAAGAGTGTTAGAGCTTTTCGGGACATATACGCAAAATGAATTACCTAAGAAACAAAAACAAAGTGCGATAAATTGGTTAATGAATGTACAAGAGAGAAATGGATCCTGGTATGGGAAATGGGGGATTTGTTATATATATGGTACGTGGGCTGTTATGACTGGTTTACGGTCACTCGGAATTCCATCTAACAATCCATCATTAAAACGAGCAGCTTTATGGCTTGAACATATACAGCATGAAGATGGTGGATGGGGAGAATCATGCCAAAGTAGTGTGGAGAAAAGATTCGTTACTTTACCATTTAGTACACCATCTCAAACAGCATGGGCGTTAGATGCTCTCATTTCTTACTATGATAAAGAAACACCAACTATTCGAAAAGGCGTTTCATATTTGCTTGCGAATCCTTATGTGAATGAAAAATATCCTACTGGAACAGGTTTACCTGGTGGGTTTTATATTCGTTATCATAGCTATGCCCAAATTTATCCGCTACTTACTTTGGCACATTATACAAAAAAATATCAAAAATAAACCGAGAGATGTTTCTCGGTTTATTTTGTTGGGTAGTAGGTCCCTGTTGAAAAGAATAAGGTTGTGCTTTCCTTATTTTTCTGTTGACTGGCGTTTTTGACGTGCATCAGCGGCATTTGCACGTGCGTTTGCTTCTAAGTCATTGTGGTCAGCAAGTTCACGAGAGAACTCTACATCAATGCCATCAGTAGCTTTGTTTTGTTTGAAATTTTTTTTGTTCATTCGACACAATCTCCTTACACTTTATGCGGCGTTGCAAAGTTAGTTTGACACAAATAGACTTTTTTATACAAAGAGGAATTGGAAAGTAAAAAGCCGAAATATACAGTATAAGTAATAGAAATGGGGGATAGGGATGAAGTTTTTAAATGGGAAAACAGCTGTTGTAACAGGAGCTGCACAGGGAATTGGAAAAGAGATTGCAAAGGTTTATGCAAAACTAGGGGCGAAAGTATTAATTAGTGATGTAAATGAAGAGAAGCTACAAAAAACGACACGTGAGTTATCGGATGAAGGATATGAAGTGAGCTTATATCGATGTGATGTGAGTAATCAAAATGAAGCAAAGTCGTTAATTGAATATGCGGTTCAAAAATTCGGAACATTACATATTTTAGTGAATAACGCTGGAATTACAAGAGATGCAATGTTACATAAAATGGAGAAGTCTGCTTGGGAACAAGTATTACAAGTGAACTTAACTGGAGTTTTTTATTGTATGCAACCAGCGCTGCTTTACATGAGACAACAAGGGTATGGACGTATTATTAATATATCTTCAATTAGTAGAGAAGGAAACATAGGTCAAGCAAACTATGCAGCTACGAAGGCAGGCGTTGTAGGTTTAACGAAAACGGCAGCGAAAGAAGTTGGAAATTTCGGTATTACGTGTAATGCGATTTGCCCAGGATTTATGGATACAGATATGACAAAAACGATACCAGATAAAGTGAAAGAAAAGATGGTCGGCGCGATTCCGGTTGGTAGAATTGGAACGCCAGAAGATATTGCGAACGCAGCTGCCTTCTTAGCATCAGAATACGCATCCTATATTACAGGAGAAGTATTAAATGTGAGCGGGGGACTGCAAGTTTAAAGACATACATAATGAAAAGAACCTGACCGGATAGGTCAGGTTCTTTCTCTTTAATTTAAGTTAAGCCAAACGCTCTTCACTTCTGTATAGTTATTTAATGCATAAGATCCCATTTCACGACCAAGACCGGATTGTTTAAATCCTCCAAATGGAGATGCTGCATCAAAGACGTTATAACAGTTTACCCATACTGTACCAGCGCGTACTTTACTTGCAACGTAGTGTGCTGTTTTAACATTTTCTGTCCACACACCAGCTGCTAAGCCAAATTGTGATTTATTTGCACGTTCAATTACTTCATCAATATCGTTAAACGGTATAGCAGAAATAACTGGACCGAAAATTTCTTCTTTTGCAATCGTCATTTCATCATTTACGTCAGCGAATACTGTAGGAGAAACGAAGTAGCCTTGATCAAATGGATTACTTCCTCCGCAAAGTACTTCAGCACCTTCTTCAATCCCTTTTTCGATGTAGCCCATTACACGTTTTTGTTGTTCTTCGGAAACGAGAGGACCGATTGTAGTTTCTGGACTTAAGCCAGCACCTTGATTTAATTTTTTAGAGTAAAGGACAAGGTCAGCCATGACATTATCATACATTTTCTTCGGAACAAATAAACGTGATCCAGCAGAGCATACTTGTCCTTGGTTAAACATAACACCAGAAAGTGCGCCAGGAATCGCGCGAGATAAATCAGCATCTGGCAAGATGATATTTGGTGATTTACCGCCTAACTCAAGTGTAACGCGCTTTAATGTTTCAGATGCTTGGCGCATAATTTGCTTACCGACTGGAGTAGAACCAGTAAATGCAATTTTATCAACGAGTGGATGATTAACAAGAGCTTGTCCAGCTGATTCACCGAATCCAGGAACGATATTAATAACACCTTTCGGGAATCCAGCTTCTTCAATTAATTCAGCTAAGTATAAGGCAGATAGTGGAGTTTGTTCTGCAGGTTTTAAAACGATTGTACATCCTGTAGCAAGCGCTGCTCCCATTTTCCACATTGCCATAAGAAGCGGGAAGTTCCAAGGGATAATTTGACCAACGACACCAACAGGTTCATGACGTGTATAGTTAAAGTAATCACCGGAAACAGGGATTGTTTGACCAACGATTTTCGTCGCCCAGCCGGCATAATAGCGCATATGTTCAATTGCGAGTGGTATGTCTGCTGCCATTGTTTCACGGATTGGCTTTCCGTTATCTAGCGTTTCAAGCTGTGCAAGCTCTTCTTTATGTTCTTCCATTAAATCAGCTAACTTGTACATAAGCCGGCTTCGCTCAGCAGTGCTCATGCGAGACCAAGGACCTTCGTCAAAAGCCATGCGAGCTGCAACGACAGCTTTATGAATATCTTCGCGACCAGCTTCAGAAACGACGGCAAGTGTTTCGCCAGTTGCTGGGTTAGGTGTGTTAAATGTTTTGCCGGAAGCGCTTTCAATAAAGGATCCATTCACATATAACTTTTTTGTACCTTGAAGAAACTTTTCTACCTTTTCATGAAGATTTACAGCTAGTTGACTCATTGTATAACCCCCTTGAAAATATAATGTAAACGCAGTACGAGACGGCGTTTATTCCGAAATCAAGGATGTGGAAACTAGATGGAAAGCCTCTAATTAAAATCATAATTAACAAATACTGAAAATTCAAATTTCATTTGTGTTACAATTGTAAAAAATATGTAATGTAAGAAAGTCTTCTATATGATTATAAAAAATCCTGCTTGTTTTTGCTTTCTAGTAGGAAAAACTAGAAGAACAATGGTACAATAATACATCGTGAGAGGAGGGAGAAAAATGAAGAATTATCATGATGATCCACGCTTTCGAATCGCCCATAGAGAAGCGTTAATTGGTCTTGGACTTGCTATTATCAATTTTATAATATGGTACGGATTTGCTTATGGGCTTGGTAGTAAAAATCCAAGTGAATATACATATGTATTTGGTTTTCCAGCATGGTTTTTTTATAGCTGTATCGTTGGTTTTATCGTTATGGTTATTTTACTTAGTTTAGTTGTTCGTTTTGTATTTCAAGATATTTCACTCGATGAGGAAGAAAAAAGTGAGGAATAATAGATGAATTGGTATGTAATCATTCCAATGATAATTTCGTTTATCGTTGTATTTTTAATTGGTGTATATGCTTCAAGACGTGTACAAGCGACTGCCCATAATAAGTTTTTGCAAGAATATTTTTTAGGTGGGCGTGAGCTCGGTGGTTTATTATTAGCAATGACAATGATTGCTACGTACGGTAGTGCTAGTAGCTTTATTGGTGGCCCTGGTATAGCATACAATATGGGGCTTGGATGGGTATTGTTATCTGCGATTCAAGTTGTAACAGGGTATATCGTTTTAACAGTTATCGGTAAAAAGTTTGCCATTATTGCTAGGAAGATGGAAGCTATTACTCTTATCGATTATTTAAAGGGAAGATACAATAATAAAGCAGTTGTCATACTTTCTGCGTTATGTATTATTATCTTTTTATTTTCAGCAACAGTAGCTCAGTGGGTCGGCGGTGGCCGATTAATTGAGTCGCTAACGGGTCTTTCTTATACAACAGCACTATTTTTATTTACTTTTTCTGTACTTGTGTACGTATTAATTGGTGGATTTCGTGCAGTTGCTTTATCAGATACGTTATTAGGTATCATTATGTTAGTTGGGACGACAATCATTTTAATCGCTACTGTCGTTGCCGGTGGTGGAATTGAAAAGATTATGCAGGAACTTGTTCAAATCAATCCGAATTTAATTACACCATTCGGAGCGGATGGAAGCTTAACGAAATCATATGTGACATCATTTTGGATTTTAATTGGAATTGGCGTTGTTGGTTTACCGCAAATTAGTGTGCGTGCCATGTCTTATAAAAATTCAAAAGCGATGCATCAAGCGTTAATAATTGGGACGATTGTTGTGGGTACCATTATGATTGGTATGCATTTAACGGGTGTGTTCGCACGAGTCGTACTTCCAGGTATAACAGTACCAGATAAAGTAATGCCGCTACTCGCGATGGAAGTGTTGCCACCGTGGCTAGCTGGGGTTTTCTTAGCTGCACCAATGGCAGCCATTATGTCTACAGTAAACTCGTTATTGCTACTTGTAAGTTCATCAATCATTAAAGATATATACGTGAATTACATAAATAAAGATGCGACAGATAGTACGATTAGAAAAGGAAGTTTATGGATTACTGCTATCGTAGGGCTGCTCGTTTATGCAGCAGCAATTAAACCACCAGATTTTTTAATATGGTTAAATTTATTTTCTTTCGGTGGATTAGAAGCAGCATTCATTTGGCCGATCGTATTAGGGTTATATTGGAGAAAAGGAAATGCAACAGGAGCGCTTGCGTCTATTGTAGTTGGAGTAGGGTCATATATGTGTATCCATCTTTTCTACCCAAATCCGTTCGGTATACATACGGTTGTCTTCCCGATTTGCTTAGCGTTTATCGCTTACATCATTGGAAGTATGAGTGCTGTGAAAAAAACAGCATAGGTTATATGAAAAACGTAGTCCTTATAGGACTGCGTTTTTTCGTATGAATTTGTTCTTTTTTATTCTGTATATCAATGACTATTCATAAATTAATAACAATTGAGGGGGATGGAGTTGAGGTCGATGAAAAAAGTATTATTTTTAGGAGACCCGGGAATTGATGACTCTTTAGCAATTATGTATGGATTGTTGCATCCTGATATTGATATTGTCGGCGTAGTAACGGGATATGGAAATGTAACGCAAGAAAAGGCGACGAGTAATGCAGCATATTTATTACAGTTAGCAGGAAGGGAAGATATACCGGTTATTAATGGTGCGAAGATTCCTTTATCAGGAGATATTACAACATACTATCCGGAAATTCACGGGGCAGAAGGTTTAGGACCAATTCGTCCTCCGAAAAATCTTTCTCCAAATATAAAGCCTTTTTGTGTGTTTTTTGATATTCTTGAAAAATATAAAGGAGAATTAATTATAGTTGATGCTGGCAGGTCAACGACACTTGCGACAGCGTTTATTTTAGAAAAGCCGATGATGAAGTTTGTGAAAGAATATTATATAATGGGCGGTGCTTTTTTAATGCCTGGAAATGTGACACCAGTCGCAGAGGCAAATTTTCATGGTGATCCCATTGCGTCACAATTAGTTATGCAAAATGCTAAGAATGTGACATTAGTGCCACTTAACGTTACATCTGAAGCTATTATTACGCCGGAAATGGTAAAATATATTACAAAACACTCTAAAACGAGTTTCAATAAGTTGATCGAGCCGATATTTACGTATTATTATAAAGCATATAAAAAGTTAAACCCGAAAATAACAGGTAGTCCAGTACATGACGTCGTTACAATGATGGTTGCGGCAAATCCGTCCCTTTTGGATTATGTATATCGCCGAGTCGATGTAGATACAGTTGGAATTGCAAAAGGAGAGAGTATTGCTGATTTCCGGCCTCAACCTGACTCAAAAGCATTAAAGAATTGGGTGCGAATTGGTTGGTCGTTACATTATAAAAAATTCCTCGAAGATTTCGTTAAAATTATGACGTAGACATAATGGGAGAATACAAGTTAAAATAATGGAGATGATTACTAAAATAATCATCTCCATTATTTTGTTTGTAAGAGATAGATAGAGAAGAGTTACACAATAGGAGAGGAATTTTATTTGAAAAAAACTATAGTATGCGCAGTGATTGTGGGTATTTTCGTTTTGCTAATATCGGGTAACTTTTTAGTGAAAAAAGTGTGGAGTTCAAATAATGATGATGCACAGTATATTGCATCCTTTATTGAAGAACATAAAGATGAAAAAAATAGTGCGCTTCTAGTAAAGAGAAATGATAAAGTTGTTTATTCTGTCAATCCTAACGTTGTATTGCCAGTTGCTAGTACAATGAAATTAATTGTGGCGCTTGAATATACGAAACAAGTTACGGAAGGGAAAATTGATTCGTCTAGTTTTGTTTCCATTAATGACGTGAATCGTTATTATGTACCGAATACAGATGGTGGTGCACAAGATAGATGGCAAAGATATTTGGAGAAGACAGGCAAGATAACTGAAGGAGCGGTTTCTTTAGAAGAAGTGGCAAAAGGAATGGTTAAGTTTAGTTCGAATGCGAATGCTGAATATTTAATGGAAGTGTTAGGATTAGATAATATTAATCGGAATTTACAAAGTTTATCGCTTCCAGCACATCAGCCGCTATTTCCAATCGTTTCATCTTTATACATTCCAGGATATTTGCATAAAGAATTACATGTTCCGAAATATAAAATAGAGAAAAAGTTAAAAGAAATGTCTCAAGAGCAATATCGTGAATATGCAATGATTATTCATGAACGCTTAAAAAAGAAGGGGCCATTATTACAGAAGGAAATTCCTCTTTACTTAGAGGAACGTTACGATAAAATTTGGTCAGATCGATTGCCAGCTGCTTCTGCAAACGATTATATGGTACTGCTTCAAAAGGCGAATCATAAAGGTGGCCTAACAGAAGCTGAAGAAAAAGTATGGGCGAATATCGTTGAAACAGATATGAGCGCTAAGAAATATCGTAAAACATTTAGACATGCAGGGCAAAAAAATGGTTATACGCCATGGACAGTTACAAAAGCAGTTTACGCGATGGATAAACGCGGGAACTGTACAGAAATAGTGTTTTTAGCAAATAATTTAAATGAGGACGACAGTGTAGAAATACGGAAACATTTAGCAAACTTGCATTTCCAAGTGTTGCAAAGTGATAAGTATGATGCGACTTTTATTAAATAAACTCGGTGCAGAGGCGCCGAGTTTATTTTTATATACAAGCACTTTTTTGCTATATCTGGGTATGATGGGTAGTAATACTTAGGTGAAAGGGGAAAAGGTGATGAAACAAAATAAAGAAGAGTTTATAAAGAGTGAAGGCGCTGATTTCCCTGGGAAAACATATGTGGATTGTGTATTACAACATGTATTTAATTTTCAACGAAATTACTTATTGAAAGATATGTTTCAAGTGCATAAAGCGCATATTACAATGCTGATGGAAGAAAATTTAATGAAAAAGGAAGAAGGTAAAGTTATATTACACGCATTAAAAAAGGTAGAGGGAATGCCAGAAGAGCAATTGCTCTATACAGAGCAGCATGAAGATCTCTTTTTTTTAGTGGAACATTTAATTTCTCAAGAAGCAAAAAGCGATTTTGTAAGTAATATGCATATTGGTAGAAGTAGAAATGATATGGGTGTAACGATGTATCGCATGAGTTTAAGACGGTATGTATTACGATTAATGGAACATCATTTGTTATTGCAGGAAAGTATGCTGCAACTTGCTTCTGATCATAAGGAAACGATTATGCCAGCTTATACACATACACAACCAGCGCAGCCAACGACATTTGGTCATTATACGTTAGCAATTTATGATACGATGCAGAGAGATTTAGAACGCATGAAAAAAACGTACAAACTTTTAAATCAGTCGCCAATGGGAGCCGCTGCGCTTTCTACAACAAGTTTCCCAATTAAACGAGAGCGAGTTGCCGATTTACTTGGGTTTACAAATGTAATTGAGAACTCATATGATGCTGTTGCTGGAGCGGATTATTTATTAGAAGTTAGCTCGTTACTTATGGTAATGATGACGAATACGAGCAGATGGATTCATGACTTCTTACTATTAGCGACGAAAGAATATGATGGTATTACTGTTGCAAAGCCGTATGTACAGATTAGTAGTATTATGCCGCAAAAGCGAAATCCAGTTTCAATTGAGCATGCGCGTGCGATTACGAGTAGCGCTTTAGGAGAAGCATTTACAGTATTTCAAATGATTCATAATACACCATTTGGTGATATTGTTGATACAGAGGATGACTTGCAACCGTATTTATATAAAGGGATTGAAAAGACTATTCGTGTTTTTTCTATTATGAATGCAGTTATTCGAACGATGAAAGTAGAAGAAGAAACGTTGAAAAGCCGTTCCTATAAACATGCAATTACGATAACTGATTTCGCAGATGTTTTAACAAAAAACTATGACATTCCATTTCGGCATGCGCATCATGCAGCAAGTGCTATTGCAAATATGTTATTGGAGCAGAAAAAGGAGCTTTATGAATTACATTTGAAAGATGTGAATATGTACTTACAAGAAAAATTTAATATAACTTTATTAGAAAAAGAGTGGAAAGAAATTATATCGCCAGAAGCTTTTATACAAAAAAGAAATGTATACGGTGGGCCGAGTAAAAAAGAAATGGAGCGCATGATTAACAATCGAAAAGAGTCATTTCGACAAGAAGAAGAGGTATTTGAAAAGGAAAAACAGAGAATTTTACAAGCTGAAAATAATTTGAATACGTTAGCTTCAAATATTATTGAATCGTAAAAGAGGAATTTAATGAATTAATCGCCAATACCTTAATAAAATTATAAATAGAGAGAAGAGATTGTCGATGATTCAATTGCATGTATATGAAGAGATTGTTAATTTTAAAGAAGAAGTTACACTATTTCTAGAAAAGAATGAACAGGAAAATAATCTTATATTAGGCGTATTACAAATGGTCCAGCAACCGATATTTATGGGGATAGCGAAACAAGGAGAAGAAATTGCGGTTGTATTTCTTCAAACAGAAGAGAAGAAACAAATCATTGTTGCAACTTCTGAAATTTCGGGAGTAGCTATCAAGGAGCTTGCAAAAGAGTTAACGAAAATATATCCGGATATTCCTGGATTAATTGGTGATAAGAAAGTTGTACAGCACTTAGCAGAAGAGATTGCAGTGCTAGAAAATAAGAAAACGAATGTTGTAATGAAGCAAGGAGTATATGAGTTGAAAGAAGTGAAGAAGAAACCGAGCGAGGATATTTTTTTTCGAGAAGTAAGTAGTGATGAACTAACATTAATAGAAGAGTGGATATATCAATTTTGCAAAGATGTGAATCTTCCTACTACGAAAGAAGAAGCAGAACAAACCGCACGTACATTAATTACTAATCATCGTTTATTTGGTCTAGAAGTAGACGGGAAACTTGTTTCTGTAGCTGCAAAAACACGTCCAACTAAAAATAATATAACAGTTAATTTCGTATATACGCCGAAAGAAGCAAGGAAAAAGGGATACGCATCTAATTGTGTAGCGGCACTTAGTCAACGTATGTTAGATGAAGGGTACAAGACGACTACGTTATATACTGATCTAGCGAATCCGACATCGAATAAAATTTATCAAGAAATTGGTTATGAGCAAATTGCGGAGTCTGTGCTTATATTTTTAGAGAAGTAGAACAAAAAGGCGTGCTATTTTAGCACGCCTTTTTGTTATTCATCGATTCTAATAACCTCGCCTTGAGGGAAGTCCTCAGTTTCTAGTAAGTTACGAATAGCTTTCGCAACATATTCGGGTGATAAGAGTTTTCCTTCTTCTTTTAATGCAATGAAGCGGTCCAAATTTATGAAATCTTCTTTATTTGTTTCACGAATTTGTGATTGCATATTTGTATCAACAACGCCAGGTGCAAAAGCGACGATTTTTACTGGATATTCTTTTTCCACTTCTTCAGTTGCTACGCACTGTGTAAACATATTTACACCAGCTTTCGTTGTACAATAAGCGCCCCAGCCAAAGTAAGGGTTTTTTCCTGCGCCAGATGAAATGTTAATAACGCGTTTATCTGCTTTCCATTCTTTCGTATGTTTCATGAAAGTAGATGTAAGAATCATAGGGGCAAGTAAATTAATGTGAACGTTCGTAATGAATTGTTCGCTTTCTGCTTTTTCAATTGGTTTCATAGGTGCAACTGTGCCCGCATTATTAATTAAATGAATAGAAGATACACTGTCTTCTTGAATAGATGAAATGATTTTGTTAAAGTTCGTTTCTAAATTATGTACATCTTGAAGATCTAAGGAGTGGAAAATACAATTGCTATTATATTGTTTTGCAAGTTTCGTAAGCTCTTTATTTTCTCTTCTAGAAATAGAGATGACAGTTGTATTTTCTTCTAACAATTGCGTAGCAATTGCCTCACCTAAACCTTGTGAAGTTCCTGTTATGATAACGTAGCGCATAGTGTAGTAAACTCCTCTCCATATATGTGGAATTTTGTTGGACAACGTACATTACATAGTTTGTCTACATTTTATAGTATAGAGCACTTTTTACTATAAATGAAATGAGATGATTGTGTGCCTTTTATGAATCGCTTTACGACAACAGTAACTGGTGCCGTCACGTTCACTGGGAACACGTTAGGACTAAGTCCGACATCACCTGCACCAGGTAATAATTTTGGTACGATTGATGTATTCACAACGGTGAATACATCACTTCAAGTACCTGGATTCCCAGCAGGAACGACGAATGATTGGCCATTAAATTCTTCGAGTGCAATTTTAAACCTTCCAGCAGGGAGTAGCGTCTTATACGCAGAACTTGTGTGGGCTGGCACATACCGGACTGATACTGAGGATGTTACTGCGTTTTTAAATGATGATATCACCTTTACAACACCAGTGGGAACATTTTCTGTTGCACCAGACCCAGCAACTGCGCAGCAAGGTTCAGTAGGGAAGCAGTTTTATTATAGTCGCTCTGCTAATGTAACGAACCTTGTTAGTGCGGCTGGGGCCGGGACATATACAACAGGTGCTGTGCCAGCTGCAAGAACATCAGCTGATTCAACAATTAGTCGTTCAGTTGGTTGGACGCTTGAGGTTGTGTATCAAAATGCGAGTTTACCACTAAGGAATTTATCAGTGTATGCAGGACAAGAAATTATTGATGCTTCATCCCCGCCAGTTGATGCTCTTATTTCAGGTTTTGCAACACCGTCTACGGGAATTGTTACAGGAAGGGTACTCGTAACTGCCCAAGAAGGTGATTCTAACATTGTTGGAGATCAACTTCGCTTTGGACCGAATGCAAATGCTACAGTTGCATTATTCGGACCGAGAAACCCTGCAAATAATTTCTTTCAGTCACAAATTTGTAATGACAATGGAAATTTAGATACGAGTGGTACATTTGGAAATCTGAATCAGCCGTTAGGAATCGCTTTAGCGATCCGAAGACAAGGGTGGGATATTACGAATGTAGATGCCTCCTCATCTTTAGTAAACAATCAGACGTCAGCAACTGTTCGCTTCGTTACAAATGGAGATGGATACGCTGCAGCTGGTTTTGGTGTTCAAATTGATGCAACAGGTCCAATTATTAATCCTGTTAAATCGGTTAATAGAACAGTCGCAGGGGTAGGGGATACTCTCACTTATACGATTACGGTCCCGAATACAGGAACAGGGAGTGCAGAAAACGTTGTATTACGAGATAGTATTCCGAACGGAACGACGTTTATAGCAGGTAGTGTAACGGTAGGGGGAGTAACACAGCCGAATGCAAACCCTGCTAATGGAATTAATTTAGGAACAATCCCAAATAACACGCAAAGAGTTGTTACATTTCAAGTACGAATAACATCGTTTCCGAATCCAAATCCTATTCCCAATCGTGCAATGGTGTCTTATCAATTCCGTCCTTTCGTCGGTAGTCCACTTATTACTAGTATGTCTTCTTCAAATACAGTACAAACGATAGTGAACCAAGCAACTATTAGTATGCAAAAATCTGTAGATTTACAGACGGCAACACTTAATGATGTATTAACATACACGGTTAATGTCACAAATAATGGGAATGTTGCTGCAAACAATGTGATTTTTGTTGATAGCATCCCGGCTGGCACAACATTTGTTCCAAATAGTGTTACAGTGAATGGAGTAGCGCGTCCAGGAGCGAATCCAGCAAGTAGTATTAATCTAGGAAGTATTAATGCTTCACAAACGACTGTAGTGCGCTTTCAAGTTCGAGTAACATCTAATCCTCTTGTCAATCCAATTCCGAACCGTGCGAGTGCAACCTTTACCTTTACCCCAGTGCCTGGTCAACAACCAGTTTCAGGGCAAGCGACAAGTAATACTGTAGTGACTACTATTAATATAGCTGATATAAGAACGAGAAAAACAGTAGATAGAGCTTTTGCGACAGTGAATGACGTTCTTACGTACACTATTACTATTGAGAATATCGGAAATGTACTTGCGACAAATGTTATTTTTCAAGATCCGATTCCAGTTGGAACGACTTTTATCGCAAATAGTGTGACTGTGGACGGGGTTTCACAACCTGGGGCAAATCCAGCGACTGGGTTTACAGTAGCTAATATATCTCCTGGCGGAAGTAGGACCGTTACATTTCAAGTGCGAGTTACATCTACACCATCGGGAGGTACGATTGCGAATCGGGGGAGTATATCTGCTGATTTTGTTGTTAATCCGAATCAGCCACCAGTTACAATTAATAGAATGACGAATACAGTGGTAACACAAATTAATACAGGCGGTTTAAATGTAATAAAAGAAGTGAATACAACGCAAGCAGCAGTAGGAGATACTTTAACATATACGATTGCCGTTCAAAATACAGGAAACGTTCCCCTAACAAATGTGTTATTCCAAGACACTATTTCTTCCGCTGTTTCTTTCGTTGCAAATTCTGTAACAATTAATGGAGTACCACAAAGTGGATTGAATCCGAATACAGGATTTTCTCTTCCAAATATTCCTGCGGCTCAAACGGTTGTAGTCACATTTGAAGTAGTAATTGTACAGGATCCAGGAGATGAAGATATTTTAAACCGCGCGAATGTCACAGCAAGTTTTCAAGTGAATCCGAGTGAACCACCAGTTACGATTACTATTCCGAGTAACCTAGTGAATACAACTGTACAATCAGGGAATTTTGAAGTTGTGAAAGCAGTGAATACGGATGTGGCAACCGTAGGCGATATTTTAGTATATACAATCGAAATTATAAATGCAGGTAGTGTACCAGCTACAAATGTGTTTTTCCAAGATTCAATTCCACAAGGAACATTATTTATTGAAAACAGTGTATTTGTTAATGGTATTTTACAAGAAGGTGCAGATCCAGAACTTGGATTCCCGTTAAATGATTTGCCTACTGGCGCGAATGTAATTGTTACGTTTGAAGTATTAATTGATGAAATTCCCCAAGGAAATAATGTTGTAAATAATGCGAATGTCACTGGAGATTTCCTTCTGAATCCAACAGAGCCACCAATTACTGTAACAGTACCAAGTAATACTGTTATGACGGTCGTGAATTCTTCAGGATTAAATGTAATGAAAAGTGTAAGTGCTACTGAAGCTGGTGTAGGAGATACGTTAACGTATACAGTTCTTATACAAAATAGTGGAACAGTAGCAGCGACAAATGTATCATTCCTTGATCCGATTCCAGTTGGAACCACTTTTGTAGCGAATAGTGTAACAATAAACGGAGCCCCGCAATCGGGTTTAGATCCGACCTCTGGATTTCCGCTTGCTAATATTCCAGTAGGAGGGACAGTAACAGTTACTTTTCAAGTGACAATCACAAGTGAACCACCAAATAGAGTTCTTCCGAATAATGCGAATGTAACTGCGGATTTCCAAGTCAGTCCTCTCCAGCCACCAATTACAATTGTAACGATTAGTAATATTGTTGTGACGCGAGTGAATGTGGGATCGCTTAATGTAATGAAGAGTGTAAATACAACACAAGCGGGAGTAGGAGATACGTTAACGTATACGATTCTTATTCAAAATACAGGAACTGTTCCTGCAACGAATATTATTTTTCAAGATCCAATCCCATCTGGAGCTACATTTGTAGCGAATAGTGTAACGATCAATGGAGTCGTTCAGCAAGGTGCGAATCCTATAGCGGGTTTTCCTGTTACCAATATTCCGGTGGGGCAAACTGCTACAATTACGTTCCAAGTGACAGTGACAAGTGTTCCGAGTGGTGGAAATATAAGAAACCAATCAAACGTTACCGCAAGTTTCCTTATTAATCCAGCAGATCCTCCTATAACAACTACTACAACTAGTAATTTTGTAGTGACACAAGTAAATACAGCACAGTTAAATATACAAAAATCTTCATCTGTACAACAAGCAGCACTTGGAGAAACTTACACGTATTCTGTTGTCATTCGAAATAACGGCACAGTAACAGCAACGAATGTCTCTTTCATTGATCCAATTGCTCTAGAAACAACATTTGTAGCAAATAGTGTGACGATAAATGGAACGCCACAACCTGGATTTGACCCAAATGTAGGTTTCCTGCTTCCTAATATTGCAGCTGGAACATCATTGACAGTAACGTTCCAAGTTACGGTAGTTGCACCGTCTACACGCGGAGCAGTATTAAATACAGCATCTGCTACAGCCACTTTCTTATTAAATCCTTTACAACCACCTGTAACAACAACGAATTCAAGTAATACAACGGTAGTTACAATACCATTACCTCCTCCTGGCGAAGTGACAGCAACAAAAACAGTAAATGTTGCCGCCGGAGCTGTTGGAGATGTATTAACGTATACAGTGTTAATAACGAATGTAGGAATTATCCCTGTTACAGACGTACTCTTCCAGGATGTCATTCCAGAAGGGACGACGTTTGTTGAGAACAGTGTAACGATAGGTGGAATACAGCAACCTGGATTAAATCCAGAAATAGGCTTTACAGTTACTCCGTTATTAAATACTGGTGCGAGTATTTCTGTAACGTTCCAAGTGACCATTACGGAAATTCCAGATAATGAAGTCATATTAAATGATGCTGACGTTACGTTTACTTCACAACCAAATCCGCAGGAGCCACCGATTACGCAAACGATATTAACGAATTTAGTCGTTACGACAATTAATATAGCTTCAATTTCTCCAGTGAAAATAGTAGATAAAGAGGCAGCGACGGTTGGAGAAATATTAACCTATGATGTACTAATTTCTAATTTTGGAACAGTACCGGCAACGAATGTTCAATTTCTTGATTCTAGTACGAGTGGTGTAGCATTTGTTCCAGGAAGTGTGAGTATAAATGGAATACCAGAACCTGGACTAGATCCATTCATAGGCTTTACAGTTCCAGATATACCTGTAGG
This sequence comes from Bacillus cereus group sp. MYBK245-2, assembly GCF_051916145.1. Classification (NCBI taxonomy): domain Bacteria; kingdom Bacillati; phylum Bacillota; class Bacilli; order Caryophanales; family Bacillaceae; genus Bacillus; species Bacillus cereus group sp. MYBK245-2. The sequence continues at coordinate 71,140 of NZ_JBQAGB010000001.1, read as the reverse complement.
TGATTCTGTACTTGTCACATACCGAGAGATGGTAACGAGCATACCTCAAGGTGGAACAGTTGTTAACTTTGTAGACGTTACAGCTACATTTACAGTAAGTGAAACAGAGCCGCCTATTACGGAAACAACGACGAGTAATACGACATTAACAGAAATCAATGAGCCTGGTTTAAATGTATTAAAATCAGTAAGTCAGCCGGTTGTTGCGGTAGGCGATACAATCACATATACAACAGTAGTTCAAAATACGGGAACCGTGATAGCAACGAATGTTCAATATAGTGATGTATTACCTTCCTCTATAACATTCATACCGAACAGTGTAACGATAAACGGTGTGTTACAACCTGGGTTCAATCCGAATAATGGGTTCACGCTTCCAGATATAAATCCAGGTGAAAGTGTAGAAGTCACATTCCAAGTAACAGTTGTTAGCGTTCCGTCAAACGGAACAATTGCCAATACGGCAAATGTTACTGGAAGCTTTATATTAGTACCAGGAGAACCACCAGTTATAGTAAATCAGCCAAGTAATACAACACTCACAACTGTAAATAGAGGACGCTTTAATGCTATTAAACAAGTAAATAGAGTCGCTACTCTAGTGGGAGATATATTGACGTATACAGTACAAATAACGAATACAGGAACAGTAACAGCTAACAATGTTCAGTTTATTGATACCATTTCAACAGGTGCGTCATTTGTAGCAAATAGTGTAACGATAAATGGAGCCCCGCAACCAAACTTAAATCCGATTACTGGATTTGGAGTTGGAGATATACCAGTTGGTGAAACGGTTATCGTGACGTTTCAAGCGACAGTTACAAACATCCCGTCATCAGGAACAATTACGAACGTTGCAAATATAACAGGAAGCTTTACTTTAGTGCCAGGAGAGCCACCAGTTATAGTAAATCAGCCAAGTAATACGACAATAACGAGGGTGAATAGAGGGCGCTTCAATGTAATAAAAACAGTAAATAAACAAGCAACGCGAGTAGGAGATACGTTAACGTATAGTGTGCAAGTTACAAATACGGGAACGGTAACAGCGACGAATGTTCAGTTTGTTGACGTCCCATCACCTAGTTTAGAATTCGTTCCTGGAAGTGTACAAATAAATGGAATTCCGCAAGTAGGCTTAGATCCATTTGTAGGCTTTTCATTACCGAATCTTGCAGTAGGAGATAGTGTATTAATTACATTTGAAGTAAATGTAATCGCGGTTCCACCTTCTAGTAGTATTATGAATACAGCGAGAGTAACGGGTGATTTCGAATTGATTCCAGGAGAACCTCCGTTTACAATTACGAATTCAAGTAATACGACGGTTACGCCAGTAAATAGAGGCAGCTTAGATATGCTAAAAGAAGTAGATCATTCAGTTGTTGGAGTAGGAGAAACGGTAACGTATACGGTTCGTATATTAAATACTGGTACTGCTGATGCAATGAATGTTCAATTTATAGATGTGCTATCTCCAGAAGCCGATTTCGTCGCAAATAGTGTAACGATAAATGGAGTTTCACAGCCGGGGTTAAATCCGCAGCTCGGATTTACGATACAAGATATTCCAGTTGGTGAGACCGTACTTGTAACATATAAAGCTACGATTACAAGTTTTCCAGATGGTGGTACAGTAGTGAACGTTGCAGGGGCGTTGGCAGAATATATTTTAGTACCAGGAGAGCCGCCAGTTACAGTGATGGATACGAGCAATACAGTTATAGTAACGGTAAATACTGCAATCTTATTTGTTGCAAAAGGAGCAAACTTTGAAGTAGCGATGGTAGGAGATGTTATCACTTACGGAATCGCCGTTATAAATGACAGTACAGTTCCTGTGACGAATATTATTTTAACAGATATCATTGATCCGAATACGTTATTTATAAATGGCACGGTAACGGTAAATGATGTACCTCTCCCATTTGCCAATCCGAATACTGGTATCCCGTTAGGTGATTTTCAGCCAAATGATGCGGCAATTATTAATTTCCAAGTTGTAATAACAGGAGGACAAATAAATAATTTAGTTACAAATACTGCTATAGCAAATGGGCTTGCAATTGTAACCCCGAATGAGCCGCCAGTATTAGTTGAAGGTGATAGCAATACAGTTGTTATCCCGTTTATTTCTCAAAATGTCTCAACGACAGTCGTAAAAACAGCAGATTTACAGGCAGCAACGATTGGAGATGTTATTACGTTTACGACAGTTATTACAAATACGGGGGATACAGCAATACAAAATATTCGTTTTCAAGATATGTTAGATAGTAGTGTTCAATTTGTCCTTGGAACTGTAGCGGTTGATAATACGTCAGTGCCAAATGTAAACCCAGTATCAGGATTTCTTATAGGAAGTTTAAATCCTGGTCAAGCGCGAACCGTTTCGTTCCAAGTAGTAGTGCAGAGTGCACCAAGTGGTTCAGGAAATTATATTAATCAAGCGAGTATTCGTTTCGAACATCAAGTAGGTACAGTATTGCCACCTGTTACACAAATAGTAGAAAGTAATATAGTCGTCATTCCGTTCGTTCCAACGATACAACAAATTTGCGAAACGAATCTTAATTGTTTAGGGAAAATTCCTTTTCAATGTTCTCTGTGTGATCACTTGCAAATAAAGAAAAAATAAATGCAGAAAGAGCATCCTGTAAGAGAAGGATGCTCTTTCTGCATGAATCATGTAGATTCTTTTTCGGGCGAGGTGAAAAATTCATCGGTTTTGTCGGAGAGTAGTAATGGAATCGCTCTTTTTATAACAGAAATGTCCCAATCCCACCATGCAAGATTCTCTAGTTTGTCAATTGTTTCTTGCGGGAAACGATATCGAATAAATTTTGCTGGATTACCAGCCACAATTGCATATGGAGGGACGTCTTTTGTAACAACACTTTTGGCACCAATAATGGCACCGTTACCAATTGTAACACCAGATAAAATGCAGGATTGATAACCAATCCATACATCATTGCCGATTACGATATCACCTTTTGAAGAGGGGTGACCAGTAATATGGGCTCCTTCGCTGAAAAGAGCGTTAAATGGATAAGTCGTTATCCAGTCCGCGCGATGTTCTCCGCCAAGTATGAAAACAACGTCTTCTCCTAATGAACAAAACTTACCTATTTTTAATTTCGTTTCATCATTCCAAGAAAAAATAGTTGGACCTACTTTACTATAAGTATAATCACCGATATCATACTTACTATATTCAGGTTTTTGATTTAAATATAACATGATTCTTCAACCTTCTTTCTCAATCAAGAAATAAGCGTGGAATATTATATGCAAGGTGTAGTAAGGTGACCAGTGTTAATAAGTAAAATGAATAAATGGGAGTGGAATGTATGAGATATGAGATGGGATTATATAATAAACCTTTTCAGTCAATTCAATCAGGAAAAAAAGTGTATGAAGTGCGCTTATACGATAAAAAACGTCACCTCATAAAACAAGGCGATCATATTATATTTACGAACCTTACGACAGCAGCAACGATGGCTGTAAAAGTAACGGAGATAAAACGATACGAAAACTTTCAAGAAATGTACGAACAAATTGATAAAAAATTATTGGATTGTGAAAATGATAGTTTAGAGGAAATGTTAGAAAGTACATACAAAATATATACGAAAGAACAAGAACAAAAGTGGGGAACAGTTGCGATTGGTATTGAGGTAATAAAATGATAAGAAATCGCGGCGCGGCTATCATTGTGCAGAAAGGAAAAATAGCTCTTATAAAACGTATTCGAGAAGATGAAACGTACTATGTTTTTCCAGGCGGAGGAATCGAAGAAGGAGAAACACCTGAAGAAGCAACAAGGCGAGAAATTTTTGAAGAATTAGGGGTACATATAAAAGTGGAGCATTTAATTGCAAAGGTGGAGTATAAGAGTACGGAGTATTATTTTAATGCCGATATTGTAGGTGGAGTTTTTGGAAGTGGTAAAGCTGAAGAATTCGAAATGAAAGATAGAGGGATTTATATTCCGTTATGGTTGCCGATATATGAGTTGGAAAAAGTGAATATAAAACCGTATGAAGTGGTTGAAAGTATATTAGAACATTATAAAATATAAGGTCTGACAACATACAAAAAAAACCATTGACATAGTCTTCTGATTTAAGTATTGTATTCGAGTATGTTTATAATCAGGAGGTTTATATGAGCAATCAAACAACTACACATCATGTGAAAATGACAACAGCAGATCCATCTGGAATTGGTCTATTTGGATTAGCGATGGTAACACTTGTAGCATCATCTCAAAAGTTAGGCTTAACAGATGGCGTTTCACTAGTATTACCATGGGCAATCTTTTTAGGAGGATTTGCACAAATCTTTGCTTGCATTCACGATGCAAAGCATAACAATACATTCGGTACAACAGCATTCGGTGCATACGGTCTATTTTGGCTAGGTGTTGGAATGACTTGGTTAATTCAACTTGGAGTATTTGGCGAAAAATTAGCACAAGCTGCAGATTCAAAACAGCTTGGTGTAGCCTTTATCGGATATTTGATTTTCACAATCTTTATGACAATTGGTGCAATGGAAACACATAAAGTATTATTTATGATTTTCGTTCTTATTGATTTCTTATTTATTGGTCTTTCATTAAGTACTTTAGGTGTTATGCCGCATGCAATGCATAATTTAGCAGCATATTCTGAACTTCTTATTTCATTATTATCTTTCTATGGTTCAGCAGCAGCAGTGTTAAACACACACTTTGGAAAAGTTGTTTTACCAGTTGGAAAGCCGTTTGGTATTTTTAAAAAGTAATAAAAAGCACAGATGATTGTATAGTCATCTGTGCTTTTTTATATGGAATAAATAAAAATATAATTGAAATTGATTCTCATTATTAATATAATGAGAATGAGAATCATTTATTGTAAGAGGGGGATGCCGAAGTGGCGAAAATTTTAATAGCTTATGCGAGTATGTCAGGAAATACAGAGAGTATTGCTGATTTAATTAAAGTTAGTTTAGATGCCTTTGATCATGAAGTAGTATTGCAAGAAATGGAAGGCATGGATGCTGAAGAGTTATTAGCTTATGATGGAATCATTTTAGGGTCTTATACGTGGGGAGATGGGGAATTGCCATTTGAAGCGGAAGATTTCCATGATGACTTAGAAAATATAGATTTATCAGGGAAGAAAGCAGCGGTATTCGGATCAGGTGATACGGCGTATGAACTATTTTGTGAAGCGGTAACGATATTTGAAGAAAGACTTGTAGAGCGCGGTGCAGAGCTTGTACAAGAAGGGTTGAAAATCGAACTAGCTCCAGAAGATGAAGAGGATGTTGAAAAATGCAGTAATTTTGCAATTGCATTTGCTGAGAAGTTCTAAGAATGGGAGTGTCAACGTGGAGACAATGTTAAGTGCGACCGCTATTACAAAGTTAAGAGATGGAAAGCTTATGTTAGCTACTACATATAATGGTTTATTTATTGAACAAGACGGAGAATGGAAACAAATTTTAAATGGTTTTCAAAAACGAATTAGGGATTTACATAGCGAAGATAATGTAGTGTATGGTGTAGGTGACGAAGGAATTTTTATTCGTAGTATGAATGGTGGGGAGAATTGGACGGTTCAACGTTTTCCAACAAAGGCAACGAGTTGGAATGTGTGTAGTAATATAGAAGGAACTGTCATTGCTCATGGAGATAAAACGTTGTATCATTCGAATGATTTTGGTTCGACATGGGAAACCATTCATCCATTTCTTGAGTATGGTGGCGGGGCACCATCTATTCGATCGTTGTTTTTATATAAACATTACTTATTTATTGGTACGAAAATACATACTAAATATGGTGGTGTTTGGCTCTTTAATTTGGAGACACGTAAATTAAAGAGGATTAAAATCGTAATGAATCAGATGATTTCAGCGTTGACTTTACACAATTCTTATTTAGTAGCAGCCAGTGGGTCGTGCAAGGGGATTAGCGGTAATATTTCTTTTTGTAAAATAGATGAAAGTATAGAGAGTGAAAAAACATATTGGCACACATGTCAAAGTGAGCAAAAAGCAAGTAGCTATTTAGACTTAAGTGTAGATCAACATGTGCTATATACAACGTCAACGCAAAATAAGGCGGGGATTAGTACAGTTTGTCGTGTACTTCTAGAAGAAGGAATTGTTACAGTATGTGACTCAGTTAAAGGGCATGGTTGGCGCATCGTGAACGAAAAAGAAGGCTATGTTGTAGCTGGATCAGGTGAATCAAAAGCAATGCAATGGAAGAAAAAAGTTGTATAGTAAAAAAAACTTTGCTTTTATTATATTGATATGATATATTATATTTAAACCATTTTACTTTTAATAATATAGAGATTTAAATGAGCTGTAACTTCCGAGGAGGATAGCAATGTTAAATCTCCTCAGAGTTGCAGTTTTTTTAATGTCTGACTTATTTTTGTAAAGTGGTTGAAAATGAATATGTACATATAGGTACATTGTAGGAGGATTTTTTTCATGCAAAACGGTAAAGTAAAATGGTTTAACTCAGAAAAAGGTTTCGGATTCATCGAAGTTGAAGGCGGAGAAGACGTATTCGTACATTTCTCAGCTATCCAAGGCGAAGGCTTCAAAACTTTAGAAGAAGGTCAAGAAGTTACTTTCGAAGTAGAACAAGGTAACCGTGGACCTCAAGCTACTAACGTTAACAAGAAGTAATTGTGGAAAAAAGAAGGGCTTGCCCTTCTTTTTTTTTGCGTTTTTACTGAATAACCCCCTATGTACATATAGTAATGAGATTGAATTTGTTTTTTAGACAAGGTATTACATGCATAAAGTGTATGAATAAATAAATACTGAAAATAAAGTATGTGTGTGAAAAGGAACTTAGAAAGAGGTAAAAAAATTGAAAAACACTACACATTTTATTGTGTTTGATATAGAGAGAAATTTTAGGCCGTATAAATCAGACGACCCGTCAGAGATAGTTGATATCGGGGCTGTAAAAATAGAAGCGAGTACAATGAAGGTAATTGGAGAATTTTCGGAATTAGTAAAACCGGGTGCTAGGCTTACTCGCCATACGACAAAATTAACGGGAATTACAAAGAAAGATTTAATGGGTGTAGAGAAATTTCCGCAAATTATAGAGAAATTTATTCAGTTTATCGGAGAAGATTCTATATTTGTTACATGGGGAAAAGAAGATTATCGGTTTCTAGTTCATGATTGTACGTTACATGGTGTAGATTGCCCGTGTATGGAAAAAGAAAGAAGAATTGATTTGCAAAAGTTTGTTTTCCAAGCGTATGAAGAATTATTTGAGCATACACCGAGTTTACAATCTGCAGTAGAACAACTCGGTTTAACATGGGAAGGAAAGCAGCACCGTGCTTTAGCGGATGCTGAGAATACAGCGAACATACTTCTTAAAGCATATAGCGAGAGAGATATTACTAAAAGGTATAAAAGGCATGGTGAACTTGAACTAGTAGAGAACGGAAAACTAACAGAAAAAGCGAAAAAAAAGATGCGAAAATGGGTATTTAAAGAAATGAGAAAAAATACAGAGCGTCCTTTCGTTTGGAGTACATTTGAAAGTAGTGACACGTGGGAAAGTATAATGGAAAGATATTATATAAGTGAACCTACAATAGAACTTCTGAAAAAACATTTTCGTACGGCGGTTAGAAAAGCGGAAAGGCAGATTAGGTATTTGGCTGAGATGGAGAAGAATGCAGAGGTTAAATGACATTCTTCTCTATTTGTAGCTACATAAATTTACTGTCATTGTATTGATGGATGAATAAAGTATTCAGATAAATAGGAATTGATTTGTTGTGCTACTTTGAAATTTATGGTGTGGTAAGAAATTTTTTAATATATTCATAAAATTAGAGCCCATAGAAATGAAAGAGGGTAAAGTTGAATGGAAGCAATCTTTAACATTGTAACAGTTTTAGTTTTTGGGATAATATTTACCACGCTATTAGCGGTAATTACACTTCCTTTCATAGCAAAGAAGAAGAATTGGAAAAAGCTTAATATATCTTTAAAGCGTGGTGTATTAAAGATTAAAATCGAAGAGTAAAAGATGAGTTTTACACAAGGGAGGTGTGATAGTGATAGACTTAGATATTAAAGACGTCAACGTACAGATGGAATTAAACGGAGTCTTTTGGAATGAGGATGGGATTGCTGAAATGACGGTGACTACAAAAGAAGAGCATTCTTTTATTCTTCGTTTAGTAGTTGACTTAGAAAATAAAACGATTAGGGCGACGAGTATTGAAATAGTGAATGGATTCTGTCCGCTATGCAAACAGAAAAGGAACGAATGTAGTGAATTGAATGACTTGCAAAATAAAATGGAAATTTTAGAAGAAGCCTACGATTGGGTGAGAGAGCATCCAGAATATCGTTTTCAATTATCTTTCTACGATTACAATAAATTTGAGGTAGTGAAGTGAAATTTTCACTTGAACAACATACATAGTGACTAAAAAGAAAACATAAAAAATGTATAGACGGACTTGTTCAACTAGAAATATTGAAGTAAGTCCTTCTATTGGCAATACGCTTGTGTAATAAGGAAGTAATCTACTTGATTCTGTAACAAATGTCCTCTTGGATCAAAAATAAGCATATTTTATTATAAAGCAGAAAAACCGATTCTTAGTAGAATCGGTTTTTTACATAACTTTCAAATATGTCCTAAATAAAAGATCTTTTGTTAATAGCGCTCAGTAAAAATAGGTATATAGAAGAATTTATTCAATCCCGTTCGGATCATAAGAATACTGCTGCTTATTCTCAATGCGCTCAATTACGTCTTGCAATTCATCTGGCTTCAGAAACTCAATTGGAGAGAAGCCTTTCTCAAATGTAAGTGTATCAGCCTCAATCATTAATACGTATCGGTCATTTACCTTTGCGATATGTATTTGATCCCCGAAATCAGCAAGCAGGGCCTTTACAGAGATATGGTCTGCTTTTAGTTTTAATTCCACTTCAGGCGCGTGCTCGACGATTTGAGCGGTAGCTTCCATTACTTCTTCGGTTGAAAATTGTTCCATAATTTCGCGTTTTGGACTGGCAGCCCATACTTCCATCGCTTGGTCGAATTGTTCGCGCTCTTCCGTACCTTCTTCAAATACATCTTCAATTTGGTCGTATACCATGTCCATTACTTGTGTTTTCATAATTTCAGGCATAGAGCGTTCGTATTCGACGAATTTTAAGAAGTCTTCAAAGTAACGGGCGTGTGATGCTTGGTGAATTTTTAGCTCGCCCACTTCGACCATACCTTCTTCGGGCATGTACGGATATTGGATAGATTTCATATTTTTTGTTGTGATGGCCATTTCAACGTTACGAATTAGTGTGGATTCATCGGAAATAGAAGCGACTTTTGGCTCGAAGTCACATTTCATAACGAAGACGAATGGATCATCAAAGTATTTGCGTAGTTTTGCTTGCGCAATTAAAAATACACCACCGCGCACAGCACTTGTGTCAAGATATGTATAAACGAGAGGTTCGCTCATATCTTTGAAGTTTTCCTTCGTTTCTGCAAAGCGGATGCGATTAAATAAGTTGTAATGAGGGTTTGAATCAAGTTCGTGCCCTTCTTCTACAATAAAGCGACCGATCTTTGTCGGAGCTTGTTCTGTTTTCGCATGACGTTCTACTTTTCGCTTTGAAATTTTTAATAATTCTCCATTCAAAAATTCTTTTAAGGAGCTATCTTCATACTCTTCAGCGTCTAATGTTTGAAAATGTTTGTAGCGTTTATCAACAGCTTCACCTTTTCCTTCTACTTGTACAACATAAAAGGAAAGATAATTTATTTCAAAATCCATATTTATCACCTTGTTTCATTTCATTAACTCTTATCAGTATAGAGATGGAAAAAACTTTCGTCAATTTATATAAGGAAGGGGAGCCCCCTTCCTTCATATATTTTTTATTTTCGAAATTAAAATCCGTCTTCTAATGCTGAAAATGGAATGTTCAGTCTGTTTTCTACTGTACGTAAACGTTGGTTTAAGCGGTTTAATCTACGTGTATGACGTTCAACCGTGTTCTCTAATTGACGTACTCTTTGTTCAAGCTCATTTACTCGTCTTTCTAATTGACGGTTTCCAGCACCAGGAAAAGAGATTGGAAGTTGGAATTGTCGAGTTTGATCATATGGATTAACTTGTTCTACTGGATCTATATATTGTTGGTATTGTGCTTGTAAATCATATTGAGGTTGATAACCAGTTTGGTTATATGGATCGTATGGATTGTAGGGGTACATAAAAACATCCTCCATTTCTTTAAAATAGGTTAATTCACCATAATGTATGTGTAAAAGCGGAGTGTGGCACGGCAAATACCTATTTATGTTCACAGGATGTTTTTTTATAAATACGAATATGGAGTTTTACATTTGTATTTCGTTCGTTTTATGGTATATACTGGATAATAGGGAGAGGTTACGTAAAGGTTACAATTCTATCAAACTCAAACTTTTATGTAAATATGTATAGACATTTGGAAAAGAAAAGAGTAATTTATATAGAGTAAAAAATAACTTGTAACAATTTATAAATATATTGTAAAATGATTGTAACAAAACATACATAAAAATGAAATAATACATAAAAGTAGTATTGGGGAAAAGGGGAGAGTATATTGTTCCGTAAAGTAAAGGGTATATTAGTTGGGGTTTTATGTGTAGCTGTAGTGAGTGGCTGTGGTACAAAAGTAAGTGATGTTGCATTAGTAAGTGATATTGGTGGCCACACGGTAGAGGCTAAAGCAGAAGTACAGGATTCTATTAGTTTAGTAGATGGTCGTACAGGTACGGAAGTGAAAAAGCTAGATTTGTCGAGTCTAGGTTATTTTGAAGATGAAGCGAAATTTAAAAAATCAGTTGAGAAGGTTGCTAGGGAAGTTGGAAAAAATGTTGACAAAAAGATGGTCCCTTCACGTCTAGGATCTGATGGAAGTTGGCAAGAAGGGAAACCTTCTTATGAATTAATGGAAAAAGAATTAGTAGATAAATTATTAAACGTAGGTATGTGGGATTCTTCCTATCAATTACCTATTGTTGAGAAGAAGCCTACTGCAACATTAAGTGATGCGCAAGGAAGTGGTACGGTAATTGGTAGATATGAAACGAATTTAGGTGGCTCAACAGGTGGCCGTATTGAAAATATTCGTTTGTCAGCAGCGAGCATAAATGGAGTTGTATTAGCAAAAGGAGACCGTTTCTCTTTCAATGCATTAATTGGTGATACAACGCCAGATAAAGGATATCAATTAGGAAAAGAAATTGTAGATGGTAAATTAGTAGATGGATATGGCGGTGGTGTTTGTCAAACATCATCAACATTATACAATGCAGCAGATCAAGCTGGTTTGAAAATGGTAGAGAGAACAACACATTCTAAAACGGTAGGTTACGTTCCACAAGGAAGAGATGCTACAATTGCATATCCATACTTAGACTTAGTGTTTGAAAACACGAATGATGCACCTGTGAAGCTTTATATGGGTATTCAGGGCGGAAAGTTAGTTGCTGAAGTACATAAAATGCGATAAGAATCATAATCTAGAAAAAGCCATTATTTCTACTAACAATAGAAATAATGGCTTTTTCTGTGTAGTTTATCCAGTATTAGTGATACATTTCAAGACTAGGTGAATGTGAGGAACAAGATGTTTGGGAATTTATCCGGCTTTAATGGGCAGTAAGACCCCCCACCTCAAAATTCAGCGAAAGCAAAGAAGGTTAGGTGGGGGATGAAGAACCCCCCACTGATTAAAGTTTCACTTTATCGAATTTAATTCTTAGTTTTCATATTGACATTATTAGTTATTAATTGTATTCTTCATAATAACAACTAAATAAATGGAAAAATTTATTAGTTTTCTTATCAAGAGAGATGGAGGGACTGGCCCGATGAAATCTCAGCAACAGGCTATAAAAGTACTGTGCTAAGTCCAGCAAACGTATGAAGCGTTTGGAAGATGAGGGGAAATGGATTAACATTCAACTCTTCTTATATGTGTAAGAAGAGTTTTTTATTTAGAGAGGGGGGATAGAGTGAAGTTTGATGTAACGTATTTTTTAGAAAGTTTTCCGCAATTATTTAAGTATGTATACATAACTTTAGGAATTACTGTAGTTTCAATGATTATTTCTTTTGTTATAGGGATAGGTTTGGCGATCATAACGAAAAACAAAACGAAATTTCTATATTCTATTGCAAGAGTATATATATCTTTCTTTAGAGGAACACCTTTATTAGTTCAATTGTTCGTGTTGTATTTCGGATTGCCGCAAATATTCCCAACCTTTACAGTACTTACAGCGATGCAAGCGACTTTAATTGGTCTCAGTTTAAATAATGCAGCGTATTTGTCAGAAATTATTCGAGGTTCATTAAATGCTGTCGAATCGGGACAAATGGATGCTTGTTTATCAGTTGGAATGACAAAGGCACAAGCTATGCGACAGATTATCTTTCCGCAAGCTATTCGGGTTGCAGTACCGTCACTTGGAAATAATTTTGTTGGATTGTTAAAAGAATCTTCGTTATCTTTTGCACTTGGGGTGGCTGAAATTTTAGCGCAAGCGAAAATGTTAGCGGCACAATCGTATCGTTATATGGAAAGTTACTTAGCGGTAGCGATTGTATATTGGATTATTACAATCGTAATTAGCTGGGGACAGAAAAAGTTAGAAAAGAAACTTGATGCACCGTATTTGTAACAAGGATGAGGTGATATGTGTGATTGAGATAAGTGATTTGTATAAATCTTATAAGAGTAATGAAGTACTAAAAGGAATCTCACTTACTGTAAATAAAGGAGAAGTGGTAGTCATTATTGGACCTTCTGGTTCAGGTAAATCGACACTAATAAGATGTTTAAATTTATTAGAACAACCAGAGGGTGGAAGTATTAGAATTGAAGATTTAGAGATTCATGTGAAGAAGCTTTATAAAAAGGAAATAATAAAATTACGCCAAAAAACAGCAATGGTTTTTCAAAACTATAATTTATTTAAAAATAAAACAGCATTGCAAAATATTACAACGCCATTAACAGTTGTACAGAAAAAAAGTGAAGAAGAAGCAAAAAGAATAGCAAGAGAAATATTAAAACAAGTAGGTTTAGCTGAAAAAGAAAATTTCTACCCAACGATGTTATCAGGTGGGCAACAACAAAGAATAGGTATTGCTAGGGCAATGGCTTTAAATCCCGCTGTATTATTGTTTGATGAACCGACTTCTGCACTTGATCCAGAATTAGTGAACGAGGTATTGCAAGTCATTAAGGATTTGGCAAGGCAGCATATAACGATGGTTATTGTCACACATGAAATGAATTTCGCAAAAGAAGTAGCGGACCGTATTATATTTATGGCTGAAGGCATTATTGTAGAGCAGGGAACGCCAGAAGAAATTTTTCGGAATCCACAAAATGAGCGTACGAAAAAGTTTTTACGACAATTGAATGCTTCAGAAGAAGGCAATCATTTCGTTATTTAGGAGGAAAAATTATGAGGAAATCATCATTATTACTAACATTGGCATTAACAGTATCGGTTGGGCTTTTATCTGCTTGTGGTTCAGATACAGCGAGCAAAAAAACAGATGAAAAAGTAGTGAAAGTTGGGACGTCTGCAGGTCGTAGTCCATTTATTTTTAAAGAGGGTGAGAAAGTAAAAGGCTTTGATGCTGAAATTATTGAAGCGGCTGCTAAAAAAGCTGGATATAAAGTTGAATGGAACGTTTCTGATTTTGAAGGATTATTCGGTTTATTAGACTCGGGTCGTATTGATACAATTGCAAATGAATTATCGGTTTCTCCGGAAAGAAAAAAGAAATATGACTTTTCAATTCCATATGTTTATTCAGGATCTGTTTTCGCGGTGAAGAAAGATAATAATACAATTAAATCGATAGAAGATCTAAAAGGAAAGACTGTAGGTGTGGGGCTTGGTACAGCCGGGGAACAAGAATTAAAAGCTTTAAATAAAAATAATGCTTTTACAATTAAAACGTTCTCAGAAGATCCAACAGCAGAATTGAATGAAGTGGGACTTGGTCGTGTAGATGCTTACTATAATGATAAAGTGCAAGTAGAAACAACAATTAAAAAGGCAGATTTAGATAATGTGAAAGTAGGATTTGGTCCACTTAAATGGGGAGAGATTGCATTTCCATTTGCTAAAAAGAGCGAAAAGTTAGAAGATATAAATAAAGCATTGAAAGAATTAGAACAAGATGGGACATTAAGCGAAATATCAAAAAAATGGCTGAAAGTTGATGCTACAAAAAAACAAAATTAAAGTATGTTCGTTGAATGTGGCTATTGTCCATCAACTTATATAAAAATAAAAGGAAATTGGGGAGGAAGTTACTCATGGTACAAATTCATCCAAAAACACGTATTGGTCATGTTGAATTTAAGGTGTTAAATTTAGAACGTCAAATTGCTTTTTACGAGAATGTTGTAGGTTTAGAAGTAATTAAGCAAGAGGGGAATAAAGCGTATTTATCTGGAAAAGGTGGAAAGAACACGTTACTTGTTCTTGAAAAGTTAGAGGATGGGGTACTGCAAGAGCCGCGTACGACTGGTATATATCATGTAGCCTTTTTAGTTCCGACTCGTGAGGCGTTTGCTTCGGCATTATTTGGTGTGATTCGTAATAAGAATGTAATTGATAGTCCAGCTGAGCAAGAGGGACGTTATACATATTCAAATGAAATTTTACCAATTTCAAGGTTTAATAGTGCGAGTGATCATACGTATAGCGAAGCGTTTTATTTACAAGACTTAGAGGGAAATGGTATTGAAATATATGCGGATCGTCCGCGCGATCAATGGGGAGAAGGGCCAGGAGGAAGTACCCCGCTTGATTTAAAAGAACTAGCAACGCTTGTTGATTATGAATTTGATGGATTACCTGCTAATACTGTCGTTGGACACGTGCATTTACGGATAGCCGATGTAGAGGAGTCATATGAATTTTATGTAGATACAGTAGGCTTTGAAGTACAACAACGCGAGGATGACTGCTTATTCATTTCTGCAGGAGGATATCATCACCATATCGGTGCAAATACGTGGAACGGAGTAAATAATCCGTACCCACCGGCATATGCAACTGGATTAAAAGTGTATACGATAGTACTGCCGCATAAAGAAGCGTTAGATGAAGTGAAAGAAAGATTAATAGAAAAACAACATGGAATAAATGAGATTTTAAATGGATTTACTGTAGTAGACCCGAGTGGTATTACAGTACAGTTTGAAATAGAAACAGCATAAAAGAAGTCGGAAGGTGTATAATTACCTTCCGATTTCTTTTTGATACGTAATCCAGGTAGTACAAGGATTGAAAGGGAAAGATTTTAATATCTCCATTGCATATATACTTGTTGAATCGAATTCACCTTGAAAGAAAGAATAACCGTGTGTATTTGCATACATAGCTTGTTTGAAAATGAGAAGTTTCAGTAAGGATACATTTTCTGTATTGTGAGTCCCGCACCATCCTAGTTCTACTGTATTATCCTTTTCTGATGTATGGAGGAAAGAGTATGCCATAATTCGATGCTCTTCATCTATAATGAGAAAGCTCCCATCTAGTAGTACGTCATCAGCTAAAATCATCTCTTGCCAAGTTTGTAGTGGGAATGAGGCAACGGGATTTGCTAGGTGGGTTTGCTCATAATTTTCTTTTACTAAGTAGGCTAGTTTTTCTAATAAATTATTATTTGATACGATGTTCGATAAAGTTTGTATATGATAATTTGAATTAGGGACTATCTCGATAGAAACTATTTTTTGTAAGTCTAATATCGGCATATATGTTCTTCGGATTTCCGTAAAATTATGTTCTTCAAAAAACGCTTTTAAATGAGCTGATGTTTCCCATATAGAGGTTTGTAATGGTAGTTTGAAGTTTTCTCTTTTTGAAATCTCGTTTAATAAAAATTTTTCAATGTGTAGCTCCGAATAGAAAGGATTCGTATATATTCGAAAGTATGTGCAGTATGGATGGAAGTTACTGCCCCAGGTGAAAAAGATGCCTACTACATCTTTTTTATAGTAGGCAACATACGCACATTTTGTTTTATTATCTCGTAATAAGTGAAATACGTACGATTCTTCATTATATAAATCAATAAGTTGTTTTACTTGTAGCTCATTATTTTTACTATATTTCTCTATAACAAGATTATGTTCATTCAATGACTTCTTCATAGCTCAATCCAAAAACGTCTTACTACATTTCCGTCTTCCTCAGTGAAATCATCATCACGAAGGCCGCCGTTATGTAAAATTGTTTTTTCTGAAGCAGTATTTACTTCATCGCAAACGACAAGTGCTTTCGTGATGTTTAATTGCTTCGCTTTTTCCAGTGATAATGCTAGTAACTTCGTAGCATAACCTTTTCTTCTTTCAGAAGGGCGAATGCCATAACCGATATGACCGCCAGCGTTAAATAAATGTTCGGTTAAACTATGACGTATATTAACAGCGCCTACAATTCTATTATGATCTGTAACGAGCCAATACGTAGAATCTGGTACCCAAGATTCAGGAAGATTTATTCCGTTATGTGCATCGAGTAGTTCTTGTACCATAGCAGGGAAGTTAGAAGGGTCTTTTGTAATAACCCACGGAATCATCGTTTCACCGCTATCTTTCCATTCGTTATAAAAATCTAAGTATTCGTCTTGTAAATCGGTAGTAGGTGTAATCAAAGAGACGTTCATTGTTAGCAAGCTCCTTTATTTATGTAGAATGTATAAAAAAATTACAACACAAAATGAAAGCGTTTTCTGAACTTTCTCAACCTCATTTCATGTAATCCACCTTTGTTTTTCAAGAAAATGAGTGGATGTTTAAAACTAGAAGTTATTCATTTTATGTTAATATTTAAAATATTAACATAAAATGACCTAGGTATTAAGTGTATTTTAATGAAATTCATTCATATCGATAAATCAATGTGTGTGATAATTTTTATTTTATTTATCTATAATGAATGAAAGGGGGAAGGGCTCGTGAGTGTAAATATTGATTTCATTATACGAATCGGTGTTGCTGGTTTGTTAGGAGCAATAATCGGTATTGAAAGGGAAATTCGCTCAAAAGAGGCAGGATTAAAAACACATTTCCTAGTAGCGGTAGGAAGTGCTTTAATAATGGTCGTTTCGAAATATGCTTTTTCAGATATTATGAATGAAGAACATATGGCTCTTGATCCAAGCCGTATTGCAGCGCAAGTTGTTAGTGGAGTAGGGTTTTTAGGTGCAGGTACAATTATTATTCAAAAGCAGGCGGTGAAAGGATTAACGACAGCGGCTGGTTTATGGGCTACAGCAGGAATTGGATTAGCAATTGGGGCTGGCATGTATGTAGTAGGAATTGGAGCGACGATTCTCGTTTTAATTGGTTTAGAGATTGTAAGCCGTATTTTTAAGGTGCAATTTTTATTTCCGCAAAATATAACGGTGCAAATGTGTATAAGTCAACATGAAGCAGTACAACAAATATTAGAAACACTACAAGTGAAAGGCATTCCAATACTTTCATATGAAGTGGAAACTTCACAGCAAGGTACAGAAATAGTTTATAAGATAGGGATGCAGCTGAAAAATATATCGTCAGAAGAAAAGAATGAGTTTATTCAGTATATGCAAACATTACCGGAAGTAACATTTATAAAGTTAAAATCATAGCGCTGAAAACGAGGGTAGATGTAGCGGGAATTTCGCTATTATCTATCTTTTTTTGATATAAAATGCACATAAAGTCAAGTGTTAATTTTACACGGCGTGGATACATGTGTGAACGTTACCTTATTTTTTCTCAATACAGTATAAAAAGTAAAAATAGTAAAATAATGGTGAGGAACACTAAAAAATGTAAGGTAGGGGAGAGCATGAAAGGCTATTCAAAAAAAGTGTTAGTAGGGGTAAGTTTTGCTAGTTTCATGTTAGGGAGTTTTCAAGGAGGCGCATTGGCGGAAAGTACAAAGGGAGAGCAAGTTTCTTATCGGAACGTTCTCAAAATGGAGCCAGTTGGTGTACAATTACCAGTGCAAGAATTAGCTCATTCATCAAAAGTGCTTGAAAGCAAGTCTTTTGAGAAAAGGCTACAGCTTGCTGATTTATCGCAAAGACCACCAGAAGTAAAAAAGAAAAGTAAACAATTAACCGCAGCGAAAACATATACAATTGCTGAATTAAATCAATTGAGCAATCAGCAGTTAGTGGATTTACTTGTAACAATTGATTGGGAGCAAATTACTGGGCTATTTCAGTTTGATAAGGATAGTCTTGCATTCTATCAAAATGATAGTAGAATGCAGGCAATTATTGATAAATTGAAGCAGCAAGGACAAGCTTATACGAAAGATGATTCAAAAGGGATTGAGACTTTAGTAGAGGTATTACGCTCAGGGTTTTATTTAGGATTTTATCATACAGAATTAAGTAAACTAAATGATCGAAGCTATCATGATAAATGCTTACCTGCATTAAAAACGATTGCGAATAACCCGAATTTCAAACTCGGTACGTTAGAACAAAATAGAGTTGTCTCATCATACGGAAAATTAATAGGAAATGCTTCGAGTGATGTGGAAACGATAACATCAGCTGCAAAGATTTTTAAACAATATAACGATAATTTTTCTACATTGGTAGACAATCTATCAGCTGGAAATGCAATTTACGATATTATGCAAGGTGTTGATTACGATATTCAATCGTATTTATACGATACGAGAAAAGCACCGAAAGATACAATATGGTATCAAAAAATTGATAGCTATATTAATGAATTAAGTCGTTTTGCCTTAATTGGAACGGTGACAGAGAAAAATGGTTGGTTAATTAATAATGGTATTTATTATACAGGTAGACTTGGTACGTTCCATAGTACAGGAACGAAAGGGTTGCAAGTTGTAACGGACGCAATGAAAATGTATCCGTATTTAGGAGAGCAATATTTCGTAGCGGCTGAGCAAATTGCGACGAATTATGGCGGGAAAGATGCGAATGGTAAAGTGGTTGATCTAGATCAAATAAGAGAAGATGGTAAGAAAAAATATTTACCAAAAACGTATACGTTCGATGATGGAGCAATTGTGTTAAAAGCTGGAGATAAGGTGACTGAGGAAAAAGTAAAACGTCTATATTGGGCGGCAAAAGAAGTGAAGGCACAATTCCATCGTACGGTTGAAAGTGACCAGCCATTAGAAAAAGGCAATCCTGATGATGTATTAACGATGGTTATTTATAATAGCCCAGCTGAATATCAATTTAACCGTCAATTATACGGGTATGAAACGAATAACGGCGGTCTTTATATAGAAGGAACAGGTACGTTCTTTACGTATGAACGTACGCCAGAAGAAAGTATTTATAGTTTAGAAGAATTGTTCCGACATGAGTTCACGCATTATTTACAAGGCAGATATGAAGTGCCAGGACTTTGGGGACAAGGGAAGATGTATGAGAATGAGAGATTATCTTGGTTTGAAGAAGGGAATGCGGAGTTTTTTGCAGGTGCAACGAGAACAGATAATGTTGTACCGAGAAAGAGCATTATAGGGGGAATATCTTCAAATCCAGCAGAACGTTATACAGCAGAGAGAACGTTAAACGCAAAATATGGAACGTGGGATTTCTATAATTATTCCTTCGCTTTACAATCGTACATGTACAATAAGAGATATGATATGTTTGACAAAATTCATGATCTTATTAGGAAAAATGATGTAACAGCATATGATGCATACCGCTCTGCTTTAAGTAAAGATGCGAATTTAAATAAAGAATATCAAGATTATATGCAAATGTTAGTAGATAACCGTGAGAAATATAATGTTCCGTTAGTATCAGATGATTATTTAGCAACTCACGCACCGAAACCAGTTTCAGATATTGCGGCAGAAATTACAGCCGAAGCAAAATTAAATAATGTATCAGTTAAGAAAAATAAATCACAGTTCTTTCATACATTTACATTACAAGGGACGTACACAGGTACTACTGCAAAAGGAGAATATGAAGACTGGAAGACAATTACACAAAACGTGAATGATACGTTAAAACGTTTAAGTGCGAAAGAATGGACAGGCTATAAAACAGTAACAGCTTATTTCGTAAATTACCGTGTGAATGCAGCAGGACAATTTGAGTATGATGTTGTATTCCATGGTATTAATACAGAAGAAGGTGCTGTGAATAAAGCGCCAGTTGCGGTTATAAATGGTCCCTATAGTGGAAATGTAAATGAAGCAATTTCGTTTAAAAGCGATGGATCAAAAGATGAAGATGGGAAAATTACTTCGTATAAATGGGAGTTTGGTGATGGAGCAGTAAGTAATGAGCAAAATCCGACTCACGTGTATACAAAAGAAGGAACATATACAGCGAAATTAACAGTAACAGATGACAAAGGATTAACGAATACTGCTACAACGAATGTAACGGTTCAAAAGAAAGAAGATAACAGTGTGGAAAAAGAGCCGAATAACTCATTTCAAACAGCAAACAAACTGCAGCTAAATCAAATTTTACGTGCTAGTTTAGGAAATGGCGATACGAGTGATTTCTTTGAAATTAATGTGGATACTGCTAAAAACCTTCAAATTAACGTAACGAATGAAAATAATATCGGAATGAACTGGGTTCTTTATTCGGAAGCAGATTTAAATAATTATGTTACGTATGCACAGCAAGAAGGAAATAAGTTAGTAGGAAGTTACTACACGTATCCAGGGAAATATTATTTACATGTGTATCAGTATGGCGGGGGAACAGGGAATTATACGGTAGAAGTGAAATAGTAAAAAGGTCGCCGTGAGTGGCGACCTTTTTGTTGCGTGTTATACAAAAAAATTTACAAAAGCTTGATAGGCACTACCAAGAGAAAATAACGTAGCTACCATATGTGCAGTCCATTTAGGCATATTTAAATTCAATACGACATTATACAAGATTCCATATAAGATACAAATGATTAATATAAATGCAATGAATTGAAGAACTAATAAAAATAGTGGTTGTCCCATTTATTCTCACCTCTTTATTTATTATATTAATATAATAAATTTATAAACGGAAGAATTATTTCTATAAAGTACCAAAAATGCGATATGAAAGGATCATCACCAAAAGATGGGGGTGATAAAATCAACGTTCTGTTTCTAAGCGAATGCGCAAGAAAAGATGGTCATCACTTCTTTAGCCAAACCCACGCCGTTTGATAAGTTTAATCTTATTGTTTGTTCCCTCCATGATTCCATTGGATAAAGGTGACACAATTGTATCGAGCATCGCTTTCTCACGTAATACGAAGCTTTTCACAATTTTCGCAACCGCACCGCAAACATGGAATTGATAGCGTTTTATCCAATCAGCTAATCGTCTTTTTGCCTGTTTCGATTGCCTCTTGATTACGATTCGGAACGACAGTTAAAACATGCCCTGTATCTGCATTTAGCACACTTGTTGCATACGTGTGCCCTTTACGAATCGCAAACTCATCTACACAAATTCGAGTAGCTATTTCATCATGGAATTGTTCAGGGGCATACCAATAAAACCAGCGCTCTACCGTGGTGTAAGGCAAGTTATATTCGCAGGCAACATCTGACAAAGCGCGCCCCTTACAACGCTGTACAATTTCACGACGAAATGAGGCTGTTGAAGAGTGAATCAGCCCTAACCCGTAATCAAAAGTAAATGTATAATTGCACTGTGTACAACGTTGACGAGGCACCGCTAATTCAATCCAAAGCACTCCAATTCATGCTAAGCATAAGTTTACCAATAAAATAAAAAACAAAGTCTGTAAATTTATGTAAAATAATGATATGATTTAATTGAATATAAAGAAAAAGGAAACCGATACAGCTTGTGCGTATGCAGTGCATTTTGGTCTGGGTCACAGTCTTTTAACGTGCTCGAACTACAGGAGGAGTAAGCATATTCCCGATGGATTCATTGCTGCACTTCCATTATCTGGGGGGATCCCCTGGTATCCAAGACTAAATTTTACCCATACATCATTTTTTTGATGTAGCTCTTGAAGATAAAAACTATTTAATTTTCAAGGAACAGTTATTAACTTAAAACTTATTATACGAGGAGGGTGTATCATGAAAAAAATATGCTTTGTATTAATTGTCGACGCTGGTATAAATTATGGTTCAATATTTTCTCTACCATTTTTAAGGAATCAGGATGATTTGAAGGAATATTTTTCTAAGTATTATGATGTTTCGATTAATTATATTAGGGATAAAAACTCAGTTGACTATTTGGTAGTTCCCAAACCGTGTCCACCTTTTGATAATGAAAATAATCTTCCAATAATTGAAGTACCAGCAATCTTATTTATGGAAAAGAATTTTGAAAAAATAAAGACTTATATAGACAATTATTTTTCTAATAACTCATAAAGAAAATAAAAGTACAGTAAAAAGAAGTTCGATAAAAAACGAGTGGTGAAGATTCAATGAATAAGGCACAAGCAACATTAGTAAATTACTAGCACCAACTAGAATTAGCTTCTTATTGGGGAGATGGTACCACTTCGTCTTCAGATGGGATGTGCATGCAAATTGGGGTTTCATCTTTACATGCAGACGCAAATCCACATTACGGAACAGGTAAAGGTGCTACCATTTATCCCACTTTAATGGGCAGTAAGACCCCCACCTCAAGATTCAGCGAAAGCAAAGAAGTTAGGTGGGGGATCAACTGCCCATAAAAGTCCGATTGGTTCAACTAATAATCAGTGGGGGATGAAGAAAACCCCCACTGATTAAAGTTTCACTTTATCGCTTTGTGAGTGATCAATTCTCTAGCTTTTATACAAAAGTGATTAATACGAATGCTAGGGATGCCGTTCATGTCATTGATGGTTTACTACATCACGAAACAGATTTACATATGGAAGTAGGAAAACATCAGGAGCCTTTACTTGCCCATATTCCACCTTTAGGTTGGGAGCATATAAATTTCTTAGGTCAATATAAATTCGATATTAACAGTTCCCATTCTATTCGATCATTACGCCCCCTTAGAACATAAATGAAGCCCTTGATTTTCTGCTTAGCGTAGACAAATCAAGGGTTTTTCTTTCAAAATCTTTTTTACGCGTTATACCCGAATAATTTTAAATCTTCCCCTGAGTCCGAAATGATCTCTTCGAACTTCAATCCTACTTTTTCTAAAAGCTTTCCTGAATTGATGTTATCAATAGTAGTAATTGCTACAATTCGTTTCAGTCCTAGTTTTTGTACTCCGTATTCGATTACAGCGGAGGCTGACTCGTAGCCATATCCTTTTGAACGGAATTCTTCTAAAAAGGCAAAGCCAATATCAACATCTTCTAATGAATCTCTTTTAATAAGACCGCACATACCGAGTGGAGTGAGATCTTCTTTGCGCTCTACTAAGTAAAGACCAAATCCAAGTTTGTTATACATATCGATTGGTCCGTTTACAATATAATTTGTTGCGTCTTCTAAGGTTCTAACTCCTTTATTACCGATAAACTGAATCCATGCAGGATCGTTTACTAACTCTAGAATAAACGGAGCATCTTTTATATCGAGCCAACGAAGAATGAGTCGTTCCGTTTCAAGAACTATCAAGCTACTGCACCACCTTTAACATTTATAATCATTAGTATGGATTGTGTAATACAAAATCGCAACATATTTTAAAAGAGCCCGGATTGTTCACATAAAGTTCGTTTGTTTTGCATAAAGGGATATTTTATAATTAGAATTGATTGTAAAGAGTGAGATGCTTATACAATGACTCCTAGGTGACTAGGAGTTTTTACTATATAACTATCATTATTACTAAATATGACACACTACACATTCTACTCAAGGAGGTACATAATGAAGAAATTATATAATGCATCGTTTACGTATTTGATTATCGGTTTATTATCAGGGATTTTCGCTAGGGAGTATGGAAAGTATAAAGGGATTGTAGGATCTACTTTGTTAAACCTTTTACATACACATACACTTGTACTCGGCTTTTTCTTCTTTTTAATTACTTTAGGATTAGCAAAAGTATTCGCGTTTCATGAAGCGAAAAGTTTTAATAAGTGGTTTGTTGTACATAATATCGCATTAATTTTGATGTTAGGTTCGCTAGCAGCAAGAGGGCTTCTTCAGTTAAATGGAGCGGACTTTAAAGGATTAACTTATATTGTTGGTTTTTCTCATTCGTTGATGGCAGTTACTTTAATTTGGTTTATGTTGTTAATAAAGAAGTCGTTTAAAATGTAGTTTTATAGAAAAGAACTTGCGATAGGTATTGCAAGTTCTTTTTGTTTATTCGACAGTATGAAACGAATTGCATATGTATAAAACTTGAATTATTTAATTTTTCGGATTATTATGTATAAAATACTTAACATATTTTGTAATTAAAATTTATAGAGAGTAGGAGAGTGTACGATGGAAATAACAGTAGAGCGTTTAGTAAATGAATTAAAGGGTGTGCTTCCCGAAGATCGAGTAGTAATCAATACGACAGTAAGAGAGTTGCATAGTAAAGATGAATCTTATCATGCTAGTAGTTTACCTGATGTAGTAGTTTTTCCGAAAACGACCGAAGAGGTTAGTAGAATAATGAAAGTAGCGAGTGAGCATAAAAAAACTGTCGTTCCTTTTGGGGTAGGCTCTAGTTTAGAAGGGCATGTTATTCCATATGAAAAAGGAATTACAATGGACTTTTCACTTATGAATAAAATACTCGAGATAAGAGAGAAAGATTTTCTAGTGAGAGTACAACCGGGAGTGACTCGCTCTCAGCTTAATAAAGAATTGAAAAAGTATGGATTGTTTTTTAGTGTGGATCCAGGAGCAGATGCAACGTTAGGTGGAATGGCCGCTACAAATGCGAGTGGAACGACAGCCGTGAAATATGGCGTTATGCGTGATCAAGTTCGTGATTTAGAAGTCGTTCTTGCTGATGGGGAAGTAATACATACTGGGAATTTAGCTGCGAAGTCGTCATCAGGTTATCATTTAAATGGTATTTTCGTAGGTTCAGAAGGGACGCTTGGATGTTTTACGGAATTAACTGTAAAAGTATACGGTATACCAGAGCATGTTATGGCCGCGAGAGCATCGTTTCCAACTATAAATGATGCAGTAGAAGCTGTTATTAACATATTACAAGCGGGTATTCCAATTGCGAGAATTGAACTCGTTGATGAACTATCTATAAAACAAGTCAATCATTACAGTGAAACAAGTTACAGAGAAGAGCCTACGCTGTTTTTAGAGTTTCACGGTAATGAAGCAGGGCTAAAGCAAGATATTGAGTTTACGAAAGAAATTGTTTTTGATCATAAATGTAAAGAAGTTGCGTTTGAGACGGAGACAGCAGCGAGAAATAAACTGTGGGATGCAAGACATAACTTAGCGTACTCTTATGTGCATAGTTATCCTGGTAAAAAATTAATGAGTACAGACGTATGTGTACCAATTTCAGAATTGGCTGGGGCAATTCAACATGCCAGAGAGACATTAGATAAGGTTGGTCTTGTTGGTGGTATTCTTGGTCATGTAGGAGATGGGAATTTCCATGTGCTCTTAATGATTGATCCTAACGATAAAGAAGAAGTGGAAAAGGCAGACGAAATAAATGAAAGTATCGTTTTATATGCTCTTAAACGAGGGGGAACGTGTACGGGAGAACATGGCGTTGGAATCGGAAAGCGGAAGTATCAAGAAGAAGAACATGGGGCGGCATTACTCGTAATGGAGAAAATAAAGAAAGCTCTTGACCCGCAAAATATTTTGAATCCGAATAAAGTTTTTCAGTTAAAGGATAGGGGCTGATTGGGTGAAAGTACTAGAAGCGATAAGTAATATAGCTGGAAAGTATTTTGCATTTTGGGTTATTTGTATTGCAGCTATTGCGTATTTTATTCCTGCTCCATTTCTAGGGTTAACTAGTTACATAACGATTTTACTTGGGGTTGTTATGTTTGGGATGGGATTAACGTTAAAGGCTGTTGATTTTAAAATCATTGCTACAAAACCATTGCCAGTTATTATCGGTGTATGTGCTCAGTTTATTATTATGCCACTTGTCGCATACGTACTAGCCTACGTTATGAATCTGCCAGCCGAATTAGCAGCTGGACTAGTGTTACTCGGTTCAGTACCGGGTGGCACCGCATCAAATGTTATGGTTTATTTAGCAAAAGGGAACTTAGCGTTGTCTATTGCAATGACGTCATTATCAACGTTACTAGCACCAATTGCTACACCTCTTATTTTACTATTGCTTGCAGGACAATGGATGCCGGTTAATCCTATGTCTATGTTTCTTTCTATCGTACAAGTCATTATCATACCGATTATTTTAGGATTAGTAGTGAAGAAGTTTTTCCCTAAAACTGTTACGAAAGGAATGACCGTTATCCCTTTCATATCAGTTGTAGCAATTATCATTATTGTTTCAGCGGTAGTTTCAGCAAATGTAAGTAGCATTACTTCTTCAGGACTTCTTATATTTATCGCAGTTATGCTTCATAATGCATTTGGTTTTTTACTCGGATATATAACAGCATTCGTACTTGGACTAGATGAAGGGACAAGAAGAGCTATTTCAATAGAAGTAGGAATGCAAAATTCAGGCCTAGGTGTTGCCTTAGCAACAGCACATTTTGGACCAGCAGCTGCGCTTCCAAGTGTATTAGCAGCAGTATGGCATAACATTGCAGGACCGATTTTAGCAACCATCTGGTCAAAAAATGCAAAGGATACTTTCAGTGATGAAACTTTATCGGTAAATATAGAAAAATAGGAATGATAAAGAATGCAAAAACGCATTGTACATTTTGAAGGGCTAGTTGTTTTCATAGCTGCGATTTATGCGTATTCAGTATATGAATTTAGTTGGATAATATTTTTTCTGTTCCTTTTAGCTCCGGATTTATCAATGTTAGCGTATGGTATAAATAATCATGTAGGTGCTAAGATTTATAATATATGTCACATATATATATTATATCGATAGTAATAGCTATCATAGGAGTCTATTTTAAGGTAGATACGGTTATAATGATCGGTTTAATATGGACAGCACATATTGGAATGGATCGAATGTTTGGATATGGATTGAAATATGAGACAGATTTTAAGGATACTCATATTCAGAGGTTATAGTTGCTTTTGAGGAGAGGGATACATTGAAACAAAGAATTACTATCGAAGAATATAACATCAAATGGGAAAGTGAATTTAATAAGCTACAAACTCTCATTAACGATGTAATGGAAGACAGCATTTTATCCATTGAACATGTTGGGAGTACATCTATTAAAGGGCTTGCAGCAAAACCAATATTAGATATTGATATTGTAATAGAAGATTATGAAATCTTTCCTGAAATAGTAAAAAAACTTGAAACGATAGGATACTATCATCAGGCAGAATGGAGTTACAAAGGGAGAGAGGCGTTTGGCAGAAAGGACGCTTTCGTTCCGTGGAGTGAAGAAAGTATAGTTTGGATGGAACATCATTTATATGTTTGTGATAAAAATAGTGAAGAGTTAAGAAAACATATAGCGTTTCGGGATTACCTTCGTGAACATGAAGATGTTGCTGGTGAATATGGTCGTTTAAAGGACGAGTTAGCAAGAGAATCAAAAAGTAGAACGAGCTACAGTGAAGGTAAGACGAAATTTATTACAAATATATTAGAAGAAATAAACTAAGGCGGCATGGAGTATATGCCGCCTGTTCTTTTTGGATAGAAAGCTGCTATTGTAAAAGAAATACAAACTGGCCCTATTGAATGAAACGATAAATATAATGAGAAATAAAAGAGTGGAAAAGAGGGAGTTTATGTATATACCAAAATACTTTGCAATACAAGATGAAGAGATGAAGTACGAAATAATTGAACAAAATAGCTTTGCGACATTATTTTCTCAACATAACGGGGAACCATATGCAACACATTTGCAGTTGTTGTTAAATAGGGAAACACTCACGTTACATGGTCATTTCGCACGGCCGAATGAACAGTGGAAAGATAGTGGGAATCAACAAGTACTCGCTATATTCCAAGGGCCACACAGTTACATATCGCCGTCATGGTATGAAACAAACAATGCAGTACCAACATGGAATTACGTTGCAGTGCATGTATAGGGTGAATTAGAAATTGTTGAAGAAGAACAGGAATTAATAGATTCTCTTCAAGAGTTAGTACATACATATGAAGATCCACAGAGTGCCTACTCATTTGATGATGTAGATCCGAATTATATGGCGGGATTAAGTAAGGGGATAATTGGTTTTAAAATTAAGATTAGTAAAATAGAAGGAAAAGCAAAGCTAAGTCAAAATCATTCTGTGGGGAGACGGAAATTAGTTGTGGAGGAACTTGAGAAAGTTGATAGTGAGGGGAGTAAGGGGATTGCGGAGTTGATGAGAAAATAAAGCCTATATGAAAGGGAAATATTCTAAATAAGCTTATTAAAAAAGACCTTCTTAATGAAGGTCTTTCGTTTTCTAAAGTGTTTTTTCAGCTATTGTTGAGTTATAGTCTTTACTTACGTCAACGGATTGAACAAGGTCAGGTCTTTGTGGTGCAGGAAGATCAGCATGACCCGCTTGGTATGTAAATGAATTATGAATACCAGTAGCCAAAATACCGAAAACAGATAGTCCTAAAAAAACAGAGCTAATTTTTTTAATCATTTCAATGCCCCTTTCTCAAACGTTTTTTCTTTTGCTTGTAACGCTTTATGAAAATATTCACTTGCCTTAATGTGATTATTTTCACTATAAAATTTAACAGCTAATTTTTCTGAGTATTCTTGAGTGTAGTTATATAATAATTCTTTGTCGAAAAACGTAATTCCTTTAAGGATAATTGTTTCTAATTCTTCAGAACTAACATTATTATTTAGTTCGTTTAGAATTTTAAAATGATATATATATTCTTCATTATTTAATTCCGTACAAATTTTTAACCCTTTTTGGATTAATCCTTCAGCGATACTTGTTTCATCTAGTTTAGAGTGTTCTCTTGCTTGCAAGAAGAGAGCCTTGAAATGTGTTGGTTTCTTTTCGGTCACTTCTGATAGGTGACGGATTGCGAGTGTGGAGAGGTTTTGACTGGCATATAACCAACCCAAATTATTACGTACACTTAAAATTAATTCTTTTTCATCAGATTTTTGTAAAAGATGTATTGCTGAATTATATTGCTCTTCCGCTTGTTCATATTGTTTTAAATATACAAATGAGGCACCTAATGTATTTTTACATAATCCAACTTTAACTTCAAAGCCAGTTTGTTTATCGAAAATCTCTTTAGCCTTAGTTGCATATTCAATAGATTCAATTGGTTGGTAAAAGTGATAATGGAAAATCGCCATTCGATAATAAAATTCAGCATGCTCTAGATTATCAGTGTTATTTACTAATAATAACTTAGCCTGTTCATAATGTTCGCTAGCTAAGTTATAGTCTGTGGTTAAAGTTGCATAAATACCTTTAAAAAAATGATAGTAGTAAGACAGTGGATGATTGGATGAGATTACGTAAGAATCTATTTTATCAAAGCTATCTTTTGAAATACTTAAACTATCTGTCAAAACTTTATGTCGAAACTCTAGTAAGGAATGATATAATGCTAAATTTTCATCTTCCTCGAAGTTTAGTTTCTTTTCCTCAATTTCATGCTTTAAGTTTGTCGCTTGGGACACATCTTGTTTTAGCATAGCTAAATACCAGTCATTAAATAATTTTGTAACTTGTTCATTACCTTGTAGTTGAACGTTCATGAAATCCCCTCACTTTTTGAATATTCTTATAAAATATAGTATCAAAAATAACAATATTTAGAAATATGATTTTTATTTCTCAATATTTGTTTAACAAATATTTTAGTAAGCCAATTGGAATAGTGATGTTTTTGTTTTGGAGTAAAGAAAGGAATTGGTGAAGAGGCATTTTAAAGTTCTATTTGAGAGGTGAGGATATAAAAAAGGTGTGTTCACACAATTTGTATGAACACACCTTTTTACATATTAAACAATCAAGTCCCACAAAAAGTACGATAAGGACGATTCGTAGGCGCGGGCGGAGCACAGTATTCTTCTTGCTCTGTAGCATACGCATAAGGATTTGCTAGAGCCTCAAGAAGCTTCTCCATTACGCTATAGTCGCCATTTGTAACAGCTGCTTCTAATGCTTCTTCTACACGGTGGTTTCTTGGAATGATGGATGGGTTATTATTTTTCATCATTTCGTAGGCATTTTCTTTCAATTCTTCTTGTCTTTCTAATCGAGATTGCCACAGTTTGTACCATTCTTTAAATTCAGGGCTATCGAATAGAGGGGTATTTTCTAACGTATTAAGAGTTAATGAACGGAATGTATTTGTGTAATCCGCTTTATATTTCTCCATCATTTTTAAAAGTTGCTCAATAAGTGAATGATCTTGTTCTTCGTTGCTAAATAGTCCTAATTTCTTTTTCATTCCAAGGAACCACAGGTTTTCATACTGTACGCTAAATTTTGAAATTTCGTCTTGAGCAATTTTTAATGCTTCTTCTTCATCTTCGTGCAGAATTGGTATTAAAGATTCTGCTAATCGCGCGAGGTCCCATGCGGCCATATATGGTTGGTTTCCATATGCGTAGCGGCCTTGTGTATCAATAGAGCTAAATACAGTTCCTTGGTCGTAATGGTCCATAAATGCACAAGGGCCGTAATCAATCGTTTCACCGCTAATCGTTATATTGTCAGTATTCATTACGCCGTGAATAAATCCAACAAGTTGCCATTTAGCGATGAGGCTGGCTTGTTTTTTGATGACTTCTTGTAGCAATGCAGTATATCGGTTTTCATGATCTTCAATTTCTGGGTAATGTCTTTTTATTGTATAGTCAGCTAGCGATTGAAGATCTTCGATTGAGCCCCGAGCTGCAGCATATTGAAATGTGCCGACGCGTATATGGCTGCTTGCAACTCTAGTTAAAATAGCTCCAGGTAACTTTGTTTCACGATAGGTTGGCTCACCTGTTGTGACAACTGCTAAACTGCGGGTAGTTGGGATATCAAGTGCATACATTGCTTCGCTAATAATATATTCACGTAGCATCGGACCGAGTGCAGCACGACCATCACCACGGCGTGAATAAGGAGTAGGGCCAGAACCTTTCAGCTGAATGTCAAAACGTTTACCTGAAGGAGTAATTTGTTCACCAATTAAAAGAGCACGACCGTCGCCTAACATATTAAAATGTCCAAATTGATGACCAGCATACGCTTGAGCTAATGGATGAGCTCCTTCTGGTAGTGCATTACCGGCGAAAATCGCAATTTCGGTTTCTTTCTTCAGTTCTTCCGGATTAAAGCCAAGAGATATCGCAAGTGAATGGTTTAGCTTAACTAACTCCGGTGAACTTACGGGAGTAGGGGGGATTTCTGTATAAAATGAATGTGGTAAAGTAGCATAACTATTGTCTAAATTCCAACCTGCTTCATTATTTTTAGTCATTGTATCTCCTCCTTGTTTATTTTTTTATTATGTATTTGTACGTATGTATTCTTTGTAAAATTAGCTAAAAGTATAATATGATATTTCCCCTTGCAATCTATTGTAAGGACTTCAGTACACTATGTCTATTTAACAGCAAATTTAAAACCTCCATTTTAAGAAAATGGAGGTTTTATTATTATTTCATTTTTACAATTATTTTCCCCTTTGCTCTGCCAGCCTCTGAATATTCCATTGCTTTTTGAGCATCCTCAAAAGGGAAAACGCGATCGATTACCGGTTTGATTTTGCCAGCTTCAATATAGTTTGCAATAGTGCGTAGTTGATCCCCGCTTGGCTTCATAAATAAAAATGAATATTGAGCATTATGCTTCTTTTCAAGTGCAGTAAGTTTTTTGCTTGCTAATGAAAATAAGAAAGTTTTGAAAAATCCTGAACCGAATTCTTTACCGAATCGAGCATTCGGCGTACCTGAAACGGAAACAATGTTGCCACCGCTTTTTATAATGTTGAATGATTTTTCAAGTGTTGTACCGCCAATTGTATCAAATACTGCATCATAATTTGTTAGTATTTCTTCAAATTTTTCTGTTTTGTAATTAATAATTTCATCTGCACCAAGAGACTGGACTAAATTCGCACCAGCTTCACTAGCAGTCGTTGTAACAGTAGCACCCATTATTTTTGCTAACTGAATTGCGAAAGTACCAACACCACCAGATCCAGCGTGAATTAAAATCTTTTGACCTTTTTGTAAGTGCATAATGTCATGTAAAGCTTGATAGGATGTTAAGCCAACGAGTGGAATTGAAGCAGCTTCCTCAAAACTTAAATTTTTCGGTTTTAAGGCTATATCATCTTCATGAATGGCTATATATTCCGCAAAAGTACCAATCTTATTTTTTCTTGGACGAGCATATATTTCATCACCGACTTTAAAACGAGTTACTTTTGATCCAACCTTCGTAATGACACCGGAAAAGTCATTCCCAAGGATTAGCGGCATTTCATATTTCAGTAACATTTTTACTTTTCCATCGCGTATTTTAAAATCAATTGGGTTAATGCTAGCTGCATGAATTTCTGCGAGCACTTCATACTCATTTATTTCAGGAGTAGGTACCTCTGTCATATGCATTGGGACTTTTCCGTATTTATCAATTATCATCGCTTTCATTTCTTATACCTCCAAATTTCAATAAAATGAAACTGTGGGGGGCTTCATCCCCCACTGATTATCAGCCCTCACCAATCGGACCTTTATGGGCAGTTGATCCCCTATCTAAATTATTTGTTTTCGCTGAATTTTGAGGTGGGGGTCTTACTGCCCGTTAAAGTGGGATAAAAGTTGTGCAATAGCTTTTCAATGTCTAATACAAGATTTTTTAATAAACTTAATTTTGTACGTATATCAATATAATAAAAGTTTTTTGTACCTTCTTTACGCATTAAAATAATACCGGCTTCTCGTAAAATCCTTAGGTGATGTGATACCGCTGGCCGAGAAAGGTGTGTTTGTTTCGTAATTTCTCCTACACGTAATCCGGTTTGACATTCCGTTTCCATGAGAACTAACAAAATAGCTTGACGTGTTTCATCGCCAATTGCCAATAATACTTTTTGAGAATCAATAAAATCTTTTTTTATAACATTTAATTGTTCTTGTTTATTCATTTCAATCACTTTACCTCCAAAAATTAGTCGAAAGGTTTAAGATGATGGACCATTATTTCGATACCGTAATGCTACATGATTGTTGTATGAACTGCAATATTGGGAAAGAAAATCGAGACGAATGAATTTTTTATGTTGAAAATGATAAAGGGGGTAGAAAAGAATTACATATTGGAATGGATAAAGTTTTAAAATAGAAAATGATTTAATAATACGTTGTTTCTAGATGAGGATAGTTAAGCCATTGAACAAAAAATTAAGCGGTCGTAACCCTGGATAATTTTTAGGGTTACGACCGCTTATCATGTTTTTATTATTTTAAAGTGAGTTGTTTCGTTTTACTCTTTCATACATACATAATACAAGCGGATTATAGATATATGAAAGAGTAAAAGTAATTTGGGGCGTAATCTATCTATATGATACTTTAAAATGAAATATAAGTCTATATTTTTGTTGTTTTTTTGATTATCTTTATGTCACTGAGCTCAGAACAATGATGTGGAGGATAAATATATGAAATCGAATGATGTACCAGTTTTAATTGTTGGAGGGGGATTATCAGGATTAGCATCTGCGTTATTCCTTGCAAAACATAACATTAAGTACTTACTTATTGAAAGGCATCCGTCTACTGCAATTCATCCAAAAGCGGGTGGAATTACTTTTCGTACGATGGAGTTATTTCGAGAATTAGGTTTAGAACAAAGAATTAGATCAGCGGGTAAAGCGTTAGAAAATTGCCGAGGAAGAATAGCGGTTCATACAATAACTGAGGCGAATCAGGAAGAATTGGCACAAATGAGGGAGACTCAGTATGGAAATGATGAAAAACTACTTCAAAAAATAGAAGAGATTAGCCCATCAAAACAAACTGCGTGTTATCAAATAATTTTAGAAGAGATGATGTTACAAGAAGCGAAAACGCTAGGCGGGCAACTATCTTTTTATCATGAATTAGTTTCATTTGAACAAAATGAAAACGGGGTAAAAACAACGATTAGAAATCGTGAAACAGAAAAAGAAAGTGTCATACATTGTGACTATGTAATTGCAGCGGATGGAGCGAAAAGTAAAATACGTGAGCAGCTAGGGATAAGTACGGAGGGACGAGGTACAATCGGTGGCTATTATATGAATATTTATTTTGAAGCGGATTTAAGCGAATTTATACAAGGAGATGCATTTGGTTTTTCTATGGTACTTCATCCAGAAGTTCTTGGTGCGCTTATTCCAGTTGATAACGAAAGAAGATGGATTTACCATGTATCCTACGATCCATTAAAAGGAGAGAGACCAGAGGATTTCACTATAGAACGTTGTAAACAAATTATTCAAACCGCAATTGGAAGTACAAATGTTGAGTCAGAAATAGTAAGTGTTTTACCGTGGGAAGCGACTGAAAGTACTGCTACAAAATTTCAAGATAATCGCGTTTTTTTAGTTGGCGATTCTGCACATATTATGCCGCCAACTGGAGGGTTTGGTTCCAATACAGGAATACAAGATGCGCACAATTTAGCTTGGAAATTAGCGGCTGTTATAAAAGGCAAGGCAAAACCAAAATTGTTAGAAACATATCATGAAGAGAGATATCCTGTTGCAAAATTAACGACAGATTATGCGAGTAGTTTACTGTTTCGTGCTGCGAATAGAGAGGAAGGCAGTTTGAATAATATGGATGGTTTAGCTGTTACAGTTGGATATCAGTATTGTTCAGAGGCGATTATAGATGACTCAGTCACTCCACATAGAATGGATAGCGTAGAGTTGAACGGGAGACCTGGAACGCGAGCGCCGCACTTTTTGGGGATGTATAAAGGGAAAGAAGCTTCTATATTAGACTTATTTGGTAACAATTTTGTATTACTTACTGGAGTAGACAATAGCTCTTGGGCTGAAGCTGTATTTGATGTTTCATCTAAATTAGGAATAAATATTAAACTGTATCGAGTAGGGGGAAGTGGAGACTTTATTGCTCAAGAAAATGTTTTTCGTGAATTATATGGGATAGAGAATGGAGGAGCTGTATTAATTAGACCAGATGGATTTATAGGATGGCGTTTGGAAAAAGCAGTGGTAAATCTAGATGTAATACTGGAGGAGGTAATGAGTAATTTATTATGTGATTTTTAAGTAACTATGGAAGCATTGTCTTATATGAGACACTACTATACATGTGTTCAGAAGTTATGATAATATACAGCTTGTTATATTTCTACATAAAGGGCTGAGTATGATGAGAAGAAAAGGCTATTTTATAATTAATGAAACTAAGGAAATGTACAATAATGAAATGATAATTTCAGATAATATTCTTTCTAATCCCTCTACACTAGAAGAATTGAAAGAGATGGTTTTTAATGGTGAAATAGAAGAGGTATTTATCTCGCATTATTTCGATAATCAAAAAAGTAATTTAGAACGCAAATCATTAGAAGATGTAAGGAAAGATTGGGATATAGAATATCATAATAATATTAGTTTAAGTGATGAACCGGTATCTTTAGAAGATTTCCCTAATGAATATTTTTTCTTCGTTGAAATGTGGGGAAATGAAAATGGAAATGTGATTTTAGTATTGTTTATGCACCATTAAAATTCTTAATGAATAAGGAATGAGATATTAGGTCAAAGAATAACCAATAGGAGATGTCTAATCCATCTTGATAAAAGATTCACTTTACTGAAAAAATAATATTCACAAATATTAATAGGTTTGGTATGATTAATTTCGACAAGTTAATCGAGGCCGGAGATATTTGAGATAAGCCATAAATTTATTTAGGGATACAGAAGTGTCCTCTAAATAATTTATGGCTTTTTTTATTGAATGAACTGTAAAGAATAGGCAGTTATATGTGAATAGGAGGGATATGGAAAATAAATAGTATAGTAATAACATAGGGGAATTGTATGTGTAAGATTGGAATTTTCATATAAGCTTATAAAAATAATGAAAGTGTATCTTCTATTTCGTGTAAATCTCATTAACTTGTTGAAATTTGCAACGTAGGAAGGGTTAGAAGAATGAGAAAAATTATTAGCGTGTTAGTTATTTTCTTTATGACGGGGAGTATCTTTGCTGGGGGAGCTGTTCATGCGAAAGCAGAAGGGAAGCATGAATGGAATACGAATAAGTTTTTAAATATTGCACATCGCGGAGCAAGTGGACATGCACCTGAGCATACTTTTGCTTCTTATGATCTTGTGAAAAAAATGAAAGCGGATTATTTGGAATTAGATATTCAGTTAACTAAGGACGGCCAGTTGATTGCAATGCATGATACAGCAGTTGATCGCACTACAAATGGAACAGGTGAAGTACGAGATAAAACATTAAGTGAAATAAAAAGCTTAGATGCAGGATCTTGGTTCAATAAAGCTTATCCAGAAAAGGCTAAGCAAGAGTACGTTGGTCAAAAGGTTCCGACTCTTGAAGAAATTTTCCAAAAGTACGGAAGAAGCATGAAGTATTACATTGAAACAAAATCACCAGATGTGTATCCAGGAATGGAAGAGAAATTATTAGCTTTATTAAAAAAATATAATTTAGTAGGTCAAAACATGTCTTCTAGCCGTGTTATGATTCAGTCATTTAGTAAAGATAGTTTAACAAAGATTCATAGTATGAATAAAAATATTCCGTTAGTTCAACTGCTTTGGTATTATCCAAATGAAAACAATGAGATTGTTGAATGGTCTGGCATTACACATGAACCGAAACGTGTAACAAATGAAGATTTTCAAGAAATTAAAAAGTATGCAGTTGGTATTGGACCGAACTTACGCAATGATAACGGAGAACTAATTATTGATGAGTCATATATGAAAATGGCTAGAAATAATGGTCTGTTAATTCACCCTTATACAATTAATGAGAAACCAGATATGAGATTGTTAATGAAATGGGGTGCTACAGGAATGTTTACAAATTATCCTGATCGATTACATAGTGTGTTAAAAGAAAAATAAATAGGAGAAAAGGTATACCGAGGTTTTGGTATACCTTTTTCTATTATGCTAGATTATAGTAGTAGGATACATATTCTTCTAAACCTTCAACCTCATTTTCAGGTGGCTCAATGCCGCCTTTTCTCATTTTCCATCCAATTATATCTATTAATTGTAAACTCACCATCGAAACTTGTATCAAATGTATATGGGATACAAGTAATAGTTTTAGGTAAATGTTTTTTTAATACTCTGTATTGCCGACCAGCGCCTAAGCTTTTGCAAACAAATAGTAGGCGATTAATCTTTGTAAAATCAAAAATCTTTTTCGCTTCTATTACATTAGCGATAGAATGGAGGGAGTTTTTCTCGAACATGATAGCATCTTTTGGTACGCCATGTTCAATTAATTTAGTTACAATTACTTCTGCATCTGACAAATCCCCGTAATTCCAGCTCGGATGTTTCATGCCACGTATTTTCTTTTCATGCATTGTGAGTCATCTCCATAAATTTTTGTAATGCAGCTGAGCGAAATATGTCTTTTCTAGTAATGAAAGTAGTAGGAACCTTTTTGAAGCTATTTGGTAAAGGGTTGAATGATACGTCATGTTCATGTCCTTTTAAAATTGATTTCATCATAATCGCTACGTCCATACTTGATTTTACACATGCAAGTATAGCTTCGATTGTCCCGAATTCTAAAACTCGTTTAGGTGAGATGTCTTCTTCTTGAAGCCAGTCTTCTAATAAACCCCTATAATAGCAACCGTGACTAAAAGCGAGTAAATTCATATCTTCTATGTCTGTAAGAGAGGATAAAGGTTTTTTACTAATGAGAACCAATTCTTCTTCATGAAATACAGTTGTATGGAGTTCAGTATGCTGAGTAGAGCCAGCTATAAACGCTCCGTCTAGTTTTCGCTCTAATACAAGCTTAATTAGTTGTTCAGTCGTATTTGTTTCCAAAATCAATTCGACTTCTGGGTACCTCTCATAGTAGGCCGTTAATATAGAGGGAAGCCTTACCGCAGTTGTAGATTCTGTACATCCGATTGTCAAAGTGCCTTTAGGATCAGTTCCATTACTTTGAACCGCTTTTATAGATTGATCCATTAAGTGGATAATTTGTTTGGCGTACGTTAATAAAATCTCACCGTTAGAAGTTAAAGTTACACCTTTTCCGTTACGGTAAAATAAAGGCACGCCTAATTCATTTTCTAGTTGTTTTATACGCATTGTTACGCCTGATTGCACGTAGTTTAAATTTTTCGCTGCGTGAGAAATATTATTTTCCTTCGCGACCTCGTAAAATACAGTTAAATCTTTTATGTCCACGTATCATCCCTCCGAAAAGGTATCAATTTTTTTGATGGATTATATGATGAATCTTTATTTTATATGATATCAGAACTTTCATACAATGGAAGGGGGGAGGGATTATTATGTTGATTGAAGAAAGGGTGAATCGTACTTATAAATGGGTTATGTTAATTGTTGCGACGATTGCTCAAACAACGGCGACACTTATAACGTATGGTGTCGGAGTTTTCGCTTTATTTTGGAAAGAAGAATATGCGCTTACGAATATGGAGAGTGGATTGTTAGTAAGTGTTGTAAATGTTGGGCCGTTATTTTGTATGCTTTTTGTCGGTCGGCTACTTGATCAAT
This sequence comes from Bacillus cereus group sp. MYBK245-2, assembly GCF_051916145.1. Taxonomy (NCBI): domain Bacteria; kingdom Bacillati; phylum Bacillota; class Bacilli; order Caryophanales; family Bacillaceae; genus Bacillus; species Bacillus cereus group sp. MYBK245-2. The sequence goes on along the minus strand of NZ_JBQAGB010000001.1, from coordinate 32,252 downwards.
ATAATGAAAAAATATTAATTTCTATCAGTTCATTTTTATTAGGAGGTTCGTTTTTAGTAACTAATATAGTAAGTGGATTGAATGGTCTGTTATTTGTACTTTTATTAGTAGGAATGTTTTATAGTGTTTCCCAGCCAGGAGGAAGTAAAGTGATTTTGAAATGGTTTTCAAAAGAAAATCGTGGATTAGCGATGGGAATAAGGCAAGCTGGTATACCGATTGGTGGCGCATTAGCGGGAGTGCTAATCCCATTTCTTACGATACAATATAATGTGACTTACGCGATCAATAGTATCGCATGCATTTGTATAATTGGAGGATTATTATTTTTTATGTTTTATAAAGAACCATATGTTCAAGTGGATGCAAGGAAAGGACGTATTAAAATTTCTTTTTGGACGCAGCTAAAAGTAGTGATATGTAAAAAAGATTTGTATCCAATATATATAACGGGTATTTGTATGATTTCATTGCAAATGGTGTTAGTTGGACACTTTATGAAATTTTTAGTAAAGGAACAATCTATCACATCTATTGTAGCCGGAACAGTATTTTCAGTGATGTTCTTTTCTGGAATGATTGGCCGTGTTATATTAGCATCTATTAGTGATTTGTTTTATAATGGAAATCGGCGCACGCCATTATTTATAGCTGTCTGTGCTTCTATCGGCTTAATTCTATTGTTAGTAATGAGCATACATACAGTAACGAGTGGAGTATTGTATGGTGTAAGTGCATTGCTAGGTTTCTTTTCAATTGGATGGTTTAGTCTTTTTATAGCCGAAGTTGCTGAGTTGGCGAGGGAAGATTCTGTTGGGATAACAGTTAGTTTGGCACTTACATTCAATCAAATTGCTATTATTGTTGCACCTATTTTATTTGGTTATATTGTAGATAAGAAAGGGTATACGTATGCGTGGTTGTGTATAGTAGTATTACTATGTATCTCAGCAGTCAGTTTATATAGAAAAAACAAAAAATAAAAGAAAGTTAGCAATGTAAATTTTTTATGAAGAAAGTCTAAAGAAATGCCGAATGAGCGACATTTCTTTTTATATGTTGTATAATTAAAATATAAATGAGATTCATTTTCAGTTACGTTCATTTTCTCTTTCGAAATTGCCTGTTACTTTAGCCATAATGAGTTGTTTTTCTGTATCATTATGTGCATGATTTATTTTGTATAAAAATTTGTTAGCGTCATTTCCTTTTAATATAATAATCTATTTTATGTAATATTCAATTAAAACTATGTTATTTTTTGTTACCCTGTAATGAAACATCCTATCATTTAAGCGATTGCGTTTGTCAGTATTTTTCATCGTAACAACTCCGTTTCTTATCATGTGTAACAAATGTTACATAAGATGTTGAAATTATAGTAGGGTGCATCCGATTGTAAGGTGGAAATTTTGCAAGAAAGAAATACAATAGAGAGTAGCTAAAAACTGAATATGAGAAAAAGGAATCTAGTTCATTTAGGTGAATAATAGGTAGTATTATAAAATATTTGAAAATAAAAAGATATAGAACAGAATGGATGTACGTTAAGTGAAACTATATAAAAGAGGGTTCCTATTATGCTAAAGAAATGGTTAATCGTTTTCTTTGTTTTTGCTATTTTTTGTGGGAGTGTCGTTGCACTAATACATGCAAATAAAGGTAAGAAATATGATATAAAGGCATTTTCTAATTTAAATAGTAAGCAAAAGGACGATATGCAAGAAGTTGATGCAACTGAGAAAAAACGCTATGAAGCTGTAGCTGGAAAACTAGATCAATATTTAAAAGATAAAGGATTTAATGGGAGCGTTCTTGTAGCTAGTAAAGATCATGTGATTTTACGAAAAGGTTATGGATATGCGAATGTGAAAGATAAAGTAGTAACAACGCCAAGAACGAAATATCGTATTGGTTCTATTACGAAAACGGTCGTTGCAATATCTATTATGCAGCTAAAAGAAAAAGGGAAATTAAACATTGAAGACAATGTAAATAAGTATATTCCATCGTTTCCAGCAGATAAAAACATTACGTTACGAAATCTATTAACACACACATCTGGCTTGCCAGATCAAGGACAAGGTAGGGTGGATGCAGGGTCACGTTTAAAGTTAGTAACGTGGATTGGAGCGCAAAAATTGCAATTTCCTGCAGGGACAGGCTGGAAATATACAGACTATAATTATATGGTGCTTGCATATATTATAGAAAAAATTACGAATAAACCGCTCGCTGAATACGTCAAAGAAAATATTTTTACTTCTGCTGGCATGCATGAATCTGGAATGGGGGCGACTCTCCCAGAAGATATTTTTTTAGCAGAAGGTTATACGAGAAAAGATAATGAATTAATAGCTGCACCCCGCTTAAAAATGAATTGGTTGTATGGGTGTGGTGAAATGTATACAACTGTTGAAGATATGAAAAGATTAGATGAGGCAATAATGGATGGAAAGCTGTTATCTAAACAAAGTGTATTAGATATGTTTACGGCATCACCTGCAAGAAGATATGGATTTAGTTTCTATACGTATCCAGATTATTATCATAACCACGGCGTATTAGCGGGGTGGAATACTTTTAATAATTTTAACTGGGATAAAAAAACGTTTGTCATATTATTCTCTAACGTTCAAAATGGTATGAATGATGCATTTAATCAAGAGTTTAGGAAAATGGCGAATGATTTAATAGAAGGAAAATAATAATTTGAAAATCGGTATTGATATGTAATTATCAATACCGATTTTTTTGTTTGGAGATGTTAAGTTTGCTGAAGAAGTAATGATGAAAGGGTAATATTAGAATAATTTTGTATAGGAAGTTAAATGATATGGATGTTAAATATAGGAAAGTTGCTGCGTGGAGTTCATCTATACGTAATGAATTTATGCGGAAAAATAATTGGTAAATTTTACATCGGTAAAAAAAGCTTGAGCTTCACACTATGTGAAGCTTTACATTATTGAAGTAACGAACAGGAGGTTAGAAAAATGAAAAAAGCAATAAAGTTTTGTTTAATAACTACACTCTCTACAGCGATTGTTAGTGGATGCTCTTTTGAGGGGAACAATGAAAATGCTAAGGGGAAAGAGGGAGAAAAAGTAGAGATACAGAAAACCGTCGGAAAATATACGATGCCAGATGAAAAAGATAAACATGAAGGTACATGGCTGCAATGGCCTCATGAATACACATATGGTGAAGAGTATAAGCAGGAAGTTGAACCGATTTGGATTAAGATGGCAAGTGCTTTAACTGAGGGGGAAAAAGTCCACATTGTTGCATACGATGAGGAGGAGAAAGAGCGAATCAATAAACTTTTAATAGATAAAGGACTGAATATGGATAAAATTGATTTCTTTATCGCTCCTACTGATGATGTATGGGCACGAGATAGTGGACCAATCTTTGTTTATGACAATAATAAAAATTTGAAAATATTAGACCCGGCATTTAATGGGTGGGGAAAGAAAACGCCGTACAAAAATGATGCTCGTATACGTGAAAATGTGAGTAAACAATCAGGAATTGAAAGAATTGATTGGGGGGAATTTGTCCTTGAAGGCGGCGCAATTGAATTAGACAGCAATGGGACTGCTTTATTAACTCGAAGTGCGGTAACGAACAAAAATAGAAATCCTAATTTATCAGAAAAGGAAATTGAAAAATATATAAGTGACCTGGGTGTGACAAACTTTATTTGGTTAGACGGAGTGCCTAATTTAGATATTACTGATTTTCATATTGATGGGTTTGCTAAATTCCATAATAAATCTACCATTGTAACGATGAAAGAAGATGACCTAGCCGAATGGGGTTTATCTAATAAAGATATGGATACATTGTTAGATGCAAAAAATGCTTTAGGGAAAAAATATAAGTATGAATACTTACCGCTTAGTAAAGAAAAGGTTGTATTAGAAAATGGAAAAACTCTCGATTATAAGGGATCATATATCAATTATTATATTGGAAATACAGTAGTATTGGTGCCTAATTATAATGATCCAAATGATAAAATCGCAAATGATACGATTCAGAAATTATATCCAAATCGTAAAGTAGTCGGTATTGATGTGAGAGAGCTTTATAAAAATGGCGGTATGATTCATTGTGTGACACAACAGCAACCGATTGCATTGAAGTAATAGATTGGAATTTCTTTGTGCTGCTATATAGACAAAATAGGTGGAATATTATCTTTGCCTATTTTGTCATGTTTTATTTTTTGCAAAAAGGGAGTAACGGTATTGAAAGAGATAACCTTAACTAGCTTCATAATGATAGGGATTATGATTCTATTATTAAATTTCATACTTTCATATGAATTCTTAATATTGTATTTTAAAATCCTGTCAATAGTCGATCTTTCGCTTAACTAAGGTTTTGTATATATAATATTTCACCGTACTATATCCACCCAAGAAATGTTGAGGAAGAGCGGGCTACTTAATTACTATAAAAAAGCGAGGGAAAGAAAATGGAACAAAAACAAAAGGGAATTATTTTTACTGCGATACCAAATGAATCAAATGAATATTATGAACCGTTTTATGAAGAACTTATTTATTTTAATGAAAATTTAAATGAAAAAAAGGGAGCAACAGATCAATTTATTTCTTTATCTGTTGAAGAACAAGACTTTCATACAAGCTTTTTTGAGTATGATGATATTTGGCTAAGAGATGTAGCACCAGTTGTAACGAATCATCTTGTTAAATTTAAATATCGACCAAATTATTTGCCAGGTGATCAAGGACGATATTTAGATCAACAGTTTAATAAATGGTTGAAAAAGAACGACTTTGAATATGTGAAGTCCCCGTTAATATTAGATGGTGGTAATCTGATTTGGAATAAAAAAGATACCGTTATAGTAACAGAACGCATATTTGATGATAATGATGATTGGACAGAAGAGGAAATTATTGAGCAATTAGAGTGGGATTTAGATGTAAGCCGGGTTATTATTATTCCTGTTGAAGAGGGAGATGTACTTGCGCACGCAGACGGAATGGTTAAATTTATTGATGAACATACGATGTTTATTAGTGATTTTTTAGGGGATCATGAATTTAGATATCATGTTCAAGAGATTATTCAAGAGCAAATGCCAGAAGCTGAATTTATAGTTGTTCCTTCCTCATATACAGAGAAAGGGCAATATGATCAAGAAATAGCGTCGGCAAAAGGGTTATATATAAATATGTTGGAAACATGTGATGCTCTTTACGTCCCTAAGTTTGGGCTTGCCAAAGATAGAGAAGTTTTACGATATATTCAACAACATACAGAGAAACAAGTTATTCAAATTCATGTAGGAGAAATATCGACCATGGGAGGCGCAATGAATTGTTTAACGTGGTATTGTCCGAGACATTTGTTACCTTCAAAGATGAAAAAATTGAACAATCAGAATGAAAGTTCTTCAATTAGAAAGTTTTTAGATTGGTTTTAATAATAAAGTTTACAAAAGAAAATGTATTCAAGGGGTATGTATATGTATACAATTACTGAATTTTCTCGGATTTGTAAAATGAGTACACGGATGCTAAGGCATTATGATAAAGAGGAAATATTGAAACCGGCATATGTAAATCCGGTAAATGGATATAGATTTTATGAGCAAGGGCAGCTAGAGATAGCACTGAAAATTAAAAAGCTGAGGGAGTACAAGTTTCCTTTGTCGAAAATTAAAGTAATACTGCAGTCATCAGATCAAGAGTCATTTATTCACCATATGCAGGCGCAAATTATCGAGTTGTCTCATGAGGTGAAACAAAATTTACAAGTTATTTCTGAAATGAATGAAATGGTAAATATGAATACGGCTTTAAATATTGCTCGTCATAGAAGTTACGATATATTAATTGGGATGAGAAATGAAATAACAGTAATTGCTCAAAGATTGCAAATAGATATAGATCATATGGATGATTATTTTTATGACTTATATGAAGAAGTACAAAAAAATAATTTGCAAATAGTAGGCTCTCCTTCTACCGTTTTTTATGATGAAGAGTTTATGCCGGGTCACAGTGATATTGAATTCCGAATTCCGATTATGGATGGTGACGATAAAAATGAATTGCAAGGATGCGAAATAAAAAAGATACATCAACATCAAATTGTTACTACTTTGCATTATGGTAGTTATGACTATATAGGTTATGCTTATATGGCATTAGAAGAGTGGGTGGAAAAGAACGGTTATACAATAGATGGTCATCCATATGAAGTTTATATAAAGGGGTCTGAATGTGATTGTTTAGTAGAAGAGTATGTGACACAAATTTGTTTTTTAGTTACGAAAATAGCATGAGGATAAAGTGATTCAAATGAAAAAGCATGCAGAGCATATACTCTGCATGCTTTTTATAATGCTGAAAACTCTTCAACAAGTTCACTAAAACGATTTAATGCACTTTCAATCGGTTCTGGCGTAGTTAAATCAACACCAGCTTTTTTCAATAAGTTTAATGGGTAGTCTGAACTTCCGCCTTTAAGGAATTCAATATAATGTTTTTGAGCATTTGGATCGCCGCTCAATAACTTATCGGCAATTTGGATTGCAGAAGCGAATCCAGTTGCATATTTGTACACGTAAAATGGACGATAGAAATGCGGTATTCTAGCCCATCCGTATTTTACTTCTTCGTCAAATACGAGGGAGTCGCCATTATATTCTCTAAACAAGTTTTCGTAAACCTCGCTAAAGGTTTGGGCATTTAATGGTTTACCTTGCTGTGCCATTTCATGTGTGATTTTTTCAAACTCAGCGAACATGATTTGTGTAAAGAAAGTGCCTTTAAATTTGTCGATGAAGTGATTTACTAAATGGTTACGTACATCAGCATCTTTTGCTTCTTTTAATAAATGATGAATTAATAGCACTTCATTTACTGTAGAAGCGACTTCTGCGACGAAAATAGAATAGTGTGCAGAAATTCTTGGTTGGTACCCGTGTGAATAGTGCGTATGCATACCGTGCCCGCATTCATGAGTAAGAGTGAAAAGGCTATTTAAATCATCGTGATGATTTAAAAGAATGAATGGATGAACGCCGTATACACCAAAGTTATAAGCACCGGAACGTTTTCCTGGCGTTTCTCTCACATCGATATAACGTTTATCTTTAAAGCTCTTTAATGTTTCAATATATTCTTCACCTAAAGGGGCTAGTGATTCAATCATGATGTCAAACGCTCTATCGTATGGAATGTCCTGTTTTACACCAGATACTAAATCAACACTTAAATCGTACTGGCGTAGTTCATCTACATTTAATTTTTCTTTTCGAAGTTTATTATAAGTATGTAAAGAATGAATGTTTTTTTTCGTTGTATCAATTAGGTTTTCATATACTTCTTTCGGAACCATATCGCCAAATAATGATTTTTCTAAAGCTGATGGATAGTTTCTTAGCTTAGAAACAGTAACATTATTTTTAATAGCTGCAGATAAAGTAGAAGCGATAGAATTCTTTAATTGAACGTATGGTTTGTAATAAGCTTTATAGGCTTCTTTACATTTTTCACGGTTCTCATCTTCTATTAACTTTGCATACATTCCTCTTGTTAAAGTAACTTTTTCTCCATCATTAGTAGTCACTTCACCAAATAGTATATCAGCATTATTTAACATGCCATATGTATGTTGCGGAGAGGAGAGCGCTTCGCCCATTTGTGATAAAATCTCTTCTTGGTCTTTATTCAATACGTGTTTTTTATAACGATATAATTCAAATAAGTCTTCTTTATAATATTGTAAGCCCTCTGCTTCTTCTATGTAAGATTGTAATGTGTTTTCATCTATGCTAAGTAAGAATGGGGAAAGGAAAGATTTAGCCGCACTTACTTTCACTTGTAATTGTGTTACTTTATCGACAAGAGATTGAGCGTCAGTATCGCGTGTATCAAGATCAGATTGTAATCGTGCATAAGCGAACATTAAAGTTATTATGCTAGAAATTTCTTCACTCTTTGTTAAATAGGCTAATAAACTATTGCCATCGTGAATATTTCCATTAAACTCGTGTAATTCTTTCGTTAATATTTCAATTTTATGAAAATCGCTTTCCCAATCTTCAATGGTATCGTAAATATCCGTTAAATCCCATTTTTCTTTATCCGCTACTTGTAGTCGATCTTTAAGTTCTGTCATAATCATTTCCTTTCTAAATATGTAGTTATATTCCTATATAACTATGAAATACAACAAATTGCAAAAAATCCCTGCTGAAAATTGAAAAGCCTTGCTAAAATGGCAAGGCTTAAAAAATTATAATGTAATTCCGAATTTTGCATGTAAAAGATTTTTATATTGCACATCTGTAATTTTTTCTTTCATTTTTTTACCGTTTTTCGCTATTGTGAGACTATCCTTTGTTAAAGATGCATGCCCATCTTCAGTTAGTTTTACAATGAGAGGTACTTTGTTAAATGGTGAGTCCTCATGTTCAGCGATAATTTTTTGTGCTGCATTTGCTTTTTCTTCATCCACTTCTTCTATATAAAATGCATAGCCTAACGTCCAATCATCAGTAGAAGATTGATCCAAAAACTCATTGTTTTTACGCATCTCTAACATGTAGTTTCCTTTTTCGGTCATTTCTTTACGAATACGATAATCTCCTGTAATGGAGTGAATGACTTCACCTGAGAAAGGAACAGGTGCAAGAGGTAAGTATGATCCGAATCCAACTTCAATTAGATAAAGCTCATTATGATATTTTAAAACGGTTGCGATATGGCCAGAATCAACAGCCCATATGGAGTTTGCAGCGTTATACACTGTTCCTGAAACGAGATGAACATCAAATCCAGCGTCTTTAAGGAAGTAATACATAGTAGGATTGAGTTCATAACAAAGACCGCCGCGGTTGTTTACTAAAATTTTTTCTTTTAGATTTTCTTTTGATATTTCTGTAAAGTTGTTTTCGAGTATATTTAAGTTTTCAAAAGGGACAGTTTGTGCCATCGCGTACATAATGTTAGGTAAATCTTCAAATGAAACTTTGTCTTTTTTTTCTATATGTAATCGTGCGAAAAATTGTTTTTGAAAGTCTGTCATGGAAATCCCTCCGTTAAACGATTTATATATATTGTATCTAATATTGCAAGAGGAAACATCTGCATATGTGCGTACGACTAAAGTATGACACCTTTACTTCTTGCTATACATATAGTATGATGATTTCAGTAAATTAGATTTCAATGACCATAATATAAAATAATGAGAGGTGCTTTTTGTGAGTGCGGTAGGTACTAAATAGGAAAAATTGAATGAAATAAATCGGATAAGAACAGGGGATTTTTATGTATACCATACCCCTAATTTTGTCATGGATTTATTTCGATACCTATGAAGATACCTACAATACTTTATAAAGCGTGTAATAAGGGGATTGCCATCCGTTTTTTTATGGTTTATTTCCCCATATGTTATTACTCATGCCTTGTAAATGCAAAAGCTGCGGTATCCCCGCAGCTTTTTTGTGTATATTTTTAATGTTTAAAAATGGTAATTGAATCATGTAGAACTCATTGGAATCTAATGAGTAGGTATCTTCATTTATGATAGAAATCAATCATAGTGAGGAGAAACAAAATGAATACGATGACTTTTGAAAAGTTACAATATAACGAATTAAAGGATATAGTGAAATCTTATTGTGTAAGTGGATTAGGAAAAGAATTAATAAATAAATTAGAGCCGAGTGCAAGTATAAAAGTAGTAAGGAATCGATTGAATGAAACGACGGAAGCACGAGCTATATTAGATGCAGAAGGGCATGTGCCTTTTTTCGGTATTTCAAATATTGCTAGTACAATTCAAAAATTAGAAAAAGGGATGATTTTAGATCCAGAAGAATTAGTAAGTGTTTCAGACTTTTTACGTGGATGTAGAAAGATTAAAAAGTTTATGTTAGATAAAGAATTTTTTGCGCCAGTATTAGCTTCTTATGCAAATTCAATGACTGAATTTAAAAGTATTGAAGAGGAAATTAATTTTTCAATAAAAGGTAATAGTATTGATTCTGCCGCTAGTAAAGAGTTAAAACGAATTCGAAATAACATTGATTCGGTAGATGGGAAAATAAAAGAACGTTTAACGAAGTTTTTAAATAGTAGTGCAAATAAGAAGTATATTCAAGAATTCTTTATTAGTAAAAAGGACGATAGGTACACGATTCCGATTAAATCTTCTTATAAAAATCAAGTTGCGGGAAGTATAGTTGAAGCGTCCGCTAAAGGTTCTACTTTATTTATAGAACCACATACGGTTACAAAGTTAAATGTGGAACTCGCAAGTTTGAAAGCAGAAGAAGCGATGGAAGAATATCAAATTTTAGCGACTTTATCAGGAATGGTAGTAGAAAATATTTATCATATCAAAATTAATATGGAATTGATTAGTCAGTATGATATGGTGTTTGCGAAAGCGAAGTTTAGTAAATCGATTGATGGAATAGAGCCGAAGTTAAATGATCATGGCTACGTTCATTTAGTAAATTGTAAGCATCCGCTTTTAAGTGAAAAAGTAGTACCATTAAACTTTGAAATCGGTCAAAACTATCGTAGTTTAATTATTACAGGGCCGAATGCGGGCGGGAAGACAATTGTGTTAAAGACGATTGGATTGTTAACATTAGCGACAATGTCAGGTCTTCATATTGCAGGGGATAAAGATACAGAAATCGCTATTTTTGAAAATATATTTGTAGATATTGGTGATAATCAAAGTATCGAAAATGCATTAAGTACATTTTCATCACATATGAAAAATTTATCTGAGATTATGAGGATGTCAAATAATAATACGTTGCTACTATTTGATGAAATAGGAAGCGGGACTGAACCGAATGAAGGAGCAGCACTTGCAATTTCTATTTTAGAGGAGTTTTATCTTGCTGGATGTATTACAGTTGCGAGTACGCATTACGGTGAAATTAAACGCTTCTCAGAAATGCATGATGATTTCATGAACGCAGCAATGCAATTTAATAGTGAGACACTAGAACCGCTTTATAAATTAGTGATCGGTAAATCAGGTGAAAGTAATGCACTTTGGATTGCGAACAAAATGAATGTAAGAGAACATGTACTGCAAAGAGCGAAAGCGTATATGGAAAATAAAGAATATGCTCTAGAAAAAGTGAATGAAAGTAAAATTAGAAAACCGAAATTTGTGCAAGAAAAAAGAGAAAACCATTACGAGTACAAAATCGGTGATCGTGTAAATTTATTAGATTACGATGATTTTGGTATTATCTATAAGGAAATAGATAATTTCTATAATGTTGTTGTATATTATAACGGCGAATTTGTTGAAGTAAATGTAAAACGCATTAATTTAGAAGTAGCAGCAAAAGAATTATATCCAGAGGGATACGATTTAAATACACTATTTGTCGATTATAAAGAGAGAAAAATGCAACACGACATTGAGCGTGGATCGAAAAAAGCACTTCGTAAAATCCAAAAAGAAATAAGAAAAAATAGAGGATAAGTTAAAATGGTAACGATTAGACAAGAACGACAAACCGATTATAGAAAAACGGAAGAAGTTGTACAACAAGCATTTTTACATGAAGAATTTAGTGATAAAAAGGAACATGAACTTGTAAAACGTATTAGAGAGTGTGACGCATTTATTCCAGAGTTATCAATCGTTGCAGTAGATGAAGAAATAGTCGGTCATATTATGTTATCTAAAATTACGATAGAACAAGATGGAGCTTCTGTAGATTCATTAGCACTTGCACCAGTTTCAGTTGCTAGGGACTATCAGAAAAAAGGAATTGGTGGAAAACTTATAGTAGCTGCGTTAGAGAAAGCGAAAGAACTTGGATACGGATCAGTTGTAGTATTAGGACATCCAGAGTACTATCCGAAATTTGGTTTTAAAAAAGCAAGTGAGTGGAACATAAAAGCACCATTTGAAGTGCCAGATGAAGTGTTTATGGTGATGGAATTAAGGGAGAATGCTCTTGAAGGTGTAAAAGGAATTGTACAATATTCGAGTGCTTTTGCTGAGTAGGAGTATCGGTTAAGAAATATAATCATAAAAGATGCTATCTTTTTGTATGGATATACAGAAAGGTAGCGTTTTTTATTAAGTGAAGCTACTTACATATATTTTGCTCAATGAATAATTAAGGTGGTAAAATTGATATAGAAATGTAAAGGGAGAGAATTGAATGAAGAAGCGAGAAACAAATAGCAATGAGAACGTAGTTACGTTATATGTTACAAGACACGGTAAAACAATATTAAATACGAACCATCGCGCGCAAGGTTGGGCAGACTCGCCGTTAGTAGAAAAAGGTGTGGAAGTTGCCACGAATTTAGGAATGGGATTAAAAGATGTTCATTTTATGAATGCGTATAGTAGTGATAGCGGCCGAGCGATTGAAACTGCTAATTTAGTATTAAAATATAGTGAGCAATCAAAATTGAAACTTGAGCAAAGGAAAAATTTACGAGAATTAAATTTCGGTATTTTTGAAGGTGAAAAGCTTGAAAATATGTGGGATGTGGTTGGAAAAGCTGCGGGCGTTGCATCACCAGAAGAACTTATGAAGTTTTCTATTCAAGAAGTAATTAATCTTATTAGAGCAGCAGACCCTACGAAACAGGCGGAAGATTGGGAATTATTTTCTACTCGTATAAAAGCAGAGATAGATAAAATTAGTGAAGAAGCTGCTAAAGATGGTGGCGGTAACGTTTTAGTTGTTGTTCATGGGTTGTTGATTACTACCTTAATAGAGATGTTAGATAGTAATAAAACAAAACTTGGAGTGGAAAATGCTAGTGTGACGAAGATTGTATATCAAGATGGAACATATACAGTCGAGTCAGTTGGAGATATGAGTTATGTTGCAAAAGGGAAAGAAAGTGTGGAAATATAAAAAATTCATATAGAAATAAGAAAAGGAAGGTAGAGAAATCTAGCTTCCTTTTCATTTTTTTAGTACATCATTTATAAGGTTATATTGGGATGTTATGGTAAGTTTTTCTATTGTGTAGAGTGTTTCTTTGTTCAACAATTGGGTCATTTAATTAAATAAGGGCGTATTTTTTTGAATAGGACCACTTTGTTAAAAAGGATACATCCAATTTTTAGCGAATACAGGTTTATAAATAAGAAAAAGTGGTGAGGTAAATAGGAAAAGAATGTAATTCCTTTTTGGACAATAAAACGGAAAAATGTATAATTAACAGGCTTCAGAGCGCGGGTTGTGTTTTCGCAGAAGAAGAGACCCGGTTACTTATTTCTGCAGCTCGAACTCCAGAGGACCTCAAGAGAATGGTGGAAATGCGAGCCGATGGTTTACCACTTGAATATGTTGTTGGATACACAGAATTTTGTGGATTGCGGATAGAAGTGGACCGAGGTGTTTTCGTACCTCGTCAACGTACCGAGTTTCTTGTTCACCAAGCAGAAGCTCTGTTATGCTTTGGTGATATCGTCGTTGATCTATGTTGCGGTTCAGGTGCTGTCGGTGTAGCTCTGGCGGCAGCTTTAGGACGAGTTGAATTGTATTCTGTTGACATTGATCCTGTCGCAGTACGATGTGCTAGCCGCAACGTAACAAATTTCGGTGGCCATGTTTTTGAAGGTGATTTGTATAAAGCTTTGCCTCACGCACTTAAAGGACATGTGAACACCTTAGTTGCCAACGTACCTTATGTTCCTACCGAGGCAATAAAGCTGCTTCCACAGGAGGCCCGCCTACATGAACCGAATGTGGCGCTAGACGGAGGAGAGGATGGACTCGACATTCAGCGAAGAGTAGCAAAAGAAGCATTTCTCTGGCTCGCACCGGGAGGGCATCTTTTAATAGAGACGAGTAAAATGCAGGCAACTCAGACCTTTGAAATCTTTGCTGGTGCTGGGCTTACCACAAGAGTGGCTAGAGACGAGGAACTAGACGCTACAGTCGTTATAGGATCGAATTCTAGTTTTTAGCATAAATCCGTACGTAATCTTACTCAAAAATGAAATGATAATTTCCTAGCAATATACAAATAAAAAAATCCATATTCAATTAAAGAGCGTTTTAATTGAGCAAGGAGCACAAAAATTATTAGAATTTATTCGAAAGCTATACTGGCCCGTTATTTGAAGAAGAAAGGAGATAACATATTAGTCATATAAAATATGTTATCTCCTTTCATTTATCAATTTAGGTCTTGATAAAGCTTCTTTTTTTATTGGAACAATTATGGAATTAATAAAATCTTCCCTGTACTTTTTCTGCTCTCTAATAATTCATGTGCACGGGCACCGTCTTGTAAAGAGAATGTAGTAGGGCTCGCAATGTTTAATTTTCCACTTGCGATCCAATCAAATAATTGAGTAGAGCGTTTTTTTCGTTCTTCAAAAGTAGTAAGCACATTCCAAAGGTCTCCGCCAGTTAAAGTTTTTGAAGTATCCATAAGCATACGCGGATCAACTGGCGCAGGATTACCACCGGCCATTCCGTAAAATACGACAGTGCCACCAGTTTTAGTAGCGCTAAAACTTTCCTCTAATGTAGAACCTACTGATTCATATACAATATTTACTCCAGTGCCGTTTGTTATTTCAAGTACTTTCGCAGGCCATGCTTCCGTATATAAAAATACGTGGTCAGCACCAGCTAATGTAGCTATTTGTGCTTTTTCTTTTGCTGACGTGAGGCCGATTATCTTTCCGCCTAGTAGTTTAATGATTTGAATAAGAAGTTGTCCAACACCACCAGCTGCGGCATGGACTAAAGCTATATCACCTTGTTTTATTTCATAGCTATCTTTCGTTAAATAATGTGCCGTTAGACCTTGTAATAAGACAGAAGCGGCTGTTTCAAAAGAAATAGAATCTGGAAGCGGGATTGCTTTTTTTGATGGAACGGCAACTAATTCTGCATTTGCAAATGGAACGTCAGCAAATGCAATGCGGTCTCCAGGATTAATATTCGTAACGTCAGCTCCTACTTTTTCAACAATACCAGCGCCTTCATAACCTAATATATAAGGTGGGTTGCCAGCGAGATGATAATCACCGCGGCGTCTATAAATATCGGCGAAATTTAAACCGATTGCTTTCGTGCGGACAAGAATTTCATTTGGATTTATGATTGGATCATTTAGTTCTTTATATTGTAGTACATCCGGATTTCCAAACTGTTCGAAACAAAGTGCTTTCATATGGAATACCTCCATTATATTGTTTGTCGATGCTCTTTATCATACAATATAAATATCAATAGACAAAGAGGATTATTTCGATGAAATCAATCGGGAATATCGATTGAAAAGAGGGATGATAAATGGAGATAAAACAATTAATTACATTTAAAGTAGCGGCAGATACTTTGAACTTTACACAAACTGCGAAGAAATTAAACTTTGCTCAATCGAGCGTGACAGCGCAAATTAAAACGTTAGAAGCTGAGCTAGGTACGCCGTTATTTGAAAGATTAGGAAAACGCCTTTTCTTAACTGAAGCGGGCAGAAAGTTTCAACTATATGCCGACAAGATGATTGCACTTAGTAACGAAGCGAAGGTGGCTGTGAAAGATGATGAGGAAATAGCAGGTACGTTAATAATCGGTGCGCAAGAAAGCCAATGTACATATAGACTTCCTTCTATATTAAAGAGGTTTAAAGCGCAATTTCCTCAAATAAAACTTATATTTAAACCAGCGCATTCCAATAAAGATGCGAAGGAACAATTGATGGAGGGAAAAGTCGATCTTGCATTTATTTTGGACGAATGTAAAACAGAAGATGTTTTACATGTGGAGCCGCTTATGAAAGAAGAATTAAAAGTAGTAGCTGCTCCAGGGCATCATTTACTCCAGCAAACTTCCGTTTCTATAAAAGATTTAGAGAAGGAAACACTTTTATTAACAGAACTAGGGTGTTCATATCGAATTTTATTTGAAGAGTTATTTCGCATCCAAGATGTGTATCCAGTAAATAAGATTGAGTTCGTTAGTGTAGAGGCAATTAAACAATGTGTGATTGCAGATTTAGGTGTAGCAGTTTTGCCAGCGATAGTAGTAGAAAAAGATATACGAGAGGGAACGATAAAAGAGGTACACCTAGACAATACTATCAATCCAATTTTCACACAAATTGCTTGGCATAAAGACAAATGGATGACAGTGCCACTGCAGCAATTTATTGATGTAACGAGGGAGTTTTTTACAACAGACTAAGTGGAGAAATATTTATTTTATATAAAAGAAAAAATGGCAATTTTGTATAAAAGAACCGATGCTTGCATGGAACAAGTATCGGTTCTTTTATGGTTGAAATAAAGGATGTTATAAAATGTGTATTTCTCAACTTTTTTTCTTAAAAGGATAAGTAAATTTCTTCGTATATTCCAATAATCGTAAGGGAATTTACAACGTTTATTCGTTTCTGTAAGATGCCTCTAGGCAGCACGAAAGGAGGGGCGTACATAGGGGATAGATATACGTACTTATTTTGAGGGAGGAGATTTACAATGTTTAAAAAGTTAATGAAAGTATGTGTGTTAAGTGTAGCGAGTGTAGGGGTATTATTTAGTTTTCAAGGAAGTACATTTGCAGCTACCGATCTGAGTAGTTATTATGACGGGAAAAATCCAGCAACAACGAAAGTATACGGAGGCAGTACAACATGCGATGCAGATGGATTTAATGCAAAGTCTACAGCGGTGTATGAAGGTAGTAAAAAAGTAGGAACAGTGTATTTACGTTACAGTAATAAATGTCATGCGGCATGGTCTAAGCTTGTTTTAGATCAACCAGCACCTTCTGTTTCTGGAGGAGTATATGCTTACGCTGTTATTAATAAATATAAAAATGGTGTATTTCAAAAATCAGTAGATTCTAATAGTGGTAATGGAGCAATTAAAACGGGGCAAACGAGCACCTATACAGGAATGGTATTTGATTTAACTGCTGATTTTGGTTATACAGCTGATGCTGAAGCGGTGACGATTAATAATGGCTACGGGAAAACTGGACGTTATTAATAAAGGAGTGGAATTCTATGAAGCTTTTTAAAAAGGTAAGCGCATGTCTTTGTCTGGCATTGCTCGTTGTAACTAGTATGTTTAGTACGACGAATAATGATAAAGCATTTGCAGAAGACCATTCATATGATGGAAAAAGCCCTTACTACAATAGCTGTGATCAATCAGCAGTAACGAAAGAAAAGAAGTGGATTGATTCTAATTCATATGTGGAATTAAAATTTAGCACGACGTGTAAAACAGCGTGGGCAAAGGTTACTGTAACTCGTCCAGCGCTTTATAATAACGAAGCTGATGCAAGGATCGTCAGAAAAACCGATGGAAAGGCATATACTTGCGGAAGTGCTGGAGGAAATGGTGTTGTAAATAAAGGGCAAACATCATGCTATACGCCGATGGTATATGATTTAGATCCAAGAAAAGCGCAAGCGCAGGGGAAACATGCAATTCCGAATAGTGATGCATATAATTATGCTGAGACTATTTGGTATTGATGAGGATATGGAGATTGTAAGATAGAATATTTTAAGAGCATGTTTTGATTGGATTTCAAAATATGCTCTTTTTTGTTCGTCTATCCAGTATTAACGAATAGTAAGACCTTAACTTCGAGCTTTAATTGAAGTGAAGCAGATAGCGGGATATTTCGTAAAGGTCTAATTGAGTATGGATATTTCTTTCGGATGTTGGGATAATTTAACATAATTTGTTTTCATACTTCGAAATTTGTGCTCTAATTAAAACAAAGGAGGCAAGTAGATGAGTAATGATATTAAACGATATGTAATTTGTACTTTTATAGGTACATGGACACTTTGGGGATTATTAATTAACTTAATAAAATTAAACATTACGACATTGGGTACACCGCTTGCGATGATATTATTTGTTTTCGGTGGGATCATGCCGGCAATCATTGCGATTAGTTTAAAGAAAAAATATGGATCACAAGAGGAGTTTAGAAGGTTCATTAAAAATATTGTAAATCCTAAACATCACTTTGCATGGTATATTCTAATCATTATTCTAGCCTTTATAAGCTGTTATTTTCCAACGATATTTGGTGGAGCAACAGTGCAAAAACCATTATACGTGGCATTAATTAGTTTTCCAATAATGATCATTGGTGGAGGTCTTGAAGAAATTGGATGGAGAGGAATCTTACAACCTGCTCTTCAGAAAAGGTTTTCAGAATTTTTTAGTACGATTATTGTGAGCGTTATATGGGCTATTTGGCACTGGCCGTTATGGTTTATTCCGGGCACGAATCAAACTCAAAGGGATTTTATAGCCTTTATAATTACGACAATTGCCGTATCTTTCTTATTAACTACAATTATTAACGCAACTAAAAGTATTTTTATGTGTCTAATTTTTCATGCGCTTCTTAATTCTTTTTGGAGTGTGTACGTGCCAAATGATAAAGTGTTACCAGCGTTTTCAACTTTTATTTTCGGAATTTTCGTGTTTTTTGTATACATTCATAATAAAAAGAAAGAACCTCTTATTGATTAGGTAACTGAAATTATAGAAGGAAACATATTAATATATTTTTTATGGATATGAAACTAGTTAGTAAGAACACGACACAAACATAATTAAAATATATTACAAGTTTGTGCCGCAAAAAAATTGCAAAACTATAAACAACATCAAAAAGAATGAAGGGCCTTTCCATATATATAAACACTGCTAACGATAGTTATAGTAATTCATTTGTTTGAACGATTGAATTAATTAAGATTAAGATCTGTATTAGGAGGGGTGTACCCAAGGTGTCTAGCCACAGATACAATTTGGCCTTTATGGTGAAATTCATGCGTTTCCGTATGAGTTAAAAGCCATAGCGGAGTTATGCTCCAAGGCTCTTTTTGCCATTTCACTTCATTTGCTATATTTTCGAGCCACCGGTCGTTGTATTCCTCTAAAAACCGTTGTACAGTCTCATCTACTAACTTAAATCTAGCACGGACTTTCTCTACATCTGCATGCTCAATTTCGTCATCACTAGCAAATGAAAAATCTGCTCGCTTTTGCTTAAATGCGAATGATCCAAGCCAGTATCGGTAGCAATCAGCTACATGAATATGGGTCTTTATAATACTACCGTTTCCGAAATTGGGAACAGTGCTATGTAATTTTTCTAGCGGGATTTCTTCCAAAAACGAAAATAAAGTTTCTCTTGTAGAGCGAATAAGGTGATATTGCTGTTTTAAAACATGTAACATGAAATTAACACTCCTTTTTTGTTTACTAAAATATTTGTGCAGTAAGTAATTCTATATTTACGAGGGGTGAACCTTTTTATTAAGCATATTAGGTGTATTTATTAATTGTTTCTGATAGATTATACAAGGTGAAACTTTAATAAGTTGAACATTCTTAGTTCATAATAAATTGTGCATCAAGAGGGAGAACGATAAGATGAATAGATTAGTTGGTTTAAAACAATTTGAAATAACGCGTGGGGAATTGTTTAAATTTATGGAGACGCTAGACGATAAAACTGCGGATACGCAGCCGAATGGTTTTAATAATACAATCCGCTGGCATATCGGTCACGTTTTAACGGCAGCAGAAGTTTTCATGTTTGGAAAAGAATTCAAACAATTACCAACTGAATATCCAGGTATGTTTGGATATGGATCAAGACCGTCTAAATGGAAAACAGAAG
The DNA here is from genome assembly GCF_051916145.1 of Bacillus cereus group sp. MYBK245-2. Classification (NCBI taxonomy): domain Bacteria; kingdom Bacillati; phylum Bacillota; class Bacilli; order Caryophanales; family Bacillaceae; genus Bacillus; species Bacillus cereus group sp. MYBK245-2. The sequence continues at coordinate 12,556 of NZ_JBQAGB010000001.1, read as the reverse complement.
GACCAACGTTAGAAGTGTTAACGGCTCAATTAAAAGAACAAGCAAAGCGTATTAACGAAATTCCAGCAGAAGCGTTTGAAAATAAACTGCCAGAGCCATTCCTAGGATTGGAAACGGTAGGGGAGCTTTACGGCATGATGCTTTATCATGAAGCGGATCATATTGGGCAAATGAAGGCGATGGAACGTATTATTAAAGCTCTTTAGTCTTAATTGCATATAACAAGCAATACAGGTGTAATGTTAAATAATATATACAAAAAAGGTAGATAAATTATTATCTACCTTTTTTGTATAACTTCTTGAAGGATTAGGGGGGATCATCGTGCTACTGATGAAGAAGGACAAGAAACCTTCTAATTTTTAAGATGTGATTATGAAATAAGGTATTCCTAAATATGGAATATACGTATAATAAAAGAGAAGAACTAGAAATAGGGGTGAATACTATGATTACATTAGAACAAAAGTTGGAGCAATACACACATACATATGCACAGATAAAGGGAGAACTAAAATGGAAAACGAGTGATTCTCGAACAGGAATGATGATTGCTGCTATGTATGCAAGTAGTGATAAATTGCTTGATCTCAAACGTTTTTTAGAAATTAGTAGTTATATTAAGAATGAGGTAGGAATGTTTTCATACTTAAAGTCTTATCATCGCTTTGTGGTGGCCGCAACATTAGATATTCACTTTACAGATTACAAGAAAGCTTTTCGGAATTTTTTAGATTTATATGAACAATTGGTCGCTGGTGGTTTTAGCCGGAGTATATTTACTTATCTTGCAGCAGCTGTGCTTTTAACAGAAGATAATGAACATCATGGCACGCACATTCAGCGTTCGATGCAAGTATATAAACGTATGAAAGAGGATCATCTTTTTCTAACAGGTACAAATGATTATCCGCTCGCGGTTTTATTAGCGGGACAATCAGAGCATGTAGAAACACTTATGGATCGAGTGGAGCGTCTTTATCAGAAACTAGCGAAAGCTGGCTTACGCAAAGGGAATGATCTTCAATTTTTAAGTCATATTCTTTCATTAAAGAAGGATGTCCGTGAAGAAATATTAGTTGCAACATGCACAAACATATGGAATTTGTTAAAGCAAGAAAAGGTAAAAGTGAAACAAATGCATTACCCAGCAATCGGGCTATTAGCGTTACTAGAGGATGGAGAAAAAGAGATTCATTCTATTAAAGCGTTGATTGAAAAATTGCAGGGGGAGAAATTGTTCCGTTGGCATACAGATACGAATATTCTTATTGCTATTCAACTGTTCGTAAGTCAGAAAGGTGAGGAAAGTAAAGCTACCAACACAGGTTTACAAACTATGATAGAAGTCCTCATCCAAGCGCAACAGGCAGCTATGATGGCAACGATTGCCGCTTCATCTGCAGCAACCTCTTCTGCTAGTAGTAGTTCATAATGTGCAAATGCTTATGCTCTTGTAAATTATGATGAATTTATAACGAACGGTTTAAAAAATATTAATAAAAAAGCCCATTACTCTCTAATGAGTGATGGGCTATCTGTTTTTACATAATCAGCGTTATCTTTTCAACGCCTTCAAATGTTTAAGTTGTGTAACAATCATAATGCTAATAACAACGAGTAAAAACCATGAGCTAATTTTACTTAAGTGGACGAGATCCCACGCTTCCCGTTGATTTGGATATTGCCATGCACCGAAAAATGTTGCGATGTTTTCTGCAATCCAAATAAAGAATCCGATAAGAAAAAAGGAGAGAACGAGCGGCATTTTATATGTAACGCCTCGTAATGAAAATTCCACAAATGTCCGAAAGAAAACGATGAATAATAGTAAAGTTAATACCCACCTAAAGTCATATAGAAAATGATGTGTGAAAAAATTAAAGTAAATCATTGCTCCTAGCGGTACGGCAAAAATAGCCCTCGGCCAGAGATACATTTGTAAATGCAATCTTCTCCACGCTTGGCATATGTAACTTGCAACACTTGCATACATAAAGCCGCTGTAAAGTGGAACTCCAAAAACCTTTGAATATGCCTCTTCCGGATAACTCCATGAACCGAAATGAACTTTATATATTTCTAGTAAAAGGCCGATGAGGTGGAAGACAGTAATTACTTTTAATTCGTCTTTCGTCTCAAGGCCAGTCTTATACATAATCCACTGCATAAGAAGACATACGATGAGTATGAAATCGTAGCGGTAGAATCCTGGGATAGAAATGATTTTTGATAAGGCTAGTGTTAAGAAAATAACAACTGGGAATAAGCAAGATAATGCTTGCTCGTAAGTGAAGTATAGTAGTTGTTTTAAATAGAACATTGTGTCACCTTCGATTTTTTTGTTAGAAAACTCAAAATAATGATTAAGTATACTACAATTTAAAAAATATTCCAGTAGTCTATTTTGCATGTATTTGTAAGTTTTGGATAGAAATCGTAATAAGTATTTTAATATTTAACAAAGTAAAAAAATAGTTTGCTATTTAAAAAAAGTGGCGATATAATATCTAAATGAAAATGATAATTATTATCAATAATAATTACAAATAAAAAATAATTATAAAAAACAACTGAATATAAAGGATGAAATGAAACATGTTACATAAGCCTGCTGTATATGCTGGCAATAATCGCTGGCTACATATTAAGTTCATATGTTTCATGAGCTTAACAATTTTATCTTTAATCGGCTCTATATTTTTAGCTGTTGCATTTGGTGCAAAGGATATCCATTTGCAAACCGTATGGACAGCGGTTTTTGATTATAATCCGAAATTAACGCAGCACCAAATTATTTATGAATTAAGACTTCCAAGGGTAATTGGTGCAGCAGTTGTAGGAGCGGCTTTTGCAGTGGCTGGAGCTGTTATGCAGGGAGTAACACGAAATCCTTTAGCGGATGCAGGTGTGCTTGGCATAAATGCAGGTGCGATGTTTGTAGTAGCACTTAGTTTTGCCTTTTTCCCGCATATGCCGTATTCCTATTTAATGATTGTCTCCTTTATTGGAGCGGTCTTAAGTACAGTGCTCATTTTTATTATCGGATCAGCAACATCAGGCGGATTAACACCGATGAGGTTAACGATCGCTGGGGCAGTTATGGCTGCGCTTTTACATTCGTTAAGTTCAGGTGTCGCGATTTATTATGACTTAAGTCAAGATTTAGCGTTTTGGTACGCTGGTGGTGTTGCAGGTGTTAAGTGGGAACACTTGAAATTTTTAGTTCCTATTATTCTCATAACAATTCTTTTTGCAACAGTGATAGGGCGGTCTATTTCACTCATATCAATGGGGGATGACGTCGCTACGAATTTAGGAGTAAAAACGAACCGAACGAGAATACTAGGGATGATTATAGTAGTCATTCTTGCAGGTGTATCTGTTTCAGCAGTTGGTTCTATCGGATTTGTAGGACTTGTTATTCCGCATATTGCTAGAAAATTAGTTGGTGTGAATTATCGACTTATTATTCCTATGTCGGCGTTATTAGGAGCTATGTTATTAGTTTTAGCTGACTTAGGGGCAAGAACAGTAAATCCTCCTAAAGAACTTGCAATAGGAATTATGGTGGCTCTTGTTGGAGTTCCGTTCTTCCTCTATATAGCACGTAAAGTTGGGAGGGAGTTGTAAGTGAAGAAGATTTTAAACACGGATAAAAAGAGAGCCGTTACTGTAACTACAATATTTGGTTGTATTGGTCTCGCTGCTATTTTGCTTAGTTTAAATACGGGGACACTTAGCATTGCACCGCTCAAAGTAATTCAAACGCTTTTCGGTCATGGTGATTTTGAGAGCGCAACCGTGCTATACGATTATCGTATGCCAAGAATTATAATTACAATGTTAGCTGGTATTGGCCTTGGAATTTCCGGTGCGATTTTGCAAGGGTTATCAAGGAATGCGTTGGCCGATCCTGGTATTCTTGGACTGCATTCAGGTGCATCTTTCGGGCTAATTATATTCGTTACTTTCTTTCATTCTATTAATGAGAATGCATCGATTTTAATACCGTTATTTACATTTGGCGGAGGAGTATTAGCTGCATTTCTTATTATTTTACTTGCGAGTGATCGATCAAAAGGTTTACTTCCTATTAGACTTATTCTTGTTGGTATTGCTGTTTCAGCTGGCTTTAGTGCAATTTCGTTATTTTTCTCCCTCAAGTTAAATGATGAGACATATACATTCGCTTCTAGATGGCTAGTTGGTAACGTGTGGGGAAGGGATTGGATTCATGTCTTTGCATTATTACCTTGGATATTCATACTAACCCCTTATGCGTGGCTAAAATCTAAAACGTTAAATGCATTGTCACTAGGTGATAGTGTAGCAGCAGGACTTGGTGTTTCTGTTCAAAAAGAACGGTTATTACTTTTAGCTACAGCGGTTGGATTATCTTGCGCAAGTGTATCGATGGCAGGAGGGATTGGCTTTATCGGTTTAGTTGCTCCGCATATCGCCAGAAAGTTAGTAGGTACTACCTATCAACACTTTCTTCCTTTAGCTGGCATTATCGGAATGGTTATTTTAGTACTAGCAGATACGATAGGCCGTTCTATATTTGAGCCAAACTCTATTCCAGCTGGTGTAGTAGTGGCAGCTTTAGGAGCACCGTATTTTCTTTATTTACTTACAAAAACAAAATAAATACTTCAAAGAGGAGAACATATGAAAAAGAAACTTACTATTTTATTTAGCATGATGTGTATTTTAGTATTAGCAGCATGTGGTCAAACGAAATCTAATGAAGAGGCAACGAAAAAAACGGAAAAAAGTAATGACCCAAAAATTGCTTCAATGTCTATTCATTTAACAAATGATTTACTTGCATTAGGAATTACACCTGTAGGCTCTGTTATTGGTGGAGATTTAAAAGATTTCTTACCACATGCAAAAGAGCAGTTGAAAGATACGAAGAAACTTGGTGTTGTAACGGATCCGAATATGGAAGCATTACTTCAATTGAAGCCAACTGACATTTATGTGGATGAAAAATACGCGGGTAAAGATGTAGCGAAATACGAAAAAATTGCAAAAACACATACTTTCAATTTAGATGAAGGTACGTGGAGAGACCATTTAAAACAAGTTGGTAAACTTGTAAACCGTGAGAAAGAAGCGGATCAATATATTCAAGATTACGAAGAGCAATCAAAACGAGTAAAAGGTTTAATAGATAAAGAGCTAGGTAATAACGAAAAAGTAATGGCAATTCGCGTTACTGCAAAAGAATTACGTGTATTTAGTACGAAAAGACCGATGGGACCAATTTTATTCCAAGACTTAGGATTACAACCTGCAAATGGTGTAGAGAAAATTGATGGAAACCGTCCTTTCGAAGTCATTTCACAAGAAGTATTACCTGACTTTGATGCAGATGCTATTTTCGTTGTTGTAAATAGAGACGATAAAGCAAAAGCTGCATTTAAACAACTTCAAGAAACACCAATCTGGAAAGACTTAAAAGCAGTTAAAGGCAAGCACGTATACATTATCAATGACCAACCATGGCTTGACTATTCTGCTTTAGGAAACAAAATGGCAATGGATGAAGCGGAGAAAATGTTTACGAAATAATATCGATTCGTCGTTAGGAAGATCCTCTAAATTTAGAGGGTCTTTTTTTTATTGTTAGAATAAATGAAAAATTATACAATGAATTTAATTTAACGTAGAGGAGATGTGCCAATGTCAGCGCTTATTGTAAGTATCCCGTTTATGAAACAGTTTATGAAACGAGGGGGTAAATAGGCTCGAATAATTATCCCCGTTATTTAATAAAGGGGGAGTTTGAAATGACGATGAATCTTTTTCAAAATAAAACGATTAAATTATCAGCTATGAGAGAGAAAGATGTTGAAGTAATGGCTATGTGGCAAGAAGATAGTGAGTATTTAAGAAATGTTGATACAGATGTAGCATTCCCGCAATCTTTAAATGAAATAGCAAGTGATGGGCTATTAAAAGGACGGAAATCGAATAGTGTATCTTTCATGTTGAGGACAGTTCAAGATGATCGTTTAATTGGTTTTGTTGCAATTCATGGCATAGAGTGGAATAACAGAACAGGGTTATTAGCAATTGGTATAGGAGATGCAAATGATAGAGGTAAGGGATATGGAAGAGAAGCAATCCATCTTATTTTAAAGTATGCTTTTTATGAATTGAATTTACACCGTGTTGGTCTTGATGTTATTTCTTATAACAAAGCTGCTATTGAGTTGTATAAAAAGATGGGTTTTCAAATGGAAGGCTGTATGAGAGAAGCAGTGCAAAGAGATGGGAAGTGTTTTGATCGCATGATTATGGGGATATTGCGGGATGAATGGATAGAGCTGCAAGGTTAGAAAGTACATTCGAAATTATATATGTAGTATGCAGGAGATATAATAATAATTGGCGAATTTTTACAGTGTACTGATTGCATTTATAAGGAGCTATGTGAGATGAATTTAGAAAAAGCAAAACCAGTAAATGAAGAGGTCGCTGAATTAAAGGAGTTAATTAAAGAATTGCACGGAAGTGTACATCAATTGCAAAGCGAAGTGCAGCAACTAAGGCATGAAAGACCGGTTGTTGAAGTGAGGAAAGGTGTTCAACTATCACCAGCAATCATTGGACAAATTGGTGGTATGATTTTAGGTGGATTAGCAATTATCGGTATATTTTGGTGAACGAAAAAAGGTATGCAGTTTAGCGCTACATACCTTTTTCGTTGTCGTTATTTGTCGGTAAGTCGATATTGTCTGTCGAATCGTCGATATACTTAGAAAATCGTTGATATATTTTAAAAATCGTCGATATAATTTCATGCACTACAACTTTTACATTAAATAACGTAAATATATATAAGCATGTGATAATAGTAATGCAATGATTGTTAACGGCAAACCAATTTTTAAGAAGTCCATATAAGAGAAAGCATGTCCTTCACGTTTAGCAATACCAGCAACGACTACGTTTGCTGATGCTCCGATTAACGTTCCGTTTCCTCCTAAGCAAGCTCCAAGTGATAATGCCCACCATAGTACTTCGATTTGCGGAGAATCGACAGATAGTCCGAGTCCTGTAGCTAAATCTTGAATAAGCGGAATCATCGTTGCGACAAAGGGGATATTATCAATTGTCGCAGATGCGATGCCTGATACCCATAATATAAGTACGGCAGCGAAACCGATATCACCGTTTGTTACGTCGAGTACTTCTTTTGCGAGTGAAGAAATAAGTCCGATATCAATTAATCCGCCAACAAGAACGAATAGTCCAGCGAAGAAGAAAATAGTTACCCATTCAACGTGGGCAAATACATCTTCAATATCATGTTCTTTCACACCGATTAACATAAGAAGTGTAGCGCCTGTCATCGCGATAACGGCAGCGTCTACGTGAATAATCGAATGAAGTACAAAGCCTAAAATAGTTAGTCCTAAAATCGAAATGGATTTCAAAAGGAGGCTTTGATCTTTAATATAATCTTTTTCATTTAATGCCATTAATTTTTCGATTTGCTCAGGTGTTGTTTTTAGTTTGTTACGATACATGAAGTAAATAATGCCAAGTGTCACGATAGAAATAATAATTACAATAGGAGCTAAGTTAAGTAAAAAGGCATTGAAGTCTAAATGCTTATTTGCTGATCCGATCATAATATTAGGTGGATCACCGATTAATGTTGCTGTTCCGCCTATATTTGAAAATAATACTTCTGAAATCAAATAAGGAACAGGATTAACTTTTAAAATACGTGTAATGGATAGCGTAACAGGTACGATTAATAATACGGTTGTTACGTTGTCCAAAAATGCTGATCCGACAGCGGTTAATAGGGATAGCAATAATAAAATACGGATTGGTTTTCCTCCAGCTGCTTTTGCCGCTTTAATGGCCACAAATTCAAAGACGCCCGATTGACTCGTAATATGTACGAGAATCATCATCCCAATTAAAAGGGTAATCGTTTCCCATTGAATATGTGATGTGAAAGCAGTATGTAATTCTACAACTCCAAAAATAATCATAATAGCAGCGCCGAATAGTGCGATTACAGCACGATTCAATTTCTCAGAAATAATAAATCCGTACGTGACTAAAAATACGGCAATTGCAAAATAATATTGCCAATTTGCTACTTCATGTGCTGATTGTTCCAATCATGTCACCTTCTTTAAAGTATGTATTCAATTGTAAACATGCATCCTTCTGCATAATTTATATTGTAGCAAATTCAAAAAAGAAAGAAAACTATTTAACAAAGTGAAGGAAAAAATGATGATTTTACAGATTTTCCGAATAGGAAAGCCCACTACGGTGCGATAGTACCCCCTTTAGGGGTGGATGATAGTGAGGTCAAATGCGATGTACAGATAAAATACCGAAAGTATGTTCTGTGCATCGAGTATTTGAAATGGTATAATTTTCATAACAGACAAGTAAAAGTCTCTAAAACAATCTTGTTCTCTGAAAACAGAATACATATGAGGTTGGAGTAACAAATTCTTCTACTCCGTAAAATGTATTGAGTCGTCAAGTACAAGACGCTAAAACACATTTGCGAACTCACAATCTGACTCGTTTGGTAATAGAACGAGTGCCGTATCTGCTAGATGCACTGGATACGGAGTGGTGATGGCACACCGCAATCTTGCACGTCAGCGATACTAGAAATAGACGTCGCCTTTGGTAGCAAGAATCCCATTGACGTTAGTCAGCTTGCGGCTTTAGCCGTGGGAGTGTCAAATATGATATAAAAAAATGAAGAAACACAGTGCAAATTATTAGGAAAAGTGGGCGTTGTCCTCTAATATAGAGATAGCAATTTACATTATTTTTGCGTAAAATGGTTTAAAGAGGTGAATTCCGATGGAAATAGTAAAAGATAGTTCTCTTATTCAAAATGAAATTGAACGTTTTGTAAATAAAGATGTATATATTCATTTAGAAACAACGAACGGAGCGTATGCGTCACACTTTAATGAAAAGATGATGACGGTTGGTGCATTCATTCGAAATGCAATTATTCGCTTTGAGCGCGGAAAGATTACTGGAACAAACCCATACCGAGTTGGTTTAAAGATGGATCATGGCTGGGTATATGCAGAAGGTATTACGCACTGGGAAGTAGACGATAAAGAGCGTTTATTACTTGCAGGGCACGATAATCAAGGTCGCTTAGCAGTAGCGCTTGAGTTAAGCTTAACGCCATTTAAGTAAGAAGGAGGGAAACTTATGGAGAGACATGTACTTGTTGTATTTCCGCATCCAGATGATGAAGCATTTGCGGCGGGAGGAACAATTCGCTTATTAACAGATCAAGGAGTACCTGTAACGTATGCGTGCGGTACGCTAGGACAAATGGGACGTAACATGGGTAAGAACGTGTTTGCTAACCGTGAAACGATTCCAAATATACGTGAAAAAGAATTAAAAGATGCATGTGAAGCGATGGGAATCAAAGATTTAAGAATGCTTGGTTTCCATGATAAAACGTTAGAATTTGAAGATGTTGATTTCGTTGCAGACAAAATTGAAGCAATCATTCAAGAAGTAAATCCATCTCGAATTATTACATTTTATCCAGAGCACGGCGTACATCCAGATCATGATGCATTTGGCCGCGCTGTCGTTCGCGCCGTATCACGTATGTCAAAAGAAGAACGTCCAGTTATTCATGCGGTTGCGATTACGAAAAATCGTGAAGCTGTACTCGGTGAGCCAGATGTTGTAAACAATATTAGTGAAGTATTCGAGCATAAATTAGCTGCACTAGGTGCGCACCGTTCGCAAACAGAAGCGATGCTTGAAGAGACACACGCGAAAATCAAAAACAAAGATGCAGCAACATTAAAATGGTTGCAACTTGAACAATTTTGGACTTATAAATGGGAGTAGGCTAGAAGGGTATCTTCTAGTAGCTCTTACATAGAAAACGCACCGTCATTTGTGACGGTGCGTTTTTCTTTATTCTCTTGCTATTTGCAAGCAACCTTCACTTTATCCCGAATTAACGGGCAGTAAGACACCCACCTCAAAATTCGGATGGGCCAAAGAAGTCAGGTGGCAGATCAACTGTCCATAAAAGCCCGATTGGTGAAGGCTAATAATCAGTAGGTGGTGAACAAAACCCTCACTTTATCTCGTACTCCATTCTTTTGCGAATTCATCATAATATGCTTCGCTCCAATGGTATGGCTGCAATTCTTTTAACGGCTTAAAAATGATATCCTGTTTAGAATTTGTAATGGCGCATAGTACTTCTGGTCCCCAATAAAATAAACGTTCTTGGCATACACCACAAGGTGATAATACTTTTAATTCAGAATGCTCATTTTCCCTTGCGAGACAAATAGAATGTGTAACTTTCTTTTGAAATTTATGCGCTTCTAAAATTGCACCTGTTTCCATACAAAGTTCTGTTGAAGCGTTTATTACGTCAGGTGCTACACTTGTATAAATAGATCCATCTTCTACACGAATTGCTGCAGCTCCGCCCCAACCATGTGGATATCTTTGGTCAATTAAATTTTTCGCTGCATCATATAATTGTTGTTCAATGCTCAATTGTAGTTCCTCATTTCTACGTAATTTTCGATTCAATGAATGTTATTTCTTAATACTACCGATAAAAAAGAATAGATACCCAATTTCAAACTATGAATGCAAGAATTACTCTTCATCTGCATACTTTTCCTCTAAAGAGATTAAAATAGCAATTAACCCGAGTACTATAATAATTAAAGTGGTTATAAAAGATTTAGAAAGAGTAAAAGAACCTGCAATGAAAGGTGATAAAAACTTGAATGACAGTATACTAGATAGTAAGGACACTACTAAAATGGCAAAAAGAGCTACATTTTTATTACTAATAGATGATTGTAAAAAGTCTTTAATAAAGCCAATAGAGACGAATATAGTTAATATGATAAGGGAAATAAAATAATGTGTTACATTTGTCATACTAATAGTAGGATCGTCTATTATGTAGGCAAGTAACTTAGATATTAACATACCACCAAACAATAGAATGATAAAAGCGAGTAATTCTGTTGACATATAAGTGCTGAAATTATCTTTCTTTTTAAAGAGCTTATAGCTGAGAGTAGCCTGGATTATTTGCATGATAAATAGAGCGATAATCCACACATAATAGACAAGTGGTAATTCTCCTGAGAATAGAGAGATTAGGAAATTTATTACTGTCCTTAAAATTTCAATCATTACGAAAGTCCTCCTGTTTGTAAGCTTGTGACATTAAAATATGCTAGTCTATCGTTTAATAATTAAACTTATGAATTCAAACTATTTCTAATTATTCCATAAAAAGGTGACTGTATCAAGTTATCTTTTTAATAATCCTCCAAGGCCGAGCACTAGTAAAAGAAACGCAATATGTAATATAATTGAAAAAGTATATTTAAAAATCGATGTTAATATTACCCTCCTATAAGTATTAACATACGTAATTGAGGTGTTTTCTTTGTTGTTTTATAATCGAATTTCTATAATGGCCCCTCCTGTTCCGTAGCTAAAGAAAGTCTTTTTATTTCTGAGATTTTCAAAGTTATAGGAGGGTATGAAAAATGAAAAAAGTCTCAGTACCATCACTTTTGTTAATGATTATTCTTGTCGCATTTCCGCAAATTAGTGAAACGATTTACACACCGTCTTTACCTGATATTTCAAAGGCGTTACATGTAAGTAATAATGAGGTGCAGTTAACACTTAGTGTGTATTTTGCTGGATTTGCTTTAGGTGTATTTTTTATTGGATGGTTATCGGATATTATTGGCCGTCGCCCGGCAATGTTATTTGGAATTGTCGTATATGGCGCTGGAAGTTTCTTATGCTTTATTGCAAATTCCATTGAAGTTTTATTGCTAAGTCGTTTTATCCAAGCGTTTGGAGCAAGTGCTGGCTCTGTTGTGACACAAACGATTCTTCGTGAAAGTGTAGAAGGGTAACTAACTGTTACGATTTATTTAACCAATTATAACGAAAGTTAATTAAATATATCAGTAAGCCCTGCTAGTCAAGTGATTGGCTAGTAGTGAGGGTTAACTGCGGGCAATCCCTAAAGCTGATTGAACTACAACGTGGCTAGAAATAGCGAGCGTGAATGTCGCGAAAGCAGAAAAAATCAATTAGATGGTGCAAGGTTAAATCCTAAACACTAGAACAATGGGTCTTCCGCCTCGAATCATCTAAGTCAACAGTGATAAGATGAACGTTCAACGACTATCTCGTATAACTGGCGAGAGTACATCACAAGCCTATGGTGATGGAAAAATCCTCTATCTCTAAAGAGATAAACATATAGTCTGCGCTCATGTGAAAACATGAGAAGTTCATAAGAGAACTGGCTAAGGAATTGCGCCCTTAGTTGAACGAGATAAATTTAATTAAATCTATCAAACTTCATTGAATGAAACGAACGTATGTTCTATGCTAGGTTCAATGAGGTAAGAATAATAATGAAATTTTTACGAGTTAGTCAAGTATCAGAATTAACAGGTTTGCATCCGAGTAGTCTCAGGAGAATGCTGGTGGAACACGCTAC